>NZ_AKJT01000001.1 GCF_000282195.1 Pseudomonas sp. GM18
CAGGCTCGGCAGCTGCTACGGCGCTATAACGCCGGCGCTTTCCCGTTGAGCAGTCGTCCCGCGAGTGCCCCCCGGTTGAACCATACTTGATCCACACACCGAGGAGGACAGGCCCATGAACCGTAGCGACGTGCTGATCATCGGCGCCGGCCCGACCGGGCTGGTCCTGGCACTGTGGTTGAGCAAGCTGGGGATTCGGGTACGGATTATCGACAAGACCTCGGCCCCCGGCACCACCTCACGCGCGTTGGCGGTACAGGCCAGAACGCTGGAACTGTATCGCCAGCTCGACCTCAGCGACGCCGTGGTGCAGAACGGCCATAAAGTGTGCGCAGCGAATTTCTGGGTCAAGGGCGAACCAGTCGCACACCTGCCGCTGAGCGCCATCGGCGAGGGTTTGACGCCCTATGCGTTCCTGGAAATCTATCCGCAAGACGAGCACGAACAGCTGCTGATCGAACGCCTGGAGACCTTCGGCATTACAGTGGAGCGCAACACCGAACTGCAGAACTTCGAGGAAACCGGGGACGGCATCACCGCGACGCTGCTCTTGCCCGATGGCCAGCAGGAAACCTGTCAGGCCTGTTACCTCGCAGGCTGCGACGGCGCCCGCTCGATTGTGCGTAAAACCCTGGACACCGGTTTTCCGGGGGGCACCTACCAGCAGATTTTCTACGTGGCAGATGTGCAGGCCCGCGGCCCGACGTTCAACGGTGAATTGCATGTGGACCTCGACGAAGCCGACTTTCTCGCCATTTTTCCTTTGTCCAGCGAAGGTCGCGCCCGACTGATCGGCACGGTTCGCGACGAACGCGCCGACCGCGCCGAAACTCTCCAGTTTGCAGACGTCAGCAAACGGGCCATCGAGCACTTAAAGCTGCAGATCGATGAGGTGAACTGGTTCTCGACCTACCGCGTGCATCACCGGGTAGCGGATCACTTTCGCACCGGGCGCGCGTTTCTATTGGGTGACGCCGCCCATGTCCACAGCCCGGCGGGTGGCCAGGGCATGAACACCGGGATTGGCGACGCGATCAATCTGGCCTGGAAGCTCGCGGCGGTGTTAAGCGGCAGCGCCACGAGCAAACTGCTCGACAGTTATGAAACCGAACGCATCGCCTTTGCCCAGCGCCTGGTGGCCACCACTGACCGGGTGTTCAATTTCGTCACGGCCGATGGGCCAATTGCCGACGTGATACGCATGCGCGTGGCGCCCTTTTTGATCCCGAAAATGATCTCGTTCGAGGCCGTCCGGGAGTTCATGTTTCGCACGGTGTCGCAAACCACCCTCAACTATCGCGGCATGCCGTTGAGCGAGGGCGTTGCCGGCCCTGTTCACGGCGGTGATCGCCTACCCTGGGCCCACGACGGAGAATGGGATAACTTCGAATCGCTGAAATACCCGACCTGGCAGGTGCATGTGTATGGCGACACCAGCGACGAAATGATCGCATGGTGCAAAGCGCATCACCTGCCATTGCAGGTGTTCGACTGGCGGCCGGTGTTTGAAACCGTGGGGCTGGCGCGCAACGGGTTTTATCTGCTGCGCCCGGATACCTATGTGGCGATCGCCGATTACAGCGCCGATCCCAAGGTGATCGAACGGTATTTCCGCGATCATGGGATACGGCCTTTTATCAGCTGAACCCAAGGCGCCGAGGATCAAATGTGGGGAGCGGGATTGCTCGCTCCCCACAGGTTAGATCGTCAGCGTCCCTGAGATACACGTCACCACAGAACCGCCAATCCAAATCTCATCCCCCACCTGCTCCACCCGAATCCGCCCGGCGCGGCCCATGGTCAGGCCCTGGCTGACGACATAAGACGCCGGGGCCAGCCCTTCGCTGAGCAACCATTGGGCGATCCCGGCGTTCAGGCTGCCGGTGGCCGGGTCTTCCGGCATGCCGTCGCCGGAGATGAATGCACGCACTTCGAACTGCGCGTCAGCACCATCGCGCTCGGGGTGCCACGGCGCGATGACACCGACGGCGAGGCCGAGCATCTGCGAATGATCCGGTTGCAAGTCCAGCACCTGCTGGCGCTCCTCGACCATCACCGCCAGCCAACCGGCACCGTTGTCGACCCATTGCGTACGCACAATCGCGCCCGGCGCCAATCCGAGGCCCAGCCGCACACGCTCGACCTGCCCGGCGTCCACCGGGCCGGACCTGAGCAGCGGTGGCGCAAGAAACGCCAGCTCCGCCCCCTGCCGACGCACCCGCACCAGGCCGACACCGCACTCCTGAATGATCTCCTCCCCCTTGGGCAACCCCCCGGCCTCGAGCCAGGCATGGCATGTACCCAGCGTCGGATGACCGGCGAACGGCAACTCTTGCAGGGTGGTGAAGATACGCACCCGATAGTCGGCCCGGGGGTCTCGAGGTTCGAGCACGAACGTGGTTTCGCTGAGGTTGGTCCAGTTCGCGAACGCTGCCATGCGCTCATCGCTGAGCTTGTCTGCGCCGAACACCACCGCCAACGGGTTGCCCTTGAGCGCGACGTGGCTGAAAACATCTACTTGCTTGAAATCGAATGAGCTCATTGCCTGCCTTGGTGATGAGGGATTCAAAGGGATTGCCTGGGGATTTCCAGCCCGCGAATTACTGCAGGCCTTGCCAGGAAACGCTCCAGCACGCGGGTGACGTTGGGGAAATTCTGGATGCCCACCAGGTCGCCGGCCTCGTAGAAGCCGATCAGGTTGCGCACCCACGGAAAGGTCGCGATGTCGGCGATAGTGTAGCGCTCGCCCATGATCCAGTCGCGCCCTTGCAGGCGGCCATCGAGGACGTTGAGCAAGCGCTTGCTTTCGTCGACGTAGCGATCACGCGGACGCTTGTCTTCGTAGTCCTTGCCAGCGAATTTGTTGAAGAAACCGAGCTGGCCGAACATCGGCCCGATACCGCCCATCTGAAACATCAGCCACTGAAGGGTCTCATAACGTGCCGCCGACTCCTGGGCCAGCAGTTGCCCGCTCTTGTCGGCGAGATAAATCAGAATCGCCCCGGACTCGAACAGCGCCAGCGGTTGATCTCCCGGGCCGTGGGGATCGAGGATCGCCGGAATCTTGTTATTGGGGTTCAGCGACCGAAACTCAGGGGACATCTGATCCTGGGTATCGAAGCCCACACGATGCGGCTCGTAGGGCAGCCCGATCTCTTCGAGCATGATCGAAACCTTGACGCCATTGGGCGTTGGCAAGGAATAGAGCTGGATCCACTCCGGGTACTGGGCCGGCCATTTTCGAGTGATGGGGAATGCAGACAAGTCGGTCATCGGGAGCTTCCACGGGAAAAACGGAGTGAAGATCATAAGGGGGATGGGGCTACGATGTGTACTGTGTCCATAAATCCGAAACATCCTGTCGATAACCTTTCCCCCAATCCGTTCAAGGTTGCCGCTAAAGTGCCAGGCACCTCGCTCGGATCGAAGCTCGGATCGAACCAAAAGGGTGTCAGCGGACTCTGAGCATTGCCCTGTTAGAAATGGACCGGGTCAACGACATGGAAAACACCCTATGCTAGGAGCTTGCGGTGTCAAGGTTTGTCAGCCTTAACCGAATGCGCTGAAGATCACCTATTCGATGATGAATCCTTTGAAACTCACCCACCGCTTCAAACATCGCGTTTATATCTTCCTGCCCGCTCTGTTGGCGGCCGGCGCGTTGTTTTTGTCGCTGGAGTCCAGTGAAAGCCGCGCCCAACCGGTGGACGGTACACAGACGCTGGTGTTTTTGCGTCACGCGGAAAAACCGGCCGGCGGCCTGGGCCAGCTCAATTGCCAGGGACTGAACCGCGCCATCGACCTGGCCACCTTGCTGCCGGAAAAATTCGGCAAGGCCAACTACGTGTTTGCCGCCAACCCGACGCGCAATGTCGAGGAAGGCGAACTGGATAATTCCTACAGTTACATTCGCCCCCTGATGACGATCAGCCCCAGCGCGATCAAGCTCGGCTTGCCGGTGAACATCGAGTTTTCGGCCAACGACACCAGCGACCTGGCCGATGAACTGCTTCGCGACAAGTATCACAACTCGATCATCTATACCGCCTGGTCCCATGGCTACCTGCCCGAGCTGATCAACAAGGTCGCCGGGGAAGCCATCGGCTCAAAACAGCGCATCGCCGATGACTGGGCATCCAGCGACTACGACTCGCTGTACGTGCTCACCCTGACCTGGCACAACGGCAAGGCCAGCTTGCAGAGCCACAGTTACAAGCAAGGGCTGGATAACGGTCGGGAGACTTGTCCGACGTAAGCGGTCGGGCACCTGCCTGCTCGCGATAGGGCCAGCAAAAACAACATCAACCCCGCTGATTACCTCGCTCCCGCAAATATTCGAGAACGGCGTTCCGATCCCCGACAAACTCGATCCGTGCGCCTTTCTTCTCCCGCTGAAACACATACATCGGGTCGTAATACTCACGCAGCAACCCTTCGATCCAGCCCCGGTGCAAGTCCACCGCACCGCTGCCCGCCTGTTCCGCCAGCGCGTCTTCCATCAAGGTCAACATCCGCCGATGGCGTTCGCCACCCAGGCGCTTCTGGACATTATTCAGGCTCGCCAACATCCGCTCGGAAAACAGCGTGAAGCCTTCATCGCCATACACCTCGGTGAACTCGGCGCATAAATCCACCACGTAATCGCGCAGGATCCGCTCGACGCGCCCTTCCAGGCTGTCTTCCAGCCAGACCATCGGAAACTGCTGCATGCCCTGATACAGCGGCAACGGCAGCGCGCAACTGCCGATTGCGCGGCTCTCGTCTTCGAGCACAAACTGCTCGATACCGCCGGCACGCTTTTTCAGCACGTCCACGGCCAGGCGGTTTTCAAAGTCGATGTTGGAAGGTTGGCCAGTGGCGCGTTTGCCGAAGCTGGAGCCGCGATGATGGGCGTGCCCTTCAAGGTCCAGCGCATTGCTCAATTGCGTGAGCACCTCGGTCTTGCCGGTGCCGGTCATGCCGCCCAGCAAAACGAAATCGCACTGGGCAACGGCCTGGTCGAGCGTGTCGAGCAAGAACGTGCGCATGGCCTTGTAGCCGCCACCGACGCGCGGATAGTCGATGCCCGCCTCGTCCTTGAGCCACTGCTGGACGATCTGCGAACGCAGCCCGCCGCGAAAACAATACAAATAACCATCCGGATGCGCCCTGGCAAAATCGGCCCAGGCCTGGATGCGCTCGGCCTTGATCGCGCCGGTCACCAATTGATGCCCCAGCGTGATCGCCGCTTGCTGGCCGTGCTGTTTGTAGCAAGTGCCGACCCGTTGCCGCTCGTGGTCATTCATCAGCGGCAGGTTGACCACGTCGGGGAATGAGCCCTTGAGGAATTCGACCGGCGCGCGCACATCCATCATCGCCCGGTCGTTGAGGAAGATGTCGCGGTAATCGGTGAAGTCTCTGGACATCAAACCACCTCAACCGCGTGGGTCTGTCGCTCAACCAGCTCGCCGATCGGCTGAAGGACCAGACCGAGTTCGGCCGCCACCGCCAGGAACGCGGCGTCGCCTTCGGGCGTGACTGCAATCAGCAAACCGCCGCTGGTCTGTGGGTCGCAGAGCACACGTTTATGCAACTCCTGGAGCCGACCGACCTTGCTGGCGTAGCTGTCGAAATTGCGCAGCGTGCCGCCGGGCACGCAACCTTGATCGAGGTAATACTCGACGCCCGGCAGGCGCGGCACACGGTCGTAGCCGATGCGGGCGGTCACGTTGCTGCCATCGGCCATTTCCACCAAGTGCCCGAGCAAGCCGAAACCGGTGACGTCGGTCATTGCGGTTACGCCGTCGAGCTTGCCGAAACGGCTGCCGGGTTTGTTCAGGGTGCACATCCAGTCGCGGGCCAGGCCGATGTCGGCATTACGCAACTTGCCCTTCTTCTCGGCGGTGGTGAGGATGCCGATGCCCAGGGGTTTGGTGAGATAGAGCAAGCAGCCGGCGGTGGCGGTGTCGTTGCGCTTCATGTGGCGCTTTTCCACCAGCCCGGTCACGGCCAGGCCGAAGATCGGCTCAGGTGCGTCGATGGAGTGGCCACCGGCCAAGGGGATTCCCGCTTCATCGCAGACCGAACGCCCGCCACGAATCACTTCCCGGGCAATCTCCGGCGCCAGCACATTGACCGGCCAGCCGAGGATCGCAATCGCCATCAACGGATCGCCGCCCATGGCGTAAATGTCGCTGATGGCGTTGGTGGCGGCGATACGGCCGAAATCGAACGGGTCGTCGACGATCGGCATAAAGAAGTCAGTGGTCGACACCACGCCGCGCTCTTCATCAATGGCATACACCGCCGCGTCATCGCGCGAGGCATTGCCGACCCAGAGTTTCGGGTCCAGGTTCTGCGCCCCGCTGCCGGCCAGAATCACCTCCAGCACCTGGGGTGAAATCTTGCAGCCACAGCCTGCGCCGTGGCTGTATTGGGTCAGACGAATCGGCTCGCTCATGGGATGCACCTTGTGAGGTCAATGCCCTGGATTCTACAGCAACCCCCATTTGTAGGAGGGCGCGCAAGAACGATCTTTGTGCAGCGACGCTCACTTTGGTGCACTCGGGTAAGCCTCCTTTCTCCTATCCCACGAAATCCTTGACCGAAAGGACAGCAAAACCACCAATTCTCCCTATTTTTCAGCCTATTGAATAAACTGGTATGCCTTGTGCAAACGTTTGCGAGTCGCCGATACCGGCCTGTTCGCCACTTAACCGCGCAAGCCCGTACCACCGGGACTTGGATCCGCACGAAAAGGGACTTTTAATGCATTGCACCTCCAGCCGCGTGACTTGCTCACGCACGTTTGCTGTTTCCTTGCTGCTGGCCAGCGTTACAGGACTACTCAGCAGCCACGTTTTGGCCCAACCGGCCACCGCCGAAGAATCCGCCCAGGGCGAAGCCCTCAGCCCTGAAGCCAGCCCGCCGAAAAAAGGCGCGTACCTGTCGGACTGGTTCAATCAGGATCTGACCGTCATCGGCAGCAAGGACATCAGTTTCGGCCCGCAACCGGCCGACGATATCTATCTGGAATACGAGTACTTCGGCCGCAAGGGGCCGTTCGAGTTGTACGGCTATATCGACATTCCGAAGATCTTCGACATCGGCAACAGCCATGACAAAGGCATATGGGACCACGGTTCGCCGGTGTTCATGGAACACGAACCACGGATTTCCATCGACTACCTGGCCGGCCGCAGCCTGGCCGTCGGACCGTTCAAGGAATGGTACGTGGCGTTCGACTGGATCTACGACCACGGCAGCAACAGTGCCAACCGCGCCAACACGCTGTACAGCGGCCTCGGCACTGACATCGACACCCATTCGCGGGTCAACCTGTCGGCCAACTTCTACGGCCGCTATCAGTGGGAAAACTACGGCGCCAGCAACGAGTATTCGTGGGACGGCTACCGCGCCCAGCTCAAATACATCGTGCCCATCAGCAGTTTCAGCAACGGCGCTTCGTTGACCTACATCGGTTTCACCAACTTCGACTTCGGCTCCGATCTGCACAAGGACAACCCGGCCCGCACCGCCAATGCCACCGTGGCCACCAACGTGTTGCTCTACGCCTTCACCCACTTGCGTTTCACCCTGGTCGGCCGTTACTTCCACAACGGCGGCAACTGGGAAGACGGCAGTGAGTTGAATTTCGGCGACGGTGACTTCCGCGCCCGTTCCAACGGCTGGGGTTACTACGCCGGTGTCGGCTATCAGTTTTAAGGCTCATTTGAACCAGGAGGTTTTATGAAAGCAATGACGCGTCTTTCCCTGTCTGTCGGTTTTGCGGCAAGCACCCTGCTCTCTTCCTCTGTCTGGGCGGTAGAAGCACCGATCCAGCCGAAAGTGATGCTGATCACCATGTTCGCCCCCGAGGCGCAGAACTGGATCGATCGCCTGGAGCTCAAGCAAGAAGTGCGCGTACCGGGCCTGTCCGCCGAGTACCCGAACATTCGCTGCAACACCCAACAGGTGTGCCTGATGGTCACCGGCATGGGCCAGACCAATGCGGCGGCCTCGACCCTGGCCCTGGCGCTGTCGCCGAAATTCGACCTGCGCAAAAGTTACTTCCTGATCGCCGGGATTGCCGGCATCAGCCCGAAACACGGCACCATTGGCACCACCGCGTGGGCGCACTACCTGGTGGAGTTCGGCACCCAGTGGGAACTGGATTCCAGGGACGCGCCGAAAGACTGGCCGACCGGTTACCTGGGCATCAACACCAAAGGCCCGAACGAAAAACCGCCGCTGGATTACAAGACCGAAGTCTTCGAACTCAATCCAAAGCTGCAGGCCAAGGCCTTCGCCCTGAGCCACAAGGTCGAGCTGAGCGAGAGCAAGGAGTCGGCGGTCTGGCGCTTGAAGTATCCGTCGGCCCCGGCCAATCAGCCGCCGGTGGTGACCCAGTGCGATACGCTGGCGGGCAATACCTGGTTTTCCGGGACGCGCTTGAGCGAGCGGGCGGAAGTCTGGACAAAATTGCTGACCAACAACGAAGGTGTCTACTGCACCACTCAGCAGGAAGACAACTCCACCTACGAGGCACTGCTGCGGGCCAGTCGCGAAGGTCTGGTGGATGTCCGGCGTCTGGCGGTGGTGCGCGCAGGCTCGGATTTCGACCGGCCGGCACCGGGGCAGAGCGAGGTGGATAACCTGCTCAAATACGCCGATCAGGGCGGGTTTGTACCGGCACTGGAGAACCTGTACCGCACGGGGAATCCGTTGGTGCAGGAGATTTTGCAGCATTGGTCGGCGTGGGAGAAAGGTGTGCCTGAAGCCTGATCTGATATGTGGGAGCGGGTTTGCCCGCCCCCACATTTGATCCGGGGTGTATTTCCAATTGCATCTATTTCAAGGCAACAAAATCACCTTGTCGCCACTACCCTGATTCACCTCGGCATACCGCTCCAGCCCCTCGGCCAACGGCGACTCAATCAGTCCTTCCGGCAACGGCAACAGGCCCTGATCGAAAAACCTGCCGAATTGCTCAAGCATCGCCGCACACGCCTGAACCCCGTACAGCAACGAATTGATCCCCACCACCGAACCGCCCTTGCGATACAGCGCCAGGGCCGGCAATTGCACATGCCCATCGGCCGGCGCGGCGATGATTGCGATGCGGCCGAACGCGGCCAGCGCCGGGACCGAGGCCGGCAGCCAGAAACCGGTGGTGTCGAAGATCACGTCGGCGCCGCCGGTATATACCGCGTTGACCTGTACCCCCAGTTCTTCGGGCTTATCCAGTTGCAGCGTCTGATAACCCTGAGCCTGCAAATCCTTGACCTGCTCCGGCCGCCGCGCCGCTGCCAGCACCTGGGCGCCCCGGACTTTGGCCAACGCCAACGCCGCGCTGCCCACCGCCCCGCCGCCGATCACCAACAGCCGCGTTCCGGTCGTGACAAGGCTGCGTTCCAGTGCATCCCACGCCGTGGTGTACGGCACGCCAAGGCTGGCGGCCTGGGCAAAACTCAGGTGTGTCGGCTTCAAGGCCACGCCATTGGCCGGCAGTTTGACGAATTGTGCGTGGGAACCGTCGGCAAAGAAGCCCAGCTCCCGGCCGGTGCCCCAGACTTCCTGGCCGATCAGTGTCTGTGGGCCTTCGACGACGATGCCGGCGAAATCACGGCCTGGAACTCGCGGCAACGTGGTGTAGGGAAAGCGCCCCAGTACGTTTTTCACATCACTGGGATTGAGGCCCGCTGCCTTGATCTGGACCAGCACTTCGTCAGCGCCGGGAACGGGGGTGGCCACCTCAACGTAGCGCAGGGCCGAGAGGTCGCCGGTTTTGTCGAATTGCAGTGCTTTCATGGATGTTTTCACCAATTGGATAAAGGGTTCAGGAGATCCAGCCCGCTACCAGTTGCCGGCCCAAGGGCCACAACTGTTCACCGGCGAGCATGCCCAGCAGGCCCACCAGCGCGATGGCCGGTGGTGCGGGGGAACGAAAGTCCAGCGCGCCATAGAGCAGGCCGACGCCCAGACCGATACCCAACGAGATAAGGTAGTTCATGACAGACTCCGTGGCATAAGGGGTATGCGCAGAGTCTAGAGAGAGGTCGCCACGGACGTCGGCCAAGTACTTCTGAATGTCGGCCAAAGCGTTTTTTTTACGCGCCTGAACCCCGTTGCTGGCTCACGCAAAACTGCGAAGGCGCGACGCCCAGTTCCCGGCGGAACATGTCGCTGAAACTGCTCGGCGAATAACCCAGCTCCCGGGCAATCGCGCTGACCGGTACGCCCTGAATCAATTCGGCCGCCGCGGTCGCCAGTTGCACCTGCCGCCGCCATTCGGCGAAGCCCATGCCCAAGCCGTCCTTGAACAGCCGCGCCAGGGTGCGCACGCTGGCACCGGCATTTTCGGCGTGTTGCTCGAAGGAAATGTCCAGCGACGGTGAGGCCATGACCGCCTGGCACAGGTTCATCAGCCGCCGGTCGGAATCGTCCGGCAGCGGGATTTTCAGCGTTGAACGCCGGGCGCGCTTGAGTTCCAGCAATGCCAGGCCGACCAACGCGTCGTAGTAATCCGGGGCACCGTCGTCGCCCTGTTCCACCAGCCCGACGATCAGTTCGCGCAGCAAGCCGCCGACTTCAATCACTTGCACGCTGTCATCCAGCGTCGCCGCCAATGACGGTCGCAGGTAGATGTTGCGCATCTGCAAGTCGGACACCACGCGAATCCCGTGCGGAACACCCGGCGGCAGCCAGACCGCCCGTTGCGGCGGCACCACCAGCGCTTCATGGGGCGTCTCGACCCACATCACGCCGCTCATCGCGTACAGCAGCTGGCCCCACACATGTTCGTGAGGCTCGATATACATCCCACGCGGGTAAGTACGTGCCAGCGGTTGCACGGGCACATCGGTGTCGCTCAAATCAGGCGGCGCGGCCTTGGCCATAAGCTAGGATCATTGGGGGGGGCGGAAAGGCTCCATGGTAGCGAGGCGTGCAGCGTGTCGCCAGTCACTGTACCCGACTGACAATCCGACTGAATTTTTCACGCGCCGGGCGATCCTTCTATTACAACAGGGAGGAATACAGGCTTTATGAACAATGCAAAACTTTTCGTCATTGAATACACCCTTCATGGCACACCCAAGTCTTTCATCATCCGCCTGGACAAAATGGATAACGCAGAAGCCTGGCACTGGGCAAGTTGCGACGCCGGAGTGGGCCGGATCCCGCGTTTTGGCCGTGAGCGGGTGCAAAAGACCAGCAAACCAGTGGCGGAAAAATTCGGCGTCGAGAACGTGACCTGGCGACCGACGAGTTGAGCATTAAAAGAGAGTACGAACATTCAAACTGAAAGTGGAGCCCGAACGGCTCCACTTTTTTTGGCTGAGCAGTCAGTGCTGAGTGCACTTGCAGCCTTTGGTGGAGCATTCTTCGCCGTGTTCGTGATGCTTGGCGCAGCCTTCGCAGCAATAGTGCTTGCCGTGACGCACGATGGGGTGATCACCTAGTTTGCATGAGCATTTGGGGCAGTCGCAGGTACCGTCGTTCATGAGTCTGACTCCATGGTTATGGTCGTCCGGGTGCGACGGATGCGCACCGTAATACCAGTGTAGGAGTTGGAGTCAGCCCTGCCCCATTCACCGCATCAAATACGAAATTGCCCGACCAGTTGCCCCAGGCGCTGACCGAGATCGGCCAGGCTGCGCGAGGTTTGTGCGCCGCGCTGGGTTTCGTCGGCGACGCTGTCTACCGCCACGGCGATCTGGTGCACGCTGCGGTTGATCTCTTCAGCCACGGCGGTTTGCTCTTCGGCGGCGCTGGCAATCTGCGCGTTCATTGAGTTGATGGTGCCGATCAGTTGGGCCATGGCGTCCAGCGACGCCCCGGCCTCGTTGGCCTGGGCCGATGTGCCGTCGCCGGCCTCGCTGGAGCGGCGCATGGACTCGACCGCCGATTGGGTGCCGGCCTGCAAGCGGTCGATCATGCCCTGGATTTCCTGGGTGCTGATTTGTGTGCGACTGGCCAGCGCCCGCACCTCGTCGGCGACCACCGCAAAACCACGCCCGGCCTCACCGGCGCGGGCCGCTTCAATGGCGGCATTGAGCGCCAGCAGGTTGGTCTGCTCGGCAATCGAACGGATCACCCCGAGCACGCTGACAATCGACGACACGTCTTTCTGCAGGCTGTCGAGGGACACGCCGCTGCTGCGAATGTCGCTCACCAGCGCATGAATCTTCACGATGCTGCCGGCCACCACGCGCTTGGCGGCCTGGCCTTCTTCGTCGGTCTGCTGGGCAGCGACCGCGGCATTTTGCGCGCTCTTGGCCACTTCCTGGGCTGCCGCCGACATTTGGTTGATCGCCGTGGCCACCTGATCGGTCTCGTGACGCTGGCGCTCCATGGCCTGATCCGAGCGTTGGGCCTGATCGGAAACCTGATTCACCAGGCCGGTCAGTTGCGAGGTCATTTCAGTGATCTGCCGCACCAGGCCGTGGATCTTGTCGACGAAACGGTTGAACGAGCCGGCCAGTTCGCCGAGTTCATCCTGGCTGGTGATGGTCAGGCGCCGGGTCAGGTCGCCCTCGCCCGCCGCGATGTCGTCGAGGTTGGCTTTCATCAGGTTCAGCGGACGCAAAATGGTGTTGGCCAGCAACATCCCGGCAGCGGCGATCACCAGCAGCACCACCACGGCAATCCCGACAATGCTCAGCACCACGCCTTGCATGCGTTCCTGGACCTTGATCTCGACCAGCGCCACTTGAGCTTCGATACCGTCGAGGTTGACCGAGGTGCCGACCGCCATGTCCCACTTCGGCAGGTATTCGGTGTAGCCGAGCTTGGGCACCTGCACTTGGGTGTTACCAGGCAGCGGCGAGCTGTATTGCAGGTAGTGGGTACCGTCCTTGGCGACTTTCACCAGGTCGCGGTTGACGTACACGCCGTTCGGGTCGCGGTTGTCCTTGAAGCTCTGGCCCACGCCTTCGGGGCTGTTGGCCTTGAACAGGCGCACGGTGTTGGAGTCGTAGCCGAAGAAGTAGCCGTCCTTGCCGTAGGTGATGCTCGACAGCAACTTGATCACCTGCGCCCGCGCCGCGTCATCACCGGGAGCGGCCGCGTCGTAGAGCGGCTTGATCGTGGTCATGGCCACGGCAACGTAACTTTGCAGGGTCGCCTTGGCGTCGCTGAGCAGGCGCTGACGGGTTTCCTCGACTTCCTTGCGGGCCTGTTCCTGCAGGATGAACAGCGTGGTCAGGCTGATGACCAGCGCAAAGAGCAACACCGGGAGGACGGCAAGGGACAGGACTTTGGCCTTCAGGCTCATGCGCATGACGTTCACTCTTTTGGTTTTATTGGCGTGGTTAAAGGCTTTTATCGGCAGGCCGGATCAAAAGTTGAACGTGGTCCTTGTGGGAGCGTCGGATCGCCGCACCGCACGCTCCCACAAGGTAAATGTGGTTACAGAACCATCGCCGCCACCCAACCGAACGCCAGCAACGGCAGGTTGTAGTGCAGGAAGGTCGGGACCACGGTGTCCCAGATGTGGTGATGCTGGCCGTCGATGTTCAGACCGGAGGTCGGGCCCAGGGTCGAGTCCGAGGCCGGTGAACCGGCATCGCCCAACGCGCCGGCAGTGCCGACAATGCACACGATGGCGATCGGGCTGAAGCCCAGTTGCACACACAACGGCACGAAAATCGCCGCCAGAATCGGTACCGTGGAAAACGACGAGCCGATGCCCATGGTTACCAACAGGCCCACCAGCAGCATCAACAGCGCCCCGATGCCTTTGCTGTGGTCGATCCACGAGGCCGAGGACTCCACCAGTGTCTGCACATGCCCGGTGGCTTTCATCACTTCAGCAAACCCGGACGCGGCGATCATGATGAAACCAATCATCGCCATCATCTTCATGCCTTCGGTGAACAGGTCATCGGTTTCGCGCCACTTGACGATGCCCGACGCCGAAAAGATCAAGAAGCCCACCAGTGCCCCGATAATCATCGAGTCCAGCAGCAGCTGAATAATGAACGCCACGACAATCGCCAGACCGGCGACCATCAGGCTCAACGGGTTGTACTGCACCGCGACCTGTTCGACTTGCTCGATCTTTTCCAGGTCATAAATACGCTTCTTGCGGTAGCTGATGAAGGCTGCCGCGAGGCCAAACACCATGCCCAGCGCCGGAATGCCCATGGCATGGGTGACGTTGATGCCGCTGATGTCCACGCCGCTACGGGCGACGTTGGCCAGCAGGATTTCATTGAGGAAGATGTTGCCGAAGCCCACCGGCAGGAACATGTATGGCGTGATCAGCCCGAAGGTAATGACGCAGGCGATCAACCGCCGGTCCAGTTGCAGTTTGGTCAGCACATATAAAAGAGGCGGCACCAGCAACGGGATAAAGGCGATATGAATCGGCAAAATGTTCTGCGAGGCGATGGCCACCACCCAGAGCAAGCCGATCAGCAGCCATTTGACATTGCCGCCGCCATTGGCGTGCTGGCGATCGACCATGGCCAGGGCTTTGTCGGCCAGGGCATGGGCCAGGCCGGACTTGGCGATGGCCACGGCGAACGCGCCAAGCAAAGCGTAGGACAACGCCACCGTCGCCCCGCCGCCGAGGCCGTTGTTGAAGGCTTTGAGGGTCGCTTCGATTCCCAGGCCACCGGTCAAACCGCCGACCAGCGCGCCCACAATCAGCGCGATTACCACATGCACGCGGGACAGGCTGAGTATCAGCATGATGCCGACCGCGGCAATTACAGCATTAATCATCGTTACCTCAAGGCAAGTGGAAAGAGTCCGTCCGGCAGTGCGCATAAGCGCCGCCAGCGGATTAAAGAGAGGGTTTTATTAGAGGGCGCGCACTGTGCCGCAGCATCGTTCCCTTGTCAAAGCTCCTACAGGGGGTCGTCGATATTCATCAGGATGCATAAAGAAAGCCAAATCACGGCCGCTACAGTGCAAAGTCTCAGATATTTATCGAATAAAAGGACGTTCCCATGTCGCTCAGACATCTTTCCATTCAATGGAAAATCACCCTGTTGGCCGGGCTCTGCCTGGCGGGCATCGTGACCCTGCTGGTAGGGCTTTCGCTGTATCGCATGGAGCACAGCTCGGCGCTGGTGAAAGCCTCGAGCATGGAAATGCTCACCGAAGCCGCCCAGGCGCGCATCGAGTCCCAGGGTGAAGTCCAGGCGCTGGGGATTCGCCAGCAATTCATGGACGCCTATCAATATGGCCATGGCTTTTCGCGGCAGGTGCTGTTTTTGCGCGATCAGGCCGAGAAGCGCTTTCTCGATGCCTTCGATCTGCGTGAAGACTTGACCCGGCAGGTCAAGTCGGCCCTGCAAGCCAACCCGGACCTGCTTGGCCTGTCGCTGGTGTTCGAGGCCAATGCGCTGGACGGCAAGGACAATCTGTTCGCCGGCCAGGCGGAGCTGGGCAGTAACGACAAGGGCCGTTTCGCCCTGTACTGGTCGCAACCGACACCCGGCAAAGTGACCTCCATGGCCCTGCCGGAAAGCGACATGGCCGACACCAGCACCGGCCCCAGCGGCGAGCCGGCCAACGCCTGGTTCACCTGCCCGCGCACCACGCTCAAGCCTTGTGTGATCGAACCCTATTTCTATGTGATCGACGGCCAGAACGTGCTGATGACCAGCATCGTGTTCCCGCTGATGGTCAACGGCAAAGTCATCGCCTCGCTGTCGGTAGACATCAACCTCAACAGCCTGCAAGCGATCAGCCAGAGCGCCAGCAAGAAACTCTATGACGGCCAGACCAGCGTCAGCATCGTCAGCCCGGTCGGTTTGCTGGCCGGCTACAGCCCGGACGCCAGCAAGCTCAGCCAGCGCCTGGACGCCGTGGACACCACCAACGGTGCCGAACTGCTGCGCCGGCTGACCACCAGCAGCAAGACCGAGAGCCTGCACAGCAACCAGCAACTGAAAGTGCTGTCGCCGTTCCAGCCGATTCCCGATGGCAAATCCTGGGGCGTGTTGCTCGACGTGCCGGAGAAGGTGCTGGTCGGCCCCGCCGAAGCGTTGAAAAAACAACTCGACGACAGCAACACCGCCGGCACCCTGGTTGAACTGTGCCTGGGTGTGCTGGCGGCGCTCGTCGGTTTGTTGCTGGTGTGGCTGATGGCCCGCAGTGTGACCAAACCGATCCTCGGCGTGGCCCGCATGCTGGAAGACATTGCCAGCGGCGAAGGCGACCTGACCCGGCGTCTGGCTTACGACAAAAAGGATGAACTGGGGCAGTTGGCTGGCTGGTTCAACCGTTTCCTCGACAAACTGCAACCGATCATCGCCGAAGTGAAACGCTCGGTGCAGGACGCCCGCAGTACGGCAGACCAATCGTCCGCCATCGCCACCCAGACCAGCGCCGGCATGGAGCAGCAATACCGCCAGGTCGATCAGGTGGCCACCGCGTCCCACGAAATGAGCGCCACCGCCCAGGACGTCGCCCGCAGCGCCGCGCAAGCGGCACAAGCAGCACGCGATGCCGATCAGGCGACCCGTCAGGGCTTGACCGTGATCGATCGCACCACCGCCAGCATCGACCACCTCGCCGCCGACATGAGCGCGGCCATGTTGCAGGTCGAAGGCCTGGCGGCGAACAGCGAGAAAATCGGCTCGGTGCTGGAAGTGATTCGCGCCATTGCCGAGCAGACCAACCTGCTGGCGCTGAACGCCGCCATCGAAGCCGCCCGCGCCGGTGAAGCCGGACGCGGTTTCGCCGTGGTCGCCGATGAAGTGCGCAACCTGGCGCGGCGCACTCAGGAGTCCGTGGAGG
The DNA here is from genome assembly GCF_000282195.1 of Pseudomonas sp. GM18. GTDB lineage: Bacteria > Pseudomonadota > Gammaproteobacteria > Pseudomonadales > Pseudomonadaceae > Aquipseudomonas. The sequence goes on from NZ_AKJT01000001.1 coordinate 16,735, forward strand.
AAACCCGTCAGGTGATCGAGCAGTTGCAGGGCGGTACTCAGGACGTGGTGAGTTCGATGAACAGCAGCCATCGCCAGGCTCAGGGCAGTGTCGAACAGGTGGGTCAGGCGGTGACGGCGTTGCGGCAGATTGGTGATGCGGTGACGGTGATCAGCGACATGAACCTGCAGATTGCCAGCGCGGCGGAAGAGCAAAGCGCGGTGGCCGAGGAAATCAATAACAACGTGGCGACCATTCGGGACGTGACCGAATCACTGTCGGGGCAGGCCAATGAGTCGGCACGGGTGAGTCAGTCGCTTAACAGCCTGGCGAATCAGCAGCAGAGCTTGATGGACCAGTTTCGCGTCTGATTCAACGCATGATCGTTCCCACGCAGAGCGTGGGAACGATCGGCTGGAGGGAAATCAGCGTTTGGGCAGTTCGATGGTCACTTTCAACCCGCCCCACTCGCTTTCCTCCAGCCTCAACACCCCGCCCCACGTGTCGACGATGTCGCGCACGATACCCAATCCCAGCCCATGCCCATCGGTCTGTTCATCGAGCCGTGTACCGCGGCTGAACACCTGATCGCGCTGGTCTTCGGGAATCCCCGGTCCATCGTCTTCCACGCTCAACTGAAAACCTTCAGCCGTTTCAACCACGCTTAACCGAACCTCCACATCTGCCCATTTGCAGGCGTTGTCCAGCAGGTTGCCCAGCAACTCCAGCAGATCTTCGCGATCCCACGGCAGTTGCAAACCGGCCGGTGCGCGGTAGCTCAGGTCGAGGTGTTCGCCGTGAATCATGCTCAACGTGGCCAGCAACCCCGGCAGCTCGGCATCGCAATCAAACAAAGCCCCCGGCAGTGCATCGCCGGATAACCGGGCGCGGTTGAGTTCGCGATTGAGTCGCTGCTGGACCTGCTCCAGTTGCGCTTGAATCACCTTGCGCAGCTGCGGATGAGCATCGAGTTTCTCGCTGGAAGCCAGGCTCAACAACACCGCCAGCGGGGTTTTCAACGCATGCCCCAGGTTACCCAAGGCATTGCGCGAGCGCTTGAGGCTGTCTTCGGTGTGGGCCAGCAAATGGTTGATCTGCGCCACCAGCGGCTCCAGCTCCACCGGCACGGCTTCGTCGAGTTGCGAACGCTGGCCCTGCTGCAACTGGGCGATTTGTTCGCGGGCCTTTTCCAGCGGGCGCAAGGCGCGGCGCACAGTGATCCGTTGCAACAGCAAAATCAGTAACAGCCCCGCCAGCCCCAACCCGAGGCCGAGCTGCTGCATGCGGCAGAAACTCTCGCGCACCGGCGTGTAGTCCTGAGCGACGCTGATGGAAATCGCCTGGCCCAACCGCCGGTAGTCCGAACGCAGCACCAGCAACTGCTGCCCTTCCGGCCCCAGTTGCAAGTTGCTGTTCAGGCCCGGGTGTTCGAGCCGCGGCAGGTCCTGATCCCATAACGAGCGGGAACGCCAATGGCTGTCGGCAAAGTCGATGCGAAAGTAGTGCCCGGAAAACGGTCGCTGATAGGCCGGCGACAGATGCCGCTCATCCAGCTGCAACCCCTGCGGGCCACGTACCAGCGCCACCAGCAGGTTTTCACTGTCGTTGCGCAACCCGGCTTCGAGGTAGCGCTGCAACCCCATTTCGAACAGCCACAAGCTGGTTTGTGCCAGCACCAGGCCGACGATCACCATCACGCTGATCAGGCCCAGGCTCAAGCGGCGCTGGATCGACCTCACTGGGCTTGCCCGCCGAACAGATAACCCTGGCCGCGACGGGTTTCGATCACGCTGCGGCCGAGCTTGCGTCGCAGGTGGTTGACGTGGACCTCGAGCACGTTGGAGTCGCGCTCGGTTTCACCGTCGTAGAGGTGTTCGGCGAGATGGCTTTTGGAAAGGATCTGTTCAGGATGCAGCATGAAATAGCGCAGCAGGCGGAATTCCGCGGCGGTGAGCTGGATGTCGGCACCGTCGCGGGTCACGCACTGACGACCTTCATCCAGATGCAAACCCGCTGCCTTGAGCGTCGGCTGATTGGCCTGGCCGTGAGAGCGGCGCAACAACGCCTGAATGCGCAGGTGCAGTTCTTCCGGGTGGAAGGGTTTGCTCAGGTAGTCGTCGGCACCGGCCTTGAGGCCTTCGATCCGCTCGGCCCAGGAATCGCGCGCGGTGAGAATCAGCACCGGCGTAGCCAGGCCACCGGCCCGCCATTGCGCCAGCACCTCGAGCCCCGGCAAACCCGGCAGGCCGAGGTCGAGGATGATCAGGTCATACGGCTCGCTGCTGCCTTGGTACACCGCATCGCGGCCGTCGGCCAGCCAGTCCACGGCATAACCCTGCCGGTTGAGGCCGGCCATCAATTCGTCGGCCAGCGGCACGTGGTCTTCCACCAGGAGCAAACGCATCGGTCAATCTTCCTTGTCTTTCAGTAAGTCGCCGGTGGTGGCGTCGAGGTCCAGTTCGCGCACCACGCCTTCGGCGGTCAGCAGCTCGACCTCATAAACATAGACGTTGTGTTTTTCTTCAAGCTCGGCTTCCAGCAGCCTGGCTCCCGGATAGCGGTCCAGCGCTTGCTGCAACAGTTGCCCCAGCGGCAGGATCACACCTTGTTGGCGCAGGTGCAGGGCCTCGTCCTGATCCAGGTCGCGGGCCACGGCCACCGAGCAAAAAGCCAGAAGCACCAGCGCCATGCGGCTGCTGGCGCGCCGATTCAAAAAAAACGCCTTCATTACGTATCCTGATGATCCTTGAGGACCTGCCCGCTGACCGCATCCAGTTCCAGGTCCCACTCAATGCCCTGCGGGTCACGCAGTTCCACCTGGTATTTGTACTTGCCGTACTCTTCTTCGAGCTCGGTTCCGGTGACGGTCGAGCCGGGGTGTTTGGCCAGAGCGGTGGCGTTGAGCTGCTCGAAAGGCACAATGGTACCAGCGTCGCGCAGTCTCAGGGCTTCGTCGGGCCCCAGGTTGCGGGCATGGGCGGTACTGATGGTCAGGCTGATGAGGAACGCGGTGAACAGGGCAGTCAGGATTTTCATGGAGTGGTTCCGTATTTTCTTATGTGTTGCTACGAAGCGACCTTAGCGATTCGAACTTAATTGAAACTGAATTGCCATCATTGGGAATGGCACCACGCCATTCCTGTAGGAGCCAGCGGTGCGGCGTATGACGAGAGGTGCTTATAATCCCCCGCTGCCAGACATCGAGACCGGTATGACCGCTATCCACATCAAGTTCCCTTCCCTGACCCTCAAGGCCGGCCCGCGTGCTCTGGCGCGCATCCGTGCCAACGGCTTGAGCGCTGCCGATGTGGGCACGTTGCCGGGCGCCGCCGGTGGCCCGAAAGCGCTGGGGATTCAGGGTCTGGACCTGGCGCTGTTCGGCGAATGGCTGCCGGCGGCGCCCCGGGAGCGTTCGCTGATCGGCGCCTCGGTGGGTTCCTGGCGGTTCGCCAGCGCCTGCCTGCCGGATGCCGCCGAAGGCATCCGCCGCCTCGGTCAGCTGTACACCGAGCAGAACTTCGCCAAGGGCGTGACCATGGCGCAGATCAGCCAGAGCTCCCGGCGCATGCTCGATGACTTGCTCGACGGCCGCGATGCCTCGATTCTGGATAACGCCCACTACCGCCTGAACATCATGGTGGTCAAAAGCCACGGCCTGTTGGCGGACGATCATCGCGGCCGTTTGGGGCTGGGCCTGTCGTCAGTGATCGCCGACAACCTGCGCGGTCGCGCACGGCTATCGCGGCATTTCGAGCGGCTGATCATCCACGACCCGCGCCTGGCACCACCGGTCAACGCGCTGAATGACTTCCCGTCGCGCTTCGTTGCGCTGAATGCCGGCAACCTGCGCCAGGCCCTGCTCGCCTCGGGTTCGATCCCGATGGTCATGCAAGGCGTGCGCGACTTGCCGGGTGCCGGCGCAGGGACATTCCGCGATGGTGGTCTGCTGGACTATCACCTCGACCTGCCCTACAGCGGCAACGACATCGTGCTGTATCCGCACTTCACCGACCGGGTGATCCCCGGCTGGTTCGACAAGACCCTGCCGTGGCGCCGCGCCTGCCCCGAACGCTTGCAGGATGTTCTGCTGCTGGCGCCGTCGAAGGAATACCTGGCACGCCTGCCCTACGGCAAACTGCCGGACCGCAACGACTTCAAGCGCTTCATGGGCGATGCCCCGAGCCGGCAGAAGTACTGGCGCGCAACGATGGATGAAAGCCGTCGCCTGGGCGATGAGTTCCTCGAACTGACCACCAACGGTCGCCTCGGCGAGCGCTTGCTGACCCTTTAGTCAGTGTTTTGCCCAGAGCTCTGGTAAACTCGCCACCTGCCCACATCGCCGCGGCGATCGCCACCTGAAAGAGCTGAACATCACTGTGGAAATCTTCAAAGAATTTACCTTCGAATCCGCCCATCGCCTGCCCCACGTACCGGACGGCCACAAGTGCGGCCGCCTGCACGGTCATTCATTCAAAGTGGCGATTCACCTGAGCGGCGACCTCGATCCGCACACCGGCTGGATCCGCGATTTCTCGGAAATCAAGGAGATCTTCAAGCCGCTCTACGAGCGCCTGGACCACAACTACCTGAACGACATTCCCGGCCTGGAAAACCCGACCAGCGAAGTGCTGGCCAAATGGATCTGGAATGAGTTGAAGCCGTTGTTACCGGAACTCAGCGCGATCCGCATCCACGAGACCTGCACCAGCGGTTGCATCTATCGCGGCGAGTAAACAGCCCTGAAGCACAACCCAAATCCCCACAAAGGGGAAATGCGTTTCGTCAGTGAATAGAGAAACAGCCTTCAATGGCTGTTTTTTTATGCCTATGCTTTTTGGCTCGCACACGCCAAGAGGACGCACCCATGACTGACTGGCCGCTGGCTCAGACCTTTCGCTTCAACGGGCACTCCGTTCGCTATGCCGTACGTGGCGACGGCCCGCCGCTGGTGTTCGTGCATGGCACGCCCTTCTCTTCTTATGTGTGGCACCGGATCGCGCCGCACTTCATCACCACGCACCGGGTGTATTACTTCGATTTGCTGGGTTACGGGCAATCCGCACAGCCGGACGACGATGTATCGCTGGGCGTGCAAAACCAACTGTTGGCGCAATTGCTGGAGCACTGGGGCCTGGAACGGCCAGACGTGGTAGCCCACGATTTCGGCGGCGCCACCGTGTTGCGCGCACACCTGCTCAATGGCAAGGATTACCGCAGCCTGACGCTGATCGACCCGGTGGCGCTGTCGCCCTGGGGTTCGCCGTTCGTGCAGCATGTGCGTCAGCATGAAGCGGCGTTCAGCGGCCTGCCCGATTACATTCAACAGGCAATCGTACCGGCTTACATTCGTGGGGCGATCAAGCGTGAGATTCCCGAGCAGGAACTGGCGCCTTACGTGCAGCCTTGGCTGGGGGACTCGGGGCAAGCGGCGTTCTATCGGCAGATCGCGCAGATGGATGAACGCTATACCCGCGAGATCGAAGCGCTGTACCCGACAGTTCGCTGCCCGGTGCAGATTCTCTGGGGGGAAGACGATCAGTGGATTCCCATTGAGCGCGGGCGGGCGTTGCATCAGATGATAGCGGGGTCGCAGTTTCATCCCGTTGCGAATGCCGGGCATCTGGTTCAGGAGGACGCGCCGGAGGCGATCATGGCGGCGATATTACGATTTCTACCGCAACACGAATCCCCCTGAAAAAACCGAACCCATTGTGGGAGCTGTGTTCCTTCAAGTGCACTGCTTTCGTGCCCCGCTTCGGGCCAAATCCGCCTGCTCGGCTATAAATAACAACACCCTCGCGCCATTGGCACGAGCACTGCAACACCCTCGCGTCCCCCATCCAGCAAGGAATGCCACATGACGCAGAACGATCCGGGCAACGATTACCCTCTCAGCGAAGTCCCGATGCATGCCCGCAAGGGGCTTGCCTCCACCGCCATGGTGCTGCTGGGTTTTACCTTCTTCACGGCGACCATGTTTGCCGGCGGCAAGCTGGGGGTGGCGTTCAGTTTCAGCGAGATGCTGACGGTGATCATCGTCGGTAATCTGCTGCTGGGGATTTACGCCGCCGGGCTTGGCTACATCGCCTTCAAAAGCGGCCTTAACTCGGTGCTGATGGGCCGTTTCTGCTTCGGCGAAGTGGGCAGCAAGCTCAGCGACCTGATCCTCGGCTTCACCCAGATTGGCTGGTACGCCTGGGGCACCGCGACCGCAGCCGTCGTACTCGGCAAATATTTCGAACTGAGCGAGAGCACCGTTCTGGGGCTGATGGTGTTGTTCGGGATGGGCTTTTGCGCCACGGCGTACATCGGCTATCGCGGGCTGGAAATTCTGTCGTATATCGCCGTACCCGCCATGATGTTGCTGCTGATGTTGTCGATGTGGGTCGCGACGGTGAAGGTCGGCGGGCTCGAGGGTTTGCTCGCGGTGGTGCCGACGGGAACACTGGACTGGTCGACCGCGATTACCCTGGTGTTCGGCACCTTCGTCAGTGGCGCGACCCAGGCGACCAACTGGACACGCTTCTCTCGTTCGGCGCGGGTCGCGGTGCTGGCAAGCCTGATCGGTTTTTTCATCGGCAACGGCCTGATGGTGTTGATCGGTGCCTACGGCGCCATCGTCTACCAGCAACCGGACGTGGTCGAAGTGCTGTTGCTGCAAGGCTTCGCCATGGCCGCGATGGCGATGTTGCTGCTCAACATCTGGAGCACTCAGGACAACACCATCTACAACTTCGCCGTCGCCGGCTGCAACCTGTTGCGCACGGGCCGGCGCAAAACCGTGACCCTGGCCGGCGCGGTGATCGGCACGCTGCTGGCGCTGCTGGGCATGTACGACATGCTGGTGCCTTACCTGATTCTGCTGGGCACGGTGATTCCGCCGATTGGCGGGGTGATCATGGCCGACTTTTTCTTCCGTTATCGGGGGCAGTACCCACGCTTGGCCGATGCTCGGTTGCCGGCGTTCAACTGGCCTGGCCTGAGTGCTTATGCGGTCGGCACCGTCGCGGCATTCAGCTCCCCGTGGGTCGCGCCGCTGGTAGGGATTGCCACTGCCGCGCTAACGTATGTGTTATTGACCGGCGTACTGGGTGCCCGTACCGCCGAAGCGCCACTACAAGATCTCTAAAAGGACTCGCCTGATGCACATCATCAACGCCCGCCTGCGCAACCAAGAAGGCCTGCATGAGTTGCACCTGGAAAACGGCCTGATTCACAGCATCGCCCGGCAAACCGAAGCCCCGTCACTGGGGCCGGATGACCTGGATGCCGGCGGTAATCTGGTGGTGCCGCCCTTCGTCGAACCGCACATTCACCTCGACGCCACCCTGACTGCCGGCGAACCGCGCTGGAACATGAGCGGCACGCTGTTCGAAGGCATCGAGTGCTGGGGCGAGCGCAAGGCCACCATCACTCAGGAAGACACCAAGACCCGCGCCAAAAAAACCATCCAGACCCTCGCTGCCCACGGCATTCAGCACGTGCGCACCCACGTCGATGTCACCGACCCGGAGCTGACCGCGCTCAAGGCGATGCTCGAAGTCCGCGAGGAAAGCCGCCACCTGATCGACCTGCAAATCGTCGCATTCCCCCAGGAAGGCATCGAGTCGTACCGCAACGGGCGCGAGCTGATGGAGGAAGCGATCCGCCTGGGCGCCGATGTGGTCGGGGGCATTCCGCATTTCGAATACACCCGGGACCAGGGCGTGAGCTCGGTGAAGTTCCTGATGGACCTGGCCGAACGCACGGGCTGTCTGGTGGACGTGCATTGCGACGAAACCGACGACCCGCACTCACGCTTCCTTGAGGTACTGGCCGAAGAGGCCCGCAGCCGCGACATGGGTTCGCGCGTCACCGCCAGCCACACCACGGCGATGGGCTCCTACGACAACGCTTACTGCGCGAAACTGTTTCGCTTGCTCGGGCATTCGGGGATCAGTTTTGTCTCCTGCCCCACCGAAAGCATTCACCTGCAAGGCCGCTTCGACAACTTCCCGAAACGCCGTGGCGTGACCCGGGTGAATGAGTTGCTCGAAGCGGGGATGAACGTGTGTTTCGGTCAGGACTCGATCGTCGACCCGTGGTATCCGCTGGGCAATGGCAACATCCTGCGGGTGCTCGAGGCCGGTTTGCACATCTGCCACATGCTCGGTTATCGCAATTTGCAGAGTGCGCTGGACCTGGTCACGGACAACAGTGCCAAGGCGATGAACCTGGGCGATCGCTATGGTCTGGAACGGGGCCGGCCGGCGAATCTGCTGATTCTGTCGGCGGACAGCGATTACGAGGTGATCCGCAGCCAGGGTCTGCCGCTGTATTCGATTCGCGGGGGCAAGGTGTTGATGAAGCGGCAGATGCCGGTGGTGGAGTTCATGGCCTGAGCTGAAAACAGCGTTGAATGTGATGACGCCATCGCGAGCCTGCTCGCGATGGCAATCTAAAACTCACCGCATCAACCGCGCCGTACCAAACAACCTGACTCGACTCAATTCGCCCTCCCGTTCCTCCAGCAAAATCGGTGCCGTGCCGCCGGGCATGACCACCTTCACTTCCCCGGCCGCCACCCACCCCACTCGCCACGCCGCGCACGCCACCGCACTGGCGCTGGTGCCCGACGATTCGGTCGGCCCTTCGCCACGCTCGAACACCCGCGCAACGATTCGCCCTTCGGATTCAAGCATCGCCCATTGTAGGTTCACCCCGGCCACACACGGCTGCCCTGCCCCGGTCGGCGTGGCGTAAGCGATGCGGGTCAATCCTCTGGACAATTCCGGCTCACGCATCTGCGCATTGCTCGGCAACGCATCGGCGCCTGCCACTAACGTCACACAATGGGGATTACCGATGCGCACGAACTGGCTGCGGTTCCATGCAGGGTCGAGCGCCGACAATGGCCGCACATGGCTGACATCACGCCCGTTCAACATCACCGGTTCAACCCCTTGCGCACCCACCGCGTCAGGCCCGAACGAGGGCTGCCCCAAGTCCAGCCAGAACCCTTGCACGCCATCGATTTCGGCGGGTTTCACCGAAGTCACCACCGGCGAGAGCGCATCGCTCTTGTCGTGATGAACCCTGAGCAGGCAAGCCTCCTCCCTTGGCATCAGCCCTTGTTCACTCAGGGCCTGGGAAAAAATCGTCAGGCCATTGCCGCTGCGCTCGGCCAGGGTGCCATCGGTGTTGACGATCAACAGGTCATAGGGTGGCGACGATTGAAACGGCCCCACCAGCAAGCCATCGCAACGATGCGACTTACTGCCGGGCGGTTGTGTCCCCGGAGCCCAGCCGCAGAATGCCTCGATGGCTGACACGGCCCAGGTCTCACGGGTTTGCGCAGCCTGACTGGCGTGGTCAGGCAGATCGATACCGCTGCGGCGCAGGGCGTCAGGCGCCACCACAGCGTAGATATTGCCTCGAGCATCGTACATCCGCCTCATGGTGCCCCCCCCTATGAACAATTGATCCGTCGACAATATCGCGAAACAGCGGCTGGCTGTGCAAGGATGTCACCCTGCCTGACCGCTGCCCCCACCCGAACGTGGTGATCGAACCCTTTGCGGTTGTTCACTGTCCTTTGGGGACGCGACGTTTTTTGCCAAGGATCGATATGACCAGCCTCAACACCCAAGCCGCCTTCGTCCCCGGACGCCTGGAACAGATGTCCACGCGCATCGCCTTTTTCATCGCCGGGTTCGGCATCGCGGCCTGGGCGCCGCTGGTGCCTTATGCCAAGGCTCGGGCCGGGCTGGATGAAGGCACCCTCGGGCTGTTGCTGTTGTGTCTGGGCGGGGGCTCGATTCTGGCGATGCCCATGGCCGGGATTCTGGCGACGCGCTTCGGCTGCCGCCGGGTGTTGAGCGGCGGCACCTTGTTGATCTGCGCGGCACTGCCGCTGTTGGCGACGGTGTCTTCGATTCCGGCGTTGATCGCGGCGTTGTTCATGTTCGGCGCGGGCCTGGGCACGGTGGATTCGACGGTGAACCTGCAAGCGGTGATCGTCGAGCGGGCCAGCGGCAAGACCATGATGTCGGGTTTTCATGGGCTGTTCAGCCTCGGCGGGATCGTCGGCGCGGCGGGGGTCAGCGCCCTGCTCGGTTTGGGCTTTTCGCCGCTGGGGGCGATGTTGGTAGTGATCGTAATTCTAGTGCTGGCATTGCTTAAAGCCGCGCCGCACCTGTTGCCTTACGGCAGTGAAAGCTCCGGCCCGGCATTTGCCGTGCCCCATGGCATCGTGCTGTTTATTGGCGGGATGTGCTTCATCGTATTCCTGGCCGAAGGCGCAGCACTCGACTGGAGCGCGGTGTTCCTGGCGCAGGAGCGCGGGATCGACACCGCGTATGCCGGGTTGGGTTATGCGGCATTTGCGCTGACCATGACGCTCGGGCGCTTGACCGGCGACAGGATTGTTCGGCGTCTTGGTTATACGCGAGTGATTGTGTTCGGTGGGCTGACGGCCTCGACGGGCCTGGCGCTGGCGACGTTCGCACCGGCCTGGGAGACGGCGCTGGTGGGTTATGCGTTGCTGGGGGCTGGTTGCTCGAACATTGTGCCGGTGCTGTACACCGCCGTCGGCAAACAGACCGACATGCCGGAAAGCATCGCCGTGCCGGCCATTACCACGTTGGGCTATGCCGGGATTCTCGCCGGACCTGCGGTGATCGGCTTTATCGCCCATGGCAGCAATTTGAGTTTTGCCTTTGGGTTGATGGCGGTGTTGCTGGTGGCCGTGGCCATCGGCGGGAAGGTGTTGAAAGTTTAAAGCGAAAAGATCGCAGCCTGCGGCAGCGCCTGCACGGGATATGCGTTTCCCCTGTAGGAGCTGCCGAAGGCTGCGATCTTTTGATCTTCAGTCGTTAAAAACCGACGCTGGCCTGCACAAAGAACGTGCGTGGCGCGCCGACGTACATCCCCGAGTTGTTGTCGCTGGAACGGGTGAAGTACTGCTTGTCGAAGATGTTTTTCACCCCGGCGCCGACTTTCAGGTTCGACAATTGCGAACCGAAGTCATAACCACCGCGCACGTTCCAGGTCACATAACCCGGAATGTCACCGTACTGCCCGTCTGCGGAACCTTCGGTGATGTAGTTGCCGCTGAAGCTGCCATCGGCATTTACACCGGTCCCCGGCGAACGCTGTTTGGACTGGGCAAAGGCATCGAGGTTGTAGGTCCAGCGGTTGATGTCATAACGCAGCCCGGCGGTGGCCACCTGACGCGAGTAGAACGGCAGGTCGCGGCCCTTGAAGCCCGGGATCTCGCCTTCATACGTGGCACGGGTGTAGGTGAAACCGGCGTTGGCGGTCAGGCCGTCGAGCATCGGGTTGAGCGCCGACATGTCGTAATGCACCGACGCCTCAAGGCCCTGGTGCTTGGTGGCGCCAAGGTTGGTCCAGCCCACGTCGTTGCTGATGTATTGCAGTTCGTCATCGAAGTCGATGTAGAACAGCGTCACTTCCCCGCCCCACACGTCATCGTTGTAGCGCGTACCTATCTCGTAGGTCTTGGCCTTTTCCGGGCTCAAGCCGTTGGCGGTGTTGTCGCCCGAACCACCCTGGCCGAGCTGGAAATATTGCAGGCTGCCGAACGAGGTTTCGTAGTTGGCGAACAACTTCCAGGCATCGGACAGGTGATACATCACGCTCAGGGCTGGCAGCGGTTCGTTGCTGTCGATGCTGCGGCGTTTTTCCTGCACGGGTTTGCCGGCGGTGTCGAGCACCGGCCTGTCGTGCCATTCGGTGCTGATGCTTTCAAAACGGATGCCGGGGGTCACGGTCCAGTTGCCGACATCGATCTTGTCATCGATGTAAACGGCGTGGGCTTCGGTGCCGCCGGTGCGGTCCTGGAACACATGGCCATCGGAGGTCTTGGTGACCACCGGCTGATTATTCACCAGCGCCAGACGGCTCGACTCTTCGTGCATGCCTTCTTTCAGGTAGCGATAACCGACGCTGGCTTCCTGCGTGGTCGGGCCCAGGTCGAACACATGGGACACTCGCGGTTCGATGCCGAAGGTGTAGTAAGTGCGTGGATAAGAGCTGAGGGTTTTCTGGTCGCGCGCGGCGATGGTGCTGCCACGGAAGCTGTCGGAATAGTAGGTCAGCACTTCGGCCTGGGTGCGGTCGTCGATCTGCCGCGCCCACTTGAACGACACGTCCTTGCGACGGCCGCTGAAGCTGTCATGGTCGCGGTCGGACTGGAACGGATCGGCGTCGTACTGCTTCTGCGTCAGGCCGCCGGGCATGTCGGCGCTGGCGTCGTAGTAATGGAAATTGAGGCTGAAATCGTCCTGATCGGTGGGCGCCCAGTGGGTCTTGAGGATCACATCGTCGATGTCGTTGCCGTTGTTGCTTTTGCGATAACCGTTGCCGTTCACCCCCGAATACAACAGCGCCACGCCCATACCGTTATCGGCGGTGCCGCCGAGAAACGCGGTGTCGATGTGTTTCCAGCCACCGCGCTGGGTGGTTTCCAGGGTGGTGCCGATTTCACCGGTGGCTTTCTCCGGGATCGCGCGGGTGACGAAGTTGATCACGCCACCGACGTTCTGTGGCCCATAACGCACGGAACCGGCGCCGCGCACCACGTCGATGCTGTCGAGGTTGCCGGAGGAAATCGGCGCCATGGACAGCTGTGGTTGGCCATAAGGGGCGAAGGCGGCCGGCACGCCGTCGATCAGCACGGTGGAGCGTGGCGACAGGCGCGAGGTCAGGCCGCGCACGCCGACGTTCAGGGAAATGTCGCTGCCGCCGGTGCCGTTGGCGTCCTGCACTTGCACGCCGGGAATACGTTTCAACACGTCGCCAACGTTCATCGCACCCTGCTCGACCATGGCTTCGCGGCGGACCACCGTGCGCGCGCCGGGATGGTTTTGCACCACGGCGGCATTGGCATCGCCGAGCCAGTCACCAACAACCTTGATGTCGGTCACACCCAGTTCCAGCGGGCCATTTGCAGCGGAAGTCGGCGCCGGCATCAGCGTGACCGAACCTTCATCGATCTGGTATTGCAGACCGCTGCCTTGCAGCAATTGGCGCAGGGCCTGTTCCGGCGAGAGGTTGCCATCGACGGCCGGGGCCTGTTTGCCCGCCACCAGTTCCGGGCTGAAAAAAACCTGCAGCGAGGTTTGCTGGCCCAGCTGACTCAAAGCCTGGCCCAGTGGCTGCGCCTGAATATGAATGGCATCGGCGGCGAACGCCTGGGGCAGCGCCGAGCTGACCGCCAGGGCCAGAGCCAAGGGCAGCCAGGATGTTTTGTTGTTTTTAGCGGTGGTTTTCTTCACGTCGAACGTTGTCCTGTGGATCGCAAGAGTGTGCGTCTGTTAATGCAAACCAGTTGCAGTTGGACAAGAAGACGAAGAACTCGAAAAAAACCTGAATCTATCGTGAAATTATTTCCTGGCTGCCGTCATCGAGGGTGCGGATGGCCACCGGCAAAAAGCTCGGCAAGGCCTTGAGCAGCGCATCGGTGTTGTCGGATTTGAACACGCTGGTCAGGCGCAGATTGCCCACTTTGGCATTGCCAACCGACAGCGGTTTTTCCCGATAACGCGACACTTCCTCGGCCACTTCGCTGAGACTGGCGTTGTTGAACACCAGTTTGCCGCTGCGCCATGCGGTCAGTTCTGCAGGGTTGACCGCATAGGCAGCGGCCACTTTGCCCTGGGCATTGATGCGAGTACCAAGGCCGGCGGTGAGGCTGACGAAATCGTCGCCGTCCCCTTGAACCTTGACCGTGCCCTGCTCCACCGCAACCCGGGTTTCGGCGCTGTCGCGGCGCACGTCGAACCGGGTGCCGGTGACCGTGACCTTGCCGCTGCCCGCCTCGACCACGAATGGGCGACTGCTGTCGTGCTCGACGCTGAACATCGCCTCGCCTTGCGTCAACTCGATGCCGCGACGATCCCTTTCATAGCGCACCTGCACCCGGCTGCGGCTGTTCAGATCAATCACCGAACCGTCCGGCAACGCCACATGCCGACGCTCGCCAAGGGCTGTGGAATATTCCGCTGTGTAGGCCGCTGGATGGTTCAAACCACTGAACAACCCCAGGCCGAGCGCCACCGCCAACACGCTGGCGGCCACCGCGTAACGCACCAGCGGACGACGCTTACTGCGCGCCGCCGGGGTTTCACACAAGGCGTGCAGACGCTTGGCCGGCAGCCGATCGGCCGCCACCCACAGGTTCTGGAGTATCTGATATTCGTTGCGATGCTGAGGGTGTTCGTCCAGCCAGATCTCGAAGAGGCGCTGCTCTTGGGCGCTGACGGCAGGTTCCTGCAAACGCACAAACCACCGCGCCGCGTCGTCGCGAACCGTTGTTTGCCCGCACGCACAATCACGAGTATCCATCATGGAAAGTCCTGTTTGGCTGGGGATGAGAAGCCGGCGATCTGTTCGGGACCACGCACAATCATGGTTGTAACCCGTCCAGACGATCACGCAGATGCCGCAGGGTGCGGATCATATACTTTTCCACCATGTTCCTGGACAGCCCCAGGCGTTCGGCGATTTCGGCCTGGGTCAGGCCTTCGATCTTCTGCCAGACGAACACCTTGCGGCAGTTGAGCGGCAACTCGGTGAGCGCCCGCTCGATGGAATCGGCCAACTGGATCGCGTGCATGAAATGCTCCGGGTCGCCGGACGACGACACACTGTGATCGATCGCTTCCGACTCCATGGCGCCCCGCCGATCCTCACGCCGATAACCGTCCACCGCGATGTTGCGCGCGGTCTGGTGCAAATACGCCCGAGGTTGCTGCACCGCCGCCGAATCGGACTCGAGCACCCGCACGAAGGTGTCATGGGCCAGGTCCTCGGCCTGCTGACGATTTCTCAGGCGACGGGTCCAGGTGCCGATCAACTCTTCGTAATGCTCGAAAAAGCCGGGTCTGCGGGGCAGCTTGGGGGTCATTGCGGTGTGCTGTGGGGAGGAGGCGTGAATAGTAATGCTTCCTATTAAACATAAGCAATGGATTCCACTACCGGTGTCCCTCTACAAGCTATCGTACTCAGGCCTCCCGGAGGATTGATCCGCAGCCCTCGGGAAATGGGCAATTAGAGGCAAGAACTGTCGAAGTGGCTTGCCCCTGTTGGGTGGCAAAGCGGCCCCAAATCAGCCATTGCAGTGATCCGACAAGTGCGTGGCAGAAGCTGCTTCCCGATCACAAAAAATGCTCCATACCTTTCGATGCGGAGCATTTTCCCTGTAGACGTCCTGATTTACCTCTGGCCGCCAATTTCATCACAAGTCTCGCCCACAGCATTCACCAAACGAACCCGAATATCAGCAAACGTGGGTGAGCCACCATTAATGGTATACGAAGCACGAGCCGAACCATTTCTAATGGGCTTGATATGCTGAAAATAGTCACCAATGGTCTTTTCCACACCGTCAGCGATATCACTTTTCGTCACAAAATGATTCAGTGATGTCTCCGTGTCCGGGATGGGGGACGTACCCGCATCGTCGCTGAACCCCAGCCATGAAAGCTTAAGCACCGCCCCAATTTGTACGCCGGTCAACGGTTCGAGTTTGACGCGTATCCCATTTATTGGATTGGATCTACAAATTATGGATCCATTAAATGCATCGGGAAAAGTGATGTTGCTCATATGTTATCTCCAAAGTTCGTCATAAGTATTCCCCCTGCAGAGTTCAACCAGCCATCCACTGGGTTATTCGATTTAGAACCAGAACTCTCAAAGTGACTACTGTCAGAAATAACAGGTTAATTAGACTTATTCCTCATAAGAGTCCCTGTCCATGAAGTTCAAATGTGTGGACTTGCTCACGAAGAGGGTGTGTCAGCAACATTAAATGTTGACTGATATGCCCTCCTCGCGAGCAAAGGGATGCCTGTGTTTAGATGTTTTTCTTGTCGATCCCGGCTTGTAACGATTGGCTGTCGTAATGACCGCCGAGGGTTATGGGCCCGAGTTTGACGCTGTGCTCCCCGGCGGCGGAAACGTCGGGTTTACTGCCCTCGGCTTGCGGTTTTTCTGGCAGGTCGAGCCCTGCGTTGACCCCGTAATCGCGGTTACGCAGGTCGGTGGTGCTGACCTTGGAGCCCGCTAAATCCACGCGACCTTCAGATGAAGCGATCCGCGCGCCGGTCAATTGCGTTGGCCCATCCACCTTGAGATTCACGCCTTGTGTGCCGCTGATTCCAGAGGCTTGGCCGACGCTGTCTGTATGGGCATAACCGGCATCCAGTTTCAGGGTCGGCTTGTAATCCGTCCCGCCCGGTTTAGTGTTGTCGGCCACTTTGTCCTTGTCAGCGGGCGCTGCTTTCTTGCCGGTCAAACCGAGGTCAACATCGACCTTGGTGCTGGTCTGGCTGTCCTGGCGACTTTCCACGGTCAGGTCGCCACCGACCTTGCCGCTGACTGTCGTTGCATCGATCCGCGCCCCCACCAAATGCGCATCGCCAGTGCTGTTCAACACCACACTGTCAGCCTTGATCTGGCTGTTTTGCTGAGTCGTGCCTTGCAGGTAATCCACGCCCACCTTGGCCCCGGCATTGAAGCCATGATCACTCTTGGCGACGTCTTTTTCGTTGGTGACCGTCGGTGTGCTGTTGCTCAGATTACCGCCGGCATTCAGTGCCACATTCCAATTAGTACGGTTCTGCGTGGACTGGGCGGACTCTTGATAGATCCCGCCGCTCTGCGCATCGAGGCTGATACTCGGGGCGCTGACCTGGGTGCCTTGCAGGTGGATTGAATCGCCGCTGAGTTGAATCTTGTCCTGGCTGTTGAGCTGGCCACCGGTGAGGGCCTGGCCGCTTTCATTGACCCGACCGATGTTGAAGTTGGCACTCAGGTTGCCGCCCTGATCGCTGCTTTTCTCGGTGCTGGTTTTGCTGCCACCCACCTTCAAACCGCCACCGAGATTGCTGCCGGTGGCGCGATGGGTGTCGGTGGCCGCTTGCAGGTCGAGTTTGCCGTCGGCCTTCAGGTCGATGGTGCCACGGGTGTCGACTGTCGTCCCTCGCAGGATCTGGTCGCCGCCGCTGCTCAACTGCACCGGGCCTTTGCCCTCGATACTTGCCACACGGGCCTGGCTGTCCTGAGTCTGATTGCCTGTATGGTCGAGTTGGAAACCGGCGCCAAGATCAACATTCGTGCCGTTGGTGCCTGGCGCCGTGCCAACATTCAACGAGCCATTACCACGCAGGCTGGAGGTTTCGCTGCTCTGGTGGTCGTTGGCCTGATTCAACGCCAGTTCACCACCGGTCTTGATCGAAACACCGCCCTGCCCGCCATTGAACTGGCTGCCCTCAAACTGGCCGTCATTACGCAGGTTGATGTTCACGCCCTGGCTGCCGGCATAGCCAGCGACCACCCCGGTGGAACTGTCTTTGCGCGTGTGGCTGCTGCCGCCCGCTCCGCTGCCGCTGACATTCACGTCCTCACCGGTTTTGGTGTAGACCCGCACGTCAGCCTTGGCGTCCAGCGCCTGGTCGGTGCTGCTATGGGTATTACTTGCAGCGCTGGCCACCAGATTGTCGGCACTGATGCTCACCGTGCCCGCGCTCGCCTGGTATTGAGTGCCCCGATCCTGCAACGTGCCGGCGACGTTCACGCCCACCGTGCCGCCCTTGAACTGGCTGACCACGGCGTGGCTGTTTTGCTCGGTGTGGCTGGCGTTCTGATGACCGATCGCCACGTCGATACCGACATTCGGCCGGCCGAGGTTGGCGAGTGCGTCCTTGTCCGGCACCTTGCCGTCCAGCACGCCTTTGACCGCTGTTGCGATCGGTCGGGCGATGTCCTTGTACTCGACGTTGGCACCGATGTCCGCCGACCAGTTGATGTCTTTATGAGTGCTGCTGTCGGTGTTGCTCGCAGCCCGATTCTCGACCTCGCCCGCAGCGACAGTCAGACCTTTGCCAGCATCAAGACGCGCACCTTCCGTGGTGAGTTTGCCGGTGTTGATGTTCAGGTTGCCGCTGCTCTGCACGCGGGTGGTTTGTGCGGTGGTTTTGTTCGTGGTGTCCTGGGAGGTGCCGCGGGCGAAATCGACGCCGCTGCCGGCGCGATCGAGGCCGCCGGTGTAGTAGAAACCGCCGCTGGTGCTGCTCTTGTCCGTCGAGGTGCTGTGGCTGTCCTGCTCGGCCGTTAGCGACACGTTTTTACCGCTCAGGGTCGCGTCGCCGTGGGTGGCTTTGACGTCGGCACCTTTAAGGGTCAGCTCACCGCCCGCGGCCAGTTGCACGTTAGCGCCGCTGAGGCTGGCGCCCTGCTGGCTCACATCATTGCTGCTCGTGGTTTGTTGCTTGCCTTCATAATGCACACCGGCGCGGTACTGGCCGGCGCCCGGTGCGTTTTCCTTGGCATAGGCGTCGAAGCCACGGGTCTCGGTGGTGTTGCCGGACTCGTGGGTGTTTTGCGCGGAATGCACGTTGATATCGCCCGCCGCCTCGGCGCCGAGGGTGCCGTTGGCCTTGACCGTGGCGCCGGCCACGTCGAGGTCTTTGGCGCTCTTGAGCTTGAGGTTGCTGTCGGACGTCAGCTCGCTGCGCACCGTGGTGCTGTCCTTGCTGTTTTGACGGGATTCATCCTTGGTGATGCCGAAAAACGTGCTGTCCTTGTCGTGGCGGTTGGCATGTGAAGTGTCCTGCACGCCATCGATTATCAGCGAGCCTTTGTCGCTGATCACACTGGCCTCGCTACCACCGCGCACCTGGCTACCGCTGATGCGCACGTCGTCTGCCTTGACGATCAGTTTGCCGCCGGCGTTGACCTTGCTGCCCTGGTTCAGGGTTTTGCCCTGATCCCCATCGCCGGTCTTGCCGAAGAAACCACCTCCCACCAAATCACCGGAATAGCGATTGTCGCTGTTGCGCCGGGTGCGGCTGGCGCTGGTGATTTCTACCCGTTTGCCGGCGAGCTGGATATCCCCCTTACTGCTCAACTCCGCGCCCTCGGCACGTAACAACGCCGCAGTGGCCAGGGCGATGTTGCCGCCCTTTAACTGGCTGGTAATGCTGCGCTGATCTTCGCTGCTGGTGTCCCAGTTGGCCTTCCACAAGTGTTTGCGGTGGTTGCCCTGATCGGTTTGGGTATGGCTTTCGGTGGCGGCTGTCAGGCGCAGATCGCCGCCGCTCTGGACGTTGAGGATGTTGGCGGCATCGACCTTGGCCGCTTTGAGTTCGGTGTCGCCACCGGACGACAATTGCGCGTCACGGCGGGCGACAATCTGGCTGCCGTGTTGACGCGAATCGCTGTCGGTCTGGGTCCTGTCGTAGGTTTCCCAGGTGATGCCGATGGTGCTGTTGCTCCAGTTTTCGCGCTTCTCTTGAAGCTTGCGGCTCTCGACGGTGGTCAAGGTCAGGTTGCGCTTGGCCTCGACCTTGACATCACGGCCGCTGACGTCGGCGGCGGCCAGGGTCAAGTCCCTGCCACTGTGCAGACCGACATCGCCCTGGCTGCTGCGCACGCTGGCGCGAGTTACATCAAGGCTGTCGGGAACCGCCTGGCCGCTGATGCTCAGGTCACCGGCGGAACGAATCTGCACGCCGTCACGACCGTCGACCTGCACCGGGCCGACCCGCACGCCAGCGCCTTCGGCGGTGCTGACAATGTTGATGCGCCCGGCTTGCATGGCGCCAAACAGGCTGGCGTCGATGCGTTGCTCCTGAGTGTTGCCGGCCGGGTCCACGGTTTTCACCTGGCCGCTGGCGTAATCCACCTGGTTGCGGCCAATAGTGAGGTTCAATTGATCCCGGGCGCTGAGGCTGCCCTGGCTGTCGATGCGCGGGGCGATCAGGTTGATCGAACCTTCGCGGTTTTGCAGGCCTGCGCCTTGAATCTGCAAGGAGCCGGTGGCATCGCGGGTGCTGAGGGCTTGCAGCTTGCCGTCATTCAGTTCCGGGCGACCGACCACCAGATTGGCGTTTGGGGTGTTGATGAAACTGCCACCGTTGACCGAGATGCCGTTGGGGTTGGCCAACACGTAATCGGCGGCGCGGCCGAAGATTTCCTGGGCGCCGTTGAGGGCCGACGGGTTGCGGCTGATCACTTCATTGAGGATCACGCTCGCGGCCTGCCCCTGGAGTTGCGGGTTGGCCGCCAGTTGCCCGGCGAGTTGCGACTGACCGGCTTGCAAGGCGTTGTTGAGCACCAGGCCCTGACGGTCGACGTTGTAGTCCAGAAACTGGTTATGGGACAGGCCGGAGCCGTTGGGCGCAACGATGTTGACGATGGGCACGCCACCTTGGGTTTGCAATTGCGCGGTGCCACCGGGACCTGGCGCGACCACCACGCCCCCCGCCAGCGCGTTGGGCAGGTGCGCGATCAGGAACAGGCTGGCAATCGCCCAGCGCAGTTTGCCCCGAGGGGAAAGATGGAACGCAAATGTCTGTGCAGGCATAAAAACCTCTCGATTTAAGTGCGGCATCACGTTGCGCGCTGAGTTATTGGCCGTGGCTGTAGCGCTCAGGTCCGACGGCTGTTTGTCGGTATTCATATCTGCAACCCCACGCGCATCAGCCAGGTCTCGGGCTCATGCTGCAAACCGCTGGGAGTGTTGAGGCTGCGTTGGTAATCGACGTCGACTTGCAGGTTTTTCCAGCTCAAATTGATCCCGGCGCTGGCCCCGCTCAGGCGTTGCCCCTGAGCACCGTGGTCAGCCTTGATCCAGCCGTTGTCCAGGCCCAGGCGCGGAGTGATTTGCAGCGCCAGGCTGCTGCGTAAGGGCAGGCGCAAGGTGTTGCGCCAGATCGCGCCGCTGGCACCGGACGCACTATTGACCCGATAACCACGCACCGCGGAATCGTCGGTGGCCAACAGTTGCTCGATGGCTGGCAGCGGATCGGGGCTGTATTGCACGTTGAACTGGCTCTGCCATTGCCAGGCTTGCTGGCCGAACTGGCCGTTGCGCCACTGGCTGAGGCCGGCGCGGTATTTGCGAAACTGCGCCTTGGGCAGGTTGTTGAGCTGACGCTGGTCATCGTCGTCGGCACCGAGCCAGCGCAGGCCCTGTGCGTAATTGATGTCCAGGTTCCACACCGCGCTGTTGAGCCAGAACAGGTTCAGGCCGGCTTCGGCCACGGTCAGGGTCGGGCTCTGGATGCCGAGGCGAACGTTTTCCAGGTAACTGTCGACGTCCTTGTGGGCCAATTGCAGGTTGGCGCTCAACTGACGGCTTTGATCGCGCCACAGCACCCGGTCGGCGCGCAGGCTCAGTTGATCGGTGATGCCGGTGCTGTGGAAGGTCAGCGTGCTGAGTTTGAATGGCGCGCGGTATTCGGCGTGGCTGGCGAACAGGCTATAAGTCCAGTAACCGTAGGGAATGGCGTAGTACAGGCTGGCGTTGCGGCTATAGCGATCGCCCTGATTGAGGGTGTCGCTGACGTTCAGATTGAACGCGTCGTTGAGCTCCAGCGGGCTGTCCAGGCTCAGGTTCAACGTGTCGCGATCGCGCCCGGTGCTGGCGCTGCCGAGGTTGTCCACGCCCAGGCCCAATGCCCAGCGCGACTGTCCGCGGGTGCGCGAACGCAGGATCAGCCGGGAAGCACCGGGCTGGCTGCCGGGGGCGATGTCCGCGGTCAAGTCCACGGAGCGCAGACGGTTCAACTGATCCAGGCCCTGCTCCAGATCCCGCAGGTTCAGTGGCTTGCCGAGCATCCCGGGGAACGCACCGCCGAGGGATACCGGCAAGCTCTGGTCGGCCAGTTCGATGGACTCGACGTAGCCTTCATCGACCACGATATCCAGCGACTGCCCCGCCGCCGGCGCGCTGCTGAGGTACGGCCGACTGGCGATGTAACCCGCCTCGACATACAGACCGGTGATGGTCGCCAACAGATGGTTGATCTGCCTGACGCCCATGCACGACGACAGCTGCGGTTTGATTCGTTCGTTGAGTGCCTGGCTGCTGATCAGCGTCACGCCACCAATGCGCGTTCCGCTCAGGGGCCAACAGCGCTCATCGACCGGCACCGTGGCAGGAACGGCAGGCGTGACCGGCGCCGCACCGAAACTGCCGCGCTCCAGTTGTCGGCGGCGCTGCTCCAGTTGCAGTTGTTGCAAGTCGCGCTGTTGCTGTTGCTGCTGGCGCAGTGCCTCCTGGCCTGGAGCGGCGGGTTCGGCGGCCTTGAGCGAGGAAGCACTCAGGCTCAGCAGCAAGGCCGGCAACAGTGTGCAGAGCGAGGGATGACGACGAAAAACAGCGCGAAACGAATACGGCACTCAACATCCTTGCGATCATGAAATGGCCTAATGCCATTCCATTAATGCGAGTGATAGTCAGATCGTTCCTACGCAAATGCAAGACGTGTCCTACAACGCTTACATTTCTTAAACAATTGATCAGCTTTTTGCCCTCGTCAGCAGCAAGGCCAGTACCCCGCACAGCATCAGGGTTTCCCCCAACGCCTGACCCCAGGCGACGAATATCAGCCCACCACCGATCAGCAGGTAATACAACAAACCGAACAGTGCGCCTGCAGTGCCCAGCCGATCACCGTAATTGGCCAAGGCCGCGCCGAGGATGTTCGGAATCGCCATACCGAATGCCAATACCACCAGCAGCATCGCCAGAACGAACAGACCGCTGTCCTGCATCAGCCATACGCCGATACCACCCAGCAATGCCGACAACGCTGCAAGCCGGATCAACCGCGGGGCACTCACCCCTCGATGGAGCAGGCGCTTGTTGAGCCAGGCGCCAAGCCCGGAGCCCAGGGCCAGGACTGCACCGCTATAACCGAACAATTGCGCACTCAAGCCCTGGCGCTCGAATACGAAAGGGCCAACGCTGTAGTAGCTGAACAAGGCAACGTTGAATAACGCCACCAATAGCGTCGAACGCCAGATATCGCGGTCTTGCAGCATCCGCCACAGTGTCTCGAACAGCTTGGCCGTGGTCGGGTGCTGTGGTCGGGTTTCCGGTAACGTGCGCAAGCACCACAGCAACAACCCGAGAGACAGCAACAACAGACAGCCCTGCACGCCTCGATACCCGAAGGCTTGCACCAGACTCGCACCGCTGAACAAGCCGATCGCCGGACTCGCGGCAAGGGCGATACCCATCACCGAAAACACCTGCGCCAGTTCCGCGCCCTTAAAGCGGTCGCGCAGCAGGGTTTGCGTCACCACCGAGCCGACCGCCGCGCCAAATGCAGCCAGCGCCTGAGCCACCAGTAGCGCGCCGAAGGTGCTGGCACTCAGCGCCATCACCGACGCGCCGGCGTACAACGCCAGCCCGGTGAGCATCGAGGGCCGACGGCCAATACGGTCGCACACCCGCCCCCACACCACCACACCGAACGCAAAGGCCACGAAATACACCGACAGCGTTTGCGCCGCCGCTTCGGGACCGACGGCAAACACCTGACCGATATCCGCCAACGCCGGGCTGTAAAGCGTTTGGGCGATTTGCGGGAACATCAGCAAGGCGATCGCCAGCACCAACAGGCCTCTGGAATTGATCACGACTTCACTCCTCAAGAAAAAACTGCAGAGGAGTTTAAGAAGCCGTGACTGACGTATTATCCAAATAATGACAAATAATCGTTAAAATCGGACAACTTATGGCCTGGCTCGACGCCGACGCACAATTTGACCCCGACACTTACCCGGCCCCGGTGATCGGTATCGCTGCAACCCTGGGCGATCACGATTCCGGACTTCATCGACACGCGCGCGGGCAGTTGTTGTTCACGCCTCATGGCTGCACGCGCATCACACTGGCGCAGCAGTTGTGCCTGTTGCCGCCGTCCCGCGCTGCGTGGATCCCGCCGGGTACTACGCACCGCGCCGTGATGCAGCAGAGCGTGGACTATCGATCGATTTACCTGACACCTGCGTTGTGCGCCGACCTGCCACAACAGGTTTGCATCATTGAAGTCAGCCCGCTGCTGCGAGCGGTGCTGGAACCGATTGCCGGGGCCGACTTCGACACCGATTGGCAACAGGGCAAGTTCGTCCACCTGTTGGGCCTGTGCCTGAGCGAAATACGCGATGCCACGCAACAACCGATGCTCTTGCCTCTGCCTCGGGATAAGCGTCTGGCGCCACTGCTCACGACGCCAGAGCAACTACCGCCGGAGCTCCAAGTGCTGGAAAGACAGATCGGTGCCAGCAGCCGGACGATCAGTCGAATCTTCCGGCGCGAAACCGGCATGAGCTATCAGCAATGGCGCCAACAGTGGCGGCTGATGCGCGCCATGGAACTACTCGCCACCGGGCGCAACCTCAGTTACAGCGCATTTGAACTGGGGTTTGCCAGCGACAGCGCGTTCATTGCGTTCTTCAAGGACATGACCGGCATCACCCCTGGCGCGTGGCTTAGATAGGCGACGACTGGCAGCAAAAATCCATTGCCACAAAATATTACTTGCATCATATTACATTCGTAATAAAGCACCGTTTCTCACAGGTATTTTTCCATGACCAGCATGCCCAGCCTTGAACCCGACCTTGCTGTCGAAGTGAACCCACCCAAGCCTCCCCTGCTGAAACGGCTGGTGCTGCTGACGGCGGCCATCGCAGCCCTGGTGTTTATCGGACTGTACGCGAGCCATTGGTGGACTGCCGGGCGCTTCATCGAAGAAACCGACGATGCCTACATTGGTGGCGACGTCACGGTGATCGGCCCGAAAGTCGCGGGGTATATCGAAGAGGTACTGGTGACCGACAACCAGAGAGTCAAGGCCGGCGATGTGCTGGTCCGGCTCGACGCCCGTGACTATCGCGCCAACCTGGCCAAGGCCGAAGGCGCGGTAGCCGCTGAAGAAGCGCTGCTCGCCAACCTCGACGCCACCGAACAACTGCAACACGCGGTGATCGGCCAGGCCCGTGCCGGCATTGATGCCGCAGGCGCCGAAACCGCGCGCTCGCGGGACGACAACTCCCGCTACAAACGCTTGGTCAGCAGCAATGCCGTCTCGGTGGAAAGCGCGCAACGGGTCGACGCCACCTTCAAGACTGCCCAGGCGCAGAGTGCCCGGGCCCAGGCCGAATTGCTCGCCGCGCAACGCCAGTTGAACGTGATCGAAACCCAGAAACAACAAGCCCGCGCAGCGTTGATACAGGCGCGGGCCGAGCGTGATCTGGCGCAGTTGAACGTCGGCTACACCGAATTGAAAGCCCCCGTCGATGGCGTGATCGGCAATCGTCGGGCGCGGGTCGGCGCTTATGCCCAGGCCGGTTCGCAACTGTTGTCGTTGGTGCCGGCCAGCGGATTGTGGGTCGATGCCAATTTCAAGGAGGATCAGCTAGCGCGGATGACCCCGGGCCAGCGTGTGATCGTGCATGCCGACGTGCTCAAAGGGCGTGAATTCCACGGGCATCTGGACAGCCTCGCGCCGGCCAGCGGTTCGCAGTTCAGCGTGCTGCCACCGGAAAACGCCACCGGCAACTTCACCAAAATCGTCCAGCGGGTGCCGGTGCGGATCCTGCTCGACCCGGCGGATGGCGTACTCGGTCATCTGCGTCCAGGCCTGTCGGTGACGGCCGAAGTGGACACCCGCGCCGAGCCTGAAACTCAAACCCCAACCGTGGCCAGCGCGCCATGAGCCGCGCCCTCGCCGCCCCCGCGCAACCGTTCAACGCCGCCAACATGGCGACAGCGACCAAGGTGTTCGCCTTCGCCACGATGTGCATCGGCATGTTCATTGCGCTGCTGGATATCCAGATCGTCTCGGCGTCGCTGCGTGACATCGGCGGCGGACTTTCGGCCGGCACCGACGAAACTGCCTGGGTGCAGACCAGTTACCTGATCGCCGAAATCATCGTGATTCCACTGTCGGGCTGGTTGTCCCGGGTGTTCTCGACCCGTTGGCTGTTCTGCGCTTCGGCGGTGGGTTTCACCTTGGCCAGCCTGCTCTGCGGCGTGGCATGGAACATCCAGAGCATGATCGCCTTCCGCGCCCTGCAAGGGTTTCTCGGTGGCTCGATGATTCCGCTGGTGTTCACCACCGCGTTCTTTTTCTTCAGCGGCAAGCAACGGGTGATCGCCGCCGCGACCATCGGCGCCGTAGCCTCGCTGGCACCGACATTGGGGCCGGTGATCGGCGGCTGGATCACTGACATTTCGTCCTGGCACTGGCTGTTCTACATCAACCTGGTGCCAGGGATTTTCGTCGCGGTGGCAGTGCCGATGCTGGTGAAAATCGACCAGCCGGAACTGTCGCTGCTCAAGGGCGCCGACTACCTGAGCATGCTGTTCATGGCGGTGTTTCTCGGTTGCCTGGAATACACCCTCGAAGAAGGCCCACGCTGGAACTGGTTCAGCGACAGCACGATTCTGACCACCGCGTGGATCAGTGGCCTGGCCGGATTGGCCTTCATTGGTCGAACCTTGCACGTGACCAACCCGATCGTCGATCTGCGCGCCTTGAAGGACCGCAACTTCGCCCTCGGTTGTTTCTTTTCGTTCGTCACCGGGATCGGCCTGTTCGCGACGATTTACCTGACGCCGCTGTTTCTCGGCCGGGTGCGCGGCTACAGCGCGCTGGACATTGGCCTGGCGGTTTTTTCCACCGGGGTGTTCCAGATTATGGCGATTCCGCTGTACGCCTTTTTGGCCAATCGCATCGACCTGCGCTGGATCATGATGACCGGCCTTGGGCTGTTCGCCCTGTCGATGTGGGATTTCAGCCCGATCACCCACGACTGGGGCGCCAGGGAATTGATACTGCCGCAAGCCTTGCGCGGAATCGCGCAGCAACTGGCGGTGCCGCCGGCGGTGACCCTGACCCTTGGCGGGTTGGCACCGGCTCGGCTGAAACATGCCTCGGGGTTGTTCAACCTGATGCGTAACCTCGGCGGCGCGATGGGCATCGCCGCGTGCGCGACGATTCTCAATGACCGCACCAACCTGCACTTCACCCGGTTGGCGGAGAACCTCAACAGCACCAACGAAGCACTCAATCAGTGGCTGTCCCAGGTCGGCCACAACTTCGCCGCCCTCGGCCAGAGCGGTGACATCGGCGTCACCGCCAGCCTGCATCAACTGTGGCTGCTGACCTACCGCGAAGCGCAGACGCAAACCTACGGCGACGCGTTCCTGATGATCATGGTCTGTTTCATTCTCGCCACGGCGATGGTGCCCTTGATGCGCAAGGTGCAACCACCGGCCGCGCCGAGTGCCGATGCGCATTGAGTCCGGCGCTACTGCAAAGAATCAGGCCTGAGGCATTTTGCGGAAACCCACCGCCAGGCGGTTCCAGCTGTTGATGGTGGAAATCGCCACGGTCAGGTCGATCATTTCCTTGGGGCTGAACTCGGCGCTGAGCAGCGCATAGTCTTCGTCCGGTGCGTGGGTCAGGCTCAGTTGAGTCAAGGACTCGGTCCAGGCCAGCGCGGCGCGCTCACGATCGGTGAAGAACGGTGCCTCGCGCCAGGCTGTCACGGCGAACAGCCGGCGTGGCGTTTCCCCGCCTTTGATGGCATCGGCAGTGTGCATGTCGATGCAAAAGGCACAACCGTTGATCTGCGACGCGCGCAGCTTGACCAGTTCGATCAGCGACTTTTCCAACGGCAATTTCGAGACAGCGGTTTCCAGGGCCATCATGGCCTTGAGGGCATCTGGGGAGGCGGTGTAGAAATCGATACGAGGTTGCATGGCGAGCTCCAATCACAGTGGGTGTTGGTGCTACGTTAATGCGGACCCGAGGTTGAACAAATAGCCAATTATTGGGAAGTTGAGGATGCCAATGGACCAGAAGACTTCAGTGATGGTACCGACGCCTTCGCGAACAGGCAATCAACCCATCAGAGGCTACGGCTGCGCAACCACTGCAAAAACCCCTTCTTCGCCACCACCTTCGGCACCTCCTGCATCAGCGTTTGAGCTGTATGCATACGGAAATCCAGCAAGGCCTTCATCGCCTCATTGATGTCATGACGCGCATCCAGGCACGGCTTGAGGTATTCCTTCTCGATGCGATAAAGCGTGCAAAAGGTCTTGGCCGTAAAGTCGGCGAGCGCCGATTCATCGGAAAGAATCCCGGCCTCGCCAATCACCTCTCCCGGCCCCATACGCGCGGCTTCGAACTTGCCGCCGCCGCGGCTCAGGGCTACCGACACCACGCCGGACTCGATGATGAACAGGTGATCGCTGACCTCCCCCGCCGGCAGGATCATTTCGCCAGCGCGGAAGGTTTGTAGCGTCATGTTCTGGCTGAAGGTTTCTTTCTCTTCCTGACGCAGAGTCGAGAAAATGCTCGAGCTGTCCAGCAGCGCCCGCGGCCGTGACAAGGCAGCAGGCGCGTTAGGCTCGACGCTCGACAACAGGCTGACACCGGATGCCTGCAAATGCCGGTACGCCAGGTCGAACAACTGATTACGCACCATGCGCTTCTGATCCATGGACACCACGAAACCGCTGATTTCGTATTCCACGCCGGTGCTGCCGGAGCTTTTCAACGCCACGTTCGGCGCCGGTTTGCTCAACAGAAAGCGGCACCCCTGCATGGCCCGCTCCAGTGCATCGATCACTTTTTGCGGACGAGCGTGAGGGCTCACTTGCAAGCTGATCGAGACGCCGAAAATGTCACTGGGGCGGCTGAAGTTGACGATCTTGGCCTTGGCCGCCAGGGAGTTGGGAATCACCGCCATGCTGCCTTGCGCGGTTTGCAGGCGCGTGGCGCGCCAGTCAATGTCGGTGACCCGGCCTTCGATGCCATCGATGGAGATCCAGTCATCCAGTTGATAGGGTTTGGTGGTGTTCAGGACGATCCCGGAGAACACGTCGCTGAGGGTGCTTTGCAGGGCCAGGCCGACGATGATCGCCAACGCACCGGACGTCGCCAGTACGCCCTTGACCGGCAACTCAAGCACGTACGCCAGGGCGGCGATGACCGCGATCAGGAAAATCACCGCGCCGAGCAGGTCCTGCAACAAACGCCCGGTGTGCCCGACCCGTTGCATCATCAGGGTGCCGATCAATACCGTCAGGGTGCGCGCTGCATACAACCACCAGCCGATCTGCAAACCGGTTGCCGCCAGGTGCAACGGCACATTGTCGGCCCAGGGCGCCGGCGCCATGGGGTTCAAGCCTTCATTGAACAGCAGCACGCTGAACAGCGAGAAAATCACCAGCCGCACTGCCAGTTTCCAGTTACTGCCGCTGGCGGTAATCAAGCGCCACAACACCAGATCGATCAGGATCAGGGCCAGCGCGCACAGCAACGGATGATCGGTGAGCAGTGACTGCATCAAATAACTCCAGCAAAGGCCAATGGCGTGAAGATCTCACAGATTGTAGGAGCTGGCGAAGCCTGCGATCTGCAAAACACCACAAAACCAATGTGGGAGATTCCAGGTTGCAGAGCAACCCACTACTGCGTTGAATTCAATCGCTCATCCGGCCGAACCGGCCGGACTGGAAGTCGGCGAAGGCCTGGTGGATCTCTTGCTCGGTGTTCATCACAAACGGGCCGTGGCCGACGATGGGTTCGTCAATCGGCTCGCCGCTGAGCAGCAGCACTACGGCGTCATTGTTGGCTTCCAGGCTGAGCTGATCACCGTTGCGTTCGAACAACGCCAACTGCCCTTCACGCACCAGTTCCCTCTGGTTGACCTGCACCGTGCCGCGCAGCACGACCAGTGCTGTGTTACGTCCTTCGTGCAGATCCAGGGTCAGCAACTTGCCGGCGTTCAAGCGAACGTCCCACACGTCGATTGATGTGAAGGTCCGTGCCGGGCCTTTGTGGCCGTCGAACTCACCGGCGATCAAGCGCAGGCTGCCGGCGTTGTTTTTCAGCGGGACGCTCGGGATGTCGCCATCGAGAATCGTCTGGTAACCGGGCTCGGCCATCTTGTCCCTGGCAGGCAAGTTGACCCACAGCTGGACCATTTCCAGGGTGCCGCCGGTTTTGGCGAAACCTTCGGAGTGGAACTCTTCATGAAGAATCCCCGAGGCCGCGGTCATCCATTGCACGTCGCCGGGGCCGATCTTGCCGCCGCTGCCGGTGGAGTCACGGTGTTCCAGCTCGCCCTTGTAGACGATCGTCACAGTTTCGAACCCACGGTGCGGATGCTGACCAACGCCACGACGCTCGGTGGTCGGGGTGAAATCGGCGGGACCGGCGTGATCCAGCAGCAGGAACGGGCTGATGTGTTTGCCCAGGTTGTCATAGGAAAACAGCGTGCGAACCGGAAAACCGTCGCCGACCCAGTGAGGTCGTGGGCTGGTGTAGATGCCGATGATGTTTTTCATCTTTGCCTCCGAATCTGTTGTATGACGCGATGGACAAAGCTTAAGACTGCGGTCTTTGCTGCGCTAGACTGCGAAAATCAGCCTTAGCGTTCTATTTGGAGAACGATGGTGGAAGACCTCGACACCCTCCCCCATCGATCTTTTGATCTTCCAACGACCCATTCATGACTTGCGGTAAACAGTGCTTTGCCAAACCAGCGGTTTTTCTCAAGGGTGCAGCCGGGGATACTCCCGCCCATTCCCACTGCAACCCCTGGAGTCATTGATGTCTATTCCCGCATTCGGTCTTGGTACGTTTCGCCTGCAAGGCCAAGTGGTCATCGATTCGGTGAGCACCGGTCTTGAACTGGGCTACCGGGTCATCGACACCGCGCAAATCTACGAAAACGAAGCCGAGGTCGGCCAGGCTATCGCTGCCAGCGGCATTGCCCGTGAAGAGCTGTTCATCACCAGCAAAATCTGGGTCGCCAATTACGCCAAAGAGCGGTTGATCGACAGCCTCAAGGAGAGCCTGGATAAGCTGCAAACCGACTATCTCGACCTGACCCTGATCCACTGGCCGTCGCCGGAAGATCAGGTGCCGGTCGAAGAATTCATGGGTGCGCTGCTCGAAGCCAAACGACTGGGCCTGACCCGCCGGATCGGCGTGTCGAACTTCACGGTCGACCTGATGAAGCAAGCTATCGCTGCGGTCGGCGCCGAGCACATCGCCACCAACCAGATCGAGCTGCACCCGTACCTGCAAAACCGCAAGGTCGTCGAATTCGCGCAAAGCCAGGGCATCCAGATCACCTCTTACATGACCCTGGCCTACGGCGAAGTGCTGAAAGATCCGCTCATCCAGCAGATCGCCGATCGTCTTCAGGCGACACCGGCCCAGGTCACCCTGGCCTGGGCCATGCAACTGGGGTACGCGGTGATCCCCTCTTCCACCAAACGCGCCAACCTGCAAAGCAATCTGCACGCCTGCACCCTGACCCTGAGCGACGCCGACATGGCGCTGATCGCGGGCCTGGATCGCGGCCAGCGGCTGACCAGCCCCAAAGGCATTGCGCCGCAGTGGGATTGAGCTTCAGCCTTGGTTCAAGTGCTTGTCCAGCGATGACATCGCGTGCTGCAACTGATCGACCGCTTCGTCGAGCAGCACCGAATCCCCCACATCGATGACACGCTCCAGTTGCTCGCAATGTTCGACCAAGCGCTGCGCCCGAACCATGCGCGCACCGCCCTTGATGCGATGCGCCAGGTCGCGCAGCACACGGTGATTGCCACTGGCGTGCGCCTGGAGCAGATCATCCCGGTCCACCCGGTTGGTCACCGTCAGTTCGCGCACCAGACGATCAATCAACGTGCGGTCCGCACCGACGTATTGCTCGAGGCCACTCAGGTCCATCTCGGGCGTTGATGGTTCTTCGATGCGCTCTGGCGCCTGACTGGCAAACCTGGACGCCAGCCAAGCGTTCAAATCCGCCAGCAGGATGGGTTTGAACAGGCAGTCGTCCATGCCTGCCTCCAGGCATCGGGCCTTCTCCTCGGGCTGCGCATTGGCGGTAAACCCCAGAATCAGCGTCGGCGGCAATCCCTTGGCGCGCTCTTCATCACGTATGGCACCCGCCAGTTCATAACCACTGAGCCTCGGCATATTGCAGTCGGTGACGACCAGATCGAAGCCACGCTCGCGCCACAGCTTAAGCCCCCGTGTACCCTCTTCAGCCTCCAGAGCATGATGCCCCAAGTGGCTCAGTTGCCGTGAAAGCAACAATCGATTGGCCGGGTGATCGTCGACCACCAGAATCGTCAGTGACCGCGTCGGCGCCTGCAACCCGATATCGCCCCCCTCACTGGAAGGCAACAGTTGCAATGCGATCAGCTCAAGGTTGACGTCGACCCGCGTGCCTTGCCCAAGAACGCTGTCGAGTTGCAAACGCCCCCCCATCATTTCGCACAGGGTGCGGCTAATCACCAACCCCAGACCAGAACCACTTCGGGCTGACTGTCGGCCGTTATCGGCCTGAATAAACGGGCTGAACAACCGTTGTCGGTCGACGGTGCTGATGCCAATGCCGGTGTCTTCAATGCGCACGCTGACCGCCAGATGCCCAGGCGTAACGGGCGCTACCCGCAGCGTCAGGCTCACCTGCCCCTCATGGGTGAACTTGATGGCGTTGCTCAGCAGATTGGACAACACCTGCTTGAAACGGGTGGGGTCGATCAATACGTCGCAGTCGCTGTGTTCGTCCAGATCGATTCGCCACGCCAACGCTTTCTGTCGTGCAAGGCCTTCGAAAACCCGGCATACCGCCGCCACCAGAGCCCGCAGATTGGCCCGTTCAGGGCTCAGGGATAAATGCCCGGACTCGATCCGCGCTATATCCAGAATGTCGCCGATCAGCGCCAGCAATTGTTGCGCGGCACTGGACGCCACCTCAATGGCGCAACGGTCGGTGACGCCCTCGTCCGCACGTTTCAGGGCCAGTTCAAGCATGCCGATCAGAGCACTCATCGGCGTGCGGATCTCATGACTCATGGTCGCCAGAAAGGTGGTTTTGGCGCGATTGGCATCGTCCGCCACGTCCTTGGCGTCCTGCAATTGCTGCAACCATTGCTGGCGCTGGCGGATCTGCCGGCGCTGCCAGGCGATCCAGCCCAGGGCGAGCAACAGCAAGGCGCCGGCCACGGCAAATGCCTGAAGAATGCCTTGGCGATGACGCAGCCAATAGCTGTCATCCACCACCACATCATGGCTCCAGCGCGCCACCAGATCGTCCATTTCCTGAGGCGAAATGCTCAGCAATGCCTTGTTCAGAATCGAGTGCAACTCCAGCGCATCACGGCCGGTCGCCAGAGCGATGCGCGCCGGTTCATCGCCCACGGTACTGCTGATGCGCAGACGCCCGCTGTAATACCGGGCAATCAGGTAGCGGGTAATGAACAATGAACTGAGCGCGGCATCGGCCTCCCCCTTCATGACCATTTCCAGGCCTTGGGCCGGGCCTTGTACATCCAGCATCCGCACCTGCGGTACCCTGGCAAGAATGAATGCGCGCATTGGATGACTGTGATAAATCGCCAGGCGTTTGCCGGCCAGATCGTCCAGCGTCCTCGGACTGCCGGGGGTGACTGCACTGACCAGCGTGTATGGATTGGTGACGTAAGGGCTGGTAAAACGCAGCCCGGCTACACCTTCAGTCGTGGGGATGAGAGCCGGCAATACGTCGATCTCGCCAGCCTTGAGTCGCTGGATCTGCTCGTCCAGGGATTGGCCCCGCAGCACGTTGAAGTTCAAACCGCTACGTTGGCTGATCAGCGTCAACAATTGCGCGGTCAACCCGCTGAATCGCCCTTCGGCATCATAGAAAGTCAAAGGCGCAAAGTCCCCGACCACTCCAACCCTCACCGTCGGATGCTGATCCTGCCAGCGCCGTTCACTGGCGCTCAGACTCACTCGCTGCAGACCCAGCCGATTGGCACGGCCGGCACTCCATCGTTGCTCGATGGCAGAGCGTTGCTCCATCGGGATCGCCGCCAGTGCCTTGTCGACGATGTTTTTCAGGCGCGTATTGTCCCGCGCCAATGCGAAACCGAACGGGTTGGCGTCAAGGCCGGATGGCCCCATCAACTGAACGTTATTGCGGTAGTTGTTGTTGATCAGGTAATTGGCACTGATAAGGTCCCCGAGATAGACATCATCCTGCCCATATGCCACGGCTCCGAGTGCATCGAGTGCCGATGGGTAACGTTGCAGATCAGCCTTGGGATAGAAGGTTTTGACGGTCTGCTCCGGCAGATAGTCGGAGACCATGGCGATGCGTTTACCAGCCAGATCCTCGGGCATACGCTCCTCCAGTCTGGTGACCAGAATCGGCTGATCTTCGGCATAGGCGCTGGTTCGATTCAGTTCGGGATCGACGGCCTCGAAGCTGTTCGAGGTTCCCAGCAGATCCAGGTCTTTGCGTTTGAGTGCCTCCATCGCCGACTCGCGTGTGCCATAGCGCAGCACCTCGATATTGACGTGCAGCAGTTGCGCAAGCAGCTCGACGTAATCGGCGGTAATGCCCTCCAGTTCATCGTGATTGCGCGTCACTTCGAAAGGCGGGTAGTCCGGCCCCGTTACTCCGACGCGCAACACCCGCTTGCTGATCAGCCAATTGCGATCATCCATATCCAGCTGGACGGCATAGCCCTCCACCGTGGAGCGCCCCAGCAGGCGTAATGACTTAGGCTCGTCGGCTACCGCGACCAGTGCCTGCGATACAAGACATAGCATCAACACACACAGGAAGATGCGCACGGTCGGGTTCACTCAGATCAGCTGATTGCGCTTGGCGAAATCGCGCAGGTGCACTGCTGCATTCACCCCCAGTTTTTCGATCAAGCGGGTCTTGTAGGTGCTGACGGTCTTGTGACTCAGGTGCATAAGCTCGGCGATGGCCTTGTTACTCATGCCCTGGGCCAAATACCGCAGGATTGTCAGTTCACGGTTGGAAAGTTTATCGATCATCTCTTTTTCGCTGCGTTGCCGGGGGTCCTGCGATCCCGCAGGCAACGCAGCGAAAATGGTGTAACCGGACATGACGGCGTGCACGGCTTTTTGCAATTGTTGCAAGGAGCGGGTCTTGGCGACATAAGCCATGGCCCCGGCGCGCATGCAACGCTCTTGAAAAAACAGCGGATCCAGGGAAGTGAAAACCAGTACCAGACATAACCAGCCATTGGCCTTGATCCGGTCCAGCAGATCCAGCCCATCGCCACCGGGCATCACCAGATCCAGTACCACCAGATCGACTGCATGCTCACGAAGTATCGACAAGGCCTCGCCAACACTGGACGCCTCATAAATGACTTTGAAACCTTCCCACTCAAGTACAAGTCTGACTGCAGCGCCTACCACCGGATGATCGTCCACAATCAGCGCTTTCTTCATGGCAATTCCTTTGCAAAAACTCAACGATTGCCCGCCGGTAACCGCCGGGATAGACGCAGCGGCTGCGCAATGACTGTTGCACGGAAAGCAGGAGAAATGTACCTGTCAGAAATGATAGTACCGACGAACGGTAACCCTGAACTCAACCAATTCGTCGTCGACTCCGCTCGTGATCCAGAAGCGGCGCAGCTTCATACACAGACAGATCGATGCGCGCCATCAGCCGTCGGATGGCTGCCAAATCCGGCAGAGCCGCGTGGTCGTCATAGATCAAGGCGTGGTGAACCTGATGGTTATCGCGGAAGAACCCGGACAGATCCAATGACCCTTCCGCCAGTGAGGCATTGATGACCACCAGGTCGAACGGCTCGCAACCGTATTCGACCAGGTTCAGCATCTCGGCAAGGCTTTGCACCGGTGCCACCCGGTAATAACCGAGTTGGTTGAACAGCCGCTCGATTTTCATCCGGTGAAAATGCTGTTCGTCGGCGATCAGGATGCGCAAGGCTTTGTTGGTCATCGCGGGCCTCCAGGTCAATGGCTGATGAGTGAGGCGGCAAGGCTACGGAAGACTCGGGGAGCGCTCTGTAGGACTTTTCCTAAAAATAGAAGGCTCTGTCCGACTGAAAGATCAAAAGATCGTCCGAACGCGGCCCGAGCCTTCGGCAGCTCCTGCGTTTGGCAGCATTACTGCCAGCCAAACCGCCGAATATAGAAGCCTTTAACCGCCTGGGTCAGCCCCATGTACGCCAGCAAAATCACCGGCAGGAACACGAAATACAGCGACGGCAGCGCCTGCAGTTTGAAGTAATGCGCCAGCGGCCCCATTGGCAAGAAAATGCCCACGGCCATGATGATGCCCGTCATCACCAGCAGCGGCATGGCGGCGCGGCTTTGCAGGAACGGGACCTTCGGCGTGCGGATCATGTGCACGATCAGCGTCTGGGTCAGCAGCCCGACCACGAACCAGCCGGACTGGAACAACGTCTGGTGGTCCGGGGTATTGGCATCGAACACGTACCACATCAAGGCAAAGGTGCTGATGTCGAAGATCGAACTGATCGGTCCGAAAAACAGCATGAAGCGCCCTACATCCGCCGGCTGCCAGCGTTGTGGTTGTTTCAGCATCTCGTCATCGACGTTATCAAACGGGATGGCGATCTGCGAAATGTCATAGAGCAGGTTCTGCACCAGCAGGTGCATCGGCAGCATTGGCAGAAACGGGATGAACGCACTGGCCACCAGCACCGAGAACACATTGCCGAAGTTCGAGCTGGCGGTCATTTTGATGTACTTGAGCATGTTGGCGAAGGTCCGCCGCCCTTCCAGCACACCCTCCTCCAGCACCATCAAGCTCTTTTCCAGAAGAATGATGTCCGCCGCTTCCTTGGCGATGTCCACCGCGCTGTCCACCGAAATGCCGATGTCGGCAGTACGCAGGGCCGGCGCATCGTTGATGCCGTCGCCCATGAAGCCGACCACATGGCCGTTGCCCTTGAGCAGACGGACGATGCGTTCCTTGTGCGACGGCGTGAGTTTGGCGAAGACGTTGGTGGTCTCCACCGCCACCGCCAGTTCGGCGTCGCTCATGCGTTCGATGTCGTTGCCCATCAGCAGGCCTTGCTGCTCCAGCCCGACTTCGCGGCAGATTTTCGCGGTCACCAGTTCGTTATCGCCGGTCAGCACTTTTACCGCCACACCGTGCGCGGCCAGGGCCTTGAGTGCCGGTGCGGTGCTTTCCTTCGGTGGATCGAGGAAAGCCACATAACCAATCAGCGTCAGTGCCTGTTCATCGGCCAGGCTGTAAGTGTCGCGCCCCTCGATCATCGGCCGCGCCGCCACCGCCACCACCCGCAGGCCTTCGGCATTGAAGGTGGCGGTGACCTGGCGAATCCGCGCCAGCAATTCATCGCTCAGCGCCTCGTCGGCATCGCCATGGCGCACCCGGGTGCACACCGCCAGCACTTCTTCCACCGCACCTTTGCAGATCAGCAGGTGCGGCTGATCACGCTCGGCCACCACCACCGACATGCGCCGACGGGTGAAGTCGAACGGAATCTCGTCGACCTTGCGAAACGCCGTGCCGACTTTCAGCTCACGGTGGATTTCCACGTGCTCCAGCACGGCCACGTCCAGCAGGTTTTTCAGGCCGGTCTGGTAGTAGCTGTTGAGGTAGGCCATCTCCAGCACGTCATCGGAATCGTTGCCCCAGACATCGACGTTGCGCGCGAGAAAGATTTTGTCCTGGGTCAGGGTGCCGGTCTTGTCGGTGCACAGCACGTCCATGGCGCCGAAGTTCTGGATCGCGTCGAGGCGTTTGACGATGACTTTTTTGCGCGACAGGAACACCGCGCCCTTGGCCAGCGTCGAGGTGACAATCATCGGCAGCATTTCCGGGGTCAGGCCCACGGCGATCGACAGCGCGAACAGCAACGCTTCGGTCCAGTCACCCTTGGTGAACCCGTTGATGAACAACACCAGCGGCGCCATGACGAACATGAAGCGGATCAGCAACCAGCTGACTTTGTTGACTCCGGTCTGGAACGAGGTCGGCGCACGATCAGTGGCACCGACCCGCTGCGCCAGCGCGCCGAAATAGGTGTTGTTGCCGGTGGTGAGAATCAGCGCCATCGCCGTGCCGGACACCACGTTGGTGCCCATGAACAGGATGTTGTCGAGGTCCAGCGGGTTGTGGGTGTGGTTGTCCTGCTGACGAGGGAATTTCTCCACCGGCATCGATTCGCCGGTCATCGCGGCCTGGCTGACGAACAGGTCCTTGGCGTTGAGCACCCGGCAATCGGCAGGAATCATGTCACCGGCCGAGAGCACGATCAGGTCGCCCGGCACCAGTTGTTTGATCGGCAATTCAAGGCGTTGCGCACCGTTGTTCGCCACCTCCCGACGCATCACCGTGGCGGTGTTGCTGACCATTGCCTTGAGGGCGTCGGCGGCCTGGTTGGATTTGGTTTCCTGCCAGAAACGCAGCAAGGTCGAGAGCACCACCATGGAGAAAATCACGATGGCGGCTTTCAGGTCTTCGGTCAGCCAGGAGATCACCGCCAGCAGGGTCAGCAGCAGGTTGAACGGATTTTTGTAGCAGTGCCACAGGTGCGTCCACCACGGCAGCGGTTGCTCGTGCTCGACTTCATTGAGGCCGTATTGCTCGCGCAGCGCATCGGCCTCGGGTTCAGTCAGGCCGTCAGGGTGGCTGCCGAGGTTATCCAGCAATTGGCCGGTGTCGCTGTTGGCGGCGGCGACCAGGGTTTGCGCGAGCGTCGGCGGGACTTCACGGCTGACCGTGGTGTCGGTGAAGCTTTCCAGCAGCGCCAGTCGACGGAAGTGCCGGGCGATGTGACGGTTTCGCAGGAATCCTGCGAAGAATTCTTTCAGCCAGGTCAGGTTCATGGCAGTGCCCCCCAGGGTCAGCCGGGAAACCGTCGAGCAGGCGTGTCGAGGCGCTGCGATGACGACACGGGGTCGAACATCACACGCTGTTCAGCGTCGATGAGAGGACGTCGGGAGTCGGGCCAAACCGGCCACGATCGGGATGCCGCTGCTCGCTTTACGGCGAGACAACGGCACAAAAAGGCTGCGCGTTATCTTGCCGGGAAAATGCCGGTTACCGAGACCGGCCGACAACTGTCACTCGAACAAGTACCCACTGTGGGTCTCCGCTAATTGATGAAAACGCGCGAAGCTTACGCCGCGATGTCTAGAGAGTAAACGCTGCACAGGGGTGTTGCGGGGGGAATCGCGGGGTTCTTCAGGAAGGGTTCAGCTTTCAAGCGAGGATCGTTCCCACGCTCTGCGTGGGAATGCAGTCCGGGACGCTCCGCGTCCCTTCCGAAGCGGACGCAGAGCGTCCATTGAGGCATTCCCACGCAGAGCGTGGGAACGATCAGTCAGCTGGCAGTGGCCAACAACAGGTCCCTCACCGACCGGCCATGCCCGCGGGATTTGCCATGGTCATACAACGAGCCGGCAATTTCATCGGCGCGGATCGGCAGGATCGACAGCAAGGTGTCGCTCAAGCCGTGGCTGGCCTGGCAGAAGCCCTGCATATAGATCCCGGCCTTGCAACGCTCGTCGGTGATCAGCCTGTAGTTGCGATCGACCTCAAAATCGCCGAGGTATTGCTCCAGCGGCGCCAACAACTTGCGGTGCATCTGCCGCTCGTAACCGGTGGCCAGCACCACGGCGTCATAGCGGTGAACCGTGACTTCGCCGGTGGCGTTGTTGCGCATCGCCAGCTCGATACCGCGTTCGGTGGCGGTGGCTTTTTCGATGGTGGTCAGGGTACGGAACGCATGGCGCGCGATGCCCGAGACTTTCTGCCGGTAGAAGATCCCGTAGATGCGTTCGATCAGGTCGATGTCCACCACCGAATAGTTGGTGTTGTGGTACTCGTTGACCAGACGCTCGCGTTCACTGCTGGCCTGCTGGAACACCAGGTCGGTGAACTCCGGCGAAAACACTTCGTTGACGAAGGGGCTGTCATCGGCCGGTTTCAGGGCCGAGCCGCGCAGGATCATGTCCACCTGCACCGACGGGAAGCCGTCGTTAAGGTCGATGAAGGCCTCCGCCGCACTCTGCCCGCCGCCGATGATCGCGATGCTCATCGGTTGGTTGTTCACGCACGGCTGCTTGGCCATGCGCTCCAGGTACTGGGAATGGTGGAACACCCGGCCGTCATCCTTCAGAGCCTTGAACGCTTCGGGAATGCGCGGTGTACCGCCGGCGCTGACCACCACCGAACGGGTGGTACGCACATGCTGCAAACCCTGAGCATCACGCGAGATCACCCGCAACGCCTCGACCTGCTGGTTGTGCAGCACCGGCTCGATGGTCAGCACTTCCTCGCCATAGCGGCTTTGCCCGGTGAATTGCCCGGCAACCCAGCGCAGGTAGTCGTTGTATTCCATGCGGCACGGATAAAAGGTACCGAGGTTGATGAAGTCCACCAGACGACCGTGGTGCTTGAGGTAGTTGACGAAGGAATACGGGCTGGTCGGGTTGCGCAGCGTCACCAGATCCTTGAGAAACGAGATCTGCAGTTCGCTCTGGGTGACCAGGGTGTTGCCGTGCCAGCGGTAGTCCGCCTGCTTGTCGAGAAACAGCACATCCAGCTCGCCCTGGCTCGGCCCGCGCTCTTGCAGGGCGATGGCCAGGGCCAGGTTCGAAGGGCCGAAACCGACGCCGATCAGGTCGTGAACGATGGGCGATGCAATTGCCTGTGTCATTTCCAGTGTCCTCTGGATAAACCCCGCAGCGGCGGGGATAAAGCCTGGGTGACCTGACCGGCCTTTGGCGGCGACAGATCGTCTGTTGAATAGGAACGAGGACAATGAAAAAAAATTTAACGAGGCCTGATTTAAGCGACATCCCACTGGCGCATCCGCACCCGGCAATGCTTCATGGCATTGACGATGTGCTTTTCCACCAGCGCTTTGGAAATCCCCAGGTGCTCGGCGATTTGCGGGTGTGACAGGCCTTCGATCTTGCGCAGCAGGAAACTCTCGCGACACAGCCGTGGCAGCTCCGCCAGCGCACGCTGGAGCATGTCCAGGCGCTGACCGTGATCGAGGCTGTTGTGGGGCGAAGGGATGAAGTAGCGTTCTTCGCTGTCGAGCACGTCCAGGGACTCGACCTGACGCAAGGCATTGCGTCGATGGTCGTCGATCACCAGGTTGAGCGCAGTGCGATAAAGGAACGCCCGGGGTTGCTCGATCGGCGTGTCGCTGGAACGCTCCAGTACCCGCAGATACGCGTCATGCACCACATCTTCGGCCACCTGACGGTTGCCTAGCCTGGCGTTCAGGAAACACACCAGCTCGCGATAGTAGTTTTCCAACATGACTCCCGGCCGCACGGGGTGCGGTTTCTATCCTTGAACCAGATCTGCGACCGCCCAGGTAGGCAGTGGCACGATGATGGCGATTTCGAGTGTGTAATTTATAGTAATTCTCATATAGATTTAAAGCGCTGTTTCTATTTGCCTGCTAAATAGTGCTGTCCTATACCTGTAATTTTGTCTGTCACTCAAAACTCCAACGCTTAAATTCCCCGCCTCTTCCCTCGTTTACAGGACAGCTCCCCGTGTCTGTCGGCCCTCCGACAGCGTTCAGCTGCCGCCAGGTTTTTGCGCGCCCGCTGAATGACGGGCCGAATCCTATTGGCCGGAACCCTGCATGAAACGTCCCCGTCACACCCGACGCGCCCTGCTTGTAGCCCTTTGTCTGATCCCCGTTATCGCCGTCGCGGCCTGGCAGGTTTTGCCTGCGGGTCGTGACCGCTTCGCCACGGTCCAGGTCGCGCGCGGCGACATTGAAAGCAGCGTCACGGCATTGGGAACCCTGCAACCGCGGCGTTATGTCGATGTCGGCGCCCAGGCCTCCGGGCAGATCCAGAAGATCCATGTGGAGGTCGGTGACGTGGTCAAGGAAGGCCAGTTGCTGGTGGAAATAGACCCTTCCACCCAACAGGCCAAACTCGACGCCGGGCGTTTTTCCATCGACAACCTCAAGGCGCAGCTGCAGGAGCAACGGGCACAACACGACCTGGCCCGGCAGAAATATCAACGCCAGCAGAACCTCGCCGCCGGCGGCGCGACACGCGACGAAGATGTGCAAACGGCCCAGGCCGAACTGCGCACCACTCAAGCGCGCATCGACATGTTCGAGGCGCAGATCCGCCAGGCCCAGGCCAGCCTGCGCAGCGATCAGGCCGAACTCGGCTATACGCGCATTTACGCACCGATGAGCGGAACGGTCGTGGCCCTTGATGCCCGGGAAGGCCAGACCCTCAACGCCCAGCAACAAACGCCGCTGATCCTGCGCATCGCCAAACTGTCGCCGATGACGGTCTGGGCCGAGGTCTCGGAGGCTGACATCGGCCACGTCAAACCCGGCATGACCGCCTGGTTCACCACGCTCAGCGGCGGCAACCGGCGCTGGAGCAGCACGGTGCGGCAGATTTTACCGATACCGCCCAAACCGCTGGATCAGACCAGCCGGGGCGGTGGCAGCCCGGCCAGTTCCAGTAAAAGCGGGACTGCCCGCGTGGTGCTGTACACGGTGCTGCTGGATGTCGACAACGCCGACAACGCGCTGATGGCGGAAATGACCACCCAAGTGTTCTTCGTTTCCAATCAGGCAAACAACGTCCTTACCGCGCCAGTCGCGGCGTTGCAGGGCGGCCCGCAGACCGACAGTCAAACGGCTCGGGTGGTCGCCCAGAACGGCGGCATCGAGCAACGGACTGTGCGCACCGGCATCAGCGATCGCCTGAAGGTGCAAATCCTCGACGGACTGGCCGAAGGTGATCACCTGTTGATCGGCCCCGCCGACGGCAGCGGAGGTTGAATGCAAACGCCTCTGATCGACCTGCAGGACATTCGTAAATCCTACGGTGGCGGCGACGCGCCGCAAGTCCACGTCTTGCGCGGCATCGACCTGTCGATCCACGCCGGGGAGTTCGTGGCGATCGTCGGCGCTTCCGGTTCCGGCAAATCGACGCTGATGAACATCCTCGGCTGCCTCGACCGGCCAACGTCCGGCGAGTATCTGTTCGCCGGCGAAAACGTCGCTGCACTCGACAGCGATGAACTGGCCTGGCTGCGCCGCGAGGCGTTCGGTTTCGTGTTTCAGGGTTACCACCTGATTCCGTCCGGCTCGGCCCAGGAAAACGTCGAGATGCCGGCGATCTACGCCGGCACCCCAGCGGCCGAACGCCACGCCCGCGCCGCCGCCCTGCTCGACCGTCTGGGCTTGGCCGAACGCACCGGCAACCGTCCGCACCAGCTCTCCGGCGGCCAGCAGCAACGGGTGTCCATCGCCCGCGCATTAATGAATGGCGGCCACATCATCCTCGCCGACGAACCCACCGGCGCCCTCGACAGCCACAGCGGCGCCGAGGTCATGGCGCTGCTCGACGAACTGGCGAGCCAGGGCCATGTGGTGATCCTCATCACCCACGACCGCGACGTGGCGGCCCGGGCCAAACGCGTGATCGAAATCCGTGACGGTCTGATCATCAGCGACAGCGCCCGCGACAACCCTGCCGTGCAGGCCTCGGCCAATCCCGGTGCGCTGCAAGCGGTGGATTTGCGCAAACGGCTGAGCGAAGGCAGCGAGGCCACCGGTGCCTGGAAAGGTGAACTGGTGGATGCCGTGCACGCGGCCTGGCGGGTGATGTGGATCAACCGCTTCCGCACCGCCCTGACGCTGTTGGGGATCATCATCGGCGTCGCCTCGG
Organism: Pseudomonas sp. GM18; assembly: GCF_000282195.1. GTDB lineage: Bacteria > Pseudomonadota > Gammaproteobacteria > Pseudomonadales > Pseudomonadaceae > Aquipseudomonas. Next base: position 60,060 of record NZ_AKJT01000001.1, read on the forward strand.
TGGTGGTGATGCTGGCGGTCGGCGAAGGCAGCAAGCGTCAGGTCATGGCGCAGATGGGCGCGTTCGGCTCGAACATCATTTACCTCAGCGGCTCCGCCCCCAACCCGCGCACGCCGCCGGGCATCGTGACCCTGGATGACGTCGCGGCGCTGGCCAGCCTGCCGCAGGTCATGCGGATCATGCCGGTCAACGGCGCCGAAGCCGGGGTGCGCTTCGGCAACCTCGACCATCTGAGCTACGTCGGCGGTAATGACACGAACTTTCCGGCGATCTTCAACTGGCCGGTGGTCGAAGGCAGCTACTTCACCGAGGCCGATGAACGCAACGCGGCGGCGGTCGCGGTGATCGGCCATAAGGTGCGCAGCAAACTGCTCAAGGATGTCGCCAACCCCATCGGCCAATACATCCTGATCGAAAACGTGCCCTTTCAGGTGGTCGGTGTGCTCGCTGAAAAAGGCGCCAGTTCCGGCGACTCCGACAGCGACAACCGGATTGCCGTGCCCTACTCGGCCGCCAGTGTCCGGTTGTTCGGCACCCACAACCCCGAATACGTGGCCATTGCCGCGGCCGATGCGCGCAAGGTCAAAGAGACCGAAAAAGCCATCGAGCAGTTGATGCTGCGCCTGCACGGCGGCAAACACGATTTCGAACTGACCAACAATGCCGCAATGATTCAAGCCGAGGCGCGCACGCAAAATACGCTGTCGCTGATGCTCGGCTCGATTGCGGCGATCTCGTTGCTGGTGGGCGGCATCGGCGTGATGAACATCATGCTCATGACCGTGCGCGAACGGACCCGCGAGATCGGAATCCGCATGGCCACCGGCGCCCGTCAGCGCGACATTTTGCGCCAGTTCCTCACCGAAGCGGTGATGCTCTCGGTGGTCGGCGGGATCGCCGGCATTGCCCTGGCGCTGATCGTCGGCGGCGTATTGGTGCTCAGCAAAGTCGCGGTGGCCTTTTCCCTGGCGGCCGTCATCGGCGCCTTCGCCTGCGCACTGATCACCGGCGTTGTCTTCGGCTTCATGCCGGCCCGCAAAGCTGCCCGGCTCGACCCGGTCACGGCCCTTACCAGTGAATGATCGACCTATGAAACCGCAACTGAGCCTGTTGACCCTTTGCCTGTTACTCGGCGCGTGCAGCCACCCCCCTCCGCGCCCGGACAGCGGCATTCAACCACCGCCGGCCTGGCAATCGCCACACCGTGAAAGTGCCTCTCAGACGAGTCGGCAATGGTGGACGCAGTTTGGCAGCCCGCAGCTTGATCACTTGATCGAACAGTCGCGCGTCGGCAGTTATGACCTGGCCGCCGCCATCGCCCGGGTGCGCCAGGCCCGGGCCGACACGGTGATTGCCGGCGGCTCGCAGCTGCCGGAGGTCAAGGCCGGCATGAACGCCAACCGCCAGAAACTGCTGCGTGGCAACGGCTACAGCCAACTCGATGCCAACAGCAGCAACAAGGCCGTGGACTACTTTGACGCCAACCTCAGCGCCAGTTACGAAATCGATTTCTGGGGCGGCAAACGCGCCTCCCGAGACAGCGCGCAGTTCGCGCTGCGCGCCAGCGAGTTCGATCAGGCCACGGTTGAATTGACCTTGCTCAGCGGGGTGGCCAACAGCTACGCGCAAGCCTTGTCGCTGGATGAACAAAGTCGCATTGCCGAGCTGAACCTGGCCAACGCACAGAACGTTTTGAAACTGGTGCAGACCCGTTTCGACTCAGGTTCGGCCACCGCACTGGAACTGGCGCAACAGAAAAGCCTGGTGGCAGCGCAACAACGACAACTGCCGCTGATTCGCCAGCAAGCCGAGGACGCACGGATCAGCCTCGCCGCCCTGCTTGGCCGACCGGTTCAGCAACTGCCGAGCAGCCAGGAGTCCTTCGAGCAACTGCAGTGGCCCGCCATCGGTGCCGGGTTGCCCAGCGAACTGCTCAGCCGCCGCCCGGACATCGCCCGCGCCGAAGCGCAACTGGCCGCCGCCCAGGCCAACGTCACGGTCGCACGCGCCGCCATGTTGCCCGCCGTGACCCTCAGCGCCAACATCGGCTCGGGCGCCAACACGGCCAGCGATATTCTGCGCAGCCCTTTCTACAACCTCACCGCCGGGCTGGTCGCGCCGATCTTCAATAACGGCCGCCTCGGTGCCGAGCGCGACAAGGCCACGGCCCGCCAACAAGAACTGCTGGAAGCCTACCGAGGCGCAATCATCAATGCTTTTGCCGACGTCGAAAAAGCCCTCAACAGCATTCGCGGCCTGGATGAGCAGCGGCAGTGGCAACGCGAAGAACTGAACCAGGCCCAGACCGCGTTCAACATTGCGCAAAGCCGCTATCAGGCCGGGGCCGAAGATTTGCTGACGGTACTGGAAACGCAGCGCACGTTGTATGCGGCGCAGGATTCGAATGTGCAGCTGCGGTTGTCGCGATTGCAGGCGAGCATTGCGTTGTACAAAGCGTTGGGTGGGGGGTGGCAGGTGCTTTGATCGAGGTTATCTGTACACCCTATGTGGCGAGGGAGCTTGCTCCCTCGCCACAAGTGCCTGGCTTACGACCTCAGCGGCTTGACCTTCAGATTCCGCGCATACCACGGCCGTTGCGGCACCCGCCGGAACAAATCCGCGAGTTTCTTTTCATCAGTGCCGAAGGTGATGCGCAGCGCCAGTTTCATGGTTTCCGGGTCCATTTCCACCGACTTGCCGACCTGTAATCCCGGCGTGGTGCTACAACCGTGGGTGCTCGGGCCGAGCCATGGATCATCAACTTCAACCCAGCGCCCCGGGGCGAACCAGGGCACGCCGTTGACCTCAAGCCGACTGAGTTCACCCGGATGGAAACGTTCGTGGGCGCGGAACCAGTCTTCCAGACGATCGTCGATCCAGCCATGGAAGTGCCAGAACACCGGGTTCACGTGGGATGAAAACGGGTCACCGAGGAAGTCGTTTTCCGGCGCATACCAACGCGCGGCAAAGTCCGCCGGATCCCGGGCAAAAGGCACCGGCTGACCGTTGGACGGATCGCGCGGCACCGAGGCCCAGCGCATGTGCAGCCAGTCGTGCAGGCCCAGCTCGATCTCCGAACCGAACTGCCCCAGGGTCAGCTTCGACAGATAACGCGGGTCGCGGTAACGGGATTCCCACACCTGAAAATTACTGTGATAGGTCTCGGCGGTTTTGATGTCGCTGACCCACTGGGTGTACTCGGTGTCTTCGGCGGCCAGCCAGGTGGGCGGCAGCGCCGTGCCATCGTGATTGTCGAAATAGCGGGCGAAGCCCTGACGGTCGCGCTCAAGCTCCGGCTGCGGCATCGGAAAGCTCGACCAGGACGGCAGGTCCTGCATCGAACGCGCCGTGCCGAGCATGTGCCGGTGCATGAAGAAAAAGTCGACCCCCGAGCCATTACGGTCTTTGCGCGGCCCCCGGGCATCGCGCTCATTGTCCCGCGGGCCCGGCTGCCAGCCGATGCCGCGCAAAGCACCCTGTTGGTCTTTGGAGAGCTTGTGCCATTTGTCCCGCGTGGCGTGCCAGAGCTGGTGGAACAAGCGGTGTTCGGGGGATATCAGCCACGCCAGCAACGGCGGATTCAGCCCCACACGCTCACGGGCTTCGGGAAACAGCCGTTTGCGTGCGACAAAACGATTGTCCAGTTCCGGCAAACCGAGCGGGCGATCCAGACGCAGAATCCGCCCGCTGAGGGTGCCACTGCCGGCATTGCCAAAATCGGCCCAGACCTCATCGAGCGTGACCGCCAGCTCATAAGCCGGCGCGCCGTTGGCCGATTGCCGATCGACCAGGCGCCAGTACAGCTGGCTGGCGTCAGGCGACACCAGATCGCCGATCACCCGGTAACGCGGCTCGGCTGCGCTGCGTAACTGCTGCGCAGTATCGAGGCAGCCACGCAGGCCGCGGCCGCGCTGGGCGATGTCGAGAAACAGCTCCAGCCCGTGCTGCGGTAAACCGTCGAGGCCCGCTTGCGAACCTTCGAAGCGGATATCCCAAATGCCTCGCAGCGAGTTGGCCAACTGCTGACCCGCGGTGTCCGCCAGGTCGACCGTCGCTTCGCCGGGGGTGATCGTCGGGTCCGGCTTCGTCCATTCGCGATGCCCATAATAAGCCGCAGGCACGGCAGCGCCAGTCAGCGCCAGGCCTGCCATGAACCATCGTCGAGAAATCGTCATTGCCCTACCTGTGTCAGCCATGAAGCAGGCTTTATCCAAGCTAGAACGTTTGTTACCCCCGAAAATTTAAAAGCATCGCGGGCAAGCCCGCTCCCGCAAGCTCACCTAAATTTCCCTGCCAGCCACTCGTTCCTCCCAGATAGCAAAGGCCCCTGCGCCTGCACCGGGGCGGCGAACCTGACAGAGATGGCAATGACAAAACCACGTTCGAAAAAGGCTCTTTACATCGGCCTGCCGCTGGCCCTGGCAATCAGCGCCGGCGCCGGCTTCGCGGTCTGGTATTACGGATTCAAGGACAACCCCGGTTACCCGATCAAGGTCATGAAACAGGCCGACGAGTTGCACGAGCGCATGCTCTCCTTCGATAGCCACATCAGCCTGATGCAGAACTTCGGCACCCAGGGCAACGAAGCCGACAAGGATGGCAAGGGCCAGTTCGACCTGGTCAAGGCCAACCGCGGACGCCTGTCCGGCGCGGCCCTGACAATTTTCGGCTGGCCGGAACTGTGGAATGGCGCCAACGCGCCGCACAAGCCCACCGCCGGTTTTGTCGAAGAGGCACGCAACCAGCAGGAGATCCGCTACAAGATTATTTCCGGGATGGTCCGCGACTTTCCCAATCAGGTTGCCATTGCCTACACCCCCGACGATTTCCGTCGTTTGCACGGTGAAGGCAAGTTCGCGATTTTCATCAGCATGCTCAATGCCTACCCGCTGGGCCACGACCTCAACCTGCTGGACCTGTGGACAGCACGCGGCATGCGCATGTTCGGCTTCAGCTACATCGGCAATAACGACTGGGCCGACTCTTCGCGCCCCCTGCCGTTTTTCAACGATTCGCCCGATGCCCTCGACGGCCTCTCCGACCTGGGCAAGCAAGCGGTGCATCGCTTGAATGATCTGGGCGTGATCATCGACGTGTCGCAAATGTCGGCCAAGGCCCTGGAGCAAGTCGCGCAATTGAGCCGCACGCCGATGGTCGCCTCGCACTCGGCGCCACGGGCGATGGTCGATATCCCGCGCAATCTCAGCGACAAGGAAATGCAGCTGATCAAGAACAGTGGCGGCGTGGTGCAGGTGGTCGGTTTCTCCCAATACCTGCGCCCGCTGACCCAGACCACCCAGGACAAACTCAACGAACTGCGCAAGGAGTTCGACCTGCCGCCCCTGCCGAACCTCGCCATGGCGTTGATGCCGGGCGACCCGGTCATCGCTGCCTGGTCGGAGAAAAAATTCGGCCAGTACGCCAGCCGTCTCTACGCGATTCTCGAAAAAGAACCCAAAGCCACCCTCAAGGACCTCGGTGATGCCATCGATTACACAGTGCGCAAAATCGGCATTGACCATGTCGGCATCAGCTCCGATTTCAACGAAGGGGGCGGCGTCAAGGGTTGGAACAACGTCGGTGAAATTCGCAATGTCACGGCGGAACTGATTTCGCGCGGCTACTCCGAAGCAGACATCGCCAAGCTCTGGGGCGGCAACTTCCTGCGGGTCTGGGATCAGGTGCAGAAAGCCGCCAAGCCAGCGCTGATTTCACAACAAGGCACGAGCAAACCATGAGCGATCGTCGCACCTTTCTGAAACAGGCCGGGATCCTCGCCGCCGGCCTGCCCTTGACTGTCGGTCTGGACAACGTCGCCAGCGCCACGCCGCAGCCCTCGCCACCTCGGGACAAATGGGCGCAACTGCGGCAGCTGTTCGACCAGGATCCGGACTACCTGCATTTCTCCAATTTCCTGATCACCTCGCACCCAAAGCCTGTGCGTGAAGCGATCGAGATGCACCGTGCCGCCCTCGATAAAAACCCCGGGCTGGCGATGGACTGGGACCTGGGTGTTATCGAGCAGCGTGAAGAAGAGGTGCGTGTCTGGGCCGGTCGTTACCTGCAAGCCAATGCCAAACAGATCGCCTTGACCGGCAGCACCACCGAAGGCCTAGCGATGATTTACGGCGGCGTTCATGTGCGCCCGGACCAGGAAATCCTCACCACGGCCCACGAGCATTACGCGACCCACACCATTCTCGCTCTGCGCACCCAACGGGACGGCACCCGGGTGCGCAAGATCAGGCTGTTCAAGAATCCGCAGACGGTCTCCAAAGCCGAGATCCTTGCCTCGATCGACCAGAACATCAAACCCGAAACCCGCGTCCTGGGCATGACTTGGGTGCACTCCGGCAGCGGTGTGAAACTGCCGATCGCCGACATCGGCGCGCTGGTGGACAAGCACAATCGCGGCCGCGCCGACCAGGACCGCATTATTTACCTGGTCGACGGCGTGCACGGTTTTGGTGTCGAGGACTTGAGTTTTCCGGCCATGAACTGCGATTTCTTCATCGCCGGCACCCACAAATGGCTGTTCGGCCCCCGTGGCACCGGCATCGTTTGCAGCCGCAGTGAAGAGGTCAAATACGTCACGCCGATCATCCCGACCTTCTCCGAAGCCACGGCGTTCTCCACCACCATGACACCCGGCGGTTATCACTCGTTCGAGCACCGCTGGGCGCTGAACGAAGCCTTCAAGCTGCATTTGCAATGGGGCAAGGCCGATGTTCAGGCGCGTATCCATGCGCTGAACAGCTATATGAAAAAACGCCTGCAAGCGCACCCGCAAATCGAACTGGTCACGCCCCTGAGCCCCGAGCTGTCGTCCGGCTTCAGCTTCTTCCGGGTCAAGGGCCAGAGCAGCGACAAGATCGCCGCCTGGCTGATGCAAAACCGCGTGATCGCCGATGCCGTGGAGCGCGACGTCGGCCCGGTAATCCGCACGGCGCCGGGGCTGCTCAACACCGAAGCTGAAGTCGACCGCTTCATCGCGTTGCTCGGCAAACAGCTCTGATCGCCAGCCCCCTCTGATTCCTTTTAACTTTTTATCGAGAGCAATGATGAACAGTGAGCTGCGTAGTTTTTCCCTGAAGACGCTCCCCGCACTGGCCTTCGCCGCCGTGGTTGCAGGCCTGCTGCCGGGCGTCGCTCAGGCTGCCGCCCCCGCCCCGCCCGGCAAGGTTTTCAAGGATTGCAAGGACTGCCCGGAGATGGTCGTGCTGCCCACCGGGACCTTCACCATGGGCACCCCGGACAATGAAGTGGGTCGCGAGCCAGACGAAGGTCCGTTGCACCCGGTGACCTTCGCCAAACCGCTGGCCATCAGCCGCTTTCAGGTGCTGGCCGGCGAGTGGGACGCGTACCTGCGCGACAGCGGTTATGTCATGCCCGACGGCGACACCCGCCCGGGCCGCGAGTGCAAGGCCGGCGTGCCGCGCTATGAACGCACGGCCAGGCATCCGGCAGTGTGCATGGACTTCCCCGAGGTCAATGCCTACGTGGCCTGGCTCTCGAAGAAGACCGGCAAACACTATCGACTGGTCAGCGAATCGCTGCGTGAGTACGCCGCCCGCGCGGGCAGCAGCGGCCCGTTCCCCTTCCCGTTCGATGAAGGCAAGGAATACAGCATCGCCAAACACGCCAACACCTACGGCGCCGCCGATGGCTACAACTTCACCTCACCGGCGGGCAGTTTCCCGGCCAACGCCTTCGGCGTGTACGACATGCACGGCAACGTCTATGAGTGGACCGCCGATTGCTACAACGAGAACTACATCGGAGCACCGAGCGATGGCAGCGCGTGGTTGACCGGCGAATGCACGGCCCGACGCATTCGAGGCAATGACTGGGGTGAAGCACCGGTGTTCTCGCGTTCGGGCAACCGTAACGCCACCTACCCCGATACCCGTGGCGACTGGCTCGGTTTTCGCGTTGCGCGAGACCTGTGATGCACGCCCACGAACAGCTCAACCCTTGAACCTCAACCCTTGAACTTCTGCCCTTGACGGCACTTGAAGCGGAAACCCCCATGACCTCGAATTCCCGCGGAGCCATCAGTGAAGTCCTCAGCCTGCTCAAGCCTTACCGGGTCGTCGTGGTGCTGTCGATCCTGCTTGGCATGCTGGGTGGACTCAGCATTACCGCGCTGCTTGCGACCATCAACGACGCCCTGAACGCCGAAGGCAGCCCCACCGCCAGTGTGCTGATGACATTTGTCGGCCTGTGCGCGCTGGCCCTGACGGCGTCGATTCTGTCGGACATCGGCACCAATCATGTCGGCCAACGCATCATTGCCGGGCTGCGTAAATCCCTGGGCGAGAAAGTCCTGTTGGCCCCGATCGAACAGATCGAGCGCTATCGCAGCCATCGACTCATTCCGGTCCTGACCCACGATGTCGACACCGTCAGCAGCTTCGCCTTTTCCTTCGCGCCGCTGGCCATTGCCTTCACCGTGACCCTGGGCTGCCTGAGCTACCTGGCGTATCTGTCGTTGCCGATGTTCGCCCTGTTGCTGGTGGCACTGGTGATCGGCACCGTGGTGCAGTATGTGGCCAGGGCCAAGGGCATCAAGGGCTTCGAAGCCGCTCGCGAGGCTGAAGACGAACTGCAAAAGCACTACAACGCGATTGCCGCCGGCGCCAAGGAACTGCGCATTCATCGCCCGCGTCGCCAACGCATGTTCAGCCAGCGCATCGAAGGCACCGCCGACTACATCTGCGATACCCACATCCGTTCGATCAACACGTTCGTGGTGGCCAAGACCTTCGGTTCGATGCTGTTTTTCGTGGTCATCGGCCTGGCACTGGCGCTGCAGTCGTTTTGGCTGGGCACTGACAAAGCGGTCCTCAGCGGTTTCGTACTGGTGTTGCTGTACATGAAAGGCCCGCTGGAATACCTGGTCATCACCCTGCCGGTAGTCAGCCGCGCCAACATCGCCTTCAAACGGATTGCCGACCTTGCCGAACAGTTTTCCTCGCCCGAGCCGCACTTGCTGCTCAGTGACAAAAACACCCCCAAAACGGCGGTCGAACACCTCGAATTGCGAGATGTGCATTTCGCGTTCCCGCCGGTGGACGGCAGCAAACCCTTCACCCTCGGGCCGGTCAACCTCTCCATCGCCCAAGGTGAAATCGTGTTCATCGTCGGCGAGAACGGCGGTGGCAAGACCACACTGATCAAGTTGCTGCTGGGCCTCTACGCGCCACAGGGTGGTGAAATCATCCTCAACGGTGCGCCAGTGCTGGCCAGCAATCGCGACGATTATCGCCAGTTGTTCACCACGATTTTTGCCGATTACTACCTGTTCGACGAACTGGTGCAAGGCGACCAGCAGGTTCCCGAAGACGCCAACCGTTACCTGGAACGCCTGGAAATCGCCCACAAAGTCAGCATCCGCGATGGTGCATTCAGCACCACCGACCTGTCCACCGGCCAGCGCAAACGCCTGGCCCTGTTGAATGCCTGGCTGGAGGAGCGTCCGGTGCTGGTGTTCGACGAGTGGGCGGCTGACCAGGATCCAGTGTTCCGGCGAATTTTCTACACCGAACTGCTGCCGGAACTGAAGTACCTGGGCAAGACCATCATCGTCATTTCCCACGACGACCGTTACTTCGATGTCGCCGACCAACTGGTGCGGATGGAGGGCGGACGGGTCGTCGCGCAGAAGCAGTCGTTGGCAGCGGTCTGATCACGTTCTCTGCCGATGCCTGTCAATCCGCCGGAGCGCCCTCGTTCCGGCAGTTACCCACTGAATGTTTACCCGTGTGGGCGCAATGTCCGGCCAAGCCGTCAGCGCCCAGGCGGCCGCCGACGACGAGAGACCGATGAACGATATGATCGATGATGATTTACTGGCGCTGCTGCTGGCCGATGCCGGTGGTCAACCCCAAGGCATAGCCGCCCGCGCACGGAATGCCCCGGCGCCACTCTCCTTTGCCCAGCAACGGTTGTGGTTTGTCCAGCAACTGTCACCGGACAGTGCCGCTTACAACCTGCCGCGAGTGATGCGCATCACCGGCGCGCTGCAGCCGCAGCGGCTGGAAATTGCGCTGAACCGGGTACTTGACCGCCACGACATCCTGCGCACGGCGTTCCGCGAGATCGACGGTGTGGCCATGCAGGTGGTCGATGATCAGGCGAAGTTGGTGCTCGGCCAGGAAGACCTGTCCGCACTGGCCGACGAGGACCGCGCCCGACAGATAGCGCTGCGCATCGAGGCCCAGGCGGGCACGCCGTTCGACCTGCGCCAGGCGCCGCTGATGCGCGCGACCTTGCTCAAGATCGGCGCCGAAGAACAGCTGTTGCTGATGAACATGCACCACATCGTTTCCGATGCCTGGTCCAATGCGATCCTGATGCAGGACCTGAACCGTGCCTTCGCCCAGGCCAGCGACGCAGACGCCCCCCCGCTGCCACGTCCGGCGATTCAATACGCCGACTACGCCGCCTGGCAACGCGGTGACTATCTGCACAGCGCGACCTGCGCCAACAGCGCCGACTACTGGCAGAACTATCTGGGCACTCCGTTGCCGACCCTGGATATGCCGGTGGATGTCCCCCGCAGCGCGCAACACCGTCATCCGGCCGGCAAGCATGAGTTCGAATTGCCGGGGTCCCTTTCGGCTGCCCTGAACCGCTTCTGCCAGCAACAGGGCCTGACGCCTTTCGTGGTCGCGCTCGGGGCCTGGCAACTGTTGTTGAGCCGCTACAGCGGTCAGCAGGACTTTACCGTCGGCGTGCCGAATGCCACCCGTAATCGCAGCGAAACCCAAGCGCTGGTCGGCTGCTTTGTCAGCAGTCAGGTGTACCGCGTACGCCTCGATCCGTTGCTGTCCGGCAGCGATTTTCTGCAGCGCCTGCGCCGTGAATCCCTGGCGGCTCTGGACCATGCGGATTACCCGCTGGAGTTGAGTTTCGATGCCCTGCAATTGCAGGCCAGCGCGCAGGCCAATCCGCTGTTCCAGGTGCTGTTCAACTGGCGTGCCGACAGCGTAGAGCCTGCACCCATCGATCTGGACGGACTGACGCTAGAGTTCCTTGACGCGGGGTCGAGCCAGGCCAAGTTCGATTTGTCGCTGGATGTCGCGTACTCGCAACACGGCGTGGCAGCGAGCCTGGAATACAGCCGCGATCTCTACACCCCCGAGACCATCGAACGCCTGGCGCGGCATTGGCAGAATCTACTTAAGGCACTGGTCGATGATCCTGATCGCGCGCTCGGCGAACTGCCGTTGCTGGGCGAGGATGAGCGACAGGTGCAGTTGCAGCAGTGGAACCCGCCCGTGTCGGCCCAACCCGAGGAAGGCGTGCATCAATTGTTCGAACGCCAGGCGCTGGCCACACCGCACGCGGTGGCGCTGATCTGCGACGATCTTCAGCTCAGCTACGCCCAGCTCAACGCCGCCGCCAATGGTCTGGCCCACTCGTTGATTGCACAGGGTGTCGGACCGGAAGTGCTGGTGGGCATTGCCGTGGAGCGCTCGGCGCATATGATTGTCAGCCTGCTGGCGGTGCTCAAGGCTGGCGGCGCTTATGTGCCACTGGACCCCGATTATCCGCAGGAACGCCTGACCTGGATGATCGAAGACAGCGGCCTGCGTGTGCTGTTGAGTCAGCGTTCGCTGCTGGATCGACTGCCGGCAATAGCACGCGTTCAGGTACATTGTGTCGACGACATGGCGGTTCAAGGGTCACTGACCACGCAAAACCCGCTCTGCCGCACCACCGGCCAAAACCTCGCCTACGTCATTTTCACCTCCGGCTCTACCGGTCGCCCCAAAGGCGTCGGCATCATCCACTCGGCTTTGACCCGTCACGCCGAGGTGGCGCGGGAGTGTTTCGGCCTGACTGCACAGGACCGGTTACTGCAGTTCGCCACCTGCAACTTCGACGCTTTTGTCGACCAGTTCTACCCAGCCCTGATCTGTGGCGCGTCGGTAGTCATCCGCGGGCCAGACATCTGGGACGCTGACACCTGGTACCGCGAACTGCTCGATAAACAGTTCAGCGTCAGCGAACTGACCACCACCTACTGGAACATGCTGGCCAAGCACTTCGCCGCCGCCGGTCAGCGTGACTATGGTGCGCTAAGACAGGTAATCGTCGGTGGCGAAGCGATGCCACCGCAAGGCGTGGCCGCCTGGGGCGAGGCCGGGCTGGGGCACGTGCAACTGCTGAACATCTATGGGCCGACGGAAACGACCGTGAGTTCCACGGTGTTTGATTGCAGCGACTACGTGACCGGGCGCACTGCCCTGCCCCACAGCATGCCGATCGGTCAACCGCTGGCGGGGCGCGCGATTTACCTGCTCGATGGCGGTGGTCAAGCTGTGCCGGTGGGCGTCGTGGGTGAGCTGACGATCGGCGGCGACCTGCTTGCCCGCGGGTACGCCAATCAACCAGGTCTGACGGCTGAGCGTTTCATGCCCGACCCGTTTGATACTCAGGGCGGTGGCCGCCTCTATCGCACCGGCGACCTGGCACGCTACCGCGCCGACGGCGTGATCGAGTACGTCGGCCGGCTGGACCACCAGGTGAAAATTCGCGGTTTGCGCATCGAACTCGCAGAGATCGAGTCGAGTCTGCTGCAATCGCCACAAGTACGTGAGGCGGTGGTAGTTGCCCGGGAAGGTTCGACGGGCATGCAGTTGGTCGGCTATGTCGTGGCCCAAAATGATGGGTTGAGCGAGCAGCACCAACGCGACCTGCGCGAAACCCTCAAGGCAGAACTCAGGGCCAGCCTGCCAGGCCACATGGTGCCCACTCATCTGCTGGTGCTGGCGGCCATGCCATTGAGCCCGAACGGCAAGCTGGACCGCAAAGCCCTGCCGCTGCCTGATCCGAGCCAGTCGCAGCGCCCTTTCATTGCCCCGGTGACCCCGCTGGAAAAAGCCCTTGCCGAACTCTGGCAGGAAGCGTTGCAGGTCGAACGTGTCAGCCTGGACGACAATTTTTTCGAACTGGGTGGCCACTCGATCCTGGCTATTCAGTTCATCTCGGCGCTGCATGCCCGCCTCGGGATAAAACTGGCGTTGCAACAAATGCTGGCTTACCCCACGATCGAAGTACTGGCCAGGTCCATCGCCCAGGAGCATCAGCAAAACGCGCAATGCGTGGTCGAGCTGAATGCCTCGACTGCCAAGGCCCCCGAGCTTTTCTGCCTGCACCCCAGCGGCGGTATCGTGTTTTGTTATCAGCCACTGGCGAAGAAACTCGGTCGCCATGCCAGAACCTTCGGCGTGATGCACAAGGGCTTTGCTGACAAGGAATCAAGCACACAGAGCTGGGCCGAGATGATCGCAGATTACAGCGCGCAGATTGTCGATCAGCAGCCACACGGGCCTTATCGACTGATGGGTTGGTCGTTGGGCGGCGCCATCGCCATGGACGTCGCCGCCCACCTTGAACAGCAAGGCCGCGAGGTAAGCTTTCTGGGCCTGGTCGACACCACTCTGCCGGAACGTGACCTGCCCGCCGACCTGCCGCGCAAGCCTCTGGAAGAAGACAACCCGAACCACCTCAGCGCGCAAAACGAACTGCTGGCGGCGCTCGAAGTATTCAACCTGATGTTCGCGCATCTGGAACCGGCGGCGGCGAGCTTCATCGCCCGGAACCCGACGGCAGATCTCAAGGCCTTCTATCGCTGGGCCAGCGAACAGGCGTCGACCGGGGAACAGGAAATGATCGCGACCCTGGAAGGCATCAAGCAAGAGATCATGAACGCGCAAGCCTATGCGATTCACGAGCGTCTGGTGGCAGCGTTCGATGCATTCTCGCTGCCGCTGCTCAAGGTCCAGGTCAGTTGCTGGTGGTCGCTGTCGCATAAAACCCTGGAGCAAGTGCTGTATTCGGAACAACTGCTCAGGGCCCACAACGTGACAGGCCAATTGCACACCTCGATCCACTCACCGCTGCCGCACCGCAGCATGATCTACGCCGAGTCGCTACTGGAGTCGTTTACCGAAGTGTTCCTCGGCTGCCAGGGCGAGTCATATAGCTGACCGAGCGACGGCCAAAAAAAACGCAGAAGCCATGGCTTCTGCGTTTTTGTTTGTGCTTCAGGTAATACCGTAGCAGCTGCCGAGCAGCGCGAGGCTGCGTTCGGCTCGGGCCGCGTTCGGACGCAGCAGTCGTAAACCCTGAATGCACGGTGTATCTGACGGACCGCAGTGCCTGATTTCACGACTGCTTCGCAGCCGAACGCAGCCTCGCGCTGCTCGGCAGCTGCTACAAGATTAGCCCGCGCCCCTTGTAAAAGGGCGCGGGCCGGGACTTTGACGCGAGTGCAAAGGACTCAGAACTGCGGTGTGTATTTCACGCTGAACATCACGTTGCGTGGATCACCGTAGTTGTTGTTGCCGTTAATCTGGTTGTAGGCCGCTGCGAAGTAGGTCTTGTCAAACAGGTTGTTGGCATTCATCGCCAGCTCGATTTCCGGGGTGAGCTGATAACCGACACGGGCATTCCACACGGTATAACCCGGAACGTTGACGGAGTGGTCGTAACCCACCGTGTGGGTCTGGGCGGTAAAGCCCAGGCCGGTACTCACACGACTCCAGTCGCCGCTCAACTGATAATTGCCCCACACACGCAGCATGTGTTTAGGCGTCCACCAACTGAAGATTTTGCCCTCGTTGGTAGGGTCGTCGAGGTATTTGGTGGTGTTGTAGGTGTAGCCGGCAAACAGTTGCAGATTGTCGGTCACTTCGCCGCTGATTTCAGCGTCCAGACCCTGGCTGCGCACTTTGCCCGATGCCGTCGAGCAATACCAACCGTCGCAGGTTTGCGCACCCAGCGTATTGAGAACGGCACGGTTTTCCTGATCGTAACGGAACAGGGCCACGGATGTATTGATCCGGCCATCCATCAACTCGCCCTTGAGACCAATCTCGTAGTTACTACCGACAATCGGTTTAAGTACCGTGCCGGCTGTATCGCGTTCGGTCTGCGGTGTAAATACGTCGGTGTAACTGGCGTAGACCGCCCATTCGCGGCTCAGGTCATAGACGATACCGGCGTAGGGTGTGACTTCCCCGGTTTCGTTGGAGGTGCTTTCAGGATTGACGGTAATGCCCGACGAGGTCTCGGTAGACGATTTGTAGCTGTAGTCGTACCAGCTGACCCGCGAGCCGAGCACCAGGGTCAGATCTTCAACAGGCTTGACCCGCCAACTGCCGTACAGGCCTTTCTGCCGGATGTCGTATTGGCTGGGAGTCCCGCGACCACCACGGCTATTGATCAAACCTTCGTAGCTGATCTCCGGACGGTCGTGATCAATGTCGAAGATACTGTCGGAGCTGTTATTGAAGGTTCGGGCGTACTTGTCGTCCGAGGTATATTTGGAATAGTTGCCGCCCACCATGATTTCCTGCTGCATGGACAAGGCTTCGAACTTGCCGGTGAGGTTCATGTCCAGAGCGACTTTGGTGGAGTCCATGTCCGTCACGAAGTCAGCGTATTGCACGCCGCTGCCATCGGCATTGATGCCACTGCCGGAAGATTGCACCCGCTGGTTCTTCGCCTTGTTGGTTTCAGTCATGCGCACGGCGCCGACCTTGAAGGCCCAGTCGTCGTTGAAACGGTGTTCCAGATCGGTGTAGAGCGTGGTGACGTCGATATCCGAATGGTTCCACTTCGCCCCGGTGTACGTGCTGCGCGGCAGGTCGATGGGTTTACCGTCGGAATAACGCGGGAAGCCGCGGACATTCGAGCGCGATTCGCCGTTGGACTGGCTGACCGCGACGCCCACGGTAGTGGCTTCGCTCAGGTCGAAGTCCAGTGCGCCGTACAGCGAGGTGGTCTTGTACCATTCGGAATCAACGAACGTGTGGGTGTCGTCCTGATCGGCCACGAAACGTCCACGGATGGTGCCGTTCTGGTTCAACGGCCCGCCGGCGTCCAGTTGCAGACCGTAGTGATCCCAGGAGCCGGCCTTGCCGGTCAGGGTAACTTTCGGTGCGGCCTGACCGCGCTTGCGCACCAGATTGACCGCGCCACCCGGGCTGCCGGTGCCTTGCAGCAAGCCCGATGCACCGCGCAGCACTTCCATGCGATCGAAGAAAATCAAATCCTGCGTGGCCCAGTTGCCCAGCGCGTAAGTGTTGCGCGGGATCGGCACACCGTCGTACTGCCAGTCATCGATCTGGAAACCGCGCGAAGAGAGGATCAAACCTCTGCCGACGCCTTGGGCACCGACCAGTCCGGTGGTCTTGTTGGCCGCGTCCTTGAGATCGACGATATCCTGATCGTCCATTTGCTTGCGGGTCATCACCGTGACCGACTGCGGAATTTCCTTGAGGGTGTGGGTGCCCTTGCCGATGGTCACGGCATTCGAGGTGTAGGAATTCGAGCCTTCGGTGGTCGCGCTCACCTGTTGCGCGTTGATGGTGGTAGCGCCCAGTTCCAGACCCTCGGTCGAACTGCCGCGTACCAGCATCAGCGTGTTGCCTTCAAAGCTGTAGTGCACGCCGGTGCCCTTGAGCAGTTCGGCAATGGCCGCTTCGGCGCTCAGTTTGCCGCTGACGCGGTGGCTGCGCAGGTCGGCGATGTCGGCGGCGTTGTAGATCACCTGCTGATTGGTCTGCGTGCCAAACGCCTGCAGCGCCAGGGGCAAAGGCTGGGCAGGAATGTTGAGGGTGAAGTCTTCGGCGTGGACCTGCGCGCTGAGCGGCAGCAGGCAAGCCATGCCCAGACCGGCCAACGAGCGACGCGAGCGCAGGGTTCGGGCAATGACCAAGGCCTTGAACAGAGGTTTCAACTCATGAATTGCTGACATCGTGCTCTCTATTTTTAGTTGAAATGGATAGGATCCATGGGCAACCGAGTGCCCTGCCGCTGCCTGGACCTGTGAGCCACCTGGATCGGCTGCCATCTCGGGCAACACGTCGCAAGTCGATGACCGGCCCCTCCCCGGGCTCGATCATTTGTCCGGGCAGCGGTAAAAATGTGTACGGCTGGGAAAAACTGAACCCTGTGGCTACCCTGCCCGGCTCGATTTATCTGCTTACGTAAGTAAGACGCAGCACCGCGCAAAAACCGGAATGAGTTTATTTATCATTTGCGCAAAAAGTTCAAAAAAAAGGCCGACGCGTTGGGCGTCGGCCTTTTTTTCTGCTACTTCAACCGTTTTGTGCAGCCTTGGCGTTTTGCAGTTGCCGGGCTTTTTCGGTGAGCAACGCTTTTTCTTCGGGGCTCATGTTGTCCAGACGCAACCGCGCCTGGGCCATTTTCTCCAACTGACCCGGACTGCTTTCCCGGGAGCGCAACGCCGCCGCCAGGCCCGCCACGGTCGGATGGTCAAACACCACGCCCGGCTGGATTTCGCACTGCAACAACTTGCGAATCCCGGCCACCAGTTTGATCACCAGCAAGGAATGGCCCCCGGCGGCGAAAAAGTCCCGGTCGATGCCCAGACGCTTAACCCCCAGCAACTGCGCCATGCGCGTCACCAGCAATTGCTCAAGCGCATCGCGGGGCTGCATGCCTTCATCGTCAGCCGAAGTGGACGCGAGTTGTTGCAAGGCCTTGCGGTCAACCTTGCCGTTGGCCAGTCGCGGGAAGCTGTCGATCAACTGCAAGTGCTGCGGCAGCATCACACTGGGCAGACGCAGCGCCAGTTCGTCGCGAACGGCATCGAGCAAAGTCGCCGAAGGCGCCTGATGCGGCACGATGAAAGCGAGCATCCCGTCTTGCGCGGACTGACCTGGCAACACCAGTGCTTGCGCGACCTGCGGCAAACGCAGTAACTCGGCTTCGATCTCTGCCAGTTCGATGCGGAAACCCCGCACCTTGATTTGCTGATCGCGCCGACCGTGCAACGCAATCGCCAGATCCGGGCGATAACGGGCCAGGTCGCCGGTGCGGTACAGGCGCTCCTGCGGATTGAACGGGCTCTGGATGAACACGTGCGAATCGGCCTCGACATTCACGTAGCCGCGGCACAACTGCGCACCGCCGAGGTACAACTCGCCCAGCACACCGACCGGCGCCAGTTGCAGGTTATCGTCGAGTACAAACACCTGATTGTTGTCCAACACCCGGGACAGAACGCCGGTGTCAGGCACAGCCGCATCCAGATGCAGCGGATGAACCAGCACGCCGACCGTGGCCTCGGTCGGGCCGTAGTGATTGAACACCCGGCAATCACTGCGCAAACCGGCGATCCGTTGCACCAATGCCTGGGCAATCGGCTCACCACCCAGCACCAGCGTGCGCGGCAGTTGCGCGCGTTCGCTGTCGAGCAGCGCGGCCAGGTGCGACGGAACGATCTTCAGGCAATCGATGGCCTGCCGTTGCAGGAAATCGGCAAACAAATTGCCGTCCTGCATTTGCTCATCGCTGGCCACATGCAGCGCGGCACCGTTGAACAAGGCGCCGAACAGCGCCGTGTTGCCCAGGTCCGCCGCCACCGTGGAGGTGAAGCCGAACTGCTGGCACTGCTCCAGCCCCAGGGCCTGGCTGACGTGAGCGGTGTAATTGAGCAATTGCTGGTGCTCGATGACCACGCCTTTCGGCACACCGGTGGAGCCGGAGGTGAACAGCACGTACGCCGCCTGATCGCCCTGTGTGTCGAGGGTGATGGCCGATGTGCTCGCCGGGGCCGATTGCAGCACACGGTCCACGGTCGCCAGAGGCAACGGATGATCGTGCCATTGCGCGATGTGCCCGGCGTCGACCAGCAGCAACGCAGCGCCGGCCTGTTCCAGCATCAAGGCTTGACGGGCTTGCGGCCATTGCGGGTCCAGCGGCAGGTACGCCGCGCCGATGCGCCACGCCGCGAGCATGGCGATCACCAGCTCCGCCGAGCGTGGCAAGGCCAGCGCGACGATAGCCCCCGGCGCCATGCCCTGGGCTTTTAATGCCTGGGCCAACACCTCGACCTTCGCTTGCAACTGCCCGTAACTCAGGCGTTGATCGCCGTCTGTCAGGGCGATGGCTTGCGGCGTGGTCCGGGCCCAGTCGGCAATGCGTTGCGGCAAGAACCGGCTATCGACCCGTGCTCGCGCTGGCGGGTTGATCGCCAGCAAGCGCTGTTGTTCGGCGGCTCCCAACACGTTCAGTCGACCGAGTTCGGCGTGAAGATTGGCGACGATGTTTTCGAGCAATACACGCAACTGCGCCAGCAACCCTTCCATCGCCTGAACCGAGTAACGGGACGGGTTGTAATGCAGGTGGAACGCGTGGGCGTTGCCCGCCTCGTCCGTTTCCAGTTCAAGCATTAATTCAAACAGTGCTTCGCGCACTGCCGAACGCGGAGTCCATTGCAGATCAGCGGACGTCGCGGCTTGCGTGGCCCGGCAAACGGCAAAACCATACGCCGGGCGAGCCGCCGTCGGCGCCAGTTCAGGCGACCAGTATTCCTGCCACGTACGGTGCTCATCCAGACGCGCCGCCAACTCCGCCACCCAAGTGCTGAACGCTGCATTCGCCGTCAGTGACAGGTTCAGCGGCAGGGTTTTCTCGAACACGCCCACGGCATCGCTGAAGTATTGGTAATCTTCGCGACTGTCATGCCGCACACCGACCAGCACCTGTTCATGCCCGCTGAGCCGCCCCAGCAACAGCCACCAGGCTGCTTGCAGCACCACACTCGGCGATTGCTCCAACGACCCGGCCACCTGCTGCAAACCGCTGCGCAGTGCCGGATCGAGAGTGAGCGTCAGCGATGCAGTGGCCGACGACAATCCAGGATTGCCGTTGCGATAGGCCAGCCACGGAGTACTCAGATCAGGATCGGCGCCTTGCAGGTGTTCCTGCCAATAAATACGTGCGCCGGCCGCGTCTTCGTCGAGCACCACTTCACTGCGCCATTCCAGGTACTGGGTGAATTCACCGGTCTCTTGGTCGTCCGCCGCCGTTGGTTGCCCATAGGCCCGCACCAATTGCTGATACAGCAACCGCACGCCGCTTTCATCGAGGCTGTGCCGGGCCAGGCCCAACACCAATTTCCATTGATCATCGGCCAGGCGATAGAGCACCGCTTGCGCGCCCTCGGATTCACCGACGACAAAAGCACGTTCCGCCCATTCGGTGAGCTGAGCCTGAATACCGGCCGGGGTATCGACCCGCGCCTGCACGCTCAGCGGGAAGTGCTCCGCCCCGCCGACGAACTGCCGAACACCATGGAAACCCGGGGCCTTGCCCAGCCGCGCGACCAGCATTGGCTGTTGCGCCAGCACGCTATCCAGTGCGCTTTGCATCCGCTGCGGATCGAGGGCGCCGCTGATCTCGACCTCCAGGAAATGCAGCGCATCACCACAGGCCGGGGCCTTGGGCAACTGCTCCAGCAACCGTTGCTGTTCAGGCGTCAAGGCGTAACCCAGGTTCTGCTGGTCCATCGATACCTCGTTCATGCTCCGGTTTCCTCGGTGTTCATTACGCGTTCAAGGGCGCTGCGATCGAACATGTCGCCCATGGCCACGACGATTTTGCGCGGGCCTTCGAACGGATCCCGGGCGTGAGCCACGAGCATGTTGTCCAGCAGGATCGCATCGCCTTTTTGCCAGTCGAAACGCACCGCGCATTCCTCGTACAACTCACCGATGCGCTGCATCACCTCGTCTTCGATCGGTGAACCATCGCCGTAATAGACATGCCGCGGCATGCGTTCCAGACCGAACATCGACAACAGGTCTTCACGCACGTCCGGCTCCAGCCAATAGATGTGATGCAGTTGCACCTGGTTGAAGAACGATTTGGCGCCGGTCACCGGGTGACGAATGATGGCCGGGCCTGGGGTGCGGGTTTGCAATTCGTTGTTGTCGAGCCAGTGCCATTCGATACCACCGGCCCGGCAACGAGCCTCGACTTCGGCACGGTCTTCGGTCTTGAAGAAATGCTGCCAGGACACGTCGAGGTTGTCGGTGAAGGTGCGCACGTAAAGCAGGCCTTTTTCCTCGAACTTGTCGCGCAGGTCCGCCGGCAGTTTTTCGTACATCAACCGGCAATCCACCACCGGAGTCGCACCGCCAATTGGCGCGGCTTGCTCGCAATAGAACATCTGCTTGCGCGGCCAGCGGTCCTGATGGGAGCTCTCGTTGTGGAACAGGATCATCTTGCGTTCCGGGTACGGCGTGGAGCGGTAGGTGTTCTTGCCGCCCTCTTTTTTCGGCAGATCGCCGTACTGGCCGTAAAGCCCCGGCTGGATCGCTTCGGCAAACGCCTCGAAGCCTTGAATGCCATCCAGTTCGAAACCACGGAACAGAATCCCGGCATGCCTGGCGAGTTTTTCTTCGATCAGCGGCCGGTTGTTGTTGATCCACTCGATCAAGTCCAGATGCGGCTCGTTCGGTTCCAGCAGCAGCGGGAACGGCTGTGGCGCGGCGATCAGCGATTCGCGTATCGGCGCCGGTCGGGCCTTGGCCGCCGGGGCGGCGCCGCGCTTGAGGAACTTGCCGAGTTTGTCGGCCTTGGGTCCGGGGACGGCAGGCTTGGCGGCCACCGCTAAATTGTCGACTGGCATGCTGATAGCTCCCAATTGAATGTCCTGATCAGCGACGATCTGTTCCAACAGGGCTATCCAGGCCTTCACCAGGTGCTGAATGCGCTCGTGTCCGAACAAGGTTGTGGCGAATTGCCAAGTACCCAGCAATTGCCCTTCTTCATCGTCAACGAACAACGCCATGTCGAATTTAGAATGGGTCTCCAGCGCCGGCAGCGCTTCCACGCTCAAACCGCCCATGGCCTGGGTGCGGCCCGGCAGGTTGTTCATCACGAACAACACCTGCACCAACGGGTTCATGCCCTTGTGTCGCGGCACGCCCGAAGCGTCGACGATCATGTCGAACGGCAGGTCCTGATGCTCCAGGGCGCTGAGCAGGGATTCCTGGGTCTGCGCGAGGAAGTTCGAGAACACCGCTCCGGCGTCGAACCGCGAACGCAACGGCAGGATATTGACGAAAAAGCCGATCAACCGCTCAAGCTCCGGCTGCTCGCGCCCGGCGACGTCAGCACCGACCAGCACATCGGCGCCACCGCTGACCTGGTGCAGCAGCACCTGGAACGATGCCAGCAGCGTGCTGTACAACGTGACGCCCGCGTCCATCGACAGCTTGCGCAGTGCGCTGGACAGCTCGGTGGTGAGCTGGAACCGCACCGCGTCGCCCTCATAGGACGGCGTCAGGCCGCGCGGGTTGTCCAGTGGCAACGTCAATTGCCCGCTGTAACCGGCGAGCCGGTCTTTCCAGTACGCGGCCTGTTGCCCCAGGGTCCCTTGCTCCTCGAGCGCCTGCTGCCAGAGCGCGAAGTCGGAATATTGCACCTCCAGCGCCGGCAGTGGCGTCAGGTCGCCGTCCTCGGCACGGTGGTAAATCTGCACCAGTTCGTTGATCAGAACCCCCATCGACCAACCGTCGGAAATGATGTGGTGCATGGCGTACAGCAACACATGCTCGGTCGGCCCCAGGTGCAGGATCCGCCCGCGCAACAGCGGCGCCTGTTCCATATCGATGGGTGTGCGTGCGTTATCCAGCGTCGCTTGCGCCACCTGCTCTTCCTGAGCACTGCGCGATAGCCCGGACAAGTCGATCACCGGGAAATCCAGCTCGACATGTTCGGCAATCAGCGCAATCGGATCGCCCTCATCGTCCTGGATATAAGCAGTGCGCAATACTTCGTGGCGGCGCACCACTTCGGCGAAGCTGCCCAACAAGCGCTCGACCGACAGCTCGCCGCGCAGGCGCAGGGCCATCGGCATGCCATAGGCGGAGGAGCCGCCGGACAGTTGCTCGGCGATCCACAAGCGGCGCTGCACCAACGACAGCGGCGCACGTTGCTTGATGCCGTGGGCCTTGAGTGCCACGGAACCAGCGCCTGCGCCCGTCGTTGGCGCGCCCTGCTGCTGGCGCATCCAGGTCGCCAGATCCTTGAGGCGCGGATGGTTGAACAGGTCACGCAGGTTCAAGGCGCCGGCCGTGAGTTTGCGCAGCCGTGAAACCGCCTGAGTCGCCAGCAGGGAGTGCCCGCCCAACTCGAAGAAGTGATCCTCGCGACCGACCCGGTCAAGTTCCAGCACGTTCTGCCAGACCGTCGCAATCTGCTCTTCGAGTTCGCCGACCGGGGCGACAAAGTCCCGCGACGATGCGCTGGCATCAATGCTCGGCAACGCCTTGCGATCGATCTTGCCATTGGGCGTCAGTGGCAGGGCTTCGAGGAACAGCGCATGCGCCGGCACCATGTAATCCGGCAGGCTTTCCTTGAGTCGTACGTTGAGTTGTTCGCGCAGCACGGCCAGGGCCGGGGCATCGCCAAGCGCCAGCGCCGGGTCATCAAATACCACGTAGGCAACCAACTGCTGACCCAACGCGCCCGGATGCGCCACGACCAGCGCCTGTCGCACGTTCGGCGCCTGCAGCAGACGGGCCTCGATTTCACCTAGCTCGATGCGGAAGCCACGCACCTTCACTTGATGGTCGATCCGCCCGACGTATTGCAACGTGCCGTCGGCCTGATAACGGGTCAGGTCGCCGGTGCGGTACAAGCGTTCACCGTTGCTGGCAAACGGGTTCGGCACGAACTTCTCGGCGGTCATCGCCGGGCGCCCCAGGTAACCGCGGGTGATGCCGGCACCGGCCAGGTACAGCTCGGCCGATCCACCCAGCGGCGCCGGTTGCAGATCGGCCCCCAACAGGTAGCTGGCAGTGCCGTTGAGCGGCCGGCCAATGTTCGCCGTGCCGCCGGCTTCGCGGCGACTCCAGGTGGAATAGGTGGTGTCTTCCGACGGGCCATACAGGTCGTAGACATGCTCGATGTGCGCCTGTTGGTACAACGTCTCCACCAGGCTCTGCTTCAATGGTTCACCGGCCAGGTTGATGATCCGCACGCTCGGCGGAATCTGCCCGGCATCCTGCAAGGCGGCAATGGCCGACGGTACGCTGTTGATCAGGCGCACCTGTTCCCGCGCCGGCAAGTGCGGCAGTTCCAGTGCATTGCGGGCGATGATCAGCGAGCCGCCGTTGGCCAGGGTCACAAACAGCTCCCACACCGACAGGTCAAAGCACACCGACGTCGAGGCCAGAACCCCTTGAATGTCGTCGCGGCTATACACCGACCGCGACCAGTGCATCAGCGCCAACACATTGCGATGAGTGATGGCCACGCCTTTGGGTTTGCCGGTGGAACCGGAGGTGTAGATCACGTAGGCCAGGTTGTCCGGGGTCACCGCCATCAGCGGCGCACTGTTCGGGTAAGCGGCCAGCCACGACTCGGCGGCGTCCATCAGCAGCACTTGGCTGCCCGCCGTCACGTTCAATGTTGCCGCAACAGCCTGTTCGGTCAGCAGCACCAGGGCACGGCTGTCCTCCAGCATGTAGGCCACGCGATCGGCCGGATAATCCGGGTCCAGCGGCACATAGGCGCCACCGGCCTTGAGCACCGCGAGCAACGCCACCAGCAAATGGTCGGAACGCTGCATCGCCACGCCAACGCGGACTTCCGGGCCGACACCGCATTCGATCAGTTTGTGCGCCAGACGATTGGCCCGCGCGTCGATGTCGACGTAAGTCAGCTGCCGATTGCCGAAGGTCACGGCCAACGCTTGCGGCTGGACGGCGACCTGACGCTCGATCATCTGGTGAATGCACAGTTCCTCGACGCCACTGCCTTCGCTGCGGTTCCAGTCACGCAGTACCCGTTGCTGTTCGGCTTGGTCCAGCAACTCCAGCTCGCCGAGACAACGCTCGGCGCTGGCGCTCATCTGGATCAACAGATGCTGCAACTGCGCGGCCAGAGTCGCCACGGTGGCAGCGGCAAAACGGCTGTGCTGATAGCTGAAATGCACCGTCAACCGGCTGTCCAGGCTCACCGCCAGCGTCAACGGGTAGTTGGTTTGTTCATGCCTGGCCACCTCGCCGAAGCGCAGGTCTTGCGGCGCGCCTTTCTCCAGCGCCTGGGAAATCGGGTAGTTCTCGAACACCAGGATGTTGTCGAACAGGGCTTCACCGCCCTGCCCGGCCCAGCGCTGAATGTCGAACAGCGGCGTATGTTCCTGCTCACGCAGCAACAGATTCTGGGCTTGCACTTGCTGCAACCAGTGCGCCAACGGTTGTTCGGCGCGGGGGCTGGCGATGACCGGCAAGGTGTTGATGAACAAGCCGATCTGTTGCTCGACCCCACTCAACTGTGCCGGACGGCCAGACACCGTGGCGCCGAAGCTGACGGTGTCCTGCCCGGTGTAGCGCTGCAACAACAGCAGCCACGCAGCCTGAACCAGCGTGTTGACGGTGACTTTCTGCCCCCGGGCAAAGGTGTTGAGGTCATCGGTGACAGCGGCGTCCAGGGTCAGGAAATGCTCGCCCTGCGAATCGAGGCCAGCCTGGTGGCCACGGTAAACCAGCGCATCGGCCAGGCGGGTCGGCGCTTCGAAGTCCGCCAGTTGCCCCTTCCAGAAGTGCTCGGCGACTTGCGCATCCTGTTGCGCCAACCACTGGATGTAATCCCGATAACGCCCCGCCGCGATCACCGGCGCCTGGCCGCTGTAGCGTTGCAGCACTTCGCCCAGCAGCTGCGAGTTGCTCCAGCCATCCATCAAAATGTGGTGGCTGGTGTAAATCAGCTGAAAGCGCTCGGCGGCGACTTGTACCACCACCAGGCGCAGCAGGGGCGCCTGATGCAGGTCGAAGCCCTGTTGCCGTTGCGCATCAGCCAGCGCCTCGAGCGCCTGCGGCAGGTCATTCTGCCCACGCCAATCATGGACAGTGAACGGCACCGGCAAGCGCTTGTGGATCACTTGCTGTGGCCGCTGCAATTCACCGTCCCAGACAAAACTGCTGCGCAGCACATCGTGCGCATCCATTGCCGCTTGCCAGGCCTCGCGGAAACGCTCGACCTGCAACCCTTCGACGTCCACGCACAGCTGATTGATGTAATCGCCGGCCTGTTGCTCGTAGAGGGTATGGAACAGCATGCCTTGCTGCATCGGCGACAGCGGGTAAATGTCTTCGACCTGGCGTGGCGTCACGGGCAACGCATCGAGCTGGCGTTGCGTCAACCCGGCCAGCGGGAAGTCCGACGGTGTCAGGCCCTGATGCCGAGCCTCACAGCAGTGCTCGATCAAAAGCCCCAGTTCCCGCGCATAAGCCTGCGCCAATCGGGCGATGGTCGATTGATCGAACATCTGCCCGCTGAACGTCCAGCCGATACTCAATTCGCCGCCATACACCCGGCCATTGAGGGTCAGCCAGTTGTCCAGAGGCGCCAGCGGACTTTGCTCCGCCCCCGCCGATTCGCTGGCCGGGGTGAACAGTGCGCCCGCCTCGTCGCCAAACCCGGCATCGAACTGGCCCAGGTAGTTGAAGGTAATGCGCGGCACGGGCAAGGCTTGCAACGCCTGGCGGGTGCTGTCGTTGCCCAGATAGCGTAGCGCGCCAAAGCCCAGGCCTTTATCGGGGATCGCCCGCAGTTGTTCTTTGATCGTTTTGATCGAGTCCTGCGGCGTGCTCGCCGGCGTCAGCCGGACCGGGAACAGGCTGGTGAACCAGCCCACGCTACGGCTCAGGTCGAGTTCTTCGAACAGCGCTTCGCGGCCATGGCCTTCGAGCTGGATCAGGGTCGATGCGTCGCCCGTCCAGTCCGCAATCACCCGCGCCAGCGCCGTCAGCAGCAGGTCGTTGACCTGTGTGCGATAGGCCGCCGGTGCCTCCTGCAACAGCTGGCGGGTCTGCTGTTTGTCCAGGCGGGTCTGCACATGCAAGGCGTGGCGATTGTGCAACTCGCCCTGCGGTCGATCGCAAGGCAAGTCATCGCGCGCATCCTGCAATTGCTCTTGCCAGAACGTCAGCTGAGCCTGCATTGCCGAGCTATCGGCGTGTTGCTGCAAGCGTCGCGCCCAGGCCTGGGTGGCGCTGGTTTTGGCCGGCAATTTGAGCGTTTGGCCAGCCTGCAACTGCTCGTAGGCCAGTTGCAGGTCTTCGAGCAGAATGCGCCAGGACACGCCATCGACCACCAGGTGATGGATCACCAGCAACAGTCGCTGGCTGCCATCGGCCATGTTCGCCAGCACCGCGCGCAGCCGATCACCGCTCGCCAGCTCGAGGCTGCGCTGGGCCTTCTCGCCCAATTGTTCGAGTGCTTCGGCATCCGCGACTTCAGCGGTCCACAGCAGCGGCGACTGTTGCCAGAGCGCCTGTTGCTCGGCCAGGGAGCGATGCTGCGCGGTCCAGCGGTCGCCCTGACGGGTGAAGGCCAGGCGCAACGCGTCGTGATGGCTGACCAGTGCCTGCAACGCACGCTCCAGGTGTTGGGCGTGCAGCGGTTTGGCGGACTTGAGCAGCACCGACTGGTTCCAGTGGTGCGGCTCGGCCATGTCGCGTTCAAAGAACAACTGCTGGAATGGCAGCAACGGTGTGTCGCCCGTGACCGGGCCCTGGTCGATGCGCAAGCCGCTGTCGCCGACCTTCGCCACCGCCGCGAGGCTTTGTACGTTCTGGTGCAGGAACAGGTCTTTGGGGCTGAAATGAATCCCCGCCTGACGCGCCCGGCTGACCACCTGGATCGAGATGATCGAATCGCCGCCCAGCTCGAAGAAGTTGTCGCAGATCCCCACTTGCGGTCGACCCAGCACGCTTTGCCAGATCTCCACCAACGCCTGTTCGATAGTGCTGGTCGGGGCGCTGTAAGCCTTGCTGCTGGCCGTGGTGTCGGCCTTGGGCAACGCCTTGCGTTCCAGTTTGCCGTTGGGGCTGACCGGCATTTTTTCCAGCCACTGCCAATGCTGCGGGACCATGTAGTCCGGCAAGGTCTGGCTCAGGTGTTGCTTGAGGCTGCGCTGCAAGGCGTTGCGAGTTTCATCGTCAGCGTGCAGCAGCACGTCGCGGGTCGGCACCACATACGCCACCAACAGCGTGCCGTCCTGGGCGATCACCACGGTTTCGCGGACTTCGTCGTGCTCGGCCAGGCGCGCTTCGATCTCGCCCAATTCGATGCGCAGGCCACGGATTTTCACCTGATGGTCCATGCGCCCGGCGTATTCGATCACTCCGTCGGCGCGATAACGCGCCAGGTCGCCGGTGCGGTACAGACGCTGGCCGTCACCGAACGGGCTGGTCGCGAAGCGCTCCGCCGTGAGCGACGGGCGACGGTGATAACCCCGGGCCAGGCCTTCACCGCCCAGGTACAACTCGCCGATCACCCCCACCGGTACCGGCGACAACTCGTGATCGAGAATGTAAGTGCCCAGGTTGGCGATCGGCTGACCGATCGGCACGCTGTCGCGCCCTTCCTCGATGCACGTCCAGTGCGTGACGTCGATGGCCGCTTCGGTCGGGCCATAGAGGTTGTACAGCCCGGTATTCGGCAGCTTGGCAAACACTTGCTGCTGCGCATCCACTTGCAGGGCTTCGCCACTGCAGACGATCCGGGTCAGGCTGCTGCACTGACCCACCGAAGGGTCTTGCAGGAACGCCTGCAACATCGACGGTACAAAGTGCAGCGTGGTGATGCGTTGCGCAGTGATCAACTCGATCAACTGCGCCGGATCACGATGAATGCCCGGCGCGGCCACCACCAGGGTCGAGCCGGTTAGCAGCGGCCAGAAGAACTCCCAGACCGACACGTCAAAACTGAACGGCGTTTTTTGCAGCACGCTGTCCGTGGCGTCGAGCCGATAGGCCTGTTGCATCCAGCACAGGCGATTGACCAGCGCCGAATGACGGTTACCCGCGCCTTTCGGTTTGCCAGTGGAGCCCGAGGTGTAGATCACATAGGCAAGGTTTTCCCCGTCGAGGTCAATGCCCGGATTGGCATCGCTGCGGCCTTCCAGCCAGTCGCCGTCCTGATCCAGCACCAGGCTGCGAATGCCGGCCGGGATCGGCAATTGCTCAAGCAAATGGCTCTGGGTCAGCAACAATTGGATGCCGCTGTCTTCAAACATGTAGGCCAAACGTTCCTGCGGGTATTCCGGGTCCAGCGGCAAATAAGCACCGCCGGCCTTGAGAATCGCCAACAGGCCCACGACCATTTCCACCGACCGCTCGACCGCGATGCCCACCAGCACATCCGGGCCGACGCCCTGCTCGATCAGCACGTGAGCCAGTTGGTTGGCGCGGCCATTGAGCTCGGCGTAGCTCAAGCGTTGCTCGGCAAACACCAGCGCACACGCCTGCGGGGTTTTACCGACCTGCTCTTCGATCAGCGCCTGCACGCTGCGATGCAACGGGTAGTCGACGGCGGTGGCGTTCCAGTCGACGACCGTCAGTTGCCGCTCGCGGTCATCGAGCAATGCCAATTGCCCGACCGGACGGTGGATGTCCTCGACCAGGCCCTGCAACAGATTCAGCCAGTGCCGGCCCATGCGCTCGATGGTCGATGGCTCGAACAAATCGGTGGCATAGGTCAGCGAGGCGTGCAGGCCTTGCGGGTTATCACTGGTGTCCAGGGTCAGGTCGAACTGCGCGGTGCGGTGCTCCCAACTGAGGCTTGCAAGCTCGATACCCGGCAAGGATTCGGCCAGCGTCGAGGCCGCTTCGCTGCGATGGTTGAACATCGCCTGGAACAGCGGGCTGTGGCTCAGGTTACGTTGCGGTTGCAGCGCATCGACCAGTTGCTCGAACGGCAGATCCTGATGCATCTGCGCCGCCATGGCCGTCTGCTTCACCTGTTGCAGCAATTGAGCCCCGGTCAGCTGGCCGTCGAACTCGGCGCGCAGCACCTGGGTGTTGACGAAGAAACCGATCAGACGTTCGGTTTCCAAGCGGTTGCGGTTGGCAATCGGTACACCGACGCGGATATCCGCCTGGCCGCTGTAGCGGTGCAGCAAGGTCTGGAACGAGCCGAGCAACAGCATGAACAGCGTGACGTTTTCGCGCCGGGCCAAGGCCTTCAGGGCATTGCTCAGGGATTCGTCGAGGGTGATCGGCAGACGCGCGCCACGGAAACTTTGTTGCGCCGGGCGCGGATGATCCAGTGGCAGCTCCAGCAGCGGCTGTTCGCTGCCCAGTTTTTCGCGCCAGTAGGCCAATTGCCGATCCCGTTCGCCGGCGGCCATCCATTGACGCTGCCACACCGCGTAGTCGGCGTACTGCACCGGCAATGGCGGCAGCTCGGCCGGCCGGCCCTGGCTGATCGCCGCATACAAACCCATCAGGTCATCGATCATCACCTGCAACGACCAGGCGTCGGAGACGATGTGGTGCAGGGTCAGAATCAGCACGTGATCCTGCTCGCCCACCTGCAACAGGACGAAACGCACCAACGAGCCGTCGAGTACATCGAACGAGCGTTGCGTTTCCTGTTCGACGAAGGCCTTGATGCTCGCTTCATCGCTGGCAGCCAGACGTTGCTCGACAAAGCTCACGCGACCTTGCGGGCGGATCACCTGCCAGGTCCGGCCATCTTCCTCGACGAACGCCGTGCGCAGGCTTTCGTGGCGCTCCACCAGCGCCTCGAAGCTGCGTTGCAGGGCATTTTTGTCCAGCTCGCCGCGCATCCGCAGCGCGGTCGGGATGTTGTAGGCGGCGCTGTCGGGGTCCATTTTCCACAGGAACCATTGCCGCTCCTGGGCAAAGGACAGCGCCAGCGGTTGGTCACGGTCGACCCGAGTCATTAGCGGCGACTGCTCGCCCGGTTCGGCGCCCAGCGCCTGGACGAAATCCTCCAGGGTGCTGTGCTCGAACAGGCTGCGCAACGGCACCTGAATGTCCAGCACCCGCCGCACCCGGGACACCACTTGGGTCACCAGCAGAGAGTGCCCGCCCAGCTCGAAGAAGTTGTCGGTCAGGCCCACGCGATCCAGCTTCAGCACGTCCTGCCAGATGGCGGCGACTTGCTGTTGCCGTTCGCTCTGCGGCGCGACATAACACGCCTGCAACTGGCTCGCGTCCACCGCCGGCAATGCCTTGCGATTGAGTTTGCCGTTAGGCGTCAGCGGCAGGCTGGCGAGAAACAGCAGGTGCGCCGGGACCATGAATTCCGGCAGGCATTCCTTGAGTCGCGCCTTGAGTTCATCACGCAGACGCAGTTGATCGTCGGCGGCATCGAGGTCCAGTTGCGGCGCGACCACATAGGCCACCAGTTGCTGGCTGCTCAGGGCTTCCTGCGCCAGTACCGCGACTTCGCGGACCGCTGGCTGCTCCAGCAGACGCGCTTCGATTTCACCCAGTTCGATACGGAAGCCGCGGATCTTCACTTGATGGTCGATGCGCCCCATGTATTCGAGCACGCCGTCGTGACGATGGCGCGCCAGGTCGCCAGTGCGGTACAGCCGCGCGCCGTTACCGAACGGGTCGGGCAGGAAGCGCTCGGCGGTCATCGCCGCACGGTGGTGATACCCCCGGGCCAGGCCGTCGCCACCGATCAGCAGTTCGCCAATCGAGCCTGCCGGGTTCGGCGCCAGATCGTCGCCCAAAATGTACAGCGTAGTGTTGGCAATCGGTTTGCCGAGGTACGGCTGGCGCTGCTCGCGGGTCAGCTGCCAGGCCGCCGACCAGATGGTGGTTTCGGTCGGGCCATAAAGGTTCCAGACCTGCCCCGCCAGGCCAAGCATGCGCTGGGCCAGGTCATCGGCCAGCGCTTCACCACCGCAGAGGAATTTACAGCCTTGCAGGATGGGAGCCTGTTCGTGGTCGAGCAACATGCGCCAGGTCGACGGCGTGGCTTGCACCACGGTGACTTCCTGTTGCCGGATCATCTCCAGCAGTGCTTGCGGATCCTGGGCGGTTTGCTTGTCCACCAGCACCACACGAGCACCGCTGAGCAGCGGGCCGTAGATTTCCAGGCCGAAAATATCGAACGAGAACGTGGTCAACGACAGCATGCGGTCCCGGGCCTCGATGCCCGGCTCCTTGACCATGCTCACCACAAAATTCACCAGCGCCTGATGGCGCACCATCACCCCTTTGGGCTTGCCGGTGGAGCCGGAGGTGTAAATCGCATACGCCAGGTTTTCTCTGCTGATCGATACCTGCGGATCGGCTTCGCTGTAACCGCGAGCGTGCTCGCCTTGCGGATCGAGCAACAGGGTTTGCACGCCGGTCGGAATCGGCAAGTGCCCGATCAAATGCGCCTGGGTCAGCAGCAGTTGCAGACCGCTGTCCTCGATCATGTGCGCCAGACGGTCTTCAGGGTATTGCGGGTCCAGCGGCACGTAGGCACCGCCCGCCTTGAGAATCGCCAGCAGCCCGATCAGCATTTCCAGGCTGCGGTCGATGGCGATACCGACCAATTGATCCGGGCCGACGCCCAGTTCGATCAGCCGATGGGCCAACTGGTTGGTCTGGCGATTGAGTTGCGCATAGCTCAACGATTGCCCGTCGAACACCAACGCCGTGGCCTCTGGCGTGCGCCGGGCCTGGGCTTCGATCAATTGATGGATGCAGCGGTCGGTCGGGTATTCGGCGGCGCTGCGGTTCCAGTCGACCAGCATCTGCTGTTGTTCGGTTTCGTCGAGCAGGGCCAGTTCGCCCACCCGCTGCTGTGGATCGGCAACCAGGCTGCCGAGCAGGTTTTGCCAGTGCCGTGCCAACCGCTCGATGGTCGCGCCGTCAAACAGGTCGGTGGCGTAGGTCAGTTGTGCACCGAGGCCTTCGGGGCCATCGAACGTCTCCAGGGTCAGGTCGAATTGCGCGGTGCGCGATGACTGATGCAAGTGGCGAATCGTCAGCGCTGACTCGCCCGTGCCCTGGCGGCTTTGGCTGGCGCCGGTGCTCTGGTGGTTGTACATCACCTGGAACAGCGGGCTGTAACTCAGGCTGCGTTCCGGTTGCAAGGCTTCGACCAGTTGTTCGAAAGGCAGGTCCTGATGCGCCTGGGCGGCCATCGCGGTCTGTTTGACCTGGGCCAGCAGCGTGCTGAACGTGGCCTGAGCATCGAACTCGGTCTTGAGCACCTGGGTGTTGACGAAGAAGCCGATCAGCCGCTCGGTCTCGACCCGGTTGCGGTTAGCGGTGGGCACGCCGACGCGGATGTCGGCCTGGCCACTGTAACGATGCAACAAGGTCTGGAACGACGCCAGCAACAGCATGAACAGGGTGACGTTTTCGCTTTTGGCCAACGCCCTCAGGCGCTCGCCCAGTGCCGGCGGCAACGCCAATTCATGACGGGCGCCACGCAGGCTCTGCACCGCAGGGCGCGGGTAATCGGTGGGCAATTCCAGCACTGGATGCTCGTTGCCCAAGTGCGCCTGCCAATACTCCAACTGCCGCTCGCGCTCCCCGGCTTCCATCCAGTGCCGTTGCCAGATGCCATAGTCGGCGTACTGGATCGACAATGCCGGCAAAGCGAGTTCGTGGCCCTGGCGGTAAGCGCCATACAGTTGCAGCAATTCGTCGACCATGACCCGCATCGACGCGCCATCCGAGGCAATGTGGTGCTGGGTCAGGGTCAGCACGTGCTCCTGCGCGCCAAGGCGCAGCAGGCTGACGCGCAACAGCGGCCCGTTGACCAGGTCGAACGGCTGCCCGGTCTGTTCGGCGACGAACGCTTGAATCTGCGCCTCTGGCGGCAGGGCATCGGGGCTTTCATCCAGTTCATGCACGGCGACGGTCAGGTTCATGTACGGATGAATCACCTGCACCGCTTGCTCATCCTGCTGCCGGAACGTCGTGCGCAGGCTTTGATGACGGGCAATCAGCGCATTGAAACCGCGTTCGAGCGCCGGCACGTCGAGCTCGCCCTGCAATTGCATGGCACTGGGAATGTTGTAGGCGGCGCTGTCGGGGTCCATCTGCCAGAGAAACCACTGGCGTTCCTGAGCGAAGGACAGCGGCACCGGATCGAACTGCGACTGTGTCTCGGGAATCGGCAGGTTCGCCGGCGAAACACCTTCCTCAAGCATCTTCTGCAGATAGACCCTGCGCTTGTCGAGCGGCAAAGTAATGAAACGCCGGGCGATCTTCAAAGCGACATTGGTATCCATCAAGCTTCCTCCATTTCGTCAAGCAGGGCGTCCAGCTTGCTCAGTTTCAACGTATCGACCTGCTCACCTGCGGTTGCCAGACTGCTGACGAAATCCGTGAGTACGGGGTGTTGAAAAATCAGTTGTGGGGTCAGTTTCAGGCCCAGTTCCAGTTGCAGGCGTGAAACCACATTGACGGCCAGCAACGAGTGGCCGCCCAGTTCGAAAAAGTTATCCAGCAGGCCGACACGCTCGACTTGCAGTACGTGCTGCCAGATCGCCGCGACCTGCTGCTCGCGCTCGCTCTGCGGGGCGACATAACGCACCTGCAAATGACCGCCCTCCACCGTCGGCAACGCCTTGCGGTCGAGTTTGCCGTTGGGCGTCAATGGCAGATTGGCGAGGAACAACAGGTGCGCCGGGACCATGAATTCCGGCAGGGACTCCCTGAGCCGTGCCTTGAGTTCATCGCGCAGGGACTGCTGATCGTCGGCGGCATCGAGGTCCAGTTTTGGTGCGACCACATAGGCCACCAGTTGCTGAGTGCCCAGGGCTTCCTGCGCCAGCACCGCCACTTCGCGGACCGCTGGCTGCTCCAGCAGGCGCGCTTCGATTTCACCCAGTTCGATGCGGAAGCCGCGGATCTTCACTTGATGGTCGATTCGCCCTCGGTACTCGAGCACGCCATCGGCCTGATAGCGGGTCAAATCACCGGTGCGGTACAGGCGCTCGCCATTGCTGGCGAACGGGTTCGGCACGTACTTCTCGGCAGTCATGCCCGGCCGCCCCAGGTAACCCCGGGTAATACCGGCACCGGCCAGATACAGCTCGGCGGACACGCCCAGCGGCACCGGCTGCAAGTCGGCATCCAGTAGATAACTGGCGGTGTGCTTGAGTGGCCGGCCAATGTTCGCCGTGCCACCCGCCTCGCGACGGGTCCAGGTGGAATAAGTGGTGTCTTCCGACGGGCCGTAAAGGTCGTAGACATGCTCAACGGTCGGTTGCCCATAAAGCGAGTCGACCAGCGACTGCTTCAGCGGCTCACCGGCGAGGTTGATGATGCGTACGCTCGGCGGAATCTGCCCGGCACTGTGCAGCGCATTGATCGCCGACGGCACGGTGTTGATCAGGCGCACCTGATCCCGCGCCGGCAATTGCGGCAACTCCAGGGCGTTGCGGGCGATGATCAGCGAGCCGCCGTTGGCCAGGGTGACAAACAGCTCCCATACCGACAGGTCGAAACACACCGAAGTCGAAGCCAGCACACCCTGAATGTCGTCGCGGCTGTAGACCGATTGCGACCAGTCGATCAACGCCAACACGTTGCGATGGGCGATGGCCACGCCTTTGGGCTTGCCGGTGGAACCGGAGGTGTAGATCACATAAGCGAGGTTATCCGGCGTGACCCGAGTGACCGGGGCGCTGCGCGGATAGTCCGCCAGTTGCGCCTCGATCCGCTCCATCAGCAGCACTTGGGTGTGCGCCGCCACGTTCAATGTTGCCGCAACAGCCTGCTCGGTCAGCAGCACCAAAGCGCGGCTGTCTTCGAGCATGTAGGCCACGCGGTCGGCCGGGTAATCCGGGTCCAGCGGCACATAGGCGCCGCCAGCCTTGAGCACCGCGAGCAGCGCTACCAGCAGGCTGTCGGAACGCTGCATCGCCACGCCGACCCGAACTTCCGGGCCCACGCCCAGTTCGATCAGCTTGTGGGCGAGTTGGTTGGCGCGGCTGTCGAGCTCGGCGTAAGTCAGTTGTCTGGCCGCGAAGGTCACCGCCGGCGCATCCGGTTGGGCGGCGACCTGGCGGTCGATCAACTGGTGAATGCACAGCTCCTGGGCGAAACCTTCATCGCTACGGTTCCAGTCCAGCAACACTTGCTGCTGCTCGGTTTCATCCAGCAGTACCAACTCGCCGAGGCGGCGTTCACCGGCGTCGATCATTTGGCTCAACAGGTGCTGCAAATGAGCCGCCAGTCGGGTCACTGTCGCCGACGCAAAACTGCCGCGTTGATAGCTGAAGTGCATCGACAGTTGCGTGTCGAGACTCACCAGCAAGGTCAGCGGATAGTTGGTTTGCTCGACACTTGCCACCGGACCAAAGCGCAGCCCTTGCGGGGCGCCCTGCTCCAGGGCCTGGGCAATCGGGTAGTTCTCGAACACCAGAATGTTGTCGAACAGCGCTTCACCGCCCTGCCCGGCCCAGCGTTGAATATCGAACAGCGCGGTGTGTTCGAACTCGCGCAACGCCAGGTTTTGCCCTTGCACCGCTTGCAGCCAATCAGTGAGCGATTGCTCGGCCCGAGGACTGGCGATCACCGGCAAGGTGTTGATGAACAGCCCGATCTGTTGCTCGACACCCGACAAGTCCGCCGGACGACCGGCGACCGTCGCGCCGAAGGCCACGGTGGTTTTCCCGGTGTAGCGTTGCAGCAACAGCAACCAGGCCGCCTGCACCAGCGTGTTGACGGTGACTTTCGCGGCCCGGGCAAACTCGCCCAGACGCAGGGTCAGATCAGTATCCAGCACCTGGAAGTGATCGCCATAACCTTGGCTGTCGATAGACGCTTGCGGCTTCGCGACGGTCTGGGCCAGGCGCGTCGGCTCGTCCAGCGCGTGTAGCGTCGGGGTCCAGAACGCTTCGCTGGCGGCCGAGTCCTGGCGTTGCAGCCAGGCGATGTAATCGCGGTAACGTCCGCTGTGAGCGGCGTTGAACTGGCCGCTGTAACGCTGTAGCACTTCGCCGAGCAACTGCGAGTTGCTCCAGCCGTCCATCAGGATGTGATGGTTGGTGTAGATCAGGTGATGACGGTGGTCGTCGATGCGCGCAATCACCAGCCGCAACAAGGTCGGCGCGCTCAAGTTGAGGGCTTGGCGTTCCGCGTCGGCAAGCGACTGCAAGGCCTGATCGCGCTGCGGATGGGCGCGTAAATCATGCAGGCTGTAAGGCATCTGCGCGTGTTTGCTGACCACCTGCACCGGGTTTTCCAGTTCGCCCTGCCAGACAAAGCGCGTGCGCAGAATGTCATGGGCCTCCACCGCCGCTTGCCAGGCCTGATGGAAACGCTCGGGGTCGAGTCCGTCGACGTCCAGGCGAATCTGGTTGATGTAATCGCCGGTGGTTTCTTCGTACACGGCATGGAACAACATGCCCTGCTGCATCGGCGACAGCGGATACAGGTCTTCGATCGACT
Source organism: Pseudomonas sp. GM18 (assembly GCF_000282195.1). Taxonomy (GTDB): domain Bacteria; phylum Pseudomonadota; class Gammaproteobacteria; order Pseudomonadales; family Pseudomonadaceae; genus Aquipseudomonas. The sequence continues at coordinate 97,073 of NZ_AKJT01000001.1, forward strand.
GCGGCGCCAGCGGCAAGCCGTCCAGTTGTGCCTGGCTCAAGCGCGCCAGCGGGAAGTCCGACGGAGTAACGCCGTGCTGCCCGGCCTGACAGCAATGGGCGATCAACGCTTGCAGTTCCAGTGCGTAATCGTCGGCCAGCGCTTGAATGGTCGCCTCATTGAAGCGTTCGCGACTGAAGGTCCAGCCCAGGTTCAGTTCGCCGCCATACACCTGGCCATTGAGGGCCAACTGGTTGGCCAATGGCGCACGGGCGTCCAGTTCATCACCGGCCGGGTCACTGCACGGTACGAACAAGGCGCCGTCGGCTTCGGTGAAGCTGCCGTCGAACTGGCCCAGGTAGTTGAAGGTCAGGCACGGCACCGGCAATTGGCTGAGGATTTGACGTGCAACGTCGTCCCCCAGATGGGCCAGGGCACCAAAACCGAGGCCCTTGTTCGGGATCGCGCGCAGCTGTTCCTTGATCTGTTTCAGCGAGCCGCCAAGGTCCGCAACCGGCGTCAATTTTGCCGGGTACAGGCTGGTGAACCAGCCGACGGTGCGGGTCAGGTCAACGCCGTCGAACAGCTCTTCCCGACCATGGCCTTCGAGCTGGATCAACGCGCTGTCGGTCCCGGTCCAGCGCACCATGACGCGGGCCAGAGCGGTCAGCAGCAGGTCGTTGACCTGAGTGCGATACGCCGCCGGAGCGTCTTGCAGCAGTTGCCGGGTCAGTTCCTTGTTCAGTTGCGTGCGCACCGTCAGTGCATGCTTGTTCTGTTGCCCGCCCTCGGGGTTATCCGCCGGCAACGCCACGTCGGCGCCGTGCAACTGCTGTTGCCACCAGCTCAGTTCGCTGCGCAATTCAGCACTGCGGGCGTAGGTTTGCAGGTGCTCGGCCCAGACCTTGGCCGCACTGGTTTTGGCCGGCAATTGCAGGGTCTCGCCGCTCAACAGCTGACGGTAAGCGGTCTGCAGATCGTCAAACAGAATCCGCCACGACACGCCGTCCACCACCAGATGGTGGATTACCAGCAACAGTCGCTGAGTGCCGTCATCAAGGTTCGCCAACACCGCGCGCAGCAGCGGCCCGTGTTGCAGGTTCAGGCTGCGTTGCGCTTCGTTGGCCACAGCTTCCAGTGCCGTGGCGTCGGCGACGTCGACCGCCCAGACCAACGCCTCGGTCTGGCTGCCCGGCGCGCGGTATTGCGCCTGCCAGACCTCAGCCTGTTCGACAAAACTCAAGCGCAAGCCATCGTGGTGCACAACCAGCGCGCCCAACGCCTGCTCAAGCACATTGGCATTCAGTTTTTGCGTCGGCTTGAGCATCACTGCCTGGTTCCAGTGCTGACGCTCGGGGATGGTCTGCTCGAAGAACAGCTGTTGCACCGGCAACAACGCCAGTTCGCCGGTCACCGGCCCTTGATCGATGACCTGAGCCGGCTCACCCAACCGCGCCACCGTGGCCAGTGCCTGGATGGTCTGGTGCTGGAACAGGTCTTTGGGGGTGAAGCGGATCCCGGCCTGACGAGCGCGGCTGACCACTTGAATCGAGATGATCGAATCGCCGCCCAGTTCGAAGAAGTTGTCGCTCAAACCAACCTGATCGAGTTTCAGCACGTCCTGCCAGATCGTCGCCAGTTGCTGCTCCAGAGCACTTTGCGGCGCCACATAAGCTTGCTGCAATTGGCTGACGTCTGGCTTGGGCAGGTTCTTGCGGTCGAGTTTGCCGTTGGGAGTCAGCGGCAGGCGCTCAAGCAGCAGCAAATACGCCGGGACCATGTGCGCCGGCAGCGCGACTTTGAGTTGCTCGCGCAGGCTGTCGGCGAAATCAGCCTGTTCGGCATTGAGCGCATCAGCGACCACATAAGCCACCAGGCGCTTGCCGCTGCCGGCGGTGCCTTCCTGGGCGACCACCACCGCTTCGCGCACACCTTCAAGGGCTTGCAGGCGCGCTTCGATTTCCCCCAGTTCGATGCGGAAACCGCGAATTTTCACCTGATTGTCGATGCGATCCAGGTAATCGAACGTGCCATCGGCCCGCTGACGCACCAGGTCGCCAGTGCGGTACAGCAAGCCACCGACCGCACTGAACGGATCGGCGACAAACCGCTCTGCCGTCAGCCCGGGACGGTTCAGATAACCCCGGGCCAGACCGGTGCCACCCAGGTACAGCTCACCGGCCATGCCTTGGGGCAGCAGGTTCAGGTCGGCGTCCAGCACGTAAGCGCTGCGGTCACCGATGCGACTGCCGATTGGCGCATAGGCCGCGCCGCACGGCACGTCGCGCCCGGCCTTCCAGATCAGCGGCGTGACCACGGTTTCGGTCGGGCCGTAGCCGTTGATGATGTAGTCCGGATCGAGCGCACGCTTGACCCGCTCGAAACTGGCGTTGGGCACGGCATCGCCGCCGAAGCAGTAGATCCGCACCTTCGGTGGGTTACCTTCACGTTCGGCGTGTTCGGCCAGTTGTTGCAGGTAGACCGGCGGGAACGCCACCACCGTCACGCCGTGCTCACGCATGGCGTTGTAGGTCTGTTCCGGCGTCCACAGGCTGTCGTCGCGAATCAGCAGCGAAGCGCCGTGGGTCAGGCTGGTCAGCCAACGCTCATGGGCGCCGTCGAAGGCGAAGGACATGAAGTGGAATTCGCAATCACTGTCACGCATTTCATAGCGCTGGCCGATGGCCTGGCAATGCATCGCCAGCGGGCCATGGGCGACGCTTACGCCTTTGGGGTTACCGGTGGAGCCGGAGGTGTAAATGACGTAAGCGAGGTTCTGCGGATCGAGCTGCACCTTGGGCGCCGTGAGGGCTTGGCTGCGCAGATCGAGACGGTCGAGTTCCAGCACCGGGACCGAATCATCCACCGGCAACTGCGCAGAAACCGACGAATCGGTGAGCAACAACGCCAGCCCCGAATCCTCGATCAGATAGGCCAGGCGTTCGCGCGGGTAGCTGGTATCCAGCGGCACGTAGGCACCGCCGGCCTTGAGCACCGCCAGCAGCGCGACGATCACCCCTTCGCTACGCGGCAAGGCCACGCCAACCCGGCTTTCCGGGCCGACACCCCGCGCGATCAAAGCGTGGGCCAACTGATTGGCGCGTTGGTCGATGTCGCCATAGCTGAAACGCTGGCCGGCGAAGATCACCGCCGTGCGTTCCGGGCGCTGGGCGGCGAGTTCGGCGATGCGCTGGTGCACGGCGACATTCACCGGGTACGGCTGCGGCTGGTTATTGGCCTGTTGCTGCGCCAGCTCGGCAGCGCTGGCCAGGGCGATTTCACCGAGGTTGCGCTCGGCCGACTCGGCGAACTGCTCCAACAGTTGCAGCAGGTGCGCACTGATGCGCTCGATCGCGGGCGTTGCGAAATGCGCCCGGTCGAAGCTGTAATGCAGCGCCAGGGTCTGGCCCAGCGTCACGGCGACGCTCAACGGATAATGGGTTTGCTCAAGGTTGGCGACGTCGCCAAACACCACGCCTTGCTCCGCGCCCTGTTGCAGCGCTTGGGCAATCGGGTAGTTCTCGAACACCAGAATGTTGTCGAACAGCGCTTCGCCGCCCTGCCCGGCCCAGCGTTGAATGTCCGCCAGCGGCGTGTGTTCGAACTCGCGCAGGCTGAGGTTTTGCGCCTGCACCGCTTGCAACCAGTGGCCGACGCTCTGGTCCGGACGCGGTGCGCCGATCACCGGCAAGGTATTGATGAACAAGCCGACAGCTTGCTCGATGCCGGGCAAGTCTGCCGGGCGCCCGGCCACCGTGGCGCCGAAGGCCACGGTTTCGTGGCCGGTGTAGCGTTGCAGCAACAACAGCCACGCGGCTTGCACCAGGGTGTTGAGGGTGACTTTCTGTTGCCGGGCAAAGGCTTCAAGGCCTTGGGTGCGACTGACGTCCAGGGTCTGGAAGTGATCGCCATGCCCGCTCTGGTTTTCGTTGCCGGACACCACCCGCGCCAGTCGGGTCGGCTCTTGCAAGGAGGCCAACGGCTCGCGCCAGAAATCCTGGCTCGATTGCGCGTCCTGACACTGCAACCAACCGATGTAATCGCGATAGCGTCCACCGGAGGACACCGGCGCGCGACCGCTGTAACGCTGCAAGACTTCGCCGAGCAACTGCGAGTTGCTCCAGCCATCCATCAGAATGTGGTGATGGGTGTAAATCAGCTGCCAGCTATCGGCTGCGGTGTGCACCAGCACCAGTCGCAGCAACGGCGCCTGGCTCAGGTCAAATCCTTGTTGGCGTTCGGCATCGGCCAGTTCATTCAGGGCCTGAAGCTGATCGTCACGCTCACGCCAGTCGAGCACGGTGAACGGCAACTGCACCTGTTTGTGGACGATCTGCACCGGTTGCTCCAGTTCGCCCTGCCAGACAAAACCAGTACGCAAGATATCCTGAGCATCGACCGTGGCCTGCCAGGCGGCGCGGAAACGCTCGGGCTCGATGCCTTGCACATCCATCCGCAACTGATTGATGTACTCGCCCGCCGCCTGCTCGTACAGGGTGTGGAACAACAGCCCCTGCTGCATCGGCGACAGCGGATAGAGGTCGTCGAGTTGGCCAACAGCCACCGGCAGTACATCAAGTTGCGCCTGGGTGATGCGCGCCAGCGGGAAGTCCGACGGCGTGGCTTGTGGAGCTTCGAGGGTGCAGCAATGCTCGATCAACCCGTTGAGTTCGACAGCGTATTGATCAACCAGCTGCTGGATGGTCGCGGTGTCGAACATCTCGCGGCTGAAGCCCCAGCTCATCGACAGCTCGCCGCCGTACACCTGGCCTTCGACCGTCAGCCAGTTGGCCAATGGTGCCGACGGATCCTGGGCCACGCCACTGCCTTCGCTGGACGGCACAAACAACGCCGCTTCGTCGAACTGGCGGTCGAACTGCCCCAGGTAGTTGAAGGTGATGCGCGGTTGCGGCAAGGCCGCCAGAGCGGCGCCAACCTGCGGATCGGCCAGGTAGCGCAGCACGCCGTAGCCCAGACCTTTGTCCGGCACCGCGCGCAGTTGCTCCTTGACTGTTTTGATCGATGCGCCGAGATCGCCGGCCGGGCTCAGGTTGACCGGGAACAGACTGGTGAACCAGCCGACGGTGCGGGTCAAATCGATGTCGTCGAACAGGTCTTCGCGACCATGGCCTTCGAGCTGGATCAGCGTGCTGCCCTGCCCGGTCCAGCGGCACACGGCCCGCGCCAGCGCGGTCAGCAACAGATCATTGACCTGAGTGCGATAAGCCGCCGGTGCCTGTTGCAGCAGTTTGCGGGTTTGTTCGGCGTCGAAGGTCAGTTCGACTTTCTGCTCGAAACGGTTTTGCAGTGCGCCGTCAGGGCGGTCGCACGGCAAGTCGTTGTGCGCTGCATCGCGCAGTTGCGCCTGCCAATAATCGACACTGTTGTGGAACGTTGGCAGGTGGCTTTGCAGACGCGCCACCCAGCGCTGGTATGAACTGGTTTTCGCCGCCGTCGTCAGCGTCGAGCCATCGCGTGCCTGGCGATAGAACTGCTGCAGATCTTCCAGCAATACCCGCCACGACACACCGTCCACCGCCAAGTGGTGAATCACCAGCAACAGCCGCTGAGTGCCATCGGCCATCTGCACCGACAACGCTCGCAGCAACGGGCCGTTGCTCAGATCAAGACTGCGCTGGGCTTCGTCGCACAGCGCATTCAGTTCTTCGAGCGATTGCGCCGAGCGTTGCCACAACACCGACTCACCGGACACTGCGCCATAGGCCTGCTGCCAACCGGCGTCGGTCTTTTCATAACGCAGACGCAAACCGTCGTGATGCCTGAGCAACTGTGCCAACGCTTGATCCAGCGCCTCGGCATCCAGCGCTTCGCGCGGGACCAGCAGCAGCGACTGGTTCCAGTGATGACGCTCAGGGATGGTTTGCTCGAAGAACCAGTGCTGCACCGGCGTCAGGGCCACAGCGCCAACAGCCGGACCTTGATCGATCAGGTTCTGTTCACCGCTGCGGGCCACTTGCGCCAGGCTGCGGATGGTCTGGTACTGGAACAGGTCTTTGGGGCTCAACACGATGCCCGCCTGACGCGCGCGGCTGACCACTTGCATCGACACAATGGAGTCGCCGCCCAGCTCGAAGAAGTTGTCTTCCAGGCCGACGTTGTCGATGGCCAGGATGTCCTGCCAGATCGCTGCCAGAGACTTTTCCAGGGCCGTGCGTGGCGCCACGTGTTCACGTTGCTGCCGGGTGCCGTCGACCGCAGGCAAAGCCTTGCGGTCGAGCTTGCCGTTGGGGGTCAACGGCAATTGTTCGAGGAACAGCAGATACGCCGGGGCCATGTAGTCCGGCAAATGTTGGCGCAGCGCGGCTTTCAGGGTTTCGCGCAGGTTCGCTTGAGCATCGGCATTGTCCGCCAACACCGCGGCATCGGTCGGCACGATGTAGGCGACCAGTTGCTGACCGCTGGCGCCGTCTTGGGCCAACACCGCCAGTTCGCGTACCGCGTCCTGCTGCAACAGCCGCGCTTCGATTTCACCCAGCTCGATGCGGAAACCACGAACCTTGACCTGATGATCGATGCGACCGACGTATTGCAGCGCGCCGTCGACCTGATAGCGGGTCAGGTCACCGGTGCGATACAGACGCTCGCCGTTGCTGGCAAACGGGTTCGGCACGTACTTCTCGGCAGTCATGCCCGGCCGCGCCAGGTAACCCCGGGTGATGCCCGCGCCAGCCAGGTACAACTCGGCCGATACGCCCTGCGGTACCGGTTGCAGATCGGCGTCGAGCAAATAGCTGGCGGTGTGTTTGAGCGGTCGACCAATGTTGGCGCTGCCGCCGGACTGGCGGCGAGTCCAGGTGGAATAGGTGGTGTCTTCCGATGGACCGTAGAGGTCGTAGACATGCTCGATGGTCGGCTGCTGATACAGCGCCTCCACCAGGCTCTGCTTCAGCGGCTCACCGGCCAGATTGATGATGCGCACGCTCGGCGGGATCTGCCCGTCGCGCTGCAATGCATTGATCGCCGAGGGCACGGTGTTGATCAGGCGCACCTGATCGCGGGCCGGTAGTTGCGGCAGCTCCAGGGCGTTACGGGCGATGATCACCGAACCACCGTTGGCCAGGGTGACAAACAGTTCCCATACCGACAGGTCGAAACACACCGAAGTCGAAGCCAGCACCCCCTGAATGTCGTCGCGGCTGTACACCGTTTGCGACCAGTCGATCAACGCCAGCACGTTGCGATGGGCGATGGCCACGCCTTTGGGCTTGCCGGTGGAGCCCGAGGTGTAGATCACGTAGGCGAGGTTATCCGGCGTGACGCGAGTGACTGGGGCGCTGCGCGGGTAAGCGGCCAGCCACGACTCGGCGGCGTCCATCAACAGCACTTCAGTGCCCACCGTCACGTTCAATGTTGCCGCAACGGCCTGCTCGGTCAGCAGCACCAAAGCACGGCTGTCTTCGAGCATATAGGCCACGCGGTCGGCCGGGTAATCCGGGTCCAGCGGCACATAGGCGCCGCCGGCCTTGAGCACCGCGAGCAACGCCACCAACAGACTGTCGGAACGCTGCATCGCCACGCCGACCCGCACTTCCGGGCCCACGCCCAACTCGATCAGCTTGTGGGCGAGTTGGTTGGCGCGGCTGTCGAGTTCGGCGTAAGTCAGTTGTCTGGCCGCAAAGGTCACCGCCAGCGCGTCCGGCATGGTCGCGACCTGTCTGGCGATCAGCTCATGGATGCACAGATCATCGGCGAAACCTTCATCAGCGCGGTTCCAGTCATGGACGATGCGCTGGTATTCCTCGGTTTCAAGCAACGGCAAATCGCTGATGCGCTGCTGGCTGTCGCCGACCATACCGTGCAGCAAATGGGTCCAGTGCCGTGCCATGCGGGCGATGGTCGATGCATCGAACAGGTCATTGGCGTAGGTCAGCGCGGCGTGCAGTGTGCCGGCCTTTTCATAGGTGTCCAGGGTCAGGTCGAATTGGGTGGTGCGCCCTTCCCATTCGATCACGCCCAGTTCCAGGCCCGAGGCGGTGGTCACCGTGGAAATGTCCGCCACCTGCGGCTGATGGTTGTACATCACCTGGAACAACGGCGTGTGGCTGAGGCTGCGCTCCAGCTTCAACGCTTCCACCAGCCGCTCGAACGGCAAGTCCTGATGGGCCTGGGCGCCGAGGGCGGTTTCCTTGATATCACTGAACAAATCCGCCACGCGGGTCTGGCCGTCGAGCCGGGTGCGCAGCACTTGGGTGTTGACGAAGAAACCGATCAGGCCTTCGATTTCGCCGCGATTGCGGTTGGCGATCGGCACGCCGACGCGGATGTCGGTCTGCCCGGTGTAACGGTGCAGCAACGCGTTGAACGCGCCGAGCAACAGCATGAACAAGGTGATGTTGTGTTTCTGCGCGGTGGCTCGCAGTAGCTCGGCCAGTGGGCCGTCGATGCCGAACTCATAACGCGTGCCGCGATAGCTGGGCATCGCCGGGCGCGGATGATCGGTGGGCAGTTCCAGCACCGGATGCTCATCGCCCAATTGGGCTTGCCAGTACTCCAGTTGCCGCGCCTGCTCCCCGGCCTCCAGCCAGCGGCGTTGCCACAAGGCGTAGTCGCTGTATTGAATCGGCAACGGCGCGAGCTGCGGTTGCGCGCCGGCATCATGGGCGTCGTAGCAGCGGATGAACTCGTCGATCAACACGTTCATCGACCAGCCATCGGAAACGATGTGGTGCAGGGTCAGTAGCAGCACGTGCTCCTGCTCGGCGAGTTTGAGCAGCTTGACCCGCAGCAGCGGCCCGACGGCCAAATCGAACGGCAGCAACGATTGCTGTTGGGCGGCCTCGGCTACGGCCTGTTCGCGCTCAAGGGTTGGCAACGCGCTGAAGTCGACCTGTTCGACCACCAGCGGCGCACGGGTCGGCGCTTGTTGCAGGGTCTCGTCAGGCTGGCGCTGGAACACCGTGCGCAGGGTTTCATGACGCGCCACCAGGCTGGCGAACGCTTGCTCCAGGGCCGGCAGGTTCAGTTGCCCGGTCAGGCGCACCGCGCCCGGCAAGTTGTAGGCGCCGCTGTGCGGGTCCAGCTGCCAGAGAAACCACATGCGTTGCTGGGCGTAGGACAGCGCTTGCCGGTCCTCGGCCTCGACCCCTTGTGGAATCGGAAAACGGGCGAAGTCCACGCCCTCCTTGTGCAAGGCCGCAAGGAACATCTGGCGCTTTTCCAGGGGCAACCCGATAAACCGGCGAGCAAGTTTCAAGGAGTCTTCAGCATTCATTTCTTAGCATCCGGATCAGTAGGCAGGAAGCACAAAGGCACGTCGTCCCTATGAAACGAATGCAGACCGGAAAAATTAGCGTTTGAGAACAACTATCAGGAAGGGAGGTAATGCGAGGAAACGCAGGCAAGCCCCAATGCCAGTCAGTTAAGCAATTTCAGCCGCGACGCACTCTAGGTAGCAGCTGCCGAGCCCGCGAGGCTGCGTTCGGCTGCGAAGCAGTCGCCAAACCATTCGCCGCGGTGTTTGAACAGAATCCGTGTGTCCCGGATTTACGACTGCTGCGCAGCCGAACGCAGCCTCGCGGGCTCGGCAGCTGCTACGGATAGCATTGCGGCTTAACTGACTGGCATTAAGGCAAGCCCGCTCCCACAGGAAAAGCAGGTCAGGCAGTTGCAACCAAGGCATACCGCCGATGATGAACCTCCAGCTGATCCTTGATCACCCGCAGCACCTTGGCTTCGTGCTCATGAATGAAGAAGTGCCCGCCGGCCAGCATGTCCACCGAAAAGCTGCCGTGGGTTTCCCTGCTCCAGCCGATCAACTGTTCGGTAGTGGCCTTGTCGGCCTTGCCACCCAGCACATGCACCGGGCACTTGAGCAATGGCCGCTGCACCGGCTGAAAACGCCCGCACAGCAGAAAATCCGCACGCAGAATCGGCAGCGTCAGGCTCATCAACTCTGCGTTGGCCAGCACCTCTTCGCTGGTGCCATTGAGCGTTCGCAGCTGCTCGATCAACTGCGCATCGGTTTTCGGCTCGGCAAAGCCTCGGTCGTAGTCGGCCCGCATGGTCGGCGCCGCCGTGCCCGAGGCAAACAGCGCCACCGGCTCCGGGCAACCCAGCGCACGAAAGGCGTGGGCCAGTTCGCACGCGAGCAAAGCGCCAAGGCTATGGCCAAACAGGGCGTAAGGCGCCTTGAGCGTCGAACGCAATTCCTTGGCCAATTGCATCGCCAGCGAGCGCATGTCGGTGTGCAGCGGTTCGCCGAACCGTGCGCCCCGTCCCGGCAGCTCCACCGGCTGCAACTGCAGCCACTGCGGCAACTTGCGCCGCCAGCGGCTGTAGACCATGGCGCTGGCGCCAGAATACGGCAGACACAGCAGGGTCAACTCGGTCACCACGTTTACCTCAAAAAGTCGTCTGTATGGGAAGACGACCCGCAAGCCGCGCAAATTAGTCAGCGCCGGTTAAATTCTCGCTGCAGGTGCTCGTTCCTGTTCAGACTAAAACCAGTCAAACCAAAACCAGCTCAAACCAAAACCAACAAGAGGCATCGCCGTGGACCTGCAGACCATCCTGGGCAAGCTGTTCGCCAATGCCGGTGCCGTCGGCATCGAAGGGGTTTTTCAATTCGTGTTCGGCCCGCATCAGGCGTACTGGTCCGAGGTCAAGGCCAGCAGCCGCACCGAAGCCGGCCGTCATGCCAGCCCCGACGTGACCATCGAAGTCGCGGAAAAGGACTTTCTCGGGATCATGGGCGGCATGGCCAATGTCGAGGAGCTGTTCGCCAGCGGCCGCTTGAAAATCGGCGGCAACATGGGCCTGGCGACGATGCTGCCGCAGATCATCGATCACGCCCGCCATGGTGGCGGCGTGGTGGAAAAGGTCGACATGAACAAGCGCTACCCGACCCCGCCGCGTTTCAGCGAAAAGGTTTCCGCCAGCCTGCCGCCCCAACGCTCGGTGGAGCGCCGGCCACGCAGCGAGCTGTCGGTGCTGGAGTTCGAGACTCGCTACCTGCCCCACGGGATTCCGCTGGTGATCAGCGATGCCCTGCAAGACTGGCCCCTGTTCAAGCTCAGCCGCGAAGAATCACTGGTGCATTTCGCCGAACTGCAAGGCATCACCCGCCACGGCGATTACGTGAAGAAAACCTTCTCCACGGAACGGGATTTCCGCTCCACTTCCATGGCCGAGTTCATCGCCTCGCTGGACACCCCGGCGATGAAAAGCGCCGATGGCGAACCTCCGGCGTACATGGGCAATAACATCCTGCCGGCGCAGTTGATGGAGCAGATCAAGTACCCGCCCTACTTCGATCAAGCGCTGTTCATCCCGCCCCGCATCTGGATCGGCCCCAAGGGCACACTGACACCGCTGCACCGCGACGACACCGACAACCTGTTCGCTCAGGTCTGGGGCCAGAAAACCTTCACCCTCGCCGCGCCCCATCACCGCGAAGCCCTCGGCACCTGGTCGACAGCCCCGCAGGGCGGGCTCGACGGTTGTGATTTCAACCCGGATGCGCCGGATTACCAGCGCTTCCCCGGCGCGCAAGACGTGACGTTTCTGCGGGTGACCCTAGAGGCCGGCGACCTGCTGTTCCTGCCCGAAGGCTGGTTCCATCAGGTGGAGTCGGTTTCGACGTCGTTGTCGGTGAATTTCTGGGTGAATTCGGGAAGAGGCTGGTAATCCCTTATGGGAACAGCGGGCTATTTCAAATGACGGAAACTCTGCACCGCCGCCCCCAACACCACGGCACCCGCAGCAATCGACACCCAGAACCCGCTGCGCGCCCCGAACGCATCCACCAGCCAGCCGGAACTGGCCGCGCCGAGGGCCACACCGATGCTCAAACCGGTGACCAGCCAGGTCAGGCCTTCAGTGAGTTTGGCCGGCGGCACGATGCGTTCCACCAGCGCCATCGCCACAATCAGGGTTGGCGCAAAGAACAACCCGGCGACGAACACCGCCAGCGACAAGCCGAAAATATTCGCCGCCAACAGCAACGGCAACGTGGTCACCGCCGTCGCCACCCCGCCATAGAGAAACAGTAACGGCAACGGCAGTTTCGAGCGCAACGCGCCGAACGCCAACCCGGCCAGGCAGGAACCGATGGCATATACCGACAGCACAACGCTTGCCGCCGCCGGTTGCCCCTGCTGCGCGGCGAAAGCGACGCTGACCACATCCACCACGCCGACGATGGTGCCCATGGCGACCATCAACAGCATCAACAACTGGATCTCGCTTGAACGGATGATCGAACCCTGATGGTGTTCTTCATGAGGATGCACCGGCGGCTCGGTGCTGCGCTGCAATACAAACGCCGTGACCCCGATTGCCAGCATCAACAACGCCGCCAACGGCCCCGCCTCGGGGAACACCACCACGCACAACCCCACCGACAGCGGCGGCCCGACAATAAAGCAGACCTCGTCCAGCACCGATTCCAGCGCATACGCGGTTTGCAACTCAGGACGACCGCGATACAACTCGGTCCAGCGCGCCCGCGCCATCGCCGACATGCTCGGCATGCAACCGGCCAGCGCGGCAAACGCAAACAACGTCCAGTGCGGCGCCTGCAAGCGGGTGCAGAGCAACAGCATCAACAGCGCCCCGCCGCCGACCAGCGCCGACACCGGCAAAATCCGGCCTTGCCCAAAACGGTCCACCAGCCGCGAAACCTGCGGCGCACAAAATGCCGTGGCCAGGGCAAAAGTCGCCGCGATGGAACCCGCCAGGCCGTAACCGCCCTGGAGCTGCGAGAGCATGGTGATCAGGCCTATGCCGGTCATGGAAATCGGCATGCGCGCGATCATCCCGGCCAGCACAAAGGCACGTGCGCCTGGGGCGTGGAATAGCTCGCGGTAGGGGTTTGCCATAACATCATCACGTCTATTTTGGACGTGCACGGTGCCATAAACCTTTGCGGATCAAAAGATCTGTCCGAGACGTCGCCAATAGATCCGGTAGAACCGAGAACATATAGGCGCTGTAACATTTCCGATTCACCCTGATATTTCTGATAGGTTTTTTGAAAAAAAATTGCAACACACAAAACCGCCAACTAGATTCGAACCAAACATAAACACCGTCTGAATTTCTCTAGATTGTCTGGTCAGCCGTAACGCCCAGTAGCGAAGACACATTAGTGGAATCTTGCTATGGAAGAGTTACTGATTCTGGTCGACCAGCACGATCGCAAAAAGGGCTGTGCGCCCAAACTACAGGCCCATCAAAAAGGCCTTCTGCACCGAGCGTTCTCGATCTTCATTTTCGATCATGCCGGCCGTCTCTTGCTGCAACAACGCGCCTTCGGCAAATACCATTCTCAAGGCCTGTGGACCAATACCTGTTGCGGCCACCCTCGACCTGGTGAACGGACGATGGCGGCGGCAAAACGCCGCTTGCAGGAAGAAATGGGCATGACCTGCTCGCTGCGCAAAGTCTCCACCCTGCTCTACCGTGAACACGTTTCAAACCAGCTGATCGAGCACGAGTTCGACCACATATTCGTCGGTATCAGCCATGGCGACCCCGTCGCCAATCCCGAAGAAGCCCACGCGTGGCAATGGCTGCCGCTTTCGCAAATATCCGAACGCATCGCCGCTGCCCCCGAGACCTTCACCATTTGGTTCCGGCGAATACTCCAGACCACCGGACTTGCCGGAATAAACGCCTGGAAAGAGCTCGCAGAAACCTGAGCGATATCCCGCCGACCACAGTGGTGCCGTCGGCAGCGGCTACCCCCTCACCATTTGTATCGACCAGCATTTAGGCACTTCGCTGCTGAGGATCACAATGAGCAAGTCCGCCATCAATCACATCCATCCACTCCAGACCGTGCTTGCCCGTCATGGCCGCGCCGTGCCCTACCGTGTCATCCGGGGGCCTGAGGTGAGTGGCTACGAAGACAAGGTCGTCTACACCTACCAGGACGACCCCGAGGATTGGCGCAAGGCGATCGGCGATCGCCTAATGTTTCAGTTTGGCGTCTATGACGACCCACGCTCGCGGCCGCCGATCTCACCCGACGAGTCGGGACTGCGCTATTTCGACCGGCAGATGGAGCTGGCGGGGTACGATCGCGGCGACTTTGGACCGGTCAAGCGGATCCTTGATGTCGGCTGCGGCTGGGGCTTCGGCCTCAAGTATCTGGCCGACCGCTTTCCCTCCTGCCCAAGGCTGGACGGTATCAATATCAGCCCCAGGCAACTGGAGCACTGCGCCAAATATCATGCTGAGCATGGGCTGAGCGAACGGATCAATCTGTTTCTCTGCAACGCCCAGGATGTCGATCTTTTGCCCGACGCCGACGAACCCTACGATCTGGTCACGGTCCGGGGTGTCATATCGCACTTCCCAAATGATCTCTACGAGCGGTCGATGGCGAAACTCGCTTCCCGGCTCAGGCCAGGCGCAACCGTGATCTTCTCCGACAATCTCTACAACCTGCCGCTCGACCACTATCAGTCGGACACCGCCGACGACGTTGATCGCCTCGCCTGCAAGCATCGCAAGACACCGGGATATTTCCGCCAGGTCATCGAACAGAGCGGCCTCAGTGTGGAGGACATGCGCGTCCTGCCCGAGAACATCGACGTCGCGCGCTGGTTCATGGACGTCAAGAAAAATATCGAGATGCATTTCACGGCGGACACCATTCCGTCGCCGCTCGAAGAGTTGCGCGTGATGGCCGTGAATGTCTCGGTAGCGCTGATCAAGAACCAGTTCTCGACCTACAGCGTCATCGCCCGCAGCGCCACGTAACGAATGCTCCGCGTTGCAGGAGGGAAGACTAAAGCCCCCCCAAAATGTCTGCAGTCAGCGTCAATGGTCAACGACTTGCCAGTAGCTCGCCGCGTAAATCACGAGACCGTTATTACAGGAGTTCAAATGTCTGACATCCCAGCACAAGAGCTGTCCGACTTCACGAAGATGGAAAGGGAGGACCTCCTCCATGAGTCCTCGCGGCCCGGGGTCATCTGCCCTGCCAGCGCCCATCTGAACTATCCGACGCAGTCCACCAACGTGCAGGGAGATTCCATCCACCCGATCGCGTCGACCGAATTCACGCATTCGCCTTCTGAGATCCGCCACTCGACGTTCGCCAACCCCTGAATCCTTCATCGGAGAACTCGATGAACACCACAACAGCCACGCGCGCCGGCTCGGTTGCCATGCTGCCGTTCCAAGTGATCCATGGAGACGTGGTCGACCTACAGCGTCATTGCGCAACACCCCTAATCCTCTTCAAGGAGAGCAGCTATGCAAGTACATAAGAGTGCAATCGCTATCGACGTCATCCACAGCTCCACCGCCGACCACTACCAGAGCAAGATCGAAAGCGTCTACGCCGATCCTCCAGAAGAATGGCGGAAGGTGATCGGCAATGAGTTCTGGTATCAGTACGGCGTGTTCGACGAGAAGATGGACCGGAGCGGTCTTCCGCTCGACGCGTCCGGGCGGCGGCACATGGAGTATCAGTTCGAGCTGGCCGAACAGGCTGGTGCAGACGTCTCTTCGCAATCCATCCGAAGGGCCATCGACATCGGCTGCGGCTGGGGGCCGGTGCTGAGCTTCCTGGCCAATCGCTACCCAGACTGCGAGCGCATCGACGGTGTCAACGTCAGCCGCCCTCAGTTGGAGTATGCCAGCCAGGCGATCCCCCGCGACTTGGCTGCCAGGATTCGGCTGTACCTTTGCAATGCCAAGGACATCGGCGCTCTGCCTGACCCAGAGCTGCTCTACGACCTCGCTATTTTCCGAGGCAGTCTCTTCCACTTCACACCGCAGGTGCTGCAGGAAACCATGCAGTCGCTGGCGCAGCGCATGCGCACCAACGGCACGGTGATCATTTCAGAAAGTCTCTACAAAGTGGACTTGGCGACCTACCAGTCGTTCATCCCCGACAAGGTGGATCGCGCCGCCTCAGGCCATCGCAAGACGCCGGACAGCCTGCACAAAGCTCTGGAGGACAACGGCTTTGAAGTTATCGACAGCCGCGTCACCCCCTCCAACGAGGAGGTGATTCGCTGGTACGCGCTCGTCAAGGACAACGTTGACGCGCACTACCCCGACAGCCGTAATCCCAACTTCTCCCAGCTGCGAGAGATCGCAATCAACTTTTCGGACGCTTTGCAAAAGAACAAGGCGTCTTCATTCAGTTTCATCGCGCGCAAGCGCTAGTGAAAGGAGCGAGCCATGAACCATTCTGCGCAGGCCCTCACGCCCGAGGTGAGCTTCTACATTCCGGAGATGCACTGCAGCGTGCCCCCGAGGATTCACCCGGACTATCCCATCATCGACGAACTCAATGCCGCCTGGGTCCGAGAATTCCTCCCGTTCACCGACGAGGCTGCGCGGCTTCGCTTCCTGCAGCTTCATCTTCCCATGTGGGACTGCCTGATATTCCCTATTGGATCGGCCGATCGCCTCGTCCATACCTCATGCGTGACAAGCCTTATCCTGGCCATCGACGATATGCCCCTGGGCCGGCATGCGATGTTCCATGACGGCGAAGTCGCGTTGCTGGAAGGGCATCCTTTCGCCCATGCCGCACAGAACATCTTTGGCAAACTGCGGCAGCACATGCCAGCACCGGTGTATCGCCGCTACTGCCAAGCGTGGCAGGCTTGGTTCGAAAGCGTGGAGGAAGAAGCCAGGCTGGTCGCCGCTGGCAAGGTGCTGCCGTTCGACGAATTCCTCGAGCTGCGCCATCTGAACACAGGCCTCTTGCCCTCTTTCCCTGTGGCCGAGTTTTTGTACAAACTCGATCTGACCGAGTTACTGGCGGAAGACCGCGAACTGCAATCGGCCATCCGGGTCACCAACGAACACGTCGGTCTGGTCAACGACATCCTCTCCCATCGCAAAGAGCACACCGCCGGCGTAACCCTCAATGCGATGGAAAGCCTGCGCATGGTGCACGGCCACAGCCCACAGGAAGCGGCCGACATCCTGTGCCAGCGTATCCGCGAGGCTGACCGCACGCGTATCGAGCTCTGCGAAGTGCTGCGTCGCCGCTACGCCAATCGCCCGGATGCCGATCGTATCGGCATGTACCTGGATGGCTTGGGTCAGATCTGCGCGGGCAATCTGCGCTGGCTGCTGGAAAACGACCGGTACGTGGACAGCCGGGGTAATGGTTGGGACTGGACCCGCTCACGGCTCATTGTTCTCGATCCCGAGCCTGCACCTGCCCTCGCGGAGAGCTGATATGCCCCATGCAGCTCGGCTATCAAGCGAAGCGCGCCATCGGCGCGGGCATGCGCCCAGACGTCTCGTTCGATGCGTGGCAGCGCGACACAGTCAGTCGCACCGAGAAGACACTGGGGCTGTACGCCGAAGAGCTCGACAGCCACGCCCGACACCTGGGCAACACACCGCAAGCACTGCCCCACCTGGCGCTGATCAGCTCGGCGAGCTTTCTGGATCGGAAGTTGAGTGGGGGGAGAAGAACTTCTGGCAGCCTTGAGGCCGAGGCGCCTGCTTCGCGGGCAAGCCTCGGTCCCACAGACTCACGCTGGACCTGTAGGAGCGAGGCTTGCCCGCGAAAGCGGTGTGTCAGGCGACGTGCATGTTGAACGTGAGATCGCCTTCGCGGGCAAGTCGGATCGCCGCACCGCTCGCTCCTACAATGGATCAGCTGTATGGCGCAGGCTTCGGTACGTCGACGTTATCCAGCACCCGATTCACCGCCAGCTCGGCCAGCATGATGACCTGCTGAATCGCCAGGAGCGTATGCCGTTGCGGGGCGTCGACATACGCAGCAATGTCGCTGGTCATGACGCTGGCCGAGGCCAGTGATTCGCAGACATGGGCCAGCAGACTTTCGTTATCCATATCCGGCGCAACCAGAAACATCTTGCTTGGCTTACGGCCTTCGGTTTTTTTCGGGGTGGGTTTGAGGTAGTGGTCGAGCGCGCGCTCAGCGGCTTCGTTGAGTTTTTTGGAATCGGGTGATTCGTAGGGGGAAACGTTGTCGGTTTCTGGGGGATTGGGACTGTCTTTTATCATGGTGTAACTCCTGACATTCATGAAGCTCACCGCCGTCGTGACCAAACGATGGGTGGTGGGCGGTACGCAGGTTGGTCAACCGGGAAGTCAGGCACCCGGCGCACTCGAAAGTGCCCCGCGCACAGCCCACCGCGAAGCATACCGACAAGCACAAGAAAAAGCGCCGACATGCTCACGTTGGCGCTTGCACGCCTGACATTGCACGGGTGACCAAACCCGGTCGCTGAATTGGCAGCGGACCCGGAAAGACTATCGACTCCCTTTCCTAACCTACAACCGCCAAAACTCGTCGGAAATATCCACTTTTACGACACTTTTTGTAGGATCGAGGCCTACCCGCGATGAACTTAAACACTCACCGTCAGCCACCACTGAACTCCCGTGGCGAGGGAGCTTGCTCCCGCTGGGGCGCGCAGCGGCCCCCCGAATGCTCAACCACATTCCTCCAGAAGCACCGCATTTGCTGGCTTTACGACCGCTGCGCAGCCGAACGGGAGCAAGCTCCCTCGCCACAGGATCGCGTAAGCCAAACACCTACATTTATTAAACAAACCTGCCCAATCAACACACAGTCACTCATTCCTACATCCGGAAATACCTTGTTGCCAGTACCTGCATCCATCCCTACCATCCACGCTCAACGGGTACAGCGGAGCTGTCCAACAAAACCCGAATTCAAGGAACCAGAATGACCCAGCGCATCCATCGCAGCATCGATACCCCACTCCGATCAGGCCTGAACCGGACTGAACTGTGGGAGGGCCACGACAAAGGCCTGATCAAATGCTGGGAAATCGGCCGCCAACGCGCCGCCCGCTTCCCCGACCTCGCCCACCAATGCCTCACCGGTGAACTTCCGGTGCTGGGCTGGAAAGGTGGCGTCAGCCGCAGCCTGAAGAAACTCGAAAAATACGGCTCCCTCAAGTACCTCGCCCAATGGCAGGGGTTGCGCGGGGAAGATCTGGATATTGATCTGAGCGCAGAACGGGCGTTGACCTGTTCCAGGACCAAAATGGTGGTGACGTTTACGCCGGACCGATCGAAATACTTCAATCAGGTGGCGGACGTGGAAGCCTGAGAAACAGGCCTCGGATCGATTTGAATCGGCCATCTCAAAACAGCCACTGCGGAGCATCGAATGAACAATGACGCGCTGATCCACTATGCACTGACGCCCAGCCTCAATCTCGCCTACGAAGCATACGGCCCCAGCAGCGGCGACCCGGTCATTCTGCTCCACGGCTTCCCCTACTCCCCCCGCGCCTACGACGACATCGCTCCAACCCTCGCAGCGAAGGGCTACCGCGTCATCGTCCCGTATCTGCGCGGTTACGGCCCGACCCGTTTCAACAACCCCGACACCCTGCGCTCCGGCCAGCAAGCCGCTCTCGCCCAGGATTTGCTGGACCTGATGGACGCTCTTGCCATCAAACAAGCCGCGCTGTGCGGTTACGACTGGGGCGGTCGGGCGGCGTGCATTGTTGCGGCGCTAAGGCCGGAGCGGGTGCGCTGTCTGGTGACCGGGGACGGTTACAACCTGCAGAACATTCCCCGCTCCACCCAGCCTCTGGATCCGCAGACCGAACATCGCCTCTGGTATCAGTATTACTTTCACACCCCGCGCGGCGTGGAAGGCTTGACCCAAAACCGCCGGGCGCTGTGCGAACTGCTCTGGCGTCTGTGGTCACCGACCTGGGCGCAAAATGCCGATCGTTATCCCTTGAGCGCGCCAGTCTTCGATAATCCGGATTTCGTCGAAGTGGTTATTCACTCGTACCGACACCGGTTCATGTACGCGTCCGGCGACCCGGCGCTGGAGTGGATGGAAGAAGCGTTGACCCAGCAACCGGTGATCGGCGTGCCGACGATTTCCCTGTGCGGCGCCGATGACGGCGTGGGCCCCGCGCCCGAAGTCGATGAAGACGCCGAGCGTTTTACCGGCCCCTACGAACGCCGAGTGTTGGCGGGCGTCGGGCATAACATTCCCGAGGAAGCGCCCGAGGCGACGCTCAAGGCAATACTGGATCTGCTGGAGGACTGACGGAAAACCGCTCGCGATAAGACTGCGGTGTCACGCCCATGGCTCGCAGAAAACTGCGACGCAAGGTTTCTTCGCTGCCAAACCCGCATTGCACCGCGACCCGTTTGATCGGTACGCCGGTGTCGCTGAGCAGCCGTCGCGCTGTCTCGACCCGAATCAGCTCGATGGCTCGTGCCGGGGTCTGGCCGGTGTCGGCGCGGTAGTGACGGACGAAGCTGCGCTCGCTCATCCCGGCCTGCAAGGCCAAGGTCGGGATGCCGAGGTCCTTGGTGAGGTTTTCGCTAATCCAGGCGTGGAGCTCGTCGAATCGGTTGCCTTCTTTCTGCAACGACAGGGTCACGCTGAACTGCGACTGGCCCCCCGGACGCTTGAGAAACACCACCAGTTGCCGGGCGACTTCCAGGGCCATGGTGCGGCCGAGATCCTGTTCGACCATGGCCAACGCCAGATCAATGCCCGCGGTAACCCCGGCCGAGGTCCAGACCGGACCGTCGTTGATGAAGATCGGGTTGGGTTCGACCTGCAGTTTGGGATGCTGCTGCGCCAATTGCTCGCAGCGGGTCCAGTGCGTCACCACTCGTCGACCGTCGAGCCAACCGCTGGCCGCCAGCAAAAACGCCCCGGTGCACACGGACGACACCCGCCGGCAATCTCGCGCATGCTCACGCACCCACGCCACCAGCGACTCGTCCTGCGCCGCCGCGTAAACGCCCCAGCCACCAGCAATGATCAAGGTGTCGCTGCCCCGATCCGGCAGCGGCTCCGCCAACAGCGCCAAACCCGCCGACGACATCACTGCCCCGCCACTGCTGGCAATCACCGACGGCGCATAGGGCGGCGACAGACCTTGCTGGCGGGCAATGTCGTTGGCCGAGGCGAACACCTGCAAGGGCCCGGTGACGTCGAGCACTTGCACGTTGGCAAAGGCCAGCACGTGAATGGTTTTCGGGGGGCTCGGCATGTTTGGCGTAATTCGTGGGGTTATTGGCGTGTACGCCAGATCCTACGAGCCTACAGTGAAGCCGTCCACCTCAATCAGGAGAAAAACGCCATGACGTTGCAGATCGGTTTACTGTTGTTTCCACAGGTTCAACAACTGGACCTGACCGGCCCTTATGACGTGCTGGCCTCGCTGCCGGACGTCAAGGTGCATCTGATCTGGAAGGACCTGGTGCCAGTCACCGCGAGTACCGGGCTGGTGTTGAAACCGACCATCACCTTCGACGATTGCCCGCCGCTGGATGTGATCTGCGTTCCCGGTGGCGGTGGTGTCGGGCCATTGATGGAGGATGAACAAACCCTAGCCTTCATCAAGGCTCAGGCCGCCACGGCGCGGTATGTCACCTCGGTCTGCACCGGCGCTCTGGTGCTTGGCGCGGCGGGGTTGCTCAAGGGCAAGCGCGCCACCACTCACTGGGCGTATCACGAATTGCTCGGGCTGTTGGGGGCGATTCCGGTGAAGGATCGGGTGGTGCGCGACGGCAATCTGCTGACGGGTGGCGGGATCACCGCAGGCATCGATTTTGCCCTGACCCTGGCCGCTGAGTTGTTCGATAAGGACACCGCGCAACTGGTGCAATTGCAGCTTGAATACGCCCCGGCACCGCCGTTTGCATCAGGCAGCCCCGAAACGGCGCCAGCCAGCGTGCTGGAAGAAGCCCGTAAACGCGCTGCCGGGTCGTTGAAATTGCGTACGGAAATCACCGAACGTGCTGCGGCGAAACTCGACCTCCAGTGAAAGAAATGGCTGCGGGAGCTATCGCCCCCGCAGCCAGTCATCCACGCCGACCATTCGGCACAAACAGCTCGAACGAGTCATCGCCATAAGCCCGCTCTACTTTGGCGATCACCACTTGATAACCCGCGTACCACTTGCGGTACTGACGCTTGGCCTCCAGGTGCCTGGGGTGGCTGGCGAATTCCCGGATAGAAGTTTCGTCCTGCCAGTAGTAACTGGCGTTGACCAGTTCGCCATCGGCCGAGCACCAGGATTGGGTGCCGACGAACCCTTCGATGCTGATCGCGACTTCGTCGATCAACGCGCTCAACCGGTTGAACTCCTCGTCCCGTTGCCCGGGTTTGTAGATAAACGATGCGATGTACATGCACAGATTCCTTTTCAACGAATGAGTCAGGCCGGACGAGTCATCAGGGCCAGCCGGACGGCGAGCAACAGCAGTACCGCAGCCAGTCCCAATGACTGCCATCTGGCGAATGTCGACGTGCTGGAAATACGCCGGCTGACCGTGCTGCCGAAAACCCCGAGCAAGGTGTGAAACACGCCACTGACCAGGGTCAGCACCATGCCCAGCAGCACCAGCTGTAAGGCAATCGAGCCTCGTTGCGCGTTAACGAATTGCGGCAGGAACACCATGAAAAACAGCAAGGCCTTGGGGTTCAGCAGGCTGTTGAGCATCGCCCGGATCAGCAGGATCTTGAGCGGCACCTGCGCAACATCCGACGTGCCGCTGGCCGATGGTTTTTGCAACGCCTTGAACGCCAGCCACAGCAGGTACAGGACGCCGGCATAACGGATCAGGTCGAAGGCCGGCGGCCAACTGGCAACCAGTGCGGTAACCCCCATCGCCGTCAGCGCCGTCAGGATCAGATCGGCCAGGCCAATGCCCAATCCCGACGCCACACCACCGCGCCAGCCATAACTGGCGCCATGGCTGATCACGAAGGCCATGTTCGGTCCGGGTGACAGCAGCAACAACATCACCGCGCCGACGAAAATCGATAAGGTCGCAGGGTCAATCACAGCGAAGTCTCCGTCCTGGAAAGCCTGTAGATTAGAGCGCCAATCTGATACAAACAAAAAATTGATCCAGATACAAAGAGCACTCAGCCATGACCCGTATTCGCTACAAACGCCTGGTGGATCAGTTCGCCGGGAAGATTCGCAGCGGTGAACTGCCACCGGCCACGCAATTGCCGACCATTCGCGCGTTGATGCAGCGCGAGCGGATTGCCCTGGCCACGGCGTTGCGGGTCTATCACGAGCTGGAAGCGATCGGCCTGGTGGTCGGCGAAACCGGCCGTGGCACCTTTGTGCGCGACACGTCCTTGCCACGCGGTCTGGGATTGGAACAGCAACCGCTGGGCGTCGGCATGGTGGACCTGACCTTCAATTACCCGTCGGTACCCGGTCAGGACGAATTATTGCGCGAGGGTTTGCGAGCGATTGCCGCCTCCGGGGATATCGATGCGCTATTGCATTCCGCGCCTCAGGGCGGGCGGCCGCATGAACGGCAGACGGCGGCCCGGCATTTACGCAATCGGGACATTCGGGTGGGGGGCGATCAGGTGCTGATCGTCAACGGCGCCCAGCAAGGTCTTGCCGTGACGCTGATGGCACTGCTCAAACCGGGAGATATTCTGGCTCTCGACGCCCTCACCTACCCCGGCCTGAAAACCCTGGCCCAGGCCCATCGGCTGGACCTCGAAGCCCTGCCGCAAATCGCCGGGCACACCGACCTCGACGCCCTGGAAGCGCTGTGCAAGCGGCGCCCCGTGCGGGCGCTCTACAGCATGCCGACGATGCACAATCCGCTGGGCACGGTGATGTCCATCGCCGACCGTGAGCGCCTGGTGCAATTGGCCGAACGCTACGACTTTCTGATCATCGAAGACGGCGCCTATGCCTTCCTCGCAGAACCGGCACCCAAACCGCTGTTTACCTTGGCCCCGCAGCGCACGCTGTATATCAGCGGCCTGTCGAAAAGCGTTGCCTCGGGCCTGCGCATCGGTTTCATCGTTGCACCGAAAGCGATGATGCCGGCGCTGGAACAAGCCATACGCGTGTCGACATGGAGCACCCCGTCGCTGACCGTCGCACTGGCCTGCCGCTGGATCGATAGCGGCGAAGTCGACAACCTCGAAGAGCAAAAGCGCCTGGACGCCCGGCAGCGACAGAACCTGGCTCGGCAAATCCTGAAAAACTGCGAACTGATGGCGCATCCCGCGTCCTACTACCTCTGGCTCAGATTGCCCGAAGGCTTGCGGGCCGAAACGGTGGTTGCCGAGCTGGAACGTAAAGGTGTGCAGGTGACCAGCGCCGATCCCTTTGCCACGACCACTCATGTGCCTCCTGCACTGCGGGTGGCCATGGGATCGATCAGCCTCGACGTGTTGAAGCGCGCCCTGGAAACACTGCGTGCAGTTGTGGACATCTGACGGACTTTTCTGACGCCCATAAAAAAACCCGCCTAAGCGGGTTTCTCAAGACCATTACGACATCCTGTCGGTAGCCATCCTGGCGTATGGTCGATCATCCGTGATCCTGAACACGTCCTGTGTTCAGTTGATGGATCCAGATTAAACACATCGATGAAGCTGCAAAAGACGACATATCAGCGGCTGCGTGTAAGCCATTGACCATCCAGCGCCTTAAAACAGCCCTTGTAGCAGCTGCCGAAGGCTGCGTTCGGCTGCGAAGCAGTCGTAGACCATACAACCACGGTGTACCTGAAAGACCGCAGCGCCTGAATTTGCGACTGCTTCGCAGCCGAACGCAGCCTTCGGCAGCTGCTACAGGTACGGGGACGGGAAATCGGTTGCAGTTTTCTGCAGACGAAAAAAAACCCGCCGAAGCGGGTTTTCCAAGACCATATCGACTCCCTGTCGGCAGCAATCCTTGCTTATGGTCGATCATCCGTGACCCTGAGCACTTCCTGTGCTTCAGTTGATGGGGCTAGATTACGCTTCGGATCCAATCCGCAATAGACGACATAGCTACTACCGCGTGTAAGACATTCGCCATAGCCGCCCTTCCGAATACCCTTAGACGTATCAACCATCATGGGCCGAAGCCGCGAATTTCGCGGTCTGCAGCCATCAACCTCCCTGAAGATCGTGGGTCTTGGCGTTGTCCGTCAGAAACTGTTCGATATTGTTCATCTGCTCATCCCAGCCACGGCTGTCCATGCGGAACGCCTTGAGCCTGCGCGACTGAGGAACGTGATCGAAACCGGACTCGACGACCGTCAACAACGTGCCTTCGTCCGTGTCTTCGAGTTTGAACGTCACCAGCGTGGTGGGCTCCTGGGAGTAATCGACTTCCGGTTCCACCGCATACGGGTGCCAGCGAAACGAAAACACCCGCTCCGGTTCGACCCGCTCTACCAGTACATTCCACAACAAGTGCTCATAACCAGGATAAGTAATCTGCCCCTGGGTCCACTCGCCGGCAACAAAGCGTTTACCTTTGAGTGCCACGCCGAACCATTGCCCGAACATTTCGGCATTGGCCAGCATGCGCCAGACCCGCGAGCGCGGCGCCTTGAGCAGAACCTTCCTTTCGATGAAATCTGATGCTGGGTTCATAAGTCACCTCCTGTATTGAACAGTAGGCCCGTAAAGACCATAAGACCAACCTAAAAGTTGTATCAAACGGGTGCTGCAATCAACCGTACCTGAAATATTCGGCCTCGGTTTTGGGCATAAGTTCTGGGCTGAAAGTGCCTCGTTGCAAGCTGAAACCTCCATCTTCGCTACACTGCTGTTCAATTTTCATCACCACTGCGAGCCCACCATGTCCCCTCGTTTTCTCCTGGCGCTGACACCGCTGCTGTTCACCACCATGGCGCATGCCGTGGACTGTGCCAATGCGAACGACCAGGGCACCATGAATCAGTGCGCTGCCGAGCAATACAAAGCGGCTGATAAAGAGCTGAACACGCTTTACCAGCAAATCACCAAACGATTGAAAGACAATCCCGATGCCAAGAAGCTGCTGGTCAGCGCGCAACGCAACTGGGTGGCGTTTCGTGATGCCGAGTGTGAGTTTTCGACCTCTACGGTGTCGGGTGGCAGTGTGTATCCGCTGATCTACAGCCTGTGCAACACCAACCTGACCAAGGCCCGCGTCGAAACCTTCAAACGCTACCTCACGTGTGAGGAAGGCGATATGAGTTGTCCGGTGCCCGAGGCTTGATACTGAGGTGTCCTTGAGGGCCTCTTCGCGGGCAAGTCGGATCGCCGACTTGCCCGCGAAGGCACCCGCTCAGGTACCACGATTACCGAACAAACACCTGCGCCGTGGTAATCGCCATATCCCCACCCGGCATCTTGATGCTGCCAATCCGCTTCAGGCTGTCGGCATCGAAAATCGCCACATCGTTGAACGTCCCGGCCAGGTAGACCTTGCTGCCGTCCTTGTTGAAGGAAATGCAGTAGTAGGAGTGATCGAGCGTCGCTGCCTGCAGCATTTTCTTCTGTTTGATGTCGTACTTGGCCAAGCGATTGAGCACGCCGAACATCAGGTTCGGATCCTTGGGCGAGCGCATGCCGCTGAAGTAGATTTCCGTCAGCGGGCCGAAGTCGGTGGTTTCGGTCTTGCCGGTTTTCAGGTCGATGCTGAACAGCCCGTAGAGGTACTCGGCGGTGGCCGGGTCCTGCTTCTTGTCCTTGAATTTCGCGGCGGTGTAGAGCAGCGAGAAATCATGGCGATAGGTCTGCTGGTTCCACACGTAGAGCACGTCCGGCGCGCTGTAGTTGGCCCGTTTCCAGTGACGGCTGGGGATCAGCACGTCGAATTTTCCGGTGTTCACGTTCACCTTGTAGACGTCAGCCCCCGCCACATACAACGTGCCATCGTCACCGCTCTGCATGATGGTCAACTGCCGTGGTGCCGGGAAACTGCGCACGGGTTTGGCGTCCATGCCGGCGTCGGTCGCGTACACATCGAGACGCGGTTGCTGCACTTCGTAGCGATCATTGAGCATCAACGTCGGGTTGGCGACGGTGTACAGCTCCTTGCCGTCATGACTGAGGGTGAAGGCAAACATCGAGCGTGCTTTCTCCCCCGGTTTCTGCGTGATGCTGGCGTGGAACACCTGCTTGCAGCTGTCCAGCTCGACACCGTAGACATCCGCGTAGTGGTTGTTCAGTACGTAAGCCGTCTTGCGATCCGGCGACAGTTGTACGGTGCCAGGGCCGAAGGCGTCCGGCATTTTGCAGGTCTTGAACAGGCTGTCGGTGGCCAGATCTATGACGTGCAGGTTGTTCGGATAATTGGTGGTCAACATGTACTCGTGACCGGTTTGAAGTGCAGTGTTTTCATCGGCCAGAACGGTGAGCGAGCAGACGCTCAGGACGGCAAACGCGGCGAGGCCGCAAGCTTTAATACGAAGCATGCTGGAATCCTTCATCAGTCCGATCATTTGTCTTTTGGAAAGACAGTGCCGAGGTTGCGCCAGTTTTCGTTGGACGCCTGGGCATCCTTGTTCCAGTCCGGGTAGGTGCTCATCATGTCCGGCACCTGGGCCGGCCACCAGCACGGGTCGGAGCAGCCATAAAGATCGGCCTCCATCGGCTGGCACAGCGACGACACACCACCAAAGGCGTCGATTTCCCAACCCGGGTCGGTGGTCGAGGCGCAGCCGGCGACGGAACTCATCGCCACCACTTCTTCGATACGGTTTTCAGCCGCGGCCTGATCGAGCTTCTGGGCTTTGTTGTTGATTGCCTTGAGATGTTTCATGTCAGTGAGCCTTGCGCGGAGTGATGTAGCTGCTGATAAACGCAGGGTTGTGAGCCATGATCCGGGTGTAGACCTCGATGCCGAAGTCGACCCAGTCACGCATCAGTTCGCAGTAGTGATAGGTCGGATGGGTCGGGTCGCCGTATCGGGCGTAGCTCTCGTGGTAACAGCCGCCGGAGCAGAGATTACGGATCTGGCAGTCCTCGCAACCGGTGTTGGTGCGGTCCAGGCGTTGTGAGAGGAAGTCATTCAACTCAACCTGTTTCACGCCGCTGTGCACATTGCCGAAGGTCGGCAGGCTCGAACCGGTGAAGCGGTGGCACAGGTTCAATTCGCCCTTGTGATCCACCGCCAGCATCTTCAGGCCCGCGCCGCATGGCAGGGCTTTTTTGTGGCCTTCATGGATGTCGGTGATCAACTGGTGCAGGTTGGAAAAACCGATGTTGCGGTGTTCCAGCGCCGCTTCCAGATACCGCCGACCGAGCTTTTTCATGTTGGCGAAGACGTCGATCAACTCGTCGCTGGTGAGGTTGAAACTGCTGATATCGCCCGAAGTCACGGGAGCAAAACCGACCTCGGCAAATCCCAATTCGTTGAACAGGTGATCCCAGATAGTCTCGACGTCGGTGACGCCGGTGGTCAGGGTCACCCGCGCGCCCACCGGACGGCTGTTGTAGCGTGACAGCAGCATCTCGGCCTTGCGCCGCACCACGTCGTAGGTGCCCTGCCCGCCCACGGTGATACGGTTGCGGTCGTGCACGGTTTTCGGCCCGTCGATACTGACCGAGAGCCCGAAGCGATGGGCATTGAGGTAGTCCACGGTTTCTTCGGTGAGCAGCGTGGCGTTGGTGGTCATGACGAATTCGACAAACTTGCCCGCCTCGGCAAAGCGCTTTTCACAGTAGTCGACCATGTACTCGATCAACTTGCGATTGCTCAGCGGTTCACCCCCGAAGAACACTACGGTGAAGCGTTCTTCGTCCGGGGATTCGCGCAGCAGCATTTCCACCGACGCGACTGCGGTTTCGACGTCCATTTTTTTGCCGGCCGACGGCTTGTCGAGGTCTTCCTTGTAGCAGTAGGTGCAGCTCAGATTGCAGCCGGTGTTGACGTTGAGCACCACGGTATTGATCGCGGTGCGCTCGACCCGTTTGGTGCTGATGTCCGGGGTCAGTGGCGAGCCGTCGCTGACCAGCTCCAGCGAGATCAGCTCACGCAAGGTCTCGGTGATTTCTTCGCCGTTGAAGCGTGCGGCCAAGCGCTGGATCAGGTCGTCCGACGAACAGCCGGGACCGCGCAAGGTATCAATGATGGTGCCGGTCAACTCATCGCTGGCGAACAGCGAACTGCTGGGAATGTGAAACAGCATGCGGTCGGCATCGACGTGCACTTCGTGCAGATTACGCTCGACCAGATTCAAGATAGCGCCCATGGCAAACCTCCTGTGCAGACCTCGGTTGCGAGGCCTGCGATCATTCCGAAAAAGTGTCTGAAAGCTTGGGTTTCAGGGCATTCAAGGAATGGGTGGATTGTTCCAGCGTTGCACGGTGACGATCATGTGGCCTTCGCCGGTCAGGGATTTGCCTGCGTCGTCGACGGCGGCGATCACCTTGAGGTTGCCGGCATTGTTGGTGGACATTTTGCGCGCAGGGTTCGGCCCGGCATCTCCCGGGGTGAACACGCCAGCGTCGGCCTGCATGGTGCCGGCGAACTTGACGTCTTCGTCTTCCTTGGCGCGGTCGTCGAAGGCTTCGACTTTCCACTGCGCCGGGAACACGCCGATACGATACGGCTTACCATCAGCGCCCTTGCCCCAGGCTTCAGCATCGAAACGGCCCTGGACTTTCGGCGTCGAACCACCGCCCTCGCCGATCCGCGCCACCGAGAATTCCGGCACCACTTTGACCGATTCGATTTTGCTGTAGACCGACAGGGTTGGGCCTTTCAGGCTGCCAACCGTCACCGCGCGCAGGCCCGGTTGGGCATTGGCGGCGGCCTTGAGTTTGACCTTGATCCGATCCGCGCTTTGCTCGACGACTTCGACCACTTCCACGCCTTTGCCAAAGTTCGGTTTGCCGTTGAGGCCACTGCCGACCAGCGTCACCTCTGTCTCGGCGCCCGCCTTCAGATAACCCGGCTGCACCGCCAGCAAACGCTGGGAGCCCTGTTTGGCGGCGACGAAGTCCAGACCGCGTTCGTCGTGCTCGGCCTCGAACATCCGCCCCTGCATGGCATTGCCTTGGGCGGCGAACACCTGGCGCATGGTCACACCTTCAATGCTCACGTTGCCGCGCCATTCGTAGCCGGTGTAGAGAATCGCGCTGCCGTCGCCGTTGAAGGGCGTGCTGTCGGCGTATTGGCCTTTGACACTGACCTTGAAGGTGTCGCTGCCGTTGGCCGTCACGCTCATCACCCCGGCCAATTCACCTTTACCCGGCAAGTGGCCGCTGAAGCTCCAGTCACCCACCAGCGCGGCGCTTTTCGGCGCGCTGCCCAGCCATTTTTTCCAGGCCGGGTTGTCCAGCGGATAGCGCTTGGCCAACAGCGGCACCATGTCTTTGCGGGCGATATCAAACCAGTCACGATCCCGCGCCAGTGCCTGGTATTCCAGCGACGGCCATTGGCCGAGGTGGAAGTTCACCAACCGCTCCCATTCCTGGGCAGGCCGGCGTTGCAGGGCAACCCGCGCGCCGGAGTGGCAGCGACCGCACATCTGGCTGGTCTGGTCGTCAAATTTCTCGACGGTATTGAGCCGCCGCTCCAGCGCATAACGCACACCATCGGTCTCGCTCGGTGCCAGGCCCTGAGTGTCGGCCAGGTATTTGACGAGTGTCCGGCGGTCGTCATCGCTGATCTGCAAACCGTGCATGGTTTGCATCCGGGCGATGCTCATCAGCCAGCCTTCCGGGGTTTTGCGCTGGTGGCTGATGCGGCTCAGGGCGTTATCGGCTTCGGGGGTGTGACAGCCCTGACAGGTTTCCTTGAGGACGGTCTGGGCGTCGCGGGCTGCCAGGCTATGGGGTGAGTGCAGCGCCATACAGGCGGCTACGGCCAGCAGACTGGCGTTCATGCCTGATCGGAGTTTTCTCTTCATCAACGTCGAACCTCGCACGGTGCTTTCTTATTTTTGTGGCTTATCGTTTTTATGGTTTCTGCCGTCGGCTTTGATCCGCTGACGGAGGCAAGAGAAACGTCTGCGATGAGCAATACACGGAGCGTGCCAGCTTAACGATCACCATAAAAATCAATTAGTTATATGAAAAAACTGGCTATTGAGCGCGTCTGAACGAGATCGCCTGCGTCTAATATCGCGACATCTGTTGCAGTGTGAGACAAGCATAGATGCCCCGACCGGAACACTTCATCGCCCGGCGATTGACGATGCTCCAGTGCAGGCGCGAAATGAGGGTCCACCGATTGCCAGTCAGAGGGTAAGAACATGGCAAGCATAACGGTCCTGGCGGGGGACTTTCTGCAGGGTGATGGAGAGTACAGGGACGGCGTTTTCACGCTCAGGACGTCGCTGCACCCGTGGCCCGGCATCACCCTCCCGCTCTCATTGTTCAAGAGCGTAGAAGTGGCTAATGAGGACTCGATCAACAACATCAAGG
Organism: Pseudomonas sp. GM18; assembly: GCF_000282195.1. Classification (GTDB taxonomy): domain Bacteria; phylum Pseudomonadota; class Gammaproteobacteria; order Pseudomonadales; family Pseudomonadaceae; genus Aquipseudomonas. Next base: position 128,163 of record NZ_AKJT01000001.1, read on the forward strand.
ATGTCATCGGCTTCGGCGTGGCAGGGGCCATGTTGCTGGGGCCGATCGGCGCGATTGCCGGTTTCATGTTGGCAGGCAAGGAAACCGAGGTAACCTTTCTGGCCACACTCAAGGATGGAAGAAAGTTGCTGGCAGCTGTAGATAGCGACACGTTCGAGGAGATTTCTCAAAAAATCCCGTCATGAAATGACGGACGCACGCCGCACCACCGACGGGTGCGGCGTGACATCGGTTCAGCTGTAGAACGTCGGGTGAACGCCTTTGTGAGCCTCGATTTCCAACCGCATATCAGCCACCAGCGAAGCAATTGCATGGGGGCTGTCCAGTGTCCACACCGGAATGTGAGTGGCCACCAGATCCACTTTGCCGGTCATGCAATCGCAGACCCGAATCGTCAGGGACTGGTCCGCCTCCATGCTGCAGGTGCACACGGCGGGCAGAAAACTTTGCTCGATGATGTTTTGGATTTCCAGGGGTGAAAGGAACATCGCTACCTCCCTCACGCCAGATGGATGCCGGGCAAATGCTCCGTCATTTCACCCTTTAGCCTGAAAATTCTAGTCCTCAATAGCGGACCTCTCAAGACCGTGGCAGGTTGCTCGTCGTCTCATCGGGCTGTCGCGATTTGCGACACCTCCAAGCGAGTCGCCCGCCCTCTCGCATCACTCAACCCCCCGCCGACACTGGGCTATAGCCCCTTCCCGACACTTGGCACAGCCATTGCCAAACATTGAGCAAGCCCCCGTTTTCACGCACAACAAGAGGTCTTGCCATGCCCCTCCCTTATCTGCTTCCCGCCACCTCGGCTTTCATCCAGCGCGCACCGCGCATGCTCATTGGCGGTGACTGGGTCGAGGCCGCCGACGGCCAGACCATGGCCCTGCACAACCCGGCCACCGGCGAGGTGCTGTGCTCGGTGCCACGGGCCACGCCCGAGGATGTCGACCGCGCGGTACTTGCCGCCCGTCAGGCTTTCGACGATTCGTCCTGGACCCGCACTCGCCCTCGGGAGCGGCAAAACCTGCTGTGGAAACTCGCCGATCTGATGCAGCGCGACGCCGAACTGCTGGCGCAACTCGAATGCCTGAACAACGGTAAAAGTGCGGCCGTGGCCCAAGTGATGGACGTGCAGCTGTCCATCGATTTCCTGCGCTACATGGCCGGTTGGGCGACCAAGATCGAAGGCTCCAGCGTTGACGTGTCGCTGCCGCTGATGCCCAACGATCAGTTCCACAGTTTCATCCGTCGCGAAGCGGTGGGCGTGGTCGGCGCCATAGTCGCCTGGAACTTCCCTCTGCTGCTGGCCTGCTGGAAACTCGGCCCGGCCCTGGCCACCGGTTGCACCGTGGTGCTCAAACCCGCCGACGAAACCCCGCTGACCGCACTGAAGCTCGCCGAACTGGTGCTCGAAGCCGGTTACCCCGAGGGCGTGTTCAACGTGGTCACTGGCACCGGTATCACAGCGGGTTCCGCCCTGACCCACAACCCGCTGGTCGACAAACTGACCTTCACCGGTTCCACCGCCGTGGGCAAGCAGATCGGCAAAATCGCCATGGATTCCATGACCCGGGTCACCCTGGAGCTGGGCGGCAAGTCGCCGACCATCGTCATGGCCGATGCCGACCTGAAGACCGCCGCCGCGGGTGCCGCCAGTGCGATTTTCTTCAACCAGGGCCAGGTCTGCTGCGCCGGCTCGCGGCTGTATGTACAGCGCAAGCATTTCGACAATGTGGTCGCGGACATCAGCGACATTGCCAATGCCATGAAGCTGGGCAACGGCCTGGACCCGAGCGTCGAAATGGGCCCGTTGATCTCGGCGCGTCAACAGGAACGGGTTTACCGCTACATCGAAATGGGCCGGGAAAGCGGCGCGACCATCGCCTGTGGCGGCGAGCAATTCGGGCCGGGGTATTTCGTCAAACCGACGGTGATTGTCGATGTCGATCAGCGGCATTCATTGGTGCAGGAGGAAATCTTCGGTCCGGTGCTGGTGGCGATTCCGTTCGATGATGAAGCCGATGCCTTGCGCATGGCCAATGACAGCCCTTATGGCCTTGGGGCGAGCATCTGGTCGAATGATCTGGCGGCGGTGCACCGGATGATTCCGCGAATCAAATCAGGCTCGGTGTGGGTCAACTGCCACAGCGCCCTGGACCCGGCGCTGCCGTTTGGCGGCTACAAGATGTCGGGGGTCGGGCGTGAGATGGGGTATGCGGCGATCGAGCATTACACCGAGTTGAAGTCGGTGTTGATCAAGCTCTGAAACAGCTTTTGTAGGAGCTGGCGAAGCCTGCGATCTTTTGATCCTGAGTACGCTTGAGGCTGCCAAAAGATCGCAGCCTTCGGCAGCTCCTACGGTTTGAACCCCTGAGCCAACAACCAACTGCGAACCATCCTCCCCTGCTCCATCGTCAGCCCGGCCAACACCCGCTCGGCCGGCTCGCTGCGCAACCGCCGCACCAACGGCGCCAGTTCAACCCCTTGCACATGCCAGATCCCCAGCGGCTGATCCGCCGTGATCACCACGTCGGCCTCATCCACAAAACCATCGCGCAACACCGGCGCTCGCTCAATCTTCAGCGAGGAAAAATCTGCCTCGGCATGGGCCACTTGCGCATCCGGCCATTGCCGCCGCGTCTGCCAGAACGGCTGCTCCGGCCAACGCTGCTCATCGGCATAAAAGTCCCGGCCAATACGCGCAAAACGCAAAAACAACTGCTCGACCCGCTGCTGATGAAAACGCTGTGCCAGCAATGCCCGCTCTGGCTTGCGCAACAGCGTGTTGATCACCGTCGGGGCCTGCAATGCCGAAGACAATGATTGAAAGATGCCGTTGCCCGACAGCGGATCCACTGCCATCGCCGCATCGCCGACCCGAATCCAGTGATCGCCGCACACCTGCGACGACAGAATCGCCGTGCTGCTGCGCGCATGCAGCTGCAAATCGGTTTCCGGTCCGCTAGCAAAAAACGCCCGAGCCACCGCCGAACCCTGGCGCCGCTGACGGCAGTAATCGAGCAACAGCGCCTTGCCCGGCAGCTCGGCACTGGCCACGTCCACCGTCCATTGCCAATAGCACTGACCGTCGGCCCGCCGCGCCATCCAGGCCCAACCGTCCTCAAGGCTTTCCACCGCACTGGCGGTGGTGCCCGGCGCACCTTGCCAGCGATTGAGCAAGCTGAGCGTCTCCGGCCCGCGCCAGCCTTTGCCGAGGGCCGGCGCCTGGCGTCCGCGGGCCTCCACCAGAAAATCCGCGACCAGCGCTTCGCGCCCTTCAATGTCGATGCGATGCCCCGAAGCCGACGACTGCACCGTCAGCACCCGGCCTTCGATCAGCTTGACACCGGCCAGCCGCAAATCCTCGCGCAAGCCTCGATCAAAGCTCGGCCGATCCAGTAGAAATTCAACGTTTTGCGCATGCTGCTGACCGTTCCAGGACACCTGCCGTTGGGACGGCACCGTCGCATCCGCCAACGCTTGATGCAGCCCCGCACCGCGCAAGGCATCCAGCACCCGTACGGAAACCCCTTCCAGCGCCGCAAACCGCCGCCACTCACTGACCAGCGTCACGGCGTACCCGAGCCGTCGCAACCCCAGGGCCACCGCCGCCCCCGCTGGCCCAGCGCCAAGAATGACAATCGCAGTCATGCGCCAACACGCCGTTCAGGACCACGATAACGGGCATTCTCCCGTAGCCAATCGCCCACCTGTTCGTTACTCGCCTCGGGGTTTGCAACGAGGAAGCTTGCGATGTGCCCGCTCAATGCCGCACAGCCGAGGCTCGCGCCGGATTGGCCCGGATAGGTGCCGTGAACACACGCGGCGAAGTCCGCTTGGGCGCTGTTGAGCCACGACCATTCCTGCTCGGCGCAACGCGCATCACCGGTGCCCCGCAGCACCTGCGGATAATTGGCCGGAAACACCCCTTCGCCCTGGGCCGGGCTGGATGCACAGAGCAACACGCCTCGCGCCACCGCTGCCGCACAGGCTTCACGCAACAGGCTGCGATCCTGCCGCAAACCGAGGCTCAGGTTGATCAACCGCACATCCTGCGCCACCAGCCAGTCAATCGCGGTGGCGATCTGCAAGGCGCTGGTGACTCCGCGCTGGTCGAACACCTGGGCCACGCAAAAAACTGCCGAAGGCGCCCGTCGGCCGATGGCCTCGATCACTGCGCTGCCGTGGCCAAGCGGGTCATCGCGTAACTCACTCTCCACCAGCCCATCCTCCAGCAGCGAGAACCGTCGACCGGCAACCACTTGCACCCGTTGCGCCGCCGAGTGACCGCTGTCCACCACGCCAATCCGCAACTCAGGCTTCATGCTGCACCGTTTTTGAGGTGAGCACGCCATCCAGCAATTCAAAGCGCAGATCGGCATCGGCCAGGGTCGAGGGACGATGGCTGATCAGAATCCGTGTACGCCCGGCGAACAGTCGGTCGATCGCCTCGATTACTTCGCGCTCGGTAGCTTCGTCCACCGCCGAGGTCGCTTCGTCCAGCACCAGAATCAACGGGTCCTGCAACAGCGCCCGGGCAATGGCGATACGTTGTTTCTGCCCACCGGACAACTGCTGGCCACGTTCGCCCAAAGGGCTGTCGAGGCCTTCAGGCAAAGACTCGATCAGGCTGTCGAGTTGCGCCAGTCGCGCGACTTCGGCGATGGCCTGGCGGCTGGCATCCGGCACGGCGTAGGCCAGGTTGTCGGCGAGGCTACCGCGAAACAAGACGATGTCCTGGCTGACCACGGCAATCCGCCGACGCAACTGGAACAGGTCCAGCTCCCGCAGATCGACCTCACCCAGCAACACCCGACCGGACTGCGGATCGTGGTGCCGCTGCAACAGGTCGATCAGGGTCGATTTACCAACACCGGAGCCGCCGCTCAGGGCGACTTTCAAACCGTAAGGAATGCGCGCCTCGATACCACGCAAGGTCGTCGGGCGGCCGGGATGGCTGAAGTGCACGTCGTCGAAACGCAACTCGCCAGAGGTCGGCATCGGCTGCGGCGCAACCGGCGTGAGGACGGTCGGTTCTTCACCACGCAACTCCATGACCCGCCCGAGGCTGACGGTCATCCGTTGAATCGCGACGTAAAGCCCGAGCAGGCTCTGAACCGGGCCGACGGCCATGCCCAGATAGGTCGAAAACGCGATCAGCGCGCCCAGCTGCCAAGTCCCTTGCACCACCCAGTAACCGCCAATCAAAAACGCGCAGGCCCGCGACAGCGAGGTCAGAGTGCCGGGCACCGCTTGGGTGAAAAACTCGGTGACTTGCAGGCGCAACAACTGGCTCATATACCCTTGGCCCAACCCCTCCAGCCGCCGCGCTTCTCGCTGTTGCTGACCGGCGGACTGAATGAATTTCATCACCGGCAAGGTCTCGACCATGAACGACGACATGTCCGCCGAACGCTCGCGCAACTGCCGCACATCGCGCTCGACCTTGCGCCGCATCCAGCGCAGCCACAGTACGTCGAGCGGAATCAGCACCAGGGCCAGCAGCGAGAGTTTCCACGACAGGGTCACCAGCATCGCCACGGCGACCACCAGGCCAATCACGCTCGACACTGCAGAGAACAGCGAGTCCACGGCAAAGCGCTGAATCTCCGCAACATCGCCATCGAGGCGCGACATCAAATCGCCGATGCGCCGCTGGCCGTAAAAACCCGGCGAGAGCCGCTGCAAATGCCGGTAAAGGTCATCGCGCAGGGCAAACAGAATCCGGCCGGACAGTCGCGTGTGCAGGTAACGATTGATGCCCGACAGCGCCGTGCCCAACAACCCGGCGACGATCATCAACCCGGCGATCAGCACCAGCATTGGAAAGTTGCGTGCCAGCAGGCCGTCGTCGATCAGCAGTTTGGTCAGCCAGGGCTGCACCAGTACCAGCGACGAGGCACAGACCGACAACCCGAGCAGCCCGGCAATCGCCAGCCGATGGGGCCGCACGAAGCTGTACAGCCAGCGCAACGCCGCTTGCAGGGCGGCGGGGTTCTGGCTGTCGATCAGCCGCACGATCAAGCGCTGCATCACGAGCGCAACTGTTTGAGCTTGCGGTACAGGGTCGCGCGGCTGATGCCCAACGCATCGGCGGCGGCCGAGACGTTGCCTTGGTGCGTCTCCAGGGACTGGCGAATCAGCTCCAGTTCATGTTCACGAATACTGCCGCTCTGGGATCGTTCGCCGGCAGTCAATTCGTCGAGCATGCTGTCGGGCAAATGGTCGAGGGTAAGCACGGTTTCTCCCGGCTCGCGCATGGCCAGCGCGGTGCGCAACACCATCTCCAGTTGGCGGATGTTGCCCGGCCAGTGATAGCCGCCGAGCAAGCGACTCAGATCATCATGCAGGACCACCGTCGGCGCATCGAGTCTGGCCAGTAAACGGCCAACCAGGCCGCTGAAGTCATCGCGCTCGCGCAGGGCCGGGAGCATCACGCTGATGCCGTTGACCCGGTAGAACAAGTCCTCGCGGAAGTGTTTGTCTTCCACCAGACGCTTGAGGTCGCGGTGGGTGGCGCAGATCAGTGCGACGTCGATGTCTTGCTCTTCGCCGGCGCCCAGCGGGGCGACTTTGCGGTCCTGCAGCACGCGTAAGAGCCGGGCTTGCAGGGCCAGCGGCATGTCGCCAATTTCGTCGAGAAACAAGGTGCCGCCGTGGGCCTGTTGCAAGCGCCCGATCATGCCGCCACGGCGCGAGCCGGTGAAGGCGCCTTCGCGGTAGCCGAACAGTTCCGACTCGATCAGGCCTTCAGGAATGGCCGCGCAGTTCACCGCAACGAAAGGTTTGTCGCACCGCGCTCCAGCCATGTGCAGCGCCCGGGCAACGACTTCTTTACCGGTACCGGTTTCGCCCAGCAGCAACACTGGCAGTTCATTGGCCAGGCCTTGGCGGGCCATGCGCAGGGCTCGGGCATAACGGCTGTTACTGCCGGCCAGGGATTCAAGATCGGGGTGGGGCTTGGCGGTTTTGGCTGGGGTGCGCGCCGTGCTGCTGACGTTGATCGACCGCTGCGGTGCGCGCAGGGTTTTGTAGAAAAATTCGCCTTTGGCGGTTTGCAAACTGCCGACGCCACCCTGATGCAGACGCGACAACAATTGCAGGCCATCGACACCCAGAAACTCTTCGCAGCGTCGACCGACCAGCGCCGAACGCTCGGCATGCAGCAACTGGCAGGCCTGGGCACTGACGGCGAGAATCTGCCCGCCGAGGCTCACCGCCAACAAGCCCTGCCAAGGGGATTCGAGGTATTGCCGACGGCTGTGGAAGGCCAGCACGATCTGGTCCGGATAACTGGCGTTGAACACGCGACTTTCGATCTGGCTGACGGCCATGGCCAGCAGCGCGGTGCTGTCATGAGCGCGGCCGAGCGGGCCTTCGCGGGTCAGGTCAAGCACGCCGAGGATGTCGCCCTGAGGGCAATAAATCGGCACCGAGGTGCAGGAAAAATCGGTCAGTCGATCGAGATAATGTTCGCCGCAATCGATCATCGTCGGCCGAGCCTCCACCAGTGCGGTGCCCAGCGCATTGGTGCCGCGAGCGGCTTCGCTCCAGCAGGCGCCAAGGGTGATGTCTTGCAGGCCGCTGCCCTTGAGACGGTCGGCACGACCTTCGACGGCGAGGATGGTGGCGTCGGAATTGGCGAGGATGATCAGCCCTTCCTTACCTTGGCGTTCGGCCAGGTAGTCGATGGCCGGCATCGCTGCATCGATCAACAACCGATTGCTCGCCAGCAGCACGTCGAGACTGGCGCTCGATTCCAGCGCCAGCTCATGCTTGGCATTGAAATGCACACCATGGCTGAGGCTGCGCCGCCACGACGCATCGATTTCCGCACGCAACACCCCATCGGGGACGGCGCCTTCGAGATGCAGCTTTTCCCGTGCCAGCCTGGCTTCGCGGTGCAACGTGGGATGGGTTGTTTTTATTAGCGTCATCAAGCGCTCCGGATCGGTCCGCCCCGCGCTTTTTGAAAATCAGCGCCCTGCCGCAATCTTTACGTTAACGTCAGGGCGATGGCAAGTGCCTTACGGCGCTTGTGTATCACGGCATAAAATCAACACATCTGATAATGACTGAAACTCAAGAGTGTCGAGCTTAGCCCTTCAATACCCGCGCCAACGTCGACTTCACTTTGCCCATCCCGTCATGCAATGCCTGTTCGATCTCAGCCATGGTAATCACCGCTGTCGACTTGCCCGCCGCCGGATTCACCACCAGCGCCAGACAGGCGTAATCCAGTTCCAGCTCACGCGCCAATGCGGCCTCCGGCATCCCGGTCATGCCGACGATGTCGCAACCGTCACGCTCCAGTCTCGCGATTTCAGCGACCGTTTCCAGACGCGGCCCCTGGGTGCAGGCGTAAACGCCATGGCTGCTGTAGCCAACGCCTTCAGCCGCCAACGCCGCGATCAATTGCTGACGCAGGGGTTCGCTGTAGGGATAGCTGAAGTCGATGTGTGTAACCTGTTCCAGGTCATCGGCAAAATAAGTGTGTTCGCGACCGCTGGTGTAGTCGATCAATTGATGCGGCACGCAGAAATGCCCGGTGCCCATCGCGGCATGAATCCCGCCCACGGCGTTGACCGCGAGAATCGCTTCGGCACCGGCCTGCTTCAAGGCCCACAGATTGGCACGGTAGTTCACCTGATGCGGAGGGAAGCGGTGTGGGTGGCCGTGACGTGCGAGAAACAGCACTTCCTTGCCGGCGTATTCACCGATCTGCACCTCGGCCGAAGGCGCGCCGTAAGGGGTGTCCACCGCCAATGATTGACGAATGCTCAAGCCTTCGAGTTGAGTCAGGCCGGTGCCACCGATAATCGCGTAAACCGTCATAACGAAAAGTCCTTAATCAATCAATTGAGCTTCTTTGAGCGCGCCGACGGCCGTCAGCCAGCGCGGGTCTTGACGGTATTCGGTGTTGGCGTACGCCTGCCCACGCATCCGCGCGATACGCGCCGAAGGTTTGACCTTCAACCGCTGGGCGGCACTCAAAGCCAACTCGGCAGCCGCGCGGTCGTTGCACACCAGGCCCATGTCGCAACCGGCGGTCAATGCCGCTTCGATGCGACTGGCGGCATCGCCAACCACGTGCGCACCGGCCATCGACAGGTCGTCACTGAAGATCACGCCATCGAACTGCAGCTCGCCGCGCAGGATGTCCTGCAACCAGCGACGGGAGAAACCGGCAGGCTGGGAATCGACTTGTGGATAAATAACGTGGGCCGGCATGACGGCGGCCAATTGCTTGCTCAATCGCGCGAACGGCACCAGGTCGTTGGCGCGAATCTCGTCGAGGCTGCGCTCGTCGTTGGGAATCGCAACGTGGGAATCGGCCTCGGCCCAGCCATGACCGGGGAAATGCTTGCCGGTGGCAGCCATCCCGGCGCTGTTCATACCGCGGATGAACGCCCCCGCGAGCAAGGCAGCGCGCTCGGGATCACCTTCGAACGAGCGGGTGCCAACCACCGCACTGCGCTGGTAATCCAGGTCCAGTACCGGGGCGAAGCTCAGGTCGAGACCGACTGCGAGCACTTCGGTCGCCATGATCCAGCCGCACTGCTCGGCCAGGTATTCGGCATTCGGGTTGTCGGCGATGGCGCGCATGGCGGGCAGTCGCACGAAGCCCTGACGCAGTCGCTGAACCCGACCGCCCTCCTGGTCCACCGCCAGCAGCAGATCAGGACGAATGGCGCGGATCGCGGCGCTCAACTCACGCACCTGACGCGGGTGTTCGATGTTGCGGGCAAAAATGATCAGGCCGCCCACTTCGGGCTGGCGCAACAATTGGCGATCTTCAGACGTCAGCCAGGTACCGGCGACGTCCACCATCAACGAGCCTTGCAGGCCAGCAGTCATGGAAATTCCTTGATTACGATAAACCCGGCTCGCACGAATTCGCCGCCATGGGCTGAGCCCGGCAGGTCGGCGATATCAATGAGGGGGTTCAAAACGAGAGTCGGCATGGGCGGCTAGCTTAGCGGATGTCAGCTGCCGCGCCCACCCGTGTGCGGTTAAACCTTGGCGGCCACCGGGGTCGATTTGCTGCGTGGACGCAACTGCGCGGTGGCCATGGCGGTGTCGGTGACGCCGGTTTCGGCACGCATGCCCGCGGCCAGGAATGGCACCATCAGACGCATCACCTGCTCGATGGAAGTGTTGACACCGAAATCGGTCTCGGCAATCGCGCGCAAGGCCTTGATCCCCGACATGCTGAACGCCGCGGCACCGAGCATGAAGTGCACGCGCCAGAACAGTTCGATCGGAGGAATGCGTGGCGCGGCTTCGTTGACCAGCATCATGTAGCGGCGGAAAACCTTGCCGTACATGTCTTCCAGATAACGACGCAAGTGGCCTTGGCTCTGACTGAAAGCCAGCCCCAGCAAACGCATGAAGATGGACAGGTCGTTTCCGCTGCGTGGCTGCACCACCAAGGCTTGCTCGACGAGGATCTCCAGCAGCTCTTCAAGGGTCGGTTTGTTCTCGGGTTTGGCCTGACGGCGCTCCAGCTCTTTATCGAGACTGAGGCAGAACGGCCCGAGAAAACGCGAGAAGACCGCTTGAATCAGCGCCTTCTTCGATCCGAAGTGATAGTTCACCGCCGCCAGATTGACACCAGCCTTGCTGGTGATCAGACGCAACGAGGTTTCAGCGAAACCTTTTTCCGCGAACAATTGCTCGGCAGCATCGAGAATGCGTTCAACGGTTTCCGACTGGGCCATGGCTACTCCGCCTGACAAACACTTGTTTGAAACATACGTTTCAGCCCAGGCCTTGTCAAGTCTGGCGGTTCGTTTTGGGAATGGTCGGTCAGCTATTTAACCATACAACACTGGCGCTTCAATCGGCGAGCTGAATGACCGTCCAGCGGCCGGCAAAAAAAGGGGCATTGCCAAGACCGGTTCACTGTATATAATCCCAGTCACTGTATAAAAAGACAGAGCGATCAATATGCTAAAGCTGACGCCACGCCAAGCAGAGATTCTGGCCTTCATCAAACGCTGCCTCGAAGACAACGGCTACCCGCCGACCCGCGCGGAAATCGCTCAGGAACTGGGCTTCAAGTCGCCCAACGCGGCGGAAGAACACCTCAAGGCACTGGCCCGCAAGGGCGCGATCGAGATGACCCCAGGCGCCTCCCGTGGCATTCGCATCCCCGGCTTCGAAGCCAAGGCCGACGAGTCTACCTTGCCGATCATCGGCCGAGTGGCAGCGGGCGCTCCGATCCTCGCCCAGCAGCACATCGAAGAATCCTGCAACATCAACCCTTCGTTCTTCCACCCTCGCGCTGACTATCTGTTGCGGGTCCATGGCATGAGCATGAAGGACGTCGGCATTTTCGACGGAGATCTGCTGGCCGTCCATACCACCCGTGAAGCCCGTAACGGTCAGATCGTGGTGGCGCGGATCGGCGACGAAGTGACCGTCAAGCGCTTCAAGCGCGACGGCAGCAAGGTCTGGCTGATTGCCGAAAACCCTGAATTCGCCCCTATCGAAGTCAACCTGAAAGATCAGGAACTGGTGATCGAAGGCTTGAGCGTCGGCGTGATTCGCCGCTAAAGGAGGCTTTATGCAGTTCCCACACACTTCACAGCAAGCCCAACTCCCGCTGTTCGAGGCGTTCATGGCGCAGCCGCTGGCGCCGATCCTGAAAGACGTGGTCGAGTCGCCCTGGAGCGCCGAGCCCGAAGTCTTCAGCGAGCTGTCATTGCGTGGCGCGGCCGGGAACTGCCTGAACCTTCTGGCACCCATCCTCAGGGAACTGAGTCAGGATCAGGACGCTCGCTGGCTGACTCTGATCGCCCCGCCCGCCAGCCTGACCCAGGCCTGGCTGCGAGACGCCGGCCTGAACCGTGAACGCATCCTGCTGCTGCAACCACGCGGCACACAGAGCGCCCAGCAGCTGACCTGTGAAGCCTTGCGACTTGGCCGCAGCCATACGGTCGTCAGCTGGCTAAACCCGTTGAGCACATCGTCGCGGCAACAGCTGATCAGCGCCGCCCGTACCGGGGATGCGCAAAGTCTGAATATTCGACTGGGTTAACTGACAAAACACTGTTTGCGCTGAACAGCGCGGGGCTTCTCCAAGGATAGAGAAGCCGATCTGTAGAGGTATCCGCAAAATCCGACGGGCGGGATCAATGAAGAACCCGTGGCCCCTCTTCCTTATCAAATTCGCCTTCAACAAGGCGCCCTGCCATCTGAACACCGACGCTCAACATCGCCTTGGCGACTTCCACGTGCTGGCCTTGCAGGAAAGCCTTGGCATCCTCGGAGAAATCCAAAGTAACCAGAGAACCCTCGTCCTCAGCCCTACGCAGCTCGATTCGGCCGTCTGGTAACTCGACAATTTCTAGAAAGGACGTTGGCATAAAGGACTGTTCTCCACGAAAGGCGGGGATTATATAGGCATCGGCCAAGCTTCGCTCGGGATCTTGACCAAATGCCATCACGAAGAGAAATTTCTGACATCACGCTTTCTTGAGCGAACCATTCGCCAAACACTCAATCCTTCAGCACTCGTTCAGCCCTTCGCGAAACCGGATCGCCAGGCTTTTCAAATTCTGGCGCCAGCTCTCCAGTTCTTCCCGGCTCAGTTCTTCAGGCGCCTCTTCTTCGTCCAGATTGACCGCCAGAATGAGCGGCTGCGTCACATCGCCCTTGGGCTTGTGTGGAGCACGAGGCGGCTGAAACAGTGCGGCATAAGCCGACAGCAGTTTGGCCAGCCAGGTTTCAGGGTTTTGCGCCAACTCGACCATCTCGGCCATTTCCGGAATAGCGATGGTTTCGAGCACTTCGCGGGTCAGCAGCATCTCTGCCCGCGGCGCATTAGCCTGAGGCAAGCGATAGAAACCGGCGATTTCATGGCACAGCCCCAATAGCGCTCCGTACAGGTGAAACAACGCCGATTCGCGCCCGGCCTGAATCAGCGCCAGGGAGTTCATCGCCCGCCCCTCTTCGGCCTTGGCGAGCGCTTCCAGCGACAGGCCGGCGAAATAAATTTTCTGGTTGGTACGGGTATAGAGTTCGTGGGCCATGACGGCAGCCTCCACAACGAAATAATTGCTTCACGCAGGTCTGACAGTGTCGTGGATCACCCAAGCTCACCGCAAGCCCAAAACAAAAAGGCCGCATGAAAACCCGAGGGTTGTCATGCGGCCTTTTTATGTACAGCGGCTTTTAAGCCTTGGCTGCTGGACGCTTGTCTTCAACCGTCCACTTGCCGCCATCGTAATACGCTTTCCAACCAGTCGGCTTACCGTCGACTTCCGTCTGCACGTATTGCTCTTTGGTCTTGCGGCTGTAACGGATCACGGCGGGTAGACCGTCAGGATCTTTCTTCGGCGCTTCGCAGAGGAAGTGGTACTTCGGATCGATCTCATCCTTGTGCGGCACGATCTCGACGACCAATGGCGCACGGGTCTCGCGGTTTTTCGGGAACTGGCTGGCCGCCAGGAACAGGCCGGAAGCACCGTCACGCAGGATGTAGGTGTCGTTGACCTTTTCGCATTTGAGCTCAGGCATCTTCACCGGATCCATCTTCGGCGGCGCCGCATCACCACTTTTCAGCAGCTTGCGGGTGTTCTTGCAGGTTGCGTTGGTGCAACCGAAGAACTTGCCGAAACGGCCGGTCTTGAGCTGCATCTCGCTACCGCACTTGTCGCACTCCAGGCTCGGACCTTCGTAACCCTTGATGCGGTAAGTGCCCTCTTCGATCTCGTAACCTGCGCAATCCGGGTTGTTACCGCAGATGTGCAGCTTGCGCTTCTCGTCGAGCAGATAAGCATCCATCGCCGTGCTGCAGATCGGGCAACGGTGCTTGCCGCGCAGAACCAGCGACTCCGACTCACCCTCGTCGTCCGCAGCGATTTCGTCGCCCGGAACCAGATTGACGGTGGCCTTGCAGCGTTCTTTCGGCGGCAGGCTGTAGCCCGAGCAACCGAGGAACACGCCGGTCGATGCAGTACGAATCTGCATCGGACGACCACACACCACACAAGGAATATCAGTCATCACCGGCTGGTTGGCGCGCATGCCGCCTTCGGCGCTTTCGGCCACTTCGAGTTTCTTCTTGAAGTCGCCGTAGAACTCGTCGAGCACGTTTTTCCAGTCGCGCTCGCCCTGAGCCACGTCATCGAGATTCTCTTCCATGCCGGCGGTGAAGCCGTAGTCCATGAGATTGGAGAAGCTCTCGGCGAGACGCTCGGTGACGATGTCGCCCATCTTTTCCGAATAGAAACGACGGTTGTGCAGCGCCACGTAGCCGCGGTCCTGGATGGTCGAAATGATCGCTGCGTAGGTCGAAGGACGACCGATGCCGCGTTTTTCCATTTCCTTTACCAGGCTCGCTTCCGAGTAACGCGCCGGCGGCTTGGTGAAGTGCTGGGTCGGATCAAGCTTGATCAGCTTCATCGCGTCGCCCTGGGCCATGTCCGGCAGCACGTCGTCATCGCCAGGCTTGGTGATTTGCGGCATGACGCGGGTGTAACCGTCGAACTTCAGGATGCGGCCCTTGGCGCGCAACTCGAAGTCACCGGCACCGACGGTGACCGTGGTCGACAGGTATTGGGCCGGCAGCATCTGGCAGGCGAGGAACTGGCGCCAGATCAGCTCGTAAAGCCGCTCGGCATCACGCTCCATGCCCGACAGCTTGCTTGGCTCGGTATTGGCGTCGGACGGACGAATCGCTTCGTGAGCCTCTTGCGCGCCTTCTTTGCTGCTATAGACGTTCGGGGTTTCCGGCAGGTACTTCTTGCCGAATTCGCCTTCAATATAAGTACGCGCCATCGTCACGGCATCGGCCGAGAGGTTGGTGGAGTCGGTACGCATATAAGTGATGTAGCCGGCTTCGTACAGACGCTGGGCCATCATCATGGTTTTCTTCACACCGAAGCCCAGGCGGTTACTCGCGGCCTGCTGCAGGGTGGAGGTGATGAACGGTGCCGACGGCTTGCTGCTGGTCGGTTTGTCTTCGCGCTTGACGATGCTGTAGCTGGAAGCCTTGAGCTTCTCCAGCGCGACCATGGCCTGGGTTTCGTTGAGCGGCTTGAAGGCCTCGCCTTTCTCGCGAGCCACGTCGAAGCGCACAGTCGCGCCCTTGGCGGTGCCGAGGTCGGCGTGAACTTCCCAGTACTCTTCCGGGTTGAACGCGCGGATTTCACGCTCACGCTCGACCACCAGCTTCACGGCAACCGATTGCACGCGACCGGCGGACAGGCCACGGGCGACCTTCGCCCACAGCAGCGGCGAAACCATGTAACCCACCACGCGGTCGAGGAAGCGACGCGCCTGCTGAGCGTTTACGCGATCGATGTCCAGCTCGCCCGGTTGGGAGAAAGCTTCCTGGATCGCTTTTTTGGTGATTTCGTTGAACACCACGCGCTTGTAGCGGCTGTCGTCACCACCGATGGCTTCGCGCAGGTGCCAGGCAATGGCTTCCCCCTCGCGATCCAAGTCGGTTGCGAGATAGATGGTGTCAGCATCTTTGGCGAGCCGGCGCAGCTCTTCGATAACCTTTTCCTTGCCTGGGAGGATCTCGTACTTGGCTTTCCAGCCATGATCGGGATCGACACCCATGCGCGAGACCAGCTGCTTGCGCGCTTTCTCTTTCGGCGTGAGCACCGGACCTTCACCTGCGGCGGCCTTGCCACGCTTGGCGGCAGGCTCTTTGCTGGCGCTAGCCGAACCGCTGGTGGGCAGGTCTCGGATATGGCCGATACTCGACTTCACCACGTATTGGTTACCCAGATACTTGTTGATGGTCTTGGCCTTAGCCGGGGATTCCACAATGACCAGCGATTTGCCCATGGATCAGAAAATTCCTGAATTCTAGAAGTGAAAGGCGGTTGGCGCCTGACGCGGCACCGCTATATATAGTGGCTACAAGGTGAGGTCAAGCGCAGGGTTCTGCGCGCACTCCCCTTATGGCTGCGGAAAAATGCTCGGTTCAGCTTGCACCAAAGCAAAGCGTGGCACCTGTTCGCCGTCAACCTCGACCGACTCCAGGAACATGCTCAAGGGGCGTACCCAAAAGCCGTAATCGCCATACAGGGCTTGGTAGAAGACCACTTCTTCTTCGGTCTCCGAATGCCGCGCAACACTGAATACGCGGTACTGCGGACCTTTGTAATGCTGGTAGAGCCCAGGTTGTATCGGCATGCTTTGGCCCTCACTCAAATCTTTTCAAAATAAAAACAAAAATAAATCCGGAAAAACAAAAACCGGGGCACATGGCCCCGGCTTCCATCGACGAAACGCTTAAACGCGTTCGAAGACGGTGGAGATGCCTTGGCCGAGACCAATGCACATGGTAGCCACCCCGAAGGTGCCGCCATTCTGCTTCATCACGTTCAGCAAGGTGCCCGAAATACGTGCACCGGAGCAACCGAACGGGTGACCCAGGGCGATCGCGCCGCCGTGCAGGTTAACCTTCTCGTTCATCTTGTCGAGCACTTTCAAATCTTTCAGCACTGGCAGGGCCTGTGCGGCGAAAGCTTCGTTGAGCTCGAAGAAGTCGATATCGTTGATGCCAAGGCCCGCGCGCTTCAATGCTTTCTGCGTTGCCGGTACTGGACCATAGCCCATGATCGCAGGGTCCACACCTGCCACTGCCATCGAACGAATCACCGCCAGCGGCTGGATGCCCAGGTCCTGGGCACGCTGTGCCGACATCACGATCATGCACGAAGCACCGTCGGTGATCTGCGACGAAGTACCAGCGGTCACGGTGCCGCCCTTCGGGTTAAACGCTGGCTTCAGAGCCGCCAGGCTTTCCAGAGTGGTTTCCGGACGAATGGTTTCGTCGTAGTCGAACAGTTTCAGGAAACCGTTCTCGTCGTAGCCCTGCATCGGGATGATTTCGTCCTTGAACTTGCCTTCCACGGTCGCCTTGTGGGCGAGTTGGTGGGAGCGCACGCCAAAGGCGTCCTGCTGTTCGCGAGTAATGCCGTGCATTTTGCCGAGCATTTCTGCGGTCAGGCCCATCATGCCCGAGGCTTTCGCCGCGTACAGGGACATGTGTGGGTTCGGATCGACACCGTGCATCATGCTCACATGACCCATATGCTCGACGCCGCCAACGACGAACACGTCACCGTTGCCGGTCATGATTGCTTGCGCGGCAGTGTGCAGCGCACTCATCGACGAGCCACACAGACGGCTGACGGTCTGGCCGGCCGAGGTGTGCGGGATCTGAGTCATCAGGGACGCCATGCGGGCGATGTTCCAGCCCTGCTCCAGGGTCTGGTTAACGCAGCCCCAGATCACGTCTTCGACTTCGCTCGGGTCGACCTTGACGTTGCGTTCCAGCAATTTGCTGATCAGGTGTGCCGACATGTCTTCGGCGCGGGTGTTGCGGTGCATGCCGCCCTTGGAGCGGCCCATCGGCGTACGACCGAAGTCGACAATCACGACGTCTCTAGGATTCAAGCTCATATACTTTCACTCTCGCTCTAGTGTGGGCGCTTAACCGAAGAAGCTCTGACCGTTCTTGGCCATTTCACGCAGCTTCGCGGTCGGGTGGTACAGCGCGCCCAAATCAGCGTACTGGTCAGCCAGGGCAACGAACTCTGCAACACCGATCGAATCGATGTAGCGCAGCGCACCGCCACGGAATGGAGGGAAACCAATACCGTAGACCAGACCCATATCGGCTTCGGCGGCGGTTTCGACGATGCCGTCTTCCAGGCAGCGCACGGTTTCCAGGCACAGCGGGATCATCATCCAGTTGATGATGTCTTCGTCAGTGACTTCGAGCTGTTGGAAAACGATCGGCTTGAGCACTTCCAGCACCGACGGATCGGCGACTTTCTTCTGCTTGCCGCGCTTGTCGGTCTCGTAGGCGTAGAAGCCCTTGCCATTTTTCTGGCCCAGGCGCTTGGCTTCGTAGAGCACGTCGACAGCCGAACGGCGATCGTCCTTCATTCGATCCGGGAAGCCTTCAGCCATGACGTCACGACCGTGGTGGCCGGTGTCGATGCCGACCACGTCCATCAGGTAGGCCGGGCCCATCGGCCAGCCGAATTTTTCCATGACCTTGTCGATGCGGACGAAGTCCACACCGGCGCTGACCAGCTTGGCGAAACCGCCGAAGTACGGGAACAGCACGCGGTTTACCAGGAAGCCCGGGCAGTCGTTGACGACGATCGGGTTCTTGCCCATTTTCTTGGCGTAGGCAACGGTGGTGGCAACGGCCACTTCGCTGGACTTCTCGCCACGGATCACTTCAACCAGCGGCATCATGTGCACCGGGTTGAAGAAGTGCATGCCGACGAAATTTTCCGGACGCTTGAGGGCTTTGGCCAGCAAGGTGATGGAAATGGTCGAGGTGTTGGACGCCAGAATGGTGTCCTCTTTGACCTTGTCTTCGACTTCGGCCAGAACGGCTTGCTTGACCTTCGGGTTCTCGACAACGGCTTCGACCACCAGGTCGACGTGACCGAAATCGCCGTAGGACAGGGTCGGACGAATGCCGTTGAGTACTTCGGCCATCTTCGCCGGGGTCATGCGACCTTTATCAACGCGACCAACCAGCAGCTTGGCGGCTTCAGCCAGACCTTGCTCGATACCGTGCTCGTTGATGTCCTTCATCAGGATCGGCGTGCCTTTGGAGGCCGACTGATAAGCGATACCGCCACCCATGATGCCGGCGCCCAATACGGCGGCCTGCTTCACTTCCTTGGCGATTTCGTCGTAGGCCTTGGCCTTTTTCTTCAGTTCCTGATCGTTCAGGAACAGACCGATCAAGCTCTGTGCGGCAGAGGTCTTGGCCAGCTTGACGAAACCGGCGGCTTCAACTTCCAGGGCCTTGTCGCGACCGAAGTTCGCGGCTTTCTGGATGGTCTTGATCGCTTCGACCGGCGCCGGGTAATTCGGGCCCGCCTGGCCGGCCACGAAACCTTTGGCGGTTTCAAACGACATCATTTGTTCGATGGCGTTGAGCTTGAGTTTTTCAAGCTTCGGCTGGCGCTTGGCCTTGTAGTCAAACTTGCCGGAGATGGCGCCCTTGATCAGGTTCAGCGCCGCTTCGTGCAATTTCTGTGAGTCGACCACGGCGTCGACGGCACCGACTTTCAGTGCGTCTTCAGCGCGGTTTTCCTTACCGGCGGCAATCCACTCGATGGCGTTGTCGGCACCGATGATGCGCGGCAGGCGTACGGTGCCGCCGAAGCCTGGGTAGATGCCCAGCTTGACTTCCGGCAGACCGATTTTGGCAGTGCTGGCCATGACGCGGAAATCCGCCGCCAGGCACATTTCCAGACCGCCGCCCAGTGCGATGCCATTGATCGCGGCGACAGTCGGGACGTTGAGGTCTTCGAAATCGCTGAAAATCTTGTTGGCTTCGAGGTTGCCAGCAACAAGCTCGGCATCCGGCAGCTTGAAGTTGTCGACGAATTCGGTGATGTCGGCGCCGACGATGAACACGTCCTTGCCACTGCTGACGATCACACCCTTGATCGAAGCATCTGCCTTGATGGTGTCTACAGCCTGACGCAGTTCGTTCAGGGTAAGACGGTTGAACTTGTTGACGGACTCACCCTTGAGGTCGAACTTCAGTTCGACGATGCCACTTTCAAGAGCCTTAACCGTGATGGCTTTACCTTCGTAAATCATCAACTGATCTCCACGATATGGAAGCTGAACAGTACACGTCGGACGCAGGCGACTGGCTCGGCAGGGACGTTTATCGTCAATGCTAACGCCAACTCACCCGGCACACCCGCCAACGCGATAGTCGGGATTCTGTAGGAGCAGTCTGTAATACAAACGCTCAATTCATACGCCCGTTTGATTTGGGTATGTCACCTTCACGGAATTTCCGGCAATTGTCAATCGCCCAAAATACTGGTTGAAACGCGACTTTCCGGTCACTTCCGTACCACGAAGCCCTGCAACACGCTGATGCATGTGAGGCCATTCATAGAATCAATAGTTAGAAAAGTCGCCCTAATTCGCGGCAGCCTGTGTTTAACAAGCTACGCTGGCGGGACCCTGAAGAAAAAATTTGAACGCTTTTGACGAATGCCCAGCGTAAGATCTGTGCCACAAAGAATTACCGGCCTGCCTGGCCAACCCCAGCCCGATGATGATGTCGGGCTTTTTATTGCCCTTTGTAGCAGCTGCCGAGCCTGCGAGGCTGCGTTCGGCGACGAAGTCGTCGTAAACCCTTAGCACGCGATTAGCCTGATATCCCACGGTGCCTGATTTACGACTGCTTCGCAGCCGGACGCAGCCTCGCAGGCTCGGCAGCTGCTACAGATCGGGGTTCAGGCGAGTGCTTTGAGCGTAGCGTCGATCTGTTGCAGAACCTCGGCTTCGCCCTTCTCGCCCCAATACAGGGCAATCATTTGCTTGTCTGCTTCGACCTTGTAGACGTTGGCTGGCAATTTTTCGAAATGATTCAGCAGCACTCCATCCTCGCAGACTTCCTGCCACTGATTGACCCACACCCCCGGCGCCTTCTGCCAATAGCTCCAGCACGCCGGCTGAGTGCCACGGCGCGGTCGGTGGTACTGGGCGCAAGGGCTCGGCGGCTCCTGGCTCAGCCAGTGCGGCCACTCCTGGGGCGCTAATTGCATGGCAAGGCCAATGCGTCGCGCCTCCATGCGCAGGGCCATGCGACCGCTCTGGACACGAGACGGTCGCAACCAGGCCAGCGGGCTCAGCACCACCAGCAGGATTGACACCACTATCCAGACCGTCATATCTGTACTCCCGATTCTTGATGAGCCCATTGAGTCACTTTGAAACCAATGCGCTTGAAACCAGCCATACTTACCAATATTGCAATCCTCAGGAGGAGCACCTCATGCCCTACCACCATATTCTGGTCGCTGTAGATCTAACCGAAGAGTGCGATCCTGTAATCCACCGCGCCCGCGAACTTTCGGTGAGCAATGGCGCAAAGCTGTCCCTGGTGCATATCGTCGAGCCGATGGCCATGGCCTTTGGCGGCGACGTGCCGATGGACCTTTCCCAGTTGCAGCAGCAACAGTTCGATCAGGCCAAGGAGCGCCTTGAGCGGTTGATCCTGAAATACCCGGAGCTCTCCAAGGAATACAGCCACTTGACCTACGGCCAGCCGCGCCAGGAGATTCACCATCTCGCCAAGGAGCAAACGTGCGACCTGATCGTGGTGGGCAGCCATGGCCGACATGGCCTGGCACTGTTGCTCGGCTCCACCGCCAATGACGTGCTGCACGGCGCGCCTTGCGATGTACTTGCCGTGCGCCTGCAAAAAAGCTGACAACAAGCAACAATAAAACCCTTACGAAAAGCCCGGCATTCACGCGAGTGAAGCCGGGCTTTTTTATAGCCGGATCAATCAGGCATCCAGCTCGGCCCAGCGCTCGACCATCACGTCGAGTTCAGCCTGCAACTGCTCAAGCTGAGCGATCACAGCAGCCGTCTCGGCAGGAGGACGCTGATAGAAGCCGGCATCCGCCATCTGCGCTTCAACCACCGCGATCTGCTGCTCCATGGCTTCGATCTGGCCAGGCAAGGCTTCCAGCTCACGCTGCAACTTGTAGCTGAGCTTCTTTTTCGCCACCGGCGCTAGCGTTTCCACTGCAGCCACCGGCGCAGGTTCGGCCGTCACGACAGCCGAGTTCAAGTCGGCCTTGCCGGACTTGCTCTCGGTCACGCCCAGCAGGCGCGGCGAGCCGCCCTGACGCAGCCAGTCCTGATAACCGCCGACGTATTCGCGAACCTTGCCTTCACCTTCGAAGACCAGGGTGCTGGTGACCACGTTGTCGAGGAATGCCCGGTCGTGGCTGACCATCAGCACAGTGCCGTTGAAGGTCAGCAAGACCTCTTCCAGCAGCTCGAGGGTTTCCACGTCAAGGTCGTTGGTCGGTTCGTCGAGCACCAGCAGGTTCGCCGGTTTGCTGAACAGTTTGGCCAGCAGCAGACGCGCTCGCTCACCACCGGACAGCGCCTTGACCGGCGTGCGGGCACGCTGCGGGCTGAACAGGAAGTCGCCGAGGTAGCTCAGCACGTGACGGCTCTGGCCATCGATATCGATGAAGTCGCGACCTTCGGCCACGTTGTCGATCACGGTCTTTTCCAGGTCCAGCTGATGGCGCAACTGGTCGAAGTAGGCCACGTCGATGCGCGTCCCCTCTTCCACTGTGCCGCTGGTCGGTTGCAGACCGCTGAGCATCAGCTTCAACAGCGTGGTCTTGCCGGTGCCGTTGGCGCCGAGCAGACCGATGCGGTCGCCGCGCTGCAGGACCATCGAGAAATCCTTGATCAGGAACGGGCCGCCCGGGTGAGCGAAACTCACGTTCTCGAGCACCATCACCTGCTTGCCGGATTTGTCGGCGGTATCGAGCTGAATGTTGGCCTTGCCGGTACGCTCACGACGCTCGCTACGCTCGACGCGCAGGGCTTTCAGTGCACGGACACGGCCTTCGTTACGGGTGCGACGCGCCTTGATGCCCTGGCGGATCCAGACTTCTTCCTGGGCCAGTTTTTTGTCGAACAGCGCGTTGGCGGTTTCTTCAGCGGCCAGTGTGGCCTCTTTGTGCACGAGGAAGCTGGCGTAATCGCCGTTCCAGTCGATCAGGCCGCCGCGATCCAGTTCCAGGATACGGGTTGCAAGGTTCTGCAGGAATGAACGGTCGTGCGTGATGAACAGCACGGCGCCCTGGAAATCCTTCAGCGCTTCTTCAAGCCAGGCGATGGCACCGATGTCCAGGTGGTTGGTCGGTTCGTCGAGCAGCAGCAGATCCGGTTCGGAAACCAAGGCCTGTGCGAGCAGGACGCGACGACGCCAGCCGCCGGACAATTCGGCGAGGGTCTTGTCGGCAGGCAACTGCAGACGGCTCAAGGTGCTGTCGACCAGTTGCTGCAAGCGCCAGCCATCGCGGGCTTCGAGGTCGTGCTGGACGTGCATCAGTTTGTCCAGATCGGCGTCGGTGACGATGTTCTGGCTCAGATGGTGATATTCGGCAAGCAACGCACCAACGCCGTCGAGGCCTTCGGCGACCACGTCGAACACGGTCCGCTCGTCGGCTACCGGCAATTCTTGCGGCAATTCGCCAATCTTGAGGCCGGGCGCGCGCCAAACGGAGCCATCGTCAGGCTTCTGGTCGCCCTTGACGAGCTTCATCATGCTGGACTTGCCAGTGCCGTTGCGGCCGATGATGCACACCCGCTCACCACGGGCGATCTGCCAGGACACCTTGTCCAACAACGGCATAGCGCCGAAAGCAAGGGACACATCGCTGAATTTGAGCAGGGTCATGAGCTTCTCCAAAAACCGGGCGCGCATTCTACCTGACTTGAGGCTACAGAAGGCCGGCAATTTCAATGTCGAAGCACTCTGCACAACAATTGTTGCGAACTTATGCTGGCATGTCGGCAAAGCTTTCACCCGTTACTGGCAAAAGGCTAAGCTACAGATAATTAGGTGCCGCTCTTACCGGCACTTGTCATGATTTTTCTGCCCGGATGCCTCATGCGCAGTCGCCTTTTCAGTCTTTTTTCGTGTTTGCTTCTTACAGCTGCTGCCGTTCAATCCGCCCAGGCGGTAGACCTGTCTACCCAGCGCCAGTATTACGACGAAGCCAAGCGTGCCTTGGCCAAGGGCGATTCCGGCCCTTATTTCCGTTATAGCCAGGCGCTCAGCGATTACCCGCTGACCCCCTACCTGGCCTATGACGAACTGACCGCGCGGCTGAAAACCGCAAGCAATGCCGAAATCGAGAACTTCCTCGCCGAACACGGTGACCTGCCGCAAGCCAACTGGATGAAATTGCGCTGGTTGCGCTGGCTGGCCGAACGCGGCGATTGGGAAACGTTCGTCAGATATTATGACCCCAAGCTCAATTTCACCGAACTGGACTGCCTGAACGCGCAGTATCAGATCAGCCATAACCGTAAGGCCGAAGGCTACGCCAACGCCGACAAGCTCTGGCTGAGCGGCAAAACCCGGCCCGAGGCATGCGATGCAGCGTTCGGCATGTGGGCCGCCGATGGTCAACTGACTGAACAGAAACGCTGGGAACGCACCAAGCTCGCCGCCCAGGCCAGCAACTACCCGCTGGCCAACAGCCTGATCAATGGCCTGACGACCCTCGCCCCGCGCGGTCGCCTGCTGGTGGATGTGGCGCAGAAACCCGAACTGCTGAATCAGCCATCGCGCTTCATCCCGGCCGATGAGCCGATGTCCGATATCGTCAGCCTTGGCCTGCGCCGCCTGGCCCGTCAGGATCCGGACCGGGCCATGGCCCTGCTCGACGGCTACGCCAGCAGCATGCACTTCTCCCGGGACGAAAAAGTCGCGATCGCCCGGGAAATCGGACTGACCCTCGCTCGACGTTTCGACAGCCGCGCGCTGGACGTGATGACCAAATACGACCCGGAACTGCGGGACAACACCGTTTCGGAATGGCGCTTGCGCCTGCTGTTGCGTCTGGCCCGCTGGGACGACGCCTATCAGTTGACCCGCCGCCTGCCTCAGGACCTGGCCACCACCAACCGCTGGCGTTACTGGCAGGCACGCACCCTGGAGTTGGCGCAGCCACAGAATCCGCAAGCGCAAACGCTTTACAAGGGCCTGGCTCGCGAGCGCGACTTTTACGGCTTCCTGGCGGCCGATCGCTCGCAGTCTCCCTATTCGCTGATCAACAAACCGCTGGTGCTCAGCCAGGCGCTGATCAACAAGGTGCGCAATACCCCAGGTGTGCGCCGTGCGCTGGAGTTCCATGCACGCGGGCAGATCGTCGACGGCCGACGCGAGTGGTACCACGTCAGCCAGCATTTCAGTCGAGACGAAATGGTCGCCCAGGCGAAACTGGCCTATGACCTGAAATGGTATTTCCCAGCAATCCGCACCATCAGTAAAGCGCAGTACTGGGACGACCTGGACATCCGCTTCCCGATGGCCCACCGCGAAACCCTGGTGCGTGAAGCCAAGGTCCGTGGCCTGCACTCGAGCTGGGTGTTCGCCATCACTCGCCAGGAAAGCGCCTTCATGGACGACGCCCGTTCCGGCGTCGGCGCCAGCGGCCTGATGCAACTGATGCCAGTCACCGCCAAGGAAACCGCGCGCAAGTTCAGCATTCCCCTGGCCTCGCCGCAGCAAGTGCTCGATCCGGACAAAAACATCCAGCTCGGCGCCGCTTATCTGAGCCAGGTCCATAGCCAGTTCAACGGCAACCGCGTCCTCGCCTCCGCCGCCTACAACGCCGGCCCCGGCCGCGTGCGTCAATGGCTGCGCGGCGCCGACCACCTGAGCTTCGATGTGTGGGTGGAAAGCATCCCGTTCGACGAAACCCGCCAGTACGTGCAGAACGTGCTGTCGTATTCGGTGATCTACGGCCAGAAACTCAATTCACCGCAGCCGCTGGTGGATTGGCATGAGCGTTACTTTGACGATCAATGAGCCTGCTTTGAAACGCTGACAAAAATGCCCGCATCGATTGATGCGGGCATTTTTTATGGTGCTCTACTTGGTCGGTTACTTAGTCGGTTACTTGGTCGGTTGGGGCATGGAGCCCATCACTAAACTGCAACGCCGCCAATCGCGCATACAACGCATTGCTCGCAATCAACTCCTGATGCGTCCCCACTGCCACCAGTTTCCCTTGGTCCATCACGGCAATCCTGTCAGTGTTTTTCACCGTGGCCAGTCGATGGGCGATGACCAGCGTGGTGCGGTTTTTCATCAGGCTGGGCAGGGCTTGCTGGATCAGGTGCTCGCTCTGGGCATCGAGGGCGCTGGTGGCTTCGTCGAGCAACAGGATCGGCGCGTCCACCAGCAGCGCCCGGGCGATGGCCAGGCGCTGGCGTTGCCCGCCGGACAAACCGAGACCCGCATCGCCGAGGTGGGTCTGGTAACCGTTAGGCATTTGCTCGATGAAGTCGTGGGCGTAGGCGATTTTCGCGGCTTCCTGGACCTGGGCCGAAGTCGCCGTCGGGTGGCCGTAGCGAATGTTCTCTTCGATGCTGCCGAAGAACAGCGCCGGGGTTTGCGAGACGAGGGCGAAGCAGCGGCGCAGGTCCAGAGGATCGAGTTGGGTCAGCGGCACACCGTCCAGCAGGATGCGTCCTTCAGCGGGGTCGTAAAAGCGCAACAGCAGGTCATACACCGTCGATTTGCCGGCACCGGACGGCCCGACCAAGGCAAGGGTTTCGCCGGCGTTGATGGTCAGACTCAAGCCATCGACAGCATAGCTTTCAGGACGCGACGGGTAGGAAAAGCGCACATCGCGCAGCACTAGATCGCCCATCACCCGTTCAGGCAACGTCACCAGACCTTGGGTCGGTGGCTGGATGATGTTTTCCGAACGCAACAGCTCGGCAATCCGTTCCGCCGCCCCCGCTGCTCGCTGCAGTTCGCCGATCACTTCACTCAATGTGCCGAAGGCGCCACCGACGATCAGGCTGTAAAAGACGAACGCTGCCAGCTCACCCGCGGAAATCCGCCCGGCGATGACATCCATGCCGCCAACCCAGAGCATCACCCCGACCGCGCCCAACACCAGCAGGATCACCAGGGTAATCAACCAGGCTCGCTGGAAGATGCGCTTGCGGGCGGTATTGAAAGCCTCTTCCACGGTCGCAGCAAAACGCTGCTCGTCCTGCACCTGATGGTTGTAGGCCTGCACGGTTTTGATCTGACTCAGGGTTTCGGACACATAACTGCCGATATCGGCAACCCGGTCCTGGCTCTGTCGCGACAGGGTGCGCACCCGGCGACCAAAAATCAGGATCGGTGCGACCACCAGCGGCAATGCGATCACCACGATGCTGGTCAGCTTGGGGTTGGTGATAAACAGCAAGACAATCCCGCCGATCACCATCAACCCGTTACGCAGGAACAGCGACAACGAAGAACCAATCACCGATTGCAGCAGCGTGGTATCGGCGGTCAGCCGGGACTGGATCTCGGAGCTGCGGTTGTCTTCATAGAAGCCTGGATGCAGGTAGACCAGGTGGTTGAACACCCGACGGCGGATGTCCGCGACAACGCGCTCGCCGATCCACGACACCAGGTAAAACCGCACAAAGGTGCCGATCGCCAGACCGATCACCAGCAGCATGAACAGGCCGATGGATTGATTGAGCAAATGCGGTGACTGGGTCATGAACCCCTGATCCACCAGCAGGCGAATCCCCTGCCCCATGGACAAGGTGATGCCGGCAGTGACAATCAACGCCAGCAAGGCGCCGAAGGCCGGCCAGCGATAAGGTGTGATGAAACGGCTGGCCAGGCGAATGGCGCGGCGGTGACGGGCAGAGAGCATGAAGATCATCCGAAGGCGTAACCCATGGCTTTGACCCGATCAAGCCTACACTGCTCAATCGGATTGAACGCTGTAAATCACAATGAGTCGGGTTAATTATGACCGCCAAGACTAGTGGCTAGATATTATTGGTCTAAAGTCCGGGTGGAAACGTCAGGGTATTTCTGATGGACTGAAGATGCCGACCTGAAAGATCGCAGGGAATTGTCACAGCCCGGTCACCTGGCGGTTTTACAGTAAGCGCACAACCTGATGAGGAGACAGGCCATGTCCTTGCAAAACAGCAGCGATGGCAAGATTCCAGTGATCCGCACGCAGCCAGACCAGTCTCTGGGGTGCTCGATTATTGATGAGGAAGGGCGTGAAGTACCGATCACTGAAAGCATGATCCAGGACGCTTGCCGCGAACTGGAAAAGCGATTGGTCAAGCCTGCCGAACAAAAGTGATATAGCCACCGTCTTCTTGACCCGGCCCTGTTGGCCGGGTTTTTTATGGGTGCCTGTTTTGTGTGGCCTTCGGCAGCTCCTACAGGGATCCGGTCAGTTTCTTTAGACCGAGGTTGCCCCCAAGGCCGCCACAATTTGCTGCAACACCGGCGAATCCCCTTCGATCCGCACTTTCAACCCATCGATCTCACGTCGCAGCGGGTAATGCTTGCGCAGCGCATCGAACGCCGCACGCTGCTCGCTCACATTGTCTACAAGGCTGCGGCGGAAATCCGCGTCGTCGCGGCGCGGGTCGTACACGCCACGGCACAACATCGCCAGCGCCCAGGCCGGATCGGTGTCGGCGTTCAACGTCACCGCCGACAGCCATGGTGCTGGCAGCAAGTCGCTCAGGCTGACCTGTTCCGGTTGCCCAAGGAATTCGCAAAACGCCTGATAGATCTGCGCCGTCCCGCGCTGTTTGCCGTCGAGGCTGTAGCCGGCAATGTGCGGCGTCGCGATGACACACAACTCCGCCAGCGCTACATCGACTTCAGGCTCAGCCTCCCAGACATCCAGCACCGCTTGCAGATCTTCACGTTGCAACAGCACCTGACGCAGGGCGACGTTGTCGATCACCGGGCCACGACTGGCGTTGATCAGCCAGGTGCCGGGTTTGAGTTGGTTTAAACGGTTTTTATCGAACAGATGCCAGGTTGCCTGAGGACCTTGTTTGTCCAGCGGCGTGTGCAGGCTGATGACGTCGCATTGCGCAATGATCTGCTCGAGGCTGACGTAATCGCCCCCTTCAGCGGCTTGCCGTGGCGGATCGCAAACCAGCACGTTCCAGCCAAGGCCTTGCAGAACCTTGACCAGCCGCCCCCCCACTTCACCGGCGCCGACCACGCCATAAGTGCGCTGAGTCAGGTCGACACCTTCGATTTCGGCCAGGGTCAGCAAGCTGCCCAGCACGTAATCGACCACACCCCGGGCATTGCAGCCTGGCGCGCTGGACCAGGTGATGCCGGCCTGCTGAAAGTAGTCCAGATCCAAATGATCGGTGCCGATGGTGCACGTGCCGACAAAGCGTACCTTGCTGCCTTCGAGCAATGCACGGTCGACGTTGGTCACCGAGCGCACCAGCAGCACATCGGCCTGCTCGACAGTGGCGCGGTCGATGGAACGTCCCGGCACTCGGCGGATTTCACCGAAGCTTTCAAAGAAAGCATCGAGCAGCGGGATATTTTCGTCGGCAACAATCAACATGGCAGGCTCCTTTGGCGGACCGGCAGTTTAGGCGCAGATTGAGGTGATGGGCCAGCAGGTATTACGCACCGCAAGTGCCCTCCTGTGGCGAGGGAGCTTGCTCCCGTCCGGCTGCGAAGCAGGCGCAAAGACTGATGCCGTGGTGTGTCTGAAGATAATGGGTAGCTGATTTTGGGGCTGCTGCGCAGCCCAGCGGGAGCAAGCTCCCTCGCCACAGGGAGTGGGGGATGCCCGTAAAGCTGATTACAAATCCGCAACACAGGATTTTTCCTGACCATTGCGTCAAGGCGTAGAATGCGCCGCCTCGCGCATCAAAATCCTTTGGACGTTTCGCCTTGAATTCCGTGACTGACCACACCGCCGCTATTTCCCTCAACCGCCCGGCCCGGGTTCGCCTGGAGCTGAAGAACCTGCTCGACCTGGCATTGCCGATCATGATCGCGCAACTGGCGACCACCGCCATGGGCTTCGTCGATGCGGTGATGGCGGGTCGGGTCGGGCCTCGCGATCTGGCGGCCGTCGCGCTCGGCAACTCGATCTGGGTGCCGGTGTTTCTGTTGATGACCGGTACGCTGCTGGCCACCACCCCGAAAGTCGCCCAGCGCTTCGGTGCCGGCACTCACAGTGAGATCGGCCCGATCGTGCGTCAGGCCTTGTGGCTGGCGCTGGTGGTGGGCTTGATGGCGACCGGCATGCTGTTCAGCGCCGAACCGATCCTGCACATCATGAAGGTCGACCCCGAGCTGATCGGCCCGTGCATGCAATACCTGCACGGCATCGCCAGCGGCCTGCCCGCCGTCGCGTTCTATCACGTATTGCGCTGCTTCAGCGATGGCCTGGGTCGCACGCGTCCGGCCATGGTCCTTGGTTTGTGCGGGCTGGCGCTGAACATTCCGCTCAATTACATCTTCATCTATGGCCACTTTGGTGTGCCGGCGATGGGCGGTGTCGGCTGCGGCTGGGCCACGGCGATCGTGATGTGGGTGATGGCACTAGGCATGGCCGGCTGGGAGCGCTGGGCGCCGGCCTATCAGTCGAGCCAATTGTTCAACCGTTTCGACTGGCCGCAATGGGCGGTGATCAAACGCCTGCTGGGCATTGGCCTGCCGATCGGCATCGCGGTGTTCGCCGAGTCGAGCATCTTCGCCGTGATCGCCCTGCTGATCGGCAGCCTCGGCGCCACTGTGGTCGCCGGGCACCAGATCGCCCTGAATTTCAGCTCGCTGGTGTTCATGATCCCCTACTCCCTCGGCATGGCCGTGACCGTGCGGGTCGGCCAGGCATTGGGCCGTGAAGAACCACGCGAAGCACGCTTCGCCGCCGGGGTCGGTATGGGCACGGCGCTGGCTTATGCGTGCCTGTCGGCGAGCCTGATGCTGTTGCTGCGTGAACCCATCGCCGCGATCTACACCGCCGACCCGACGGTGATTCACGTGGCCGCGATGCTGATTGTGTACTCGGCGCTGTTCCAGTTTTCCGATGCGATCCAGGTGACAGCGGCCGGCGCACTGCGCGGCTATCAAGACACGCGAGTGACGATGATCCTGACGCTGTTCGCTTATTGGGGCATCGGTTTGCCGGTGGGTTACGCCTTGGGCCTGACCGATTGGTTCGGCGCGCCGAGCGGCCCGAGCGGGCTGTGGCAGGGTTTGATCGTCGGCTTGAGTTGCGCGGCGCTGATGCTGTCGATCCGCCTGGCGCGCAGCGCACGCAAGCGGATCCGCATCAGTCATTCGGCCGGTTAAGCGAACACAAAAAAGAGCCTGCATATGCAGGCTCTTTTTTTGTGCCCGTTAAGCGAGCTTCTTGCGGATCCAGTACAGGTAGGTGCCAGCCTCTTCGTGCTGCGCCACCAACTCGTGATCGAGGAACACGCAGAACTTGGGAATGTCGCGACGGGTCGACGGGTCGGTGGCGATCACCTTCAGCAGGCCGCCGGGCACCAGGTCACGGATGTGCTGGTGCAGCATCATCACCGGTTCCGGGCAATTGAGGCCGGTGGCGTCGAGGGTGCCGTCGACCGGCGTATCGATCATTTCACTCATGGTTTACTCCTGAAACATGCCGGCATTGTCGCGCATTGCCGGGTGTCTAGTCACTGGCAGCTGATCGTTCCCACGCTCTGC
>NZ_AKJT01000002.1 GCF_000282195.1 Pseudomonas sp. GM18
CGCCTGCCGCTCCCACACCTGCGCCGACTGCTGCACCGGGGGCATTCAAATTGCCACCGGTGGAAGAATTATCAGGAGTCGCGGCTGGTGCAACGCCGGTTCCTATGCGCCGATCAAGATCCTGATATCGCTCCAGGTTCTCTTGCTTCATGCGCGCTACATCATTTTGCAGAACTTCGATGATGCCTTGTTGGCGCGAGATCTGCTCCTGCATCGATTGCAGTTGGTTGAACAGCTCGCCCTGTGCCGAGACAGGGGCCGAAACCCCTCCCCCGGCATAGGCGCCGTTCGTACCGTAACCCGCAGGCGGATAACTGCTCCCGCTATTGTTATAGCCGGAGTTGTCCTCGACCACAGGAACCGCAGCCCACACCGCAAGCGGTGCGAGGCTGAGAGCCAAAACAGTTACAGCACGACGGCACGTTCGCATGACGAATTACTTACGCAGTTCGACGCGACGGTTTTGAGCCCAGGACTGCTCGTCGTTGCCGGTAGCAACTGGACGCTCTTCGCCGTAGGAAACCAGTTCCAGCTGAGCTGGGGAAACACCTTGCAGTACCAGGTAGCGCTGAACGGCTTTCGCACGACGCTCGCCCAGTGCCATGTTGTACTCACGAGTACCACGTTCGTCGGTGTTGCCTTCCAGAACAACGCGAGCGCCGTTTGCTTTCAGGTCTTTGGCGTGAACGTCCAGAGCGCGCATGGCTTCTGGCTTCAGGTCCGAGCTGTCGTATTCGAAGTAGAAGGTGGTGATTGCGCGCAGAGCAGCTTCTTCGCTCAGGGAGCCGTCAACTGCACCAGTGTTTGCGCCGTAACCAGCGTTTGGATCTACAGCGCCTTCACCGGCGTTGTCGCCGCCTTTGGACGAGCAACCTACAGCTACAGCCATGGCCAGAGCCAGCGCAGCAAATTTACCAAACTTCAGCATTTCCATCGTGAAACTCCTAATGAACCCCAGTGTGTTAAGTAAAACGTATAGCGCCGCGTCAGTTCAGGTAAGGGGACCAGGACGGTTCTCTGACTTCGCCTTGTGCGGTAGGAAGCGGGAGCCTCACGCGTCCATTAATGGACACGAGCATCAAGACTCCCCGGCCCTGCTGGCGGGTGGCGTAGATTACCATGGTGCCGTTGGGCGCAACAGTAGGAGACTCGTCCAGAGTGCTATCAGTGAGGATCTTTACACTACCGCGCTGCAAATCCTGGGCCGCCACCTTGAAATTGGTGAAACCGTCCTGGCGGTGAATCATTACCAGGGTTTTTTCATCGGCCGACAGTTTAGGGTTGGCGTTGTAGTTACCGATGAAGGTCACACGTTCCGCACCACCACCGCCTGCGCTGGTTTTGTAGATCTGAGGCTTGCCGCCACGGTCCGAGGTGAAGTAGATGGTCGAACCATCCTTACCCCAGAACGGTTCGGTGTTGATGCCAGGACCATTGGTGACACGGGTGATCTGACGCGAACCCAGGTTCATCACGTAGATGTCCGGGTTACCGTCTTTCGACAATACGAATGCCAGGCGATTGCCATCCGGCGACCAGGCTGGCGCGCCATTCAGGCCTTCGAAGTTGGTGATCTGCTCACGGCGACCGGTGTCGATGTTCTGCATGAAAATGCGCGGACGCTTCTGCTCGAACGACACGTAGGCAATGCGCTTGCCATCCGGTGCGAAACGCGGCGACAGGATCGGCTCGCGCGATTGCAGCAGCGTCACGGCACGGGCACCGTCGTAGTCCGAACGTTGCAGTGTGTAGCGAGTGTTCTTCTCGGAGAAACGCTCGGCCGTCACGTACAGCAGACGCGTCGAGAACGCACCTTTGATACCGGTGAGTTTTTCGAACGACTGGTCGGAGATGTAGTGCGCCATGTCGCGCAGTTGATCGACGCCGCCCGACACGCTGCCGGTCAGCACTTGCTGCTCGGTGGCGACGTTGAACAGCCCGTATTGCACCTGCAGGCGACCGCCCGCCGGAACAATGCTACCGACCATGACGTACTGGGCACCCAGTGCCTTGAAGTCACGGTAGATGATTTCGCTCGGCTGGCTTGGCTGGCTGATCATGTTCTGCTTTGGAATCGGCGCGTAGTAGCCCGAGTTGCGCAGATCGTTACCAATGATTTCAGCCATGTCATCCGGCAGGACGGAACCGCCCTGGAAGCCGAAAGGCACAACGGCAATTGGCGTGGCCTGGGAGCTGCCACTGCTGACCAGGATATTTTTTTCATCTGCCGTGGCCAGTCCTGCAAAGCAGAACATGACTACAAGCAGTCCTCGAAGAAGGTTTCTCACAAGGCTAGATCCTCAGGTGTGAATGTCATCTTGAATGAACGATAGGGTGCGAAATCAGCTGGCTTCAGACCCTGCATTTCGGTCAATCGACCAATATTTTTTACAGCCGCGACTGCAGAACTGTCGAACGGCACGTCACCGCTGGAATGAGCAACCGAAACACCGGAGATCGTTCCGTCAGGGAGCATGTTGATTTGCAGAATCACCTTCATGCCCTTGCGGGCCGACGGTGGCTGTGCCCAACCTTCAGATGCTCGCGAACGAATCAGATCATCAAAGTTGCCCGCGGTTTCATCGCCCTGCTCATCCGCCAAAGCTTGCTGACGCTCGGTCTTATCGGACAGCAGGTCAGCCAGAGCCTGAGCCTTCTTGTCCTCTACCGACTTGCGAGCCGCGTCCTGCGCTTTCTTCTTCGCAGCATCGGCAGTCGCTTTCTTCTTCGCGTCTTCGGCGATTTTCTTCTTCGCCTCTTCAGCTTCAGCTTTCTTCTTGGCGTCTTCGGCGGCTTTCTTCTTCGCGTCTTCGACGATTTTTTTCTTCGCTTCTTCAGCGGCCGCTTTCTTGGCCTCTTCTTCGGCAGCTTTTTTGGCTTCTTCTTCGGCTTTCTTCTTGGCTATATCAGCCAATTGTTTCTCTTCGGCCTTTTTGGCTTCGGCGGTCTTCTTCGCTTCGTCGGCTTTCTTGGCTTCATCAGCCTTTTTCGCCTCTTCCGCTTTCTTCGACTCGTCGGCCTTCTTGGCTTCCTCGGCCTTTTGGGCCGCTTCTTCTTTCTTTTGTTCCGCAGCCTTCACCGCTTCCTGCTCGACCTTCTTCTGTTCCATCTGCTCGACTTCGGTCTGACGCGCAGCAGATTTCTGCGCTTCACCCGCGATCTTCTGATTGGTCTGGGTGGTCGCCCGACTTTTCGATTTCAGCTGGTACAGGGTTGCCTGGACAATCGGCTTGGCCGGCGGCAGTTCCGGTGTGAAGGCGAAACTGACAAACAGCATGCCGAACACCAGCACGTGCAAGACAATCGCCCAGACACTAGGCCAGAAGTAGCTTTCCGAGGCGGACGGCTCTCGCAGTTGCTGCATCAGGGCGCCTCGGTAATCAAGCCAACATTACCGACCCCGGCCTTCTGCAACCCGCCCATGGCGCCCATGACGGCGCCGTAATCGACGGTCTTGTCACCGCGGATGAACACCTGGGTACGCTTGCCGTTACCGTTGCCAACGCGAATGATCTTGGTCACGGCGTCAGTCATTTGCGGCAAGGTCAAGGCCTTGTCCTGCTGCTTTTCGGTGTCGACTTCGCTGCCAAGGTTCCAGTAGTAGGTCTTGTCAGCCTTGATCGAAATAGTCAGGACCTGAGTGTTGTTGTCCTGCGGCAAGGCTTCGCTGGAAACCTTGGGCAGATCAACTTTCACGCCCTGATTGAGCATCGGTGCGGTCACCATGAAGATGACCAGCAGTACCAGCATCACGTCGATGTAAGGCACCACGTTCATCTCGGCAACCGGCTTGCGCTTTTTGCGAGCTCGAGCGATTAAAGCCATTGGAAATTACCTGCTTATTCTTCGCTGGTGTGCACTTTGCGGTGCAGGATCGCCTGGAATTCGTCGGCGAAGGTGTAGTAGCGGCCCAGCAGGGTTTCGCTGCGGGCAGCAAAACGGTTGTAGGCGATAACGGCCGGGATGGCGGCGAACAGACCGATCGCGGTAGCAATCAGTGCTTCGGCGATACCTGGGGCCACAGTGGCCAGGGTCGCTTGCTGGGCAGTCGCCAGACCACGGAAGGAGTTCATGATGCCCCAGACCGTACCGAACAGACCGATGTACGGGCTGACGGAACCGACGGTGGCGAGGAACGGCAGGCTCTGCTCGAGTTTCTCTTCCTCGCGGGAGATGGCTACGCGCATGGCACGCGCCACGCCTTCCATGACCGCTTCCGGATCAACGCCCGACTGCTGACGCAGACGGGAGAACTCCTTGAAGCCGGCACGGAAAATCTGCTCGACGCCGGAATCCGGATCAGGGTTGCTGCCAGCCTGACGGTAGAGTTTGGACAGGTCGATACCGGACCAGAAGCGCTCTTCAAAGCTCTCCAGGGCACGTCGACCGGCGCGCAGCAAGTTGCTGCGCTGAAAGATCATGATCCACGAGGTCACCGATGCGGCTACCAGGATCAGCATTACCAGTTGCACCACGACACTGGCATTGCTGACCAGGCTCCACATGGAGGAATGGTCGACGACGTTAGCTTCCACGCTTTATCTCCTGCTTTGAGTGTGTACCCGCGCCGCTCACGTCGGCAAAGGCCGCACGTAGAGCTTCGGGAATGGCCCGGGGTTTCAAACTGTTAGTGCGCACACAGGCCACCAGAAACTGCCCTTCGCAGAGCAGCACATTATCCGTAGCCCGCCTGACCTGCTGTTTGAAGCGCAGGCTGACCCGGTTCAATTCAATTACTTCAGCGCTTACCAGCAGTTCGTCGTCCAGTCGCGCCGGCGCGTGGTAACGCGCTTCGCTGGAATGCACGACGAACAACAGGTCCTCCCCTGCCAGCGCCGACTGGGCAAAGCCCAGCTCCCGGAGCCGCTCGGTTCGAGCCCGTTCCATAAACTTGAGGTAATTGACGTAATACACGATGCCGCCGGCATCGGTGTCCTCGTAATAAACGCGACAACGATGTGCGAACGGCTCAAGCCCGTTTTGCGCGCGCATACTCTAGTGCTTACTCCTCAGGTTGCCAATCCGGCCAGGCAACTGTTTTTTCATTGATTCGCGGCTTTCTGGCGAAAGTACCGTCGTGGGACAGCACAAACCCCGAATAAATCAGCGCGCAAAGGTGATTAATCGTCCACTGCATCGAGGAACTCGTCTACCACGGGCATCTCGCCCATTCGTGACGGAATGTTTAAGCCAAAGTGCAAATACGCATGCCGGGTCACCACCCGCCCCCGCGGTGTGCGCATGATGTAGCCCTGCTGGATCAGGTACGGCTCCAGCACGTCTTCAATGGTGTGGCGCTCTTCGCTGATTGCAGCGGCCAGACTGTCCACCCCCACCGGCCCACCGTCGAACTTCTCGATCATGGTCAGCAGCAGGCGTCGGTCCTGATGGTCGAAGCCACGCTCATCGACATCCAGCAGGTTCAAGGCCAGGTCGGCGATCGGTTTGGTGATATGGCCCTTGGCACGAACCTCGGCGAAATCCCGGACCCGGCGCAGCAAGCGGTTGGCAATCCGCGGCGTGCCACGGGCACGCCGGGCGATTTCAAAGGAGCCTTCCGGGTCCAGCGGCAAACCGAGAATGTTCGCCGAACGACTGACAATCGTTGCCAGGTCGGCGGTGCTGTAGAACTCCAGGCGCTGGACGATCCCGAAACGGTCGCGCAACGGGTTGGTCAGCATACCGGCACGGGTGGTAGCGCCGACCAGGGTAAACGGTGGCAAATCGAGTTTGATCGAGCGCGCGGCCGGCCCTTCGCCGATCATGATGTCGAGCTGGAAATCTTCCATGGCCGGGTACAGCACCTCTTCGACGATCGGCGACAACCGATGGATCTCGTCGATGAACAGCACGTCATGGGGCTCAAGGTTGGTCAGCAATGCAGCCAGATCACCAGGACGCTCGAGGACCGGCCCCGAGGTGCTTTTGATCGACACGCCCATTTCCTGGGCAATGATGTTGGCCAAGGTGGTTTTACCCAGGCCCGGCGGGCCGAAAATCAGCGTGTGATCCAGCGATTCATTGCGCCCGCGCGCGGCCTGGATAAACAACTCCATTTGCTCGCGAACGGTCGGCTGGCCAATGTATTCGGCCAGGCTGACGGGACGAATCGCCCGGTCCTGGACTTCTTCGCGCTCACGGGGGCCACCCGTGGCGGCGATCAAACGATCAGCTTCAATCACTTAGATCATTCCCTTCAGGGCACGACGAATCATGTCTTCACTGCTCAAACCTTTCTCCTTGATCGCGGAAATCGCCTTGCTGGCTTCCTGCGGCTTGTAGCCCAGGGAAATCAGCGCGCTGACCGCGTCATTTTCGGCGGCAGCGACTTGCTGTGCAGGCGCATCCGGCTGGTTTGGTACCAATGCAAACATGCTCGGTACGGTTTCCCAGGCCTTGAAGCGATCCTTGAGCTCCACCAGCAAACGCTCGGCGGTCTTCTTGCCGACGCCCGGCACCTTGGTCAGTGCCGACGTGTCCTGGGACTGCACGCAACGGATCAACTCGTCGACTTCCAGGCTCGACATCAGGGCCAGCGCCAGTTTCGGCCCCACCCCATTGAGACGGATCAGTTCGCGAAAAAAGTCTCGCTCACGCTTGCCGAAGAAGCCATAGAGTAACTGCGCGTCTTCGCGTACGACCAAATGGGTGTGCAAGGTCAGCGGTTCACCGACCGACGGCAAGCGATAAAGCGTGGTCATGGGCACTTCCAGCTCATACCCCAGACCGTTTACATCCAGAATCAGGTGCGGCGGCTGTTTCTCAGCCAAAGTGCCGCGCAAGCGTCCAATCACGTTTCAGATCCTTGAGCGTTGGCCAGATCAGTGCTGGCGACTGACAGAACAAAGGTTTTGCGCCGACAACACAGGCGCAAAACCCTCATCCCACAAAAAATGATTGCTGATGCTATCAGAGACGCAGGCGCCCGCCACGACTGCGTGCCGTGCCCAGGCCATGGGGCAACAGGCTGGAACGGGTGTGAGCGTGGCAAATCGCGATGGCCAGGGCATCCGAGGCATCGATTTGCGGCTTGCTGGTCAGTTTCAGCATGTGCATGACCATCATTTGCACTTGTTCTTTATTTGCCCCGCCTGTACCGGTCACCGCTTGCTTGACCTGGGTTGCGGTGTATTCGGCGATTTCCAGGCTTTCTTCGGCGCCGGCCACGATGGCTGCGCCGCGGGCCTGGCCGAGCTTGAGGGCCGAGTCGGCGTTGCGGGCCATAAAGACCTTTTCGATGCCCATGGTTACCGGGCCGTAGGTCTGGATCACCTCGCGCACACCCCGGTAGACGATTTGCAGGCGCTCGTGCAGCTCGCCGGAGCCCGTGCGAATGCAGCCCGACGCCACGTACACGCAGCCTCGTCCGGTATCACGTACCACGCCATAACCGGTGATGCGCGAACCGGGGTCGATTCCAAGAATTAAAGTCATAACGCCTGCAGAAAGAGATCGCGGTTGGCTGAGGATAACTGTGTAGGAGCTGCCGAAGGCTGCGATCTTTTGATTTTCAGCTTTTAAATTAAAAGATCGCAGCCTTCGGCAGCTCCTACAGGTACAGCGTAGGGGCCAGGTGAAGACTGCGATCTTTATCGATGCATCAACCGAGTTGCGCGGCCACCGCTTCCGGGATGTCGGCGTTGGAATACACGTTCTGCACGTCATCCAGGTCTTCGAGCATGTCGATCAGCTTGAGAACCTTCTCGGCGCCTTCCAGATCCAGTTCGGCACTGGTGGTCGGCAACATGACGATTTCCGCATCGCTGCCCTTGAAGCCTGCGGCCTCCAAGGCGTTGCGCACTGAATAGAAGCCGGCGAACGAGGTGAACACGTCGATGGAACCGTCTTCGTTGGTCACCACGTCATCGGCGTCGGCGTCCATGGCTGCTTCCATCAGCGCGTCTTCATCAACCCCTGGCGCGAAGGAAATCTGCCCTTTGCGCTCGAACAGATAAGCCACCGAACCGTCGGTGCCGAGGTTGCCGCCGCACTTGCTGAACGCATGGCGAACAGCGGCTGCGGTGCGGTTGCGGTTGTCGGTCATGCATTCGACCATCACCGCCACGCCGCCCGGGCCATAGCCTTCGTAGGTCAGCTCGACCATGTCATCGGTATCGGCAGCGCCGGCACCACGGGCCACCGCGCGGTCGATGATGTCGCGGCTCATGTTCGCACCCAGCGCTTTATCCAGCGCCAGACGCAGACGCGGGTTGGAGCCCGGATCACCGCCGCCCTGACGGGCAGCGACCGTCAGTTCACGAATCCACTTGGTGAAGATCTTGCCCTTCTTGGCATCCTGACGTTCTTTGCGGTGCTTGATGTTCGCCCACTTGGAATGACCCGCCATAACTCGCTCCGAATTTCTCTTTGAAACATCGCCCGCCACACAGGGAGTGTCGGCCAGCAACAAAAAATCTCGACCTAAAGAAAAGGCGCATCCCAAAAGGATGCGCCTTTGCGGTCAGCCTTACTCTGCCTTTGGCGTTTCGCGCAGACGAATGTGCAGCTCGCGCAACGCCTTGGCATCTACCACGCCTGGAGCCTGCGTCATCACGTCCGCAGCACTCTGGGTTTTCGGGAAGGCGATCACTTCACGGATCGACTGGGCGCCAGTCATCAGCATCACCAGACGGTCCAGACCGAAGGCCAGACCACCGTGCGGCGGCGCGCCGTATTTCAGGGCGTCGAGCAGGAAGCCGAATTTCTCTTCCTGTTCCGCTTCGTTGATACCCAGCAGACGGAAGACCGATTGCTGCATTTCCTTGCGGTGGATACGGATCGAACCGCCACCCAGCTCGGTGCCGTTCAGGACCATGTCGTAGGCACGGGACAAAGCGCCAGCCGGGTTGGCTTCCAGTTCTTCAGGAGTGCACTTCGGCGCGGTGAACGGGTGGTGCAAGGCGCTGAAGCTGCCGTCGTCATTCTCTTCGAACATCGGGAAGTCGACGACCCACATTGGCGCCCACTTGCAGGTCAGCAGCTCGAGGTCATGGCCCAGCTTGATCCGCAGCGCGCCCAGGGCTTCGCTGACGATCTTCGACTTGTCGGCGCCGAAGAACACGATGTCACCATCGACCGCACCCACGCGATCGAGGATCACGTTCAGGTTGGCTTCCGGGATGTTTTTCACGATCGGCGACTGCAGACCTTCAACACCGGCAGCACGCTCGTTGACCTTGATGTACGCCAGGCCCTTGGCACCGTAGATGCCGACGAACTTGGTGTAATCGTCGATCTGTTTGCGCGGCATGCTCGCCCCGCCTGGAACGCGCAAGGCGGCGATACGGCATTTCGGGTCATTGGCCGGGCCACTGAACACCTTGAAATCGACTTCCTTGAGCTGATCGGCAACATCCACCAGTTCCAGCGGGTTACGCAGGTCTGGCTTGTCGGAACCGTAGCGGCGCATGGCTTCTTCGAAGGTCATGTGCGGGAATTCGCCGAACTCCAGGTCCAGCACTTCCTTGAACAGGTTGCGGATCATGCCTTCGGTCAGGCCCATGATGTCTTTTTCATCGAGGAAGCTGGTTTCGATGTCGATCTGGGTGAATTCCGGCTGGCGATCAGCCCGCAGGTCTTCGTCGCGGAAGCACTTGGCGATCTGGTAGTAACGATCGAAGCCGGCCACCATCAGCAGCTGCTTGAACAGCTGAGGCGATTGCGGCAAGGCGAAGAACGAACCGGCGTGAGTACGGCTCGGCACCAGATAGTCACGCGCGCCTTCTGGAGTTGCACGGGTCAGGATCGGCGTCTCGACGTCGAGGAAACCGTTCTCGTCCAGATAGCGGCGGATGCTGGTGGTCATGCGCGAACGCAGACGCAGCTTCTCGGCCATTTCAGGGCGACGCAGATCAAGGAAGCGATAACGCAGGCGGGTTTCTTCGCCAACGTCGGAGAACTCGTTCAGCGGGAACGGCGGGGTTTCCGATTCGTTCAGCACTTCCAGCTCGTAGCCCAGGACCTCGATCATGCCCGACGCCATGTTGGCGTTGGTTGCACCGGCCGGACGCAGGCGAACCTTGCCGGTGATCTTCACGACGTACTCGCTGCGCACGCGATCGGCGGCGGCGAAGCTCTCGGCACGGTCCGGATCGAACACCACCTGGGCCAGACCGTCACGATCACGGATATCGAGGAAAATCACCCCGCCATGGTCACGGCGACGGTGAACCCATCCGCAAAGGGTAATTTCCTGGCCTTCCAGGCTTTCGTTCAGTTGGCCGCAATAATGGCTGCGCATCATGGTAGTGGTTTCACTTCTCGTAATTCGAAATTCGGGTGGAGGTCTTGCCGCACCACCGCACTTGAATAAGGTGCCAGATGATGCAAGAGCTCGCGCGTGTCGTTCAACCCGGGCGCTAGACCCTAGTCAGCTTTGTCGCCACCGGCCAGATTTTTCTTGGAACCGGTCTTGAAGTCGGTTTCGTACCAGCCGGTGCCACTGAGGCGGAAACCGGGCATGGACAACATCTTTTTAAGCTCTGGCGCCTGGCAGGCAGGGCAGTCGACCAGCGGTGCTGCGCTGATCTTTTGAATGGCTTCCAACTGATGACCACAGGAAGCACATTGGTAATCGTACATCGGCATGGGGGTTGTCTCGGCGATCAGATTGCTACCGCGCACGCAGGGCTTTGCGGCAAAGAGCGGGATTATATCCATTAAATGCAGCCTGTGCAGCCGTAAGACTGCACAGACCGACACTCGACTCATTCAGCTGCTCTCGCTAAGCCATGACGGGGCAACTGCCCTCCTTCAGGCTGTGCACGACGCAGACAACCCGCACCAGCCCAGTGAAGTTTTTCACCCCGCCATGGCGCAAGTGCACTTCGCGATCCACATGGGACAACAGCGCACTGACCGAGCAGCAATTGACCTTGGCCATGTCGCCCAAAATATCCCAATAGACCTGCTCAAGCCGCAAACAGGTCGCAAAGCCATTCAAACGCACTGACCGGGATAAGGGCTGGGCCAGCCCCATATCGAATTCGCTGACAAGTGAATCAATCCTTATATCCTTGAGTGGACCGATCCTCCCCTCACCTTGTCTGTCGTCATGAACCATACCGTTGACACTCCTTTGTCATCCTTGCTGCTTGTAAGGGCCATATTCTGTTTCCTTATAAAAGCGCAGCCACAACGGTATATCCAGATGACTTTATGACCATCAACGTAGGATAAGCCAACAACGGAGGGGCGATCATGGAGCTCGTCCTAGGCCGGACGACTTCCTACGAAAACTGACGCAACATCACTCAACGAAAAGGCGAAAGATCCGAGAAACACAGCGCGCGAATAACACTCGGCAGCGTCATCCGCGCACCACGCCAATGGAAGCACCGCCGGACCGCCTGATTTGAGTAGCCGAAGGCTTTGCTGTTAAATAGGCAGTGTGTCGCTACCGCCTATTTTCCGGGGGCTGCGCATAGGCTGATGCCAGGTACGTGCCCAACGCCTCTTATTGTTCTGAAGCGAACCGTGCTCCATCAGCTCTTCCTTGTGATCCGTCTTAACGTGAGTTAATCAAAATGTTGAAAATCGTCCACCTGCTAATGGGCGCAGCAGCCCTGCTGCTGTCCTTCATCCCTAGCCTGCGATCCGAAGCTGTACCTTACCTGCAACAACCTGATGCGCTGTACCTGGCCTTTTTCGGCCTGCTCAACCTCACTCTCGCGCCTGTTATCCCTTACTGGAACAAAGGCCCGCGTCATCAACTGCAAAACCTGGTCAGCGCCTTGCTGGTTCTGGCTGTCGTGCTGCAAACCCTGACGCTGATCGCCCCGATGCCTGTCATCGCCGGTCAACCTGCCGTTCTGTTCAGCCTGGTCGTTGCCCTGATCGCCGTATTCCTGCACCTGGCCATCAGCTTCTACAAATCTTCACCGGCCGCCGCCGCGCCAAGCTATGACATGAGCAACCGCGATACTGGCACCGTCAAATGGTTCAACACCTCCAAAGGCTTCGGCTTTATTTCCCGTGACTCCGGCGATGATATTTTCGTGCATTTCCGGGCGATTCGCGGTGAAGGCCACCGCGTTCTGGTAGAAGGCCAGCGCGTGGAGTTCTCTGTCATGAATCGTGACAAAGGCCTGCAAGCCGAAGATGTGATCGCCGCACTGCCGCGCCGCTGATTCAAGGCTAAAAAAAACCGCGAGCAGCCAGGCTGCTCGCGGTTTTTTTATGCCCTGCATTTCAGTAATGCGGCGGCGGAGCCTCTTCTTCGAAGGACTCGAACTGGCCGATCATTTCCTCCTGCCGCTTGAGCATCGCTGTCATTTGCAGCTGCAGACGCTCGACCACCCGCTGCTGCGCCACCAGCACATCATTCAATGCCTGGATGGTGTCATCCTGAAACGCCAGCCGGCTTTCCAGATCGGTAACGCGTTCGTCCAGGCTCATGATTCAGCCCTCCAGAAACTTGAAATCGTCGGTCAACACCAGACGCAGTCGTTCGCGAATCGTCGCGATCTGCTCTGAACTGTATGGCTTGGCCTCCTGTTTGCCCCAGATCGGGGCTGGCCAGGCGGCGTCCTCACGCTTGCGCACAATCACATGCATGTGCAACTGATTGACGACGTTACCCAGGGCCGCGACGTTCAACTTGTCCGCGTCGAACGAGTCCTTGAGGATTTCCGCCAGTTCAGTCGTTTCCCTCCACAGCTGCTGTTGATCTGCGCCATCCAGCTGAAATATTTCACTGATATCCTCGCGGCGTGGCACGAGGATGAACCAGGGGTAGTTCGAATCATTGGACAGCAGCAACCGGCAGAGCGGGAAATCGCCGATTGGCAACGTGTCTTGTTGAAGTCGTGGATCTAAAGCGAACACAGCGCACACTCCCCTCTGGGCATCTTTTTTCAGCTTAGCGCCCCTACCGAAAGACGGCGCACCAAACGACAGGACGGCAGCATACCTGCGAACGCCACACGCTTCACGACGAACTGCCGCCGGCACCGTCCTCCGGGCGCCCCGACATGAGTCATTTTGATCCTGGACGCACCATGACAGCCCCGGCCACCACAGAAAAAACGCCGAAATACCCCACAAACAACGTGCGGTTCAAACCCACGGCAAAGCGACAATGTGTGAATTCAGTACAGGAAATAAAATTTTTTGCACCAAAACCGCACAATGCGTCTACGCTCAGTGCGTCAGCATCCGCCAACTACTCACTGGCGGGGTGAACCGGTAACGTTTTTGGTTGTCTCGTCACCGGTTCCATGCGCTAAACACGATGCAAAGC
This sequence comes from Pseudomonas sp. GM18, assembly GCF_000282195.1. Classification (GTDB taxonomy): domain Bacteria; phylum Pseudomonadota; class Gammaproteobacteria; order Pseudomonadales; family Pseudomonadaceae; genus Aquipseudomonas. The sequence continues at coordinate 13,241 of NZ_AKJT01000002.1, forward strand.
ATGGCGTCAAGCCTAAGAGAAACGAGCTTGAACCCCCCGGTTTTATGAGGTTTTTACAGCAACAAGCAGGCTTTCGGAAAAAAACAGCAACAGAATTCTGGTTTGTGCACGCTTGTTGCATTAACACCCATATCGTCTATAAGCGCTCCGCTGGAAGTGGAAGCCTAAAGACCAATAAAAACAGTGGCAGGATTGCCCGATGGAGATTCAAGTGCAGGATCAGGGACTCTTTTTTACCGATGCTCAAGCCCTGGAAAACAGCGCTGAAGTTGTCAGTCCGATTGCGTCGGGACTGTGAATTTGCGACATCTACCCAGCCAATTGCGACAGGGTCGTAAAGAAGCTGAAAGGTTAGATACGCAAGTATCGCCAACAGGGTCGGCGTGATATAAGTTTGCGCCGACACAAAAAGAAAGAGCCGCCCAGATAATAAAACAGGTGGGACGGCAGTACTCTTCTAAAAACCAAAGGAGCAAATCACGATGCGCGTGATGAAGTGGAGCATGATCGCACTGGCAGTTGCAGCAGCAGCCAGTACTCAATTGGCTACGGCCGCACCTTTCGTAAGTGACCAGGCTGAAGCCAAAGGTTTTGTTGAAGATAGCAAGCTCGACTTGCTGGTTCGCAACTACTACTACAACCGTAACAAGAAAGACCGCGCAACCGACGACAAAGACTGGACCCAGGGCATCCAGGGCATGTACAGCTCGGGCTACACCCAAGGTACGGTCGGCGTTGGCGTTGAAGCTTGGGGTCAACTGGCCATTAAGCTGGACGGTTCCGACAAGTATTCGGGTACCGGCAACATGCCCGTGGGCAATGATGGCGAGGTCGAAAACAACCAGGGCAAAGCCGGCGCTGCCGCCAAGTTCCGCATCTCCAAGACCGAGCTGAAAATCGGCGACATGCAGCCAAGCACTTCCCCGGTGTTCGCTGTTGGCGGCTCCCGCATCCTTCACCAAACTGCCAGCGGTATCCAACTGCAGAGCAGCGAAGTCAAAGACCTTGACCTCGAAGGCGGTCACTTCTACTCGGCGACCAGCCAGGATCGCAACGCCCGTAATGGCGATCTGTGGGCGACCTACGCGAACCAAGGTGATGGCGTAGCTGCCAACTCGATCGACTACCTCGGTGGCAAATACGGCATTACCCCAGACCTGAGTGTGTCGCTCTACGCTTCCAAGCTCGAAGACATCTGGAACCAGTATTACGCCAACGCGAACTACACCCTCGCACTGGGTGGCGATCAGTCGATCAACTTCGACGGTAACATCTACAACACCAGGGACACCGGTAGCGCTAAAGCAGGCGAAATCAACAACACCGCCTACTCGCTGGCCGCTGCTTACTCGTTCCTGAAAGCGCACACCGTTACCCTGGGCTTCCAGAAAGTGAATGGCGATACTCCGTTCGACTATGTCGGCGTGGGTAAAAACAACCGCGGTGGCGACTCGATCTTCCTCGCCAACTCCATCCAGTACTCTGACTTCAACGCCCCAGGCGAGAAATCGGTACAAGCCCGTTATGACCTGAAAATGGCCGAATACGGCGTACCTGGCCTGAGCTTCATGGCCCGTTACGTGAAAGGTTGGGACATCGACGGTACCAACACACCGGCGGGCAGTACCTATGCCGGCATGTACGGTGCAGATGGCAAACACCACGAAACCAACCTCGAAGCCAAGTACGTCGTTCAAACCGGCCCGGCCAAGGATCTGTCCTTCCGTATTCGTCAAGCATGGCATCGCGCCAACCAGGACGACGCGTTTGAAGGTAACATCGACGAGTTCCGCCTGATCGTCGACTACCCGATTTCGGTTCTGTAATTGCCGAAAGCCAGTTCGCGGTAATCAAAAAAAGGCCCATCTTCGGATGGGCCTTTTTTATTGGCTACAGCATTGTGCTTAAAGGATCGGGGCTTGCAAAATGTTTGACCAAGAGGTCAGACATTAGTTGATCGCCTAATCCTTACACCGCTGCCGATTCCTGCACCACGCGAATAACCCGCTGCGGAAATGGAATATCGATGCCGGCAGTCTTCAAGCGATCGCGCGAATGCTCATTAAACATGAACATCACATTCCAATAGTCAGCGGTTTTCACCCACACCCGCAGGGAAACAGTAATCGAACTGTCGCCCAGTGTGGAAATCACCACTTCCGGTGCCGGCTCAGCCAATACTCGCGGATCCTTGGCCAGTTCCAGCAACACTTCACGGGCCTTTTGCAAGTCCGCTTCGTAAGCCACACCTACATCAAACACAACCTTGCGGGTCGGCTGACGGTTAGTGTTGGTGATAATGCCGTTCGACAGATTACCGTTAGGCACGATGATGGTTTTGTTATCACCAGTGCGCAGTACGGTGTGGAAGATCTGGATGCTGTCGACAGTACCGGCAACACCTTGGGCTTCGATCCAGTCACCGATACGGAACGGACGGAACAACAGGATCAGCACGCCGCCGGCAAAGTTCGCCAGGCTGCCCTGCAGCGCCAAACCGATGGCCAGGCCGGCCGCACCGATCGCCGCGACGAAGGAGGTGGTTTCCACTCCGATCATCGACGCCACGCTGACGATCAACAGAACCTTGAGGATGATGTTCGCCAGGCTGCTGATGAAGCCTTGCAGCGCCAGGTCGGCGTTGCGCAACGCCAACAGGCCACCCAGTTTTTGCGTGACTTTGTTGATCAGCCACCAGCCAATGGCCAGGGTGATCACCGCCAGCAACACGCGGCTGCCGTATTCCATGATCATCGGAATCCAGGCTTGAGACGCCTTGACCAGGTTGTCCACTTCAGTATTCAAATCCATCTTCTTTCTCCTGATTTCCGGCTACCCGGCACGCAAAAAATGAGCGGCAGAAAGATCGAACCCCTTAAGGCTCGATCGTTTCTGCCGTTGCTTGGGCCTCGGACGTCGAAATCGCCGAGAGGTTCCCGCTTGAAAGATCAGTCGCGGAAGTTATTGAACTGCAGCGGCATGTCGAAAGTTTTGGCGCGCAGGGCGGCGATGGCTTCCTGCAGATCGTCACGCTTTTTACCGGTGATACGCACCTGCTCACCCTGAATGGCAGCCTGGACCTTGAGCTTGGCATCTTTGACGTGGGCGACAATTTTCTTCGCCAGCTCTTTGTCGATGCCTTCCTTGAGGACCGCTTCCTGCTTCATCAGCTTGCCCGACGCGTAGGCATCCTTGACTTCAAGGCATTGCACGTCGATCTTGCGCTTGACCAGGGCCAGCTTGAGGATCTCGATCATCGCTTCGAGCTGGAAATCGGCTTCAGCGGTCAGGTTGACGGTCAGCTCCTTTTCCTTGAACTCGAAGCTGCCCTTGCCTTTCAGGTCATAACGACGATCGAGTTCCTTGACGGCGTTCTCGACCGCGTTGGTGACTTCGTGTTTGTCCAGTTCGGATACCACGTCGAACGACGGCATGTAATCTCTCCAATAAAAAGGCGCGCTCGATAACGAAGGAGCGCGCTTGGCTTGCGGTTAAAATCGGGCTCATTATAACGGGTCTTTTCCAACCGATACTGCGAGCCTCACATGCCAGCATCAAACCGAGCAAAAAGCTGATGTCGACCCCTTGGCATGTTCTGGGCGCCGGCAGCCTCGGCACCTTGTGGGCCACCCGTCTGGCACGGGCCTCAGTGCCGGTCAGGCTGATCGTACGAGACGCGGCACGCCTGCAGGCCTATCAGGCGGCGGGCGGGCTGACGCTGGTCGAGCACGGCGAAGCGCAACTGTACCCGGTGCCCGGCGAAACAGCCGACAGCGACGGGCCGATCAGCCGTTTGCTGGTGGCCTGCAAAGCCTACGATGCCGTAACAGCCGTGGCCCGGCTCGCCCACCGCCTGACCCCGGATGCCGAACTGATCCTGCTGCAAAACGGCCTTGGCAGCCAGGACGCCGTCGCCGCGCAAGTCCCGCATGCCCGCTGCATCTTCGCCTCCAGTACCGAAGGCGCGTTTCGCGATGGCGACTGGCGTGTGGTGTTTGCCGGTCATGGTTACACCTGGCTGGGAGATGCTGGCCATCCGGTGGCACCGTTCTGGCTGGAGGATTTGAGCGACGCCGGCATTCCCCATGAGTGGAGCACCGACATTCTCACGAGGCTATGGCGCAAGCTGGCGCTCAATTGTGCGATCAACCCGTTGACCGTCCTGCACGAATGCCGCAACGGCGGTTTGCAGCAGCATCAGTGCGAAGTGGCCACCCTGTGCGCCGAACTCACCGAACTGCTGGAGCGCTGCGGCCAGCCGGCAGCGGCCGAAAACCTCCAGGAGGAAGTCGAACGGGTGATCAAGGCTACCGCGACCAATTTCTCCTCGATGTACCAGGACGTCGCGAATCAGCGCCGCACCGAAATCAGCTACCTGTTGGGCCATGCCTGCAAAGTTGCCTCGCGGCATCAGTTGAACCTGCCCCACCTCAATCAATTGCAGCAGCGCTTGATCGCTCATCTGCGCAGCCTTGGATTGCCCAGCGACTGAGCAGCGGCTACGCTGGCCACTTGTTCCTTTCCAGCGATGAACCTGATGCCATTGCGCCAGCGCCTAGAAAACCTTCCAGTCGGCCAGAAACTGCTGGCCGCCCTGCTGGTGCTGTTGACCACCGTTTTACTGGTCGCCAACCTGACCTTTATCAGCGCCGCGTATTACATCTCCCAGGAAAGCATGGCCCCCCAGGCCCTGCAGACCATCGGCCGACTGGTGTCCAACCCGAGCCTGGTGTCCGACGCCCTGAAGTCGCCGCAAAACGCCGAACGCCTGCTCAACGAACTCAACAGCTATTCACCGCTGCGTGCGGCGGCCCTCTACGACGGCACGGGTGTGCGCCTGGCGGAGCTGCAACACGGCGACACGCTGAGCCTGCCAGAGCACTACCGGCACCTCGAAGCCTGGCAAGCCACGGAGTTTCGCAGCAATCAAGTGATCACCCTGCCCCGCCCCGGCACCGCTCCGGGGCATCTGCTACTGGTGGCCAGCAGCGAATTGCCGATGGCGTTCTACACCGGGACCCTGACCGCCAGCCTGGGGATTCTGATTTTCAGCGTGCTGTTGTGGCTGGTGATCGCCCGGCAGATCAAACGCCTGATTACCCGCCCCATCCATCAGCTCGAAGAGCTGTCCCGGCAAGTCACCCGGGAAGAGAACTACGCCCTGCGCGCGTCTCGCGGCAACCACGACGAAATCGGCAGCCTCGCCGAAGCGTTCAATACCATGCTCTCGCGCATCGAAGCCCGGGAACAGCAGCTCAAGCGTGCCCGCGACGATTCCCAGGCAGCTTACGACCAGGCCCAGGGGCTGGCCGAAGAAACCCGTCACACCAACCGTAAGCTGGAACTGGAAGTTCAGGTGCGGAGCAAGATCGAGAAAAAACTCACCGGTTTCCAGAACTACCTCAACAGCATCATCGACTCCATGCCATCGGCACTGATCGCCCTCGACGAGCAGCTTTACGTGACCCAATGGAATCAGGAGGCCAGCGCCCTGTCCGGCACGCGCCTGGACGAAGCCTTGAACCAGCCGATCTTCCTCGCCTTCAAACCCCTCAAGCCATTCCTGCCGCAGCTCAAGCAAACCGTCGAGCAGCATACGGTGGCCAAGATCGAACGCGTTACCTGGTCCAAGGACGACGACCCCCGGCATTACGCCCTGACGTTCTACCCGTTGATGGGCGGCGCCGGGCGTGGCGTGGTCATCCGGATCGACGACATCACCCAGCGCCTGTCCCTGGAAGAAATGATGGTGCAGTCGGAAAAAATGCTCTCGGTCGGCGGCCTCGCCGCCGGTATGGCCCATGAGATCAACAACCCGCTGGGCGCGATCCTGCACAACGTCCAGAACATTCGTCGACGTCTGTCCCCCGACCTGCCGAAGAACCTCGAACAGGCCGAGCAAATGGGCATCGAACTGGAAACGGTGAATAAGTACCTGAAAGCGCGTGAAGTACCGCAGCTGCTCGACGGCATTCAGCAGGCTGGCGCCCGGGCGGCGAAGATCGTGACCCACATGCTCAGCTTCAGCCGCCGCAGCACTCGGCAAATGGCGCCGTGCGACCTGCCGGCGCTGATCGATCAAGCGGTAGAAATCGCCGGCAACGACTTCGACCTGGCCATTGGCTTCGACTTCAAGGGCCAGGCGATCATTCGCCAGTTCGATCCGGCACTGGGCCCGGTACCCGGCACCGCCAACGAACTGGAACAGGTGCTGCTCAACCTGCTGAAAAACGCCGCGCAAGCCATTCACCAGCGCGCAGACGACCGCGAACCGGGGCGGATCATTCTGCGTACAAAACTGAATCCGCCGTGGGCGGAAATCCAGGTCGAGGACAACGGCATCGGCATGAGCGAAAGCGTGCGCAAACGCACGTTCGAACCGTTCTTCACCACCAAGGAAATCGGTCAGGGCACCGGCCTTGGGCTCTCAGTCTCGTATTTCATCATCACCAACAACCATAAAGGCCAGATGGAAGTGCAATCGACGCTGGGCCAAGGCACCTGTTTCACCTTGCGCCTGCCGTTGTCGGGCACTGCGGTGAACTCTCAAGAACTCAATCAGCTGTCGAGGTAACCATGGGCTTTCGTTTGTCGAAGATTTACACCCGCACCGGCGACAAAGGCGAAACCGGGCTTGGCGACGGTCGCCGGGTGCCCAAGGACCATCCGCGAATCGAGGCTATTGGCGAAGTCGATACGCTGAACAGCCAGGTGGGCGTGCTGTTGGCCGGATTGGCGGCGCAAAGTGGCGAGTTTCCCGGGCTTAGTGAAGTGATCGAGGTGTTGGCGCCCTGCCAGCACCGGTTGTTCGACCTCGGTGGCGAACTGGCGATGCCTGCATATCAGGCACTGAACACGGCAGAAATCGAACGGCTGGAAGCGGCCATTGATGTGTGGAATGAAGAGCTGGGGCCGCTGGAGAATTTCATTCTGCCCGGCGGTTCGGCGCTGATTGCCCAGGCCCACGTGTGCCGCAGCCTGGCGCGCAGTGCCGAACGCCGCTGTCAGCAGTTGAATGCGATTGAACCGTTGGCCGGGGTTGGCCTGGCGTATATCAATCGGTTGTCGGATTTGTTGTTTGTGGCGGCGCGGTTGATTGCCAGGCGACAGGGGATTGCCGAGATTCTTTGGCAAGCGGCGGCGAAACCTTCCAACTGATCGTTCCCACGCTCCGCGTGGGAATGCCTCCCCGGACGCTCTGCGTCCGATCTTGGGACGCGGAGCGTCCCTTGCTAAATTCCCACGCGGAGCGTGGGAACGATCAGGTGCTAGGCCTCAGGCCAGAATGCCCGAATCCCCGCCACACCCTGCGCCCCCGCCTCCCAGGCTTTCTGCCGCTCTGCCGGGCCAACACCACCCAGCAAAAACACCGGTTTGCTGAAGCCTTCGATCAGGGTCGACGCCTGTTCCCAACCCAATGGCTGAGCATCCGGGTGCGTCTGGGTCGGTTGCACCGGCGACAGGGTCACAAAGTCCACGCCCATCTGCTCGGCCAACGCCAGTTCTTCAGCGTTGTGGCAGGACGCCGCCAACCAGCGCGACGCCGGTAGCGGTCGGCCGGCCGCCGCGTACTTGCGCAACTGCGCGGCAGTGATATGCCAACCGGCGGACGGGAAGTCCCCCAGCCATTCAAACGGCCCCTTGATCATCAACTGCGCCTTGCCGGCACACAGCCCCGCCGCGTCCACCGCCAGATCGCGGTATTGCGGGTCGTAGCCGTTGGGTGCACGCAACTGAATCAGCTTGATGCCGCCAGCGATGGCTTTCTGGATACCGCGCAGCAAGGCCGGGGTTTCCAGACCGTCCGGGGTGATCAGGTATTCGCCGGGCAAGCGTGCTGCAGCGACGATCGGTTGGTTGGCGGCCGGAAATTCGTAGTCCAGCAGCTCCCGCGCGGTCACCCAGGCCAAAGGCTGACCTTCGGCACCATGGGGTTCGCCGGTAAACGCCGAGACTTCCCAGACATCCAGCAACACCTGCTTGTCCGGGTAGTCGTGGCGAACCTTTATCATCGGTCGCGCGGTATTGACCACGATGCCCAACTCTTCGTGAAGCTCGCGGGCCAGGGCGGTTTCGACGGATTCGTTATCCTCGACCTTGCCACCGGGGAACTCCCACAAGCCGCCCTGATGCTGAGTGTCGGCACGCCGGGCGATGAGGATCTTGCCGTTGCTATCGCGGATCACCGCAGCGGCCACGTGTACTCGTTTCACTGACCCACCTCCTCCAGACCCGCCTTCTGCCAGGCCTTGAAAGCTGGCCATTGGTAAAGGGTTTCGACGTAGTCTGCATCGACCTCGGGCAGCTTCACTTGATAGGTGCGCAGGCGGACGGCGATCGGTGCGAAAAACGCATCGGCCAGGGTCGCGCCACCGAACAGGTACGGGCCGGCTTCAGTCGAGGCCGCACGACATTCAGCCCACAACGCCAGCATGCGCTCGATCTCGGCCTGCACGTCAGGCGGAGTCGGCGACAGCGGCGCATTGTGGCTCAGGTCGAACGGCATGTTGCCGCGCATGGCGAAGAAACCGCTGTGCATCTGCGCGCAGGCCGAACGTGCCTGGGCACGGGCGGCGGTGTCTTTGGGCCAGAGGCCGGCGTCGGGGAATTGCTCGGCCAGGTACTCGGCAATCGCCAACGAATCGGCGATGGTGCCGTGTTCGCTTTTCAGCAGCGGGACTTTCCCGGTCGGCGAATGCTTGAGCACGCGCGCGCGGGTGTCCGGCTGGTTCAGCTTGATCAGTTCTTCGGTGTAGGACGCGCCAGTCAGGTCGAGGGCCAGCGCGGCGCGCAGGGACCAGGAAGAATGCAGTTTGTCGCCGATGATCAGGTGGAGGCTCATGTTCGGGCGCCTTTTGGTAAGAGTACAAGCCAGATTTTTTAGCGTCTGGTGGTCCGTCTTCGCGGGCAAGTCGGACCGCCGCACCGCTCGCTCCTACAGGAGCGAGGCTTTTTTTCTTACGTACGGTACTCGGCGTTGATCTTCACGTATTCGTGGGACAGGTCGGTGGTCCAGATGGTTTCGCTGCAATCGCCGCGACCCAGCTCGATGCGGATGGTGATCTCTTCCTGCTGCATCACCGCCGCGCCCTGGGCTTCGGTGTAGGTGGCAGCGCGCGCGCCACGGCTGGCGATGCACACCTCGCCAAGGAATACGTCGATCTTGCTCACGTCCAGGTTTGGCACACCGGCACGGCCCACGGCGGCCAGGATGCGGCCCCAGTTCGGATCGGAGGCGAACAGCGCAGTCTTGATCAGCGGCGAGTGGGCCACGGTGTAACCGACGTCCAGGCATTCCTGATGATTGCCGCCGCCGTTGACTTCAACGGTGACGAACTTGGTCGCGCCTTCGCCGTCGCGCACGATGGCCTGGGCCACGTCCATGCACACTTCGAATACGGCCTGCTTCAGCTTGGCGAACAGTTCACCACTGGCGGAGGTGATTTCCGGCAGCGCTGCCTGACCGGTGGCGATCAGCATGCAGCAGTCGTTGGTCGAGGTGTCGCCGTCGATGGTGATGCGGTTGAACGACTTGTTGGCGCCGTCCAGCAACAGGTTTTGCAGCACCTCTCGGGAGACTTTGGCGTCGGTGGCGATGTAACCGAGCATGGTCGCCATGTTCGGGCGAATCATGCCCGCGCCTTTGCTGATGCCGGTGACGGTGATGATCACGCCGTCATGCTGGAACTGACGGCTGGCGCCCTTGGGCAGGGTGTCGGTGGTCATGATGCCGGTGGCGGCGGCTTCCCAGTTGTTCACCGACAGGTCATCGAGGGCCGCTTGCAACGCGCCTTCGATTTTCTCGACCGGCAGCGGTTCGCCGATTACACCGGTGGAGTACGGCAGCACCAGGCTGGCATCAACGCCGGTCAGCTCAGCCAGCTTGGCGCAGGTGCGCTCAGCGGCCACCAGGCCAGGTTCGCCGGTACCGGCGTTGGCATTGCCGGTGTTGGTCAGCAAGTAACGTACCGGGCCTTGCACGCGTTGCTTGGCCAGGATCACGGGAGCGGCGCAAAAGGCGTTCAGGGTGAACACGCCCGCCACTGTGGAACCTTCGGCACAGCGCATGACCACGACATCCTTGCGCCCCGGGCGCTTGATACCGGCCGAGGCGATACCGAGTTCAAAACCGGCAACCGGGTGCAACGTTGGCAAAGGACCAAGACCAACAGCCATGAATGCGCTCCTTAAAAATGTTGTCTGCACCGTCATTGCGATGGACGGTGGTTTAAATGGCAAAACGCCGCGACGGCATAAGCCGGTCGCGGCGCGGGTATTTCAGCGTTTGAAACGGGTTTTACTGGATCTGCCCGTGGCAATGCTTGAACTTCTTGCCCGAACCGCAGTAGCACAGCTCGTTGCGGCCCAGCTTCTGCTCGTTGCGTACCGGTGCGGTGGCGAGAGCTACATCGATCTCTTCACCCAACACTTCCGGTTGCTCCAGGCCAGGCGCTTCGTCGTGCTGGAACTGCATGCGCGCAGCCAGCGCCTCGGCTTCCTGACGCAGGCGCGCCTCTTCTTCGATCGGGTCTTCGCGGCGCACCTGAACGTGCGACAGCACACGGATCGAGTCGCGCTTGATCGAATCCAGCAGCTCGGAGAACAAGGTGAAGGACTCGCGCTTGTACTCTTGCTTCGGGTTCTTCTGCGCATAACCACGCAAGTGGATGCCGTGACGCAGGTGATCCATGGTCGACAGGTGGTCTTTCCACAGGTCGTCGAGCACGCGCAGCACGATTTGCTTCTCGAAGGTGCGCAGTGCTTCGGCACCGGCCTGGTCTTCTTTCTCGTTGTACGCGGTGATCAGTTCGTTCAGCAGCTTCTCGCGCAGGGTTTCTTCGTACAGGTGGTCGTCTTCGTCGAGCCATTGCTGGATCGGCAGCGCCACACCGAAGTCGCTCTGCAACGCCGCTTCCAGACCGGACACGTCCCACTGCTCAGGCAGCGATTGTGGCGGAATGTGCGCGCTGACGGTTGCGTTGAGCACGTCCTGACGGAAATCGGCGATGGTTTCGCCAATGTTGTCGGCGGCCAACAAACTGTTACGCATGTGATAGATCACTTTACGTTGTTCGTTGTTGACGTCGTCGAACTCGAGCAGCTGTTTACGGATGTCGAAGTTGCGACCTTCAACCTTGCGCTGAGCCTTCTCGATGGCGTTGGTCACCATGCGGTGCTCGATCGCTTCACCGGACTGCATGCCCAGCGCCTTCATGAAGTTCTTCACCCGGTCAGAGGCGAAGATGCGCATCAGGCTGTCTTCCAGCGACAGGTAGAAACGGCTGGAACCGGCGTCGCCCTGACGACCGGCACGACCACGCAACTGGTTGTCGATACGGCGCGATTCGTGACGCTCGGAAGCGATCACCTGCAAGCCACCCGACTCCAGCACTTGCTGGTGACGTTTCTGCCAGTCGGCCTTGATCTGCGCAATCTGCTCAGGGGTCGGGTCTTCCAGCGAAGCCACTTCCACTTCCCAGTTACCGCCCAACAGGATGTCGGTACCACGACCGGCCATGTTGGTGGCGATGGTCAGTGCGCCCGGGCGACCGGCCTGGGCGATGATTTCGGCTTCTTTTTCGTGGAACTTGGCGTTCAGGACCTTGTGTTCGATGCCTTCCTTCTGGAGCAGGCCGGACATGTGCTCGGACGTTTCGATGGTGGCGGTACCCACCAGCACCGGACGGCCCTGAGCCATGCACTCCTTGATGTCGCCGATGATCGCCGCGTATTTCTCTTCAGCGGTCAGGAACACCAGGTCGTTGTAGTCTTTACGCGCCAACGGCTTGTTCGGCGGGATGACCATGACCTGCAGGCCATAGATCTGATGGAATTCGAACGCTTCGGTGTCCGCGGTACCGGTCATGCCGGACAGCTTGTTGTACAGACGGAAGTAGTTCTGGAACGTGGTCGACGCCAGGGTCTGGCTCTCGGCCTGGATGTTCAGGTTTTCCTTGGCTTCGATGGCCTGGTGCAGACCTTCGGACAAACGGCGACCCGGCATGGTACGGCCGGTGTGTTCGTCGACCAGCACAACCTGACCGTCCTGCACGATGTACTCGATGTTGCGATTGAACAGTTTGTGCGCACGCAGGCCGGCATAGACGTGAGTCAGCAGGCCCAGGTTATGCGCCGAGTACAGGCTCTCGCCTTCAGCCAGCAGGCCGATGCGGGTGAGCATGTCTTCGATGAACTGGTGACCGGCTTCGTTGAGTTCGACCTGACGGGTCTTCTCGTCAACGGTGTAGTGGCCGGCCTTGGTGACTTCGCCTTCGACTTCTTCGACGTGCAATTCAAGCTGCGGGATCAGTTTGTTGATCTCGATGTACAGCTTGGAGCTGTCCTCGGCCTGACCGGAGATGATCAGCGGGGTACGGGCTTCGTCGATGAGGATGGAGTCGACTTCGTCGATCACGGCAAAATTGAGTTCGCGCTGGAATTTTTCTTCCATGCTGAACGCCATGTTGTCGCGCAGGTAGTCGAAACCGAATTCGTTGTTGGTGCCGTAGGTGATGTCGGCGGCGTAAGCGGCGCGCTTCTCTTCCGGCGGCTGGAACGGGGTGACCACACCGACCGTCATGCCGAGGAATTCGTAGAGCGGACGCATCCAGTTGGCGTCACGGCGGGCCAGGTAGTCGTTCACCGTCACAACGTGCACGCCCTTGCCGGACAGCGCGTTGAGGTAAACACCCAGTGTTGCCACCAGGGTCTTGCCTTCACCGGTACGCATTTCCGCGATCATGCCTTCATGCAAGGTCATGCCGCCGATCAGCTGGACATCGAAGTGGCGCATACCCATGACGCGCTTACCGGCTTCGCGGGCGACCGCAAAGGCTTCTGGCAACAGCTTGTCGAGGGTTTCCCCTTTGGCGAGACGGGCCTTGAACTCGTTGGTCTTGGCACGCAATTGATCGTCCGAAAGGGCCACCATTTGCTCTTCGAAGGCATTGACGAGCTGCACCGTCTTGAGCATGCGTTTGACTTCACGCTCGTTCTTGCTTCCAAAAAGTTTCTTTAACAAAGGCGCAAACATATCGGCAGGATCTTCCACACTAAAGGGATGGAGGGCGGCCCCGTGAGTCGCCCGTGCAGCCCTCATGGCCGCATGCGAACGAGCATTCTACCCGGAAACGATGGTGAGGAAAGTGGCGTTATTCCACGATGCATGCACTGCGCTGTGACGGGGCTCACTTAAAATAAGGGCTTTTTGCTGAACTTCAACCCATCGAGGGTACAAGTTACTCGTTGATTTAATGGGTAAAGCGCTCGTAAAGCAATGGGTCGGGGTCAGCGGGTGCTTTCTGTTACCATGGCCGTTCTGTTACTTCAGGTGTTCGATCATGGCATTTCGCCCTCTCACGGCCAGAGCACCCGCCGTTCTGCTTCGCGAAGCCAAACCGCTGAAAGCCATCTTTGGCCACGCTCAACGCCTGGGTCATTTACAACGTCTGGTGGAAAGCCAGCTGCAACCGGCCGCCCGCGAGCATTGCCATGTGGCGTCGTGGCGCGAAGGCAGTTTATTGCTGATTGTCACCGACGGCCACTGGGCCACCCGCCTGCGCTACCAGCAAAAGCGTCTGCAACGCCAGTTACAGCTGTTCGACGAGTTCGCCAGCCTGACGCGGATTCTGTTCAAGGTGCAGCCACCGACCGTTCAGCAAGGAGCGGCTGGGCATACCATGGATTTGTCGACGGATGCGGCGGCGACCATTCAGGCGACGGCTGACGGGATCAGCGATCCGAATTTAAGGGCCGCGCTGGAGCGCCTTGCGGCGCACGCCAAACCCAAGGCATGACATAGAACCCATGCGGGAGCAGGCTCGCTCCCACATTTTGATTGCCCACTTGTCAGCGGCGTTTGCTACCACCGAGCAATGACCCCATCAACCCGCGCACCAATTGTCGGCCCAACTGGTTTGCCGCCTGTCGCATCGCCGATTTAAGCGCCTGTCCTGCCGCCGTACCGAGGAATTCCCCGGCCTGTTCGGTGAAACTCGGCTCTTCGGGTGCAGGTTTGCCCGGCGCGGTTTCAGGCTCCGGCGCCAACCCCTTGCGTCCCATCAGCACTTCATAAGCCGATTCGCGATCGACCGGTTTGTCATATCGCCCTTTAAACGGCGAACCGGCAATCAGCACGGTGCGTTCGGTCTCGGTCAGCGGCCCGATCCGCGATTGCGGCGGTGCGACCAATACACGCTGGACCATCCCCGGCGTGCCCTTGTCCTGCAAGGTGCCGACCAACGCCTCGCCGATGCCCAGTTCAGTCAACACCGACAAGGCGTCAAATGCCGGGTTCGGCCGGAAGCCCTCGGCCACTGCACGCAGGGATTTCTGCTCTTTGGCGGTAAACGCGCGCAAGCCATGCTGAACACGCAGGCCCAACTGAGCCAGCACATCATCCGGCAAGTCGCCCGGCGATTGGGTGACGAAATACACGCCCACGCCTTTCGAACGGATCAGACGGACAACCTGTTCCAGGCGATCCTGCAACGCCTTGGGCGTACCGGCAAACAACAAGTGCGCCTCGTCGAAAAACAGCGCCAGCAACGGTTTCTCGGCATCACCGCGCTCCGGCAGTTGCTCGAACAATTCGGCCAGCAACCACAGCAGGAACGTCGCATAGACCTTCGGCGCTTCGTGCACCAGACGGCTGGCGTCGAGCAAGTGGATGCGCCCGCGACCGTCCATCGCCGGTTGCAAAATATCTTCCAGTTGCAGTGCCGGCTCGCCGAACAATGCCTCAGCGCCCTGCTGTTCCAGCGTCGCCAAACGGCGCAGCAGTGCCTGGCTGGAACCGGTGGTCATCAGCGCCGCGTCATCGCCCAGCAATTCGGGGTTATCCCGCAGGTGATTGAGCAGCGCCTTCAAATCTTTCAGATCCAGCAGCAACAGCCCTTCGCGGTCGGCCACCTTGAATGCGGCATAAAGTGCCGATTGCTGACTGTCGGTCAGCTCCAGCAGGCTGCCGAGCAGCAACGGTCCCATTTCGCTCAAGGTGGTGCGCAATGGATGACCGGACTGACCGTGAATGTCCCACAGGGTCACCGGATACGCCTGAGGCTTATGGTTCAGCCAGGGCATGCCGGCGATCCGCTCCGCGACCTTGCCTTGAGGGTTGCCGGCGGCGCCCAGGCCACACAAGTCGCCTTTGATGTCCGCCGCGAACACGGCCACGCCTGCATCGCTGAACGCTTCGGCCAGGCGCTGCAACGTGACGGTTTTACCGGTCCCGGTAGCGCCCGCTACCAAACCGTGACGGTTCGCCAGGCGCATGGCCTGGGCGATTGGCTGGCCCGCGAGGTCAGCGCCGATAACGAGTTGCGATGAGTCAGGCATTTTGTCACCAATGGTTAATCTTTGATCCTTCACGGCCGATAAAAAAGACTGAAAAGCGTCGGTAATCCCCCTAAGGAGAGGACGGAAATATCAGCTTGATTTCAACACTGCCCATTTTGCGTGCCTTTATAAAAGCACGCCCTGGACATTAAGACCTTAGCGGAACCACAAGCCATGAACAAAAACCTGCGCTTCAGCCATAAAATACTGCTTGCCGCCGCCCTGATCGTAATCGCCGCATTCGCCTCGTTCACGCTGTACAACGACTATTTGCAGCGTAATGCGATACGCCGCGACCTGGACAACTACCTGAAAGAAATGGGTAACGTCACCGCCAAAAACATTCAGACCTGGCTGGCGGGTCGTAGCCTGTTGATCGAAAACCTGTCACAGACCGTTGCCCTGAACGCCGAGACGGATAACGTCGCCAAACTGCTGGAACAGAAGGCTGTCACATCGACCTTCATGGGCGCCTACCTGGGCAACAAGGATGGCACCTTCATCATCCACCCTGACAGCAAGTTGCCCGACGGCTATGACCCTCGCGTCCGCCCTTGGTACAAGAGCGCGCAAAGCACCAGCGGTTCTGCCTTGACCGAACCTTATATCGACCTGGCGTCTGGCCAGTTGGTGATTTCCATCGTCGACAGCGTCCTCAAGGACGGTCAGAACATCGGCGTGGTCGGCGGCGACCTGAGCCTGCAAGTAATCACCGACAGCCTCAACGCGCTGGATTTCGACGGCATGGGCTATGCGTTCCTGGTCAGCGCCGACGGCAAGATCCTGGTTCACCCGGACAAAGCGCTGGCGATGAAAAACCTCAAGGACGTCTACCCACAAGACACACCCGTCATCGGTAATAAGCCGAGCGAGATCGAAGTTGACGGCAAAACCCGCATCGTGACCTTCACCCCGATCAAGGGTCTGTCCTCGGTCAACTGGTACATCGGCCTGTCAGTAGATAAAGACAAAGCCTTCTCCAGGCTCAGCGAATTCCGCGCTTCGGCGATCATCGCGACCGTGATTGCCGTGGCCATCATCATCGCCCTGCTCGGCATGCTGATCCGCCTGCTGATCCAGCCGCTGCACGTCATGACCCGCGCCATGGAAGACATCGCCGACGGCGAAGGCGACCTGACCAAACGCCTGACCATCCAGAATCAGGACGAATTCGGCATCCTAGGCAAGGCGTTCAACCGTTTCGTGGAACGGATTCACACGTCGATCCGCGAAGTGTCCTCGGCCACCGGCCAGGTCAACGAAGTGGCCTTGCGGGTGGTGGCGGCCTCGAACTCGTCGATGTTCAATTCCGACCAACAAGCTTCGCGCACCAGCAGCGTCGCCGCGGCCATCAACCAGCTCGGCGCCGCCGCTCAGGAAATCGCCCGTAACGCAGCCCAAGCGTCGAATCAGGCCAGCGATGCCCGCAGCCTGGCCGAAGACGGCCAGCAAGTGGTGGATCGCAGCATTGCGGCGATGAATCAGCTGTCGAGCATGCTCAGCGCTTCGAGCACCAACATCGAATCGCTGAACAGCAAAACCGTAAACATCGGGCAGATTCTCGAAGTGATCACCAGCATCTCCCAGCAAACCAACCTGCTGGCGCTCAACGCAGCCATCGAAGCGGCGCGGGCCGGTGAAGCCGGGCGCGGTTTTGCCGTGGTGGCCGACGAGGTGCGCAACCTGGCGCACCGCACGCAGGAATCGGCGCAACAGGTGCAGACCATGATCGAGGAGCTGCAAGTCGGCGCGCGCGAATCCGTCAGCACCATGAGCGACAGCCAGCGCCACAGCCAGGACAGCGTGGAAATCGCCAACCTGGCCGGCGAGCGTCTGAACAGCGTGACGTTGCGCATCGGCGAAATCGACAGCATGAACCAGTCGGTGGCCACGGCGACCGAGGAACAGACGGCGGTGGTCGAGTCGATCAACGTCGACATCACCGAGATCAACACGCTGAACCAGGAAGGCGTGGAAAACCTGCAATCGACCTTGCGGGCGTGCTCGGACCTTGAGCAACAGGCTTCGCGATTGAAGCAGTTGGTGGGTAGTTTCCGTATTTAGTGTCTGATCACCGACACTGTGGCGAGGGAGCTTGCTCCCGCTGGGTCGCGAAGCGACCCCAAAATCGGGATTGAAGGTGTGCCAGATTGAACACACCGGCTGATTTTACGACTGCTTCGCAGCCGAGCGGGACGGTGCGGCGTTCCGACAAGCTCCCTCGCCACACAACTGTCCAAAGCCCTTGGCTTCGCCGCAAAACCCCAACCGAACATCTATCCTTCATATAGGTCAACCAAAGGGAGAACAACGGACCCGGAGGGATGTTCATCGTGCATATCGCTGACATAACCATGTTCTACGCCCCTGCCAGCGGTGGCGTGCGCACGTATCTGGATGCCAAGCACCGTCGCCTGGGCAGCAAGCCGGGCATTTGTCACAGCCTGTTGATCCCCGGGGCTCACTTGAGTGAACAGGATGGCGTTTACACGGTTCCGGCCCCGGCCCTGCCTTTCGGCAAGGGTTATCGTTTCCCCCTCCGTCTCGCGCCGTGGCGCAATGTTCTGCAGGATTTACAGCCTGACTTGATCGAAGTCGGCGACCCTTACCTGACTGCCTGGGCGGCTTTGGACGCCAAGCGGCAACTCGATGTGCCGGTAATCGGTTTTTATCACTCCGACCTGCCGATGCTGGTCAGCAATCGCATGGGCAATTGGGTTACACCCAATGTCGAAGCGTATGTCAGCAAGCTCTACGGCAACTTCGACCGGGTTCTGGCGCCAAGCCATATCATGGCCGACAAACTGATCGGGCTGGGGGTGAAGAACGTTTTCGTACAACCCCTGGGCGTCGACCTGCAAACGTTCAATCCCAATGCATGGGATCCAGACCTGCGGGCCGAATTGGGCATCGATGAAAATACTCACCTGCTGATCTTCGCCGGCCGTGGTTCCAAGGAAAAAAACCTGCCGGTGCTGCTCAACTGCATGAAACGCCTGGGTCGTCGCTACCACTTGCTGCTGGTGGGCTCGTCGATGCCGACCCTGGTGCCGCGCAATGTCACGGTCCTCGATGAATTCTGCCCGGTAGCGCAAATCGCGCGCCTGATGGCCAGTGCCGATGCGCTGGTGCATGCCGGCGATCAGGAAACCTTTGGCCTGGTGGTCCTCGAAGCCATGGCCAGTGGTATTCCGGTGGTGGCTGTGGCGGCCGGGGCTTTTCAGGAGATTGTCACCGATCAATGCGGCCTGCTCTGCGCGCCGAACAATCCAGTGGCGATGGCCAATGCCGTTCGCGAGCTGTTCAGCCAAGGCAGCGCCGCGTTGGGCAAACAGGCCCGCCGGCATGTCGAGCGGCATTACGCCTGGGACGCGGTGGTCGACAGCCTGTTGGGGCACTATCACGCCGTACTCGGCACTCAATGGCCGCTGATCGCCAATGGCTGAGCCCATGAACCCACCCAGTCTGTTGTTGGTGCTGCACGACGTTGCGCCGCAAACCTGGCCCGATTACCAGGCCTTCGTCGACGCCGTCGACGCGCTGGCTGAAGTGCCGATGACCTGGTTGGTGGTGCCGAACTTCCATAAACATAACGAACTGGACGCCTATCCGGCATTTCGTCGTGTGCTGAGCCGTCGTGTCGCTCGCGGCGACGAACTGGCACTGCACGGTTACTACCATTGCGATGAAGGGCCGATTCCCACCACTCCCCGAGACTGGTTCATGCGCCGGATCTACACCCACGAAGGCGAGTTCTACGACCTGCCTCTGGAAGCCGCCCTCGCCCGCCTGCACGCCGGAATCGAAATGTTCCATCGCTACGACTGGCCGCTCCAAGGCTTCGTCGCCCCGGCCTGGCTGATGAGCGAGGGCACCCGTCAGGCGTTGCGCCAGTTGCCGCTGCGCTACACCAGCGACTCGCAGCATCTGTATCGTCTGCCGGATTTCACCGCGTTCGATGCCCCAGGCCTGGTCTGGAGCGCGCGCAGTGCCTGGCGCCGTGGTCTGTCGAAAATCGTCAGCAATCAGCGCGAACAGCGCTGGCACCAGGCGCCGGTAATTCGCCTCGGCCTGCACCCGGTGGACATGCGCCATGAGTTCTCGCGTCATTATTGGCTGCAACTCCTCAAGCGCTTGCTCGACGAGGGCCGTGTGCCGATGACCAAGGCCAACTGGCTGGCACAGCAACGCGACCTCATTGGTCGCGCCGCATGAGCCGCGGGATTCTGCTGGTCGTCGCCCTGCTCGCTGCAGTGCTCATCCCGTCGTTGCTGGGCGGCGGCGAGACATGGTCACGGCTGCAACGCTTCCCGCTGGAATGGCTGCTGATCATGTTCGGCATGATCCTGTTGTGCTGGATGCTTAACACCCTGCGCTTGCGCCTGTTGCTGGGCGATCAGCGTGACAAGGTGAGCCGCCTCAAAAGCCTCGGGGTGGTGATGTCCGCCGAATTTGCCTACTGCGCCACCCCCGGCGGCAGCGGCGGACCGCTGACCATCATGGCCCTGTTGGCGCGCCATGGCGTGCGGCCAGCCAGGGGCAGCGCCGTGTTCGCCATGGACCAGTTGAGCGACTTGCTGTTTTTTCTCTGCGCACTGTGCGGGATTCTGATTTATGCACTGTTCCAGCACCTCAGTCAGCGCATGGAGTGGCTACTGACCGTCAGCGCCATCTCGATGTTCAGCGGGTTGTTCAGTTGCGCGGTGGTGGCTCGCTACCACCGTACGCTGATTCGCCTGAGCGGTCGGTTGCTCGCCCGCCTCAATGTCAAAGAAGCCACTCGGCTTCGCTGGGCACGAAAGCTCCTGCACTTCCTGGCGGCGTTCACTGACACACTGAAGTTACCCTTTCAGACGTTGATCACGGTGTTTGCCCTGACCTGCCTGCATTGGGCCTTGCGGTATAGCGTGATGTATCTGGCGTTGCGCGGGCTGGGCGTGGATTTGCAGTGGGCCTGGTGCTTTCTGATCCAGATGCTGTCATTGAGTGCGGGGCAATTCAGCCTGTTGCCGGGCGGTGCCGGGGCGGCGGAATTGACGTCGGCGGCGCTGCTGGCGCCCATGGTGGGGAAATCCACCGCGGCGGCGGCGATTCTGATCTGGCGGACAGTGACCTATTACTTCTATCTGGTGGTCGGTGGCCCAGTGTTTTTGCTGATGCTCGGGCGGCCATTGCTGAAGAAGTTGATGAAGTTCAAGCAAGCTTGAACGAACTTTTCAGGCACCCCCGGCTGAATCGTCGGAATCGTCCTGCAACTGCTCCCACAACTCGGCGGCGCCGGGAAACTCCGTGCCGTCTTCGGGGCTCAGGTCATCCGGGTCGTAGCGGCTCAAACAGCCCTCACCCAATGTGGCGGGCGCCTTGGAAACGGCTTTGTCCAGCGGATCGGCCATGGTCATGTCCTCAGTGCAGAAACGGCGAAGGGCCTGAAGCGATTGAACGCCCAGGCCCTTCGGATTTCAACCGTATGGCTGTCAGAACACGACGGTTTTGTTGCCGTGCACCAACACCCGGTCTTCCAGGTGATAACGCAGACCACGGGCCAGCACCATTTTCTCGACGTCACGGCCGAAGCGCACCATGTCTTCAATGCTGTCGCTGTGGCTGACACGCACCACGTCTTGCTCGATGATCGGACCGGCGTCCAGCTCTTCGGTTACATAGTGACAAGTGGCACCGATCAACTTCACACCGCGCATCGAAGCCTGATGATACGGCTTGGCGCCAACGAACGACGGCAGGAAGCTGTGGTGAATGTTGATGACTTTGTGGGCATATTCGCTGCACAAGTCGGGCGGCAGAATCTGCATGTAACGGGCGAGTACCACCACTTCGGCGTCGTGCTGTTTGACCAGGCGCGAGACTTCGGCGAAAGCCGGTTCCTTGTTCTGCGGGTTGACCGGTACATGGTAGTAAGGAATACCGTGCCACTCGACCATGCTGCGCAGATCGTCATGGTTGGAAATCACGCAGGCGATTTCGCAGTCCAGTTCGTCGCTGTGCCAACGGTGCAACAAGTCAGCCAGGCAATGGGACTCACGGCTGGCCATCAACACCACGCGCTTCTTCTGCTCGGTGTCGGTGATGCGCCAGTCCATCGAGAACTCTTGGGCAATCGGTGCAAACGCTTCGCGAAAGGCTTCGATACCGAAAGGCAGCGAATCGGCACGAATTTCGTGACGCATGAAGAACCAGCCACTGAGATTGTCCGAGTGATGGCTCGCTTCAGTGATCCAGCCGTTATGTGACGCCAGAAAGTTACTGACTTTAGCAACGATGCCGACGCGGTCCGGGCAAGCAATCACCAGCCGAAAAGTGCGCATGAGGGGGAAACTCCAGAACTTCGCAAAGGCCGCCATTCTAGCGATTGCGCAGCAAAACTGCAGTATTGATGACGCGCGGCCGCTGATTGCGGTCAGCGGTACAGGTTCCGGCGGTGCCATACGCCACTGCATGGTGCTCTAGTAGCCAGTCTTCAAGAGGTTAACTGTGAATATTTGTGACGCTATTTAACTGTCTCTCCAATGTGTGTCCTATTCACCGCTACTAATTTAAGTAAAACTTCGGTTAAATGTTTACTTGATGAAACACCCTGACTATTATTGTCGCACTGTCACCCTGTCATCCAGCGCCAACATAAGGTAGTCCTCATGTCCTTGATCAACGAATATCGCGCCACCGAAGAAGCTATCAAAGAGCTGCAAGCCCGTTTGAAGAACCTGTCCCAAGACGACAAACTGCAAACCGAGCTGGAATTCGAAGGCAAATTGCGCACCCTGATGGGCGAATACTCCAAATCCCTGCGTGACATCATTGCCCTATTGGATCCAGAGTCCAAAACCAAGGCTCCACGTGGCGGCGCAGTAAAAACTACTGGCACCAAGCGTGCTCGCAAAGTTAAACAATACAAAAACCCGCACAACGGCGAAGTCATCGAAACCAAAGGTGGCAACCACAAAACTCTGAAAGAGTGGAAAGCCAAGTGGGGCGGTGACGTGGTTGAAGGCTGGGCTACCCTGCTGGGCTAAGCCGCAAGCGCGTCGCAGACTGATCCGCGACCAAAGGAACGCCAGCAAATGCTGGCGTTTTTTTATGCCCGGAATTCAATTGCAAGTCATTTTCGTTTTCAAAGATTCAAACGTTTGCGTAATGCCTGGACATGAATCTGCCATTCATCCAGAACCTCTTGCTGAAACGATGTAGGACTAATCGTCAATTGGGCGGCAGCTGTCAGAAAACTTTCCAGCGTATTGGGAGCGCCCCACTCCGGCACGGACAAACGTTGCTGACAGAATATTCGCCAGCGCTCTTGCTCTTCCAGGCTCAACGTATCGGGAAAGTTGCGTGCGCGATAACGAAACAATAATTCGGGCAAGCGTTCATCATCGAAAGGCCACTGCTCTTGTGCTAATTGCGCAGGGTCGGCGGCTCTGACTTGCTCACATAGACGCCGATCCCGATCGCCGATAAAACCATCGTATAACTGTTGCTCGGGGTCCAGGCTCGCGGCGAAATCCTCGCGGGCATAAATTCCCGACACTTTATCTTGCCAAAGTTGTTGTGCGGCACTTAGCCGCAGCGCCCGTTCCTGATAGAGCGCCATGTCCAGCCCCAAACGTTGCTGATCTTCGGGACGAAGTACCGATAACGGTGCCACGACCGGGCACTTGTTGATGTGTATGAGCTTGAGCGGCACCGGCAGTTCGCCTTCGGCCAGATCGTCACGGCGGGTATAAAGCCGCTGACGCAAGGCTTCGGTATCCAGATCGAGCAGCCCCTGAGGGTCCAGGTGCAGGTCACAGACAATCAGCGCGTTGCGATTGCGTGGATGCCAGGCCAGTGGCAGTACTACGCCGACATAATGGCGGGCCGCCGAAAAGCGTCCGGAAATGTGCACCATCGGCTGCAACAGCCGAATCTGGTCCATCACCTTTTGTTTACTGCGCAACTGAAACAGCCAGTCATACAACTTCGGCTGTTTTTCGCGAATCAGACGCGCCAGGGCGATGGTGGCGCGAACATCCGACAGCGCCTCGTGCGCATTTCCGTGATCGATGCCGTTGGCGGCGGTCAGGCGTTCGAGCTTGAGCGTCACCCGCCCTTCGTCATCCGTGGGCCAGACGAAGCCATCGGGACGCAACGCATAAGCCGCACGCACGATGTCGATCAGGTCCCAGCGGCTGTTGCCGCCCTGCCA
>NZ_AKJT01000003.1 GCF_000282195.1 Pseudomonas sp. GM18
CGGCAGGTTGAAAAAGCCGCTGCCGAGGAAGAAGTTCGACGTCGGGCAGAAGGCAATCGCCGATCCCGTCTGCGCCAGGCGTGCGCATTCGTCGTCGCACAGGTGCACGCCGTGGGCGAACACCGAGCGCTCGCCGAGCAGTTGGTAGTGATCGTAGACGTCCAGGTAGCCCTTGCGCTCCGGGAACAGTGCCTTGACCCACTCGACTTCCTTGAGGTTTTCGCTGATGTGGGTCTGCATGTACAGATCCGGGTATTCGCTGAGCAACTGGCCGGCGAGGGTCAGCTGTTCCGGGGTGCTGGTCGGGGCGAAGCGCGGTGTGACGGCGTAATGCAAGCGGCCCTTGCCGTGCCAGCGTTCGATCAGCGCCTTGCTTTCGACGTAGCTCGATTCGGCGGTGTCAGTCAGATAGTCCGGCGCGTTGCGGTCCATCATCACCTTGCCGGCAATCATCCGCAGGTCCAGCTGTTCGGCGGCTTCGAAAAACGAGTTCACCGATTGCGGATGCACGCTGCCGAAGACCAGTGCGGTGGTGGTGCCGTTGCGCAGCAGCTCCTTGATGAAAATATCCGCGACTTCGTCAGCGTGGGCCTTGTCGGCGAACTGGCTTTCGCACGGAAAGGTGTAGGTGTTCAGCCAGTCCAGCAGTTGCTCGCCGTAGGCGCCGACCATGCCGGTTTGCGGCAGGTGAATGTGGGTGTCGATGAAACCGGGGGTGATCAGTGCGTCCTGATAATGGGTGATCTCGATGTCGGCCGGCAGCGTCGGCAGCAATTCGCTGGCGTGGCCGATGGCGTTGATCTGGCCGTTCTCGACCACCAGCAGGCCGTCTTCGAAATATTCATACGAGGCTTCGATACCCACTTCGGCAGGGTCGGCGATGCTGTGCAAAATGGCGGCGCGGTAGGCTTTGCGAGTCATTGGCATGGGGTTCTCAATTAGTTCGAAGCTTTTCAATTCAAAGCTTTTCAGTTCAAGGCTTTCAGTTAGAAGCTTTTCAGTTCGAGGCTTGGCTGCGGCGTGAAGCAGGCAGCAGCTTGGCGATCGATGATCCGGCGCTGGCGGTGTGCTGGCCGAAATTCGCGTTATAGGTGGCGATGATTTCGCCGGCGATGGAGATGGCGATTTCCACAGGCAGCTTGCCTTTGACTTCGCCCAGCCCCATCGGGCAGCGCATGCGTTGCAGCACGGCGCTGTCGAAACCACGATCACGCAGGCGGTGTTCAAATTTCACCCGTTTGGTCTTCGAACCGATCAGGCCGAAGTAGGCGAAGTCGTTGCGCTTGAGGATCGCGGCGGTGAGTTCGAGGTCGAGCTGGTGGTTGTGAGTCATGACAATGCAGTAGCTGCCAGCAGGCAGGTCATCGACTTCATCCAGCGGTTCTTCGGTGACGATTTTGCGCACGCCGTGGGGGATCTGTTCGGGGAATTCGGCTTCCCGCGAATCGATCCAGCGCACCCGGCAGGGCAGGCTGGCGAGCAGCGGCACCAGCGCCCGACCGACGTGGCCGGCACCGAACACAGCAATCTGCGCTTGCACCTGACCCATCGGCTCGAACAGCAACACAGTCACGCCGCCGCAGCACTGGCCCAGGCTGGCGCCGAGGCTGAAGCGCTCCAGATGGGTGTCCTGCCGGCCGCTGGCAAGCATCTCGCGGCCGATCTGCATGGCTTTGTATTCCAGATGCCCGCCACCGATGGTGTCGAACGTTTGCGTGGCACTGATGACCATCTTCGAGCCCGCATTGCGCGGCGTCGAGCCGAGCTCTTCGATGATGGTCACCAACACACAGGGTTCACCCCGGGTTTGCAGGTCGGCGAGGGCGTCGATCCAGTTGTACATGGTTCACCTCTCAAGATCGTTCCCACGCTCTGCGTGGGAATGCATCTCTGGACGCTCCGCGTCCGCTGTTCACAATGCGACGCAGAGCGTCGCGGGCTGCATTCCTGCGCAGAGCGTGGGAACGATCAATCAAACCACCACCTCGGATTCGGCTTCCACGGCCTTCGCCGCCTTCAACTGGCGCATCTGCTCGCACCCCCACAACACCCGCTCCGGCGTCGCCGGCGCGTCGATTTTCGGTTGATGCCTGTAGTCGCCCAGGCTTGCCACGGCGTCCTTGATCGCACACCAGACGGCAATGCCGAGCATGAACGGCGGTTCACCCACGGCTTTGGAATGGAACACCGTGTCTTCCGGGTTCTTGCGGTTTTCCACCAGCTTCACCCGCAGGTCCAATGGCATGTCGGCCACCGCCGGGATCTTGTAGCTGGCCGGGCCGTTGGTCATCAGCTTGCCTTTGTTGTTCCACACCAGTTCTTCCATGGTCAGCCAGCCCATGCCCTGGATGAAACCGCCCTCGACCTGGCCGATGTCGATCGCCGGGTTCAGCGAGGCGCCGACGTCGTGGAGGATGTCGGTGCGCAGCATCTTGTACTCGCCGGTCAGGGTGTCGACGATCACCTCGGCGCAGGCCGCACCAAAGGCGTAGTAGTAGAACGGCCGACCACGAGCCTGGCTGCGGTCATAGTAGATTTTCGGGGTCTTGTAGAAGCCGGTGCTCGACAGCGACACCTGGGCGAAATACGCCTGCTGGATCAGCGCTTCGAACGTCAGGATGTGATCGCGAACCCGCACGTGACCGTTGTGGAATTCCACGTCTTCTTCGCTGACCTTGTATTGCCGTGCGGCAAATTCCACCAGGCGTTTCTTGATGATTTCTGCGGCATTCTGCGCGGCTTTACCGTTGAGGTCGGCGCCGCTCGAAGCCGCGGTCGGTGAGGTGTTCGGCACTTTGTCGGTGTTGGTCGCGGTGATCTGCACCCGGTCCATTTCCACCTGGAATACTTCAGCCACTACTTGCGCAACCTTGGTGTTCAGACCCTGGCCCATTTCGGTGCCGCCGTGGTTCAGGTGGATGCTGCCGTCGGTGTAGACGTGAATCAGCGCACCGGCCTGGTTGAGGAAACTGGCGGTGAAGGAAATACCGAATTTGACCGGGGTCAGCGCCAGACCTTTTTTCAGGATCGGACTGTTGGCGTTGTAGCGACGGATCGCTTCGCGGCGCTCGGCGTACTGGCTGCTGGCTTCCAGTTCGGCGGTCATTTCCTCGAGCATGTTGTGCTCGACGGTCTGGTAGTAATGGGTAACGTTGCGCTCGGTCTTGCCGTAGTAGTTGGCCTTGCGCACCGCCAGCGGGTCGAGGCCCAGATGGCGGGCAATCGCGTCCATCACTTCTTCGATGGCGACCATGCCTTGCGGACCACCGAAACCACGGTAAGCGGTGTTCGACGCGGTGTTGGTCTTGCAGCGGTGACCGTTGATGGTCGCGTCGCCCAGGTAGTACGAGTTGTCGGCATGGAACATCGCACGGTCGACAATCGAGGCCGACAAATCCGGTGAGCAACCGCAGTTACCAGCCAGTTCCAGGGCGATACCGTGCAGGCGACCGGTGCTGTCGAAGCCCACGTCGTATTCGACGTAGAACGGGTGACGCTTGCCGGTCATCAGCATGTCTTCGACCCGCGGCAGGCGCATTTTGGTCGGCTGACCGGTCAGGTGCGCGATCACCGCGCACAGGCACGCCGGGCTGGCAGCCTGGGTTTCCTTGCCGCCAAAACCACCGCCCATGCGGCGCATGTCGACGACGATTTTGTTCATCGACACGTCCAGCACTTCCGCCACCAGTTTTTGCACTTCGGTGGGGTTCTGGGTCGAGCAGTAAACGATCATCCCGCCGTCTTCGGTCGGCATCACCGAAGAGATCTGGGTTTCCAGGTAAAAGTGCTCCTGGCCGCCGATGTGCAGCGTGCCTTGAATGCGATGCTCGGCAGTGGCCAAGGCATTGGCTGAATCGCCGCGCTGGTGGGTGTGGCTGTCGAGCACGAAATGGCGTTTGCGCAAGGCTTCGACCACGTCCAGAACGGGTTCGAGGTCTTCGTATTCGATGATCGCCGCCATCGCGGCTTTGCGTGCGGTTTCCAGGTCTTTCGCAGCGACGGCGAGCACCGGTTGGCCGACGAACTGCACGTCATCGATGGCCAGCAACGGATCGCCCGGCAACAGCGGGCCGATGTCTTTCAGGCCCGGCACGTCTTCGTGGGTGATGGCGATGCGCACGCCTTCGAAGGCGTAGCAGGGCTTGGTGTCGATGCTGATGATTTTCGCGTGGGCGCGGTCCGACAGCCGTGCGTAAACGTGCAGCTGATTGGGGAATTCCAGCCGATCGTCGATGTACTGTGCTTCACCGGACACATGCTTGGCGGCGCTGTCGTGCTTGACGCTGCGGCCGACTCCGGTGGTCAGGTCCTTGGCGAACAGTTCAGCCAGTTCGGCTTGGGTCTTCTCTACGGCGTGATGATTAGACATAAGCGGTCACCCGAGTCTCGATGTGCGGTGTTTGCAGTTCGATGAAGTATTTGCGCAGCAGGTTCTGCGCGCTGAGCAGGCGGTATTCCTTGCTGGCGCGGAAGTCCGAGAGCGGTGTGAAATCTTCGGCCAGTGCGGCACAGGCGCGTTCGATGGTGGTGTTGTTGAACGGTGCGCCAACCAGCGCGGCTTCGCAGTTTTTCGCGCGTTTGGGGATGGCCGCCATGCCGCCGAAAGCAACGCGGGCGTCGGCAACTACGCCATTGTCGATGCGCAGGTTGAACGCTGCGCAAACCGCGGAGATGTCGTCGTCCAGACGCTTCGACACCTTGTAGGCGCGGAACAGTTGTTCGGCGCTGGCGCGGGGCACGATGATCTTCTCGATGAACTCGCTTTCCTGGCGCGCGGTGACCCGGTAATCGATGAAGTAATCTTCCAGGGCCATGGTGCGGCGAGTCTCGCCTTTGCACAGCACGATCTGCGCGCCAAGGGCGATCAGCAGCGGTGGCGAGTCACCGATTGGCGAGGCGTTGCCGATGTTGCCGCCGAGGGTGCCCTGGTTGCGAATCTGCAACGAAGCGAAGCGCTGCAGCAATTCGCCGAAGTCCGGGTACTCGGCCTTCAAAGCGTCGTAACAGTCGGAGAGGGCGGTGGCGGCGCCGATTTCCAGGCGATCGTCGAAGCGTTCGATGCGTTTCATTTCGGCGACGTTGCCGACGTAGATCATCACCGGCAAGGTGCGGTGGAACTGCGTGACTTCCAGCGCCAGGTCGGTACCGCCGGCCAGCAGGCGGGCCTGTGGATAAGCGTCGTAGAGGTCGGCCAGATCGGCCACGGTCAGCGGCACCAGGCAGCGTTTATCGCCACTGTTGAGTTCACCAATGTCGGTGGGGGCGATGGCTTTCAGGCGAGCGATAGTTTCCGCTTCGCGTGCATCGAACTGATCCGGTTGCTTGGCGCAGCAGGATTGCTCGGCAGCGGCCAGGATCGGCCGATAGCCGGTGCAGCGGCAGAGGTTGCCGGCCAGGGCTTCGTGAGCTTTATGAGTATCTGGTTGATCGCTGTTCTTTTGCAGGGCGAACAGCGACATGACAAAGCCCGGAGTGCAGAAGCCGCACTGCGAGCCGTGGCACTCGACCATGGCTTTTTGCACGCTATGCAACTGGCCTTGGTGCTTGAGGTCTTCGACGCTGATCAGTTGCTTGCCGTGCAGCGACGAAACAAAAGTCAGGCACGAGTTGAGGCTGCGATAGCGAATGTGTTCGCGGCCATCGTCATCCGTCTGCAGCTCGCCGACCACCACAGTGCACGCGCCACAGTCACCGCTGGCGCAGCCTTCTTTGGTGCCGGGTTTGCCCACATGTTCGCGCAAGTAATTGAGCACAGTCAGGTTCGGGTCCAGGGCGTGCTCGCTACGGAGTTCCTGGTTGAGTAAAAACTGGATCACGGATGGCCTCGCAGACTCATTATTGTTGTTAACCGACATGAACCGAATTTATCAGGTCTGACTTTTCGGTCAATGATTTTATGACTTAAAGGTCAGGAAATAGCATTTTGTCGATCAACGACTCGTTCCTTCATTATTGACCCTCACGGGATAGCCTGCTTTTTGCTTGAATCGTGCCAAAAACCGCTGGGTGGGCACTCCGCCATGACCCCTCAATTGCGCTACACTGCGCCGCTTGTGCAGATCGAAGAGTTTGAAGGACAACCATGACGTTCAAGGCGCCGGACAGCCTCGCCGAGCAAATCGCTCACCACCTCGCCGAACGTATCATTCGCGGCGAAATGAAGCCGGGGGAGCGCATCCAGGAACAGAAGGTCACGCTGGCCCTCAATGTCAGCCGCGGTTCAGTCCGTGAGGCCTTGCTGATCCTCGAGCGCCGCCACTTGATCGCGATTTTGCCGCGACGTGGCGCCCACGTGACCGAACTGACGGCGCACAAGGTGCAGAGCCTGTGCAAGCTGATGAGCGAGTTGTACATATTGCTCGGCAACGCCGTGGCCAGCGGCTGGCAAGTCCAGGCCGACATGGCGCCGTTCGTGGAGATCCAGCAGCGCCTGACCGCCAGCTACGAGCGCCAGGACATCCGCACGTTTGTCGACGACAGCTTCAGCGTGATGCGTGCCGCGTATCCGTTCGCCAACAACCCGTACTTGCAGGAAACCGTCGAGAATCTGCAGCCGGCCATGAGCCGTGCGTATTTCCTTGCGCTGGACCAGCGCAAGGCCTCGATGAGCGAGTTCCTGGAGCTGTTCGAACGCCTGCTGGCCGCGGTGCTGGCCCGTGACTTTGCGCAGATCCGCGTGGTGCTGACGGCGTATGCCCAGCGCAGTTGCGATCTGGTGATTTCTGCCCTGACGGTCGCTTAAGCGTGCGGCTCAAGTGCATCAAACTGGCGGGGTTCAAATCCTTCGTCGACCCGACCACGGTGAACTTCCCCAGTAACATGGCGGCGGTGGTCGGGCCCAATGGTTGCGGCAAGTCGAACATCATCGACGCTGTGCGTTGGGTGATGGGCGAGAGCTCGGCCAAGAACTTGCGCGGCGAGTCGATGACCGACGTCATCTTCAACGGCTCCACCAGTCGTAAACCGGTGAGCCAGGCGAGCATCGAGCTGGTGTTCGATAACTCCGACGGCACCTTGATCGGCGAATACGCCGCCTACGCGGAAATTTCCATCCGCCGCAAAGTGACCCGCGACAGCCAGAACAGTTATTTCCTCAACGGCGCCAAATGCCGTCGTCGTGATATCACTGACATCTTCCTCGGGACCGGTCTCGGCCCGCGCAGCTATTCGATCATCGAGCAGGGGATGATCTCCAAGCTGATCGAAGCCAAGCCGGAAGACCTGCGCAACTTTATCGAAGAAGCAGCGGGCATCTCCAAGTACAAGGAGCGTCGGCGCGAGACCGAAAACCGCATTCGCCGCACCCACGAAAACCTCGCCCGCCTGACCGACCTGCGCGAAGAGCTCGAGCGTCAGCTTGAACGCTTGCACCGCCAGGCCGAGGCCGCCAAGAAGTATCAGGAATACAAAGGCGAAGAGCGTCAACTCAAGGCCCAGTTGTCAGCCCTGCGCTGGCAGGCGCTGAACGAGCAGGTCGGCCAGCGCGAAGCGATCATCGGCACTCAGGAAATTACTTTTGAAGCCCTGGTGGCCGAGCAGCGCAACGCCGACGCGGCTATCGAACGCCTGCGTGACGGTCATCACGACCTGTCCGAGCGCTTCAATCTGGTGCAGGGGCGCTTCTATTCGGTCGGCGGCGACATCGCCCGGGTCGAGCAGAGCATCCAGCATGGCCAGCAGCGCTTGCGTCAATTGCAGGACGATCTGAAAGAAGCCGAGCGCGCGCGGCTGGAAACCGAGTCGCACTTGGGCCACGACCGCACCTTGCTGCTGACCCTGGGCGAAGAGCTGGACATGCTCACGCCGGAGCAGGAAGTCACCAGCGCCGCCGCCGAAGAAGCCGCCGCCGCACTGGAAGAATCCGAAACCACCATGCACGGCTGGCAGGAGCAGTGGGACACCTTCAACCTCACCGCCGCCGAGCCGCGTCGCCAGGCTGAAGTTCAGCAGTCGCGGATCCAGCAGCTGGAAACCAGCATGGAGCGATTGGCCGATCGCCAGAAGCGCCTGGCCGAAGAGCGCGCGCTGCTCTCGGCAGACCCGGAAGACGCGGCGATCATGGAACTCAGCGAGCAGTTGGCCGCATCCGAGGCGACGCTGGAAGACTTGCAGGCCAGCGAAGAAGCGCAAGTTGAACGCCTCGAGCAACTGCGCCAGGAATTGCAGCAAGCGTTGTCGGCGCAGCAGCAGGCGCAAGGTGATTTGCAGCGGCTCAACGGTCGGCTGGCGTCGTTGGAGGCCTTGCAGCAAGCCGCGCTCGATCCGGGCACCGGCACCGCCGAATGGCTGCGCGAACAGCATCTGGCGGATCGTCCGCGTTTGGCCGAGGGTCTGAAAGTTGAATCAGGTTGGGAGCTGGCGGTGGAAACCGTGCTCGGCGCCGACCTGCAAGCGGTGCTGGTGGACGACTTCGGTGATTTCGATCTGGCCGGGTTTGCCCAAGGCGATTTGCGTCTGCTCAGCCCGGCCAGCGATGGCGTGCGCATGCCCGGCAGTTTGCTCGACAAGGTCGAGGCACAGATCGATCTGTCGCCGTGGCTGGGCCAGGTCAAACCGGTCGACAGCCTTGAACAGGCTTTGGCCTTGCGCGGGCAATTGGCCGCCGGCCAAAGCCTGATCAGCCGTGACGGTTACTGGGTCGGCAGGCACTTTTTACGCGTGCGTCGAGCCAGCGAAGCGGAAAGTGGTGTGCTTGCCCGTGGCCAGGAAATCCAGCGCCTGGGCCTTGAGCGCGAAGAGCGCGAAGCCACGGTCGAAACCCTGGAAACCCGACTTCAGAATCTCAGGGCGCAACAGCGTCAGCAGGAAAACGGCCGCGAACACTTGCGCCGTCTGCTGCAAGACGAAGCGCGTCAGCAGGGCGAATTGAAAGCCCAGTTGTCGGCCGGCAAAGCCAAGGTCGAACAGTTGACCCTGCGCCGCACCCGTCTCGATGAAGAGCTTGCCGAACTCAGCGAACAGCGCGCCCTGGAACACGAAAACATCGGCGAAGCGCGCCTGCAATTGCAGGAAGCCCTCGACAGCATGGCGGTGGATACCGAGCAGCGCGAGTTGCTGCTGGCCCAGCGCGACAGCCTGCGCGAGCGCCTCGATCGGGTGCGTCAGGAAGCTCGGCAGCACAAGGACCATGCGCATCAATTGGCGGTGCGCCTCGGTTCGCTGAAGGCGCAACACGATTCCACTCGTCAGGCCCTTGAGCGGCTGGAAATGCAGGCAGAGCGCCTGACCGAGAAGCGCGAACAACTGAGTCTCAACCTGGAAGAGGGCGAGGCGCCGCTGGAAGAGCTGCGGCTGAAACTCGAAGAGTTGCTCGACAAACGCATGACCGTCGACGAAGAGCTCAAGACCGCGCAAATCGCCATGGAAGACGCCGACCGTGAACTGCGCGATGCCGAAAAGCGCCGGACTCAGGCCGAGCAGCAATCCCAGTTGATTCGTAGCCAGCTCGAACAGCAGCGTATGGAATGGCAAGCGCTGACGGTGCGGCGCAAGACCTTGCAGGATCAATTG
The DNA here is from genome assembly GCF_000282195.1 of Pseudomonas sp. GM18. Classification (GTDB taxonomy): domain Bacteria; phylum Pseudomonadota; class Gammaproteobacteria; order Pseudomonadales; family Pseudomonadaceae; genus Aquipseudomonas. Next base: position 9,511 of record NZ_AKJT01000003.1, read on the forward strand.
CTCGAAGACGGCTACGACCTCAATGGCGTACTCGCCACACTGGTGGCCGGGGCCAGCGAGAAAGACGCTGAAGAAGAACTCGAGCGTATTGCCGCGCGGATTCAGCGCCTTGGCGCGATCAACCTCGCGGCCATCGACGAATACCAGCAACAATCCGAGCGTAAACGTTATCTGGATGCTCAGAACGACGATCTGGTGGAAGCACTGGACACCCTCGAGAACGTCATTCGCAAGATCGACAAGGAAACCCGAAACCGCTTCAAAGATACCTTTGATCAGATCAATGGCGGTTTACAGGCCCTTTTCCCAAAAGTTTTCGGTGGAGGCAGCGCCTATTTGGAACTGACGGGCGAAGATCTACTCGATACAGGGGTAACGATCATGGCGCGGCCGCCAGGAAAGAAGAACAGCACCATCCATTTGCTCTCCGGTGGCGAAAAAGCCCTGACCGCATTGGCCCTGGTATTTGCCATCTTCAAGTTGAATCCGGCGCCGTTCTGTATGCTCGATGAGGTTGACGCGCCATTGGATGACGCTAACGTTGGACGCTATGCACGACTGGTCAAAGAGATGTCGCAGACGGTGCAGTTCATCTACATCACCCACAACAAGATCGCCATGGAAATGGCTGATCAATTGATGGGGGTGACGATGCACGAACCGGGTTGCTCGCGTCTGGTGGCAGTGGATGTGGAGGAGGCGATGGCCATGGTGGACGCCTGAGTCATGGCGTGTAGGGCAAGTAATTTTGAGCTGTAGGGCTTTTTACCTGTCTTGACTTGCTGGCCAATCGACATAATTCGCGCAAGCCAATGTGACAGACGGTGTAAAGTTGTCTTTGGTCGTGCTAGTTTAATGTCAATTTTTCGTATACGTGGCAAAAGGCCTGTCAGAACATAGAGTTGGCGCCACGTTTTAAAGCGGTTTACACAATGTAAACCCCTTATTTTTCAGCATTTTTTATAGAGGCACGGGATTACATGGAAATCGGTCTGCGCGAGTGGCTGATCGTCATCGGCATTATTGTCATTGCCGGTATTCTTTTCGATGGCTGGCGCCGCATGCGCGGCGGCAAGGGAAAACTGAAATTCCGTCTTGATCGAAGTCTGTCCAACCTGCCGGACGAGGACTCCAGCGCCGAGCTGTTGGGCCCGCCCCGCGTGCTGGACACCCAGAAAGAACCGCAACTGGACGAGCACGACCTGCCGTCGGTGAGCATGCCTGCCCGTGAGCCTCGCGAGTCGGGTTCCAAGCGCGGCAAGCGTGGCCATGGCGAACCCTCCCAGGGCGACTTGAACCTCAATCTGGACCTGGACGGCGGCCCGAGCTTCAGCAGCCGTGACAACGATTTCCCGGATGACACCAAGTCTGCCAGCGCGCCTGATAAAGATCAGCCGCAAGCCGAAGAAGTGCTGGTGATCAGCGTGATCTGCCGCGACCCGGCTGGTTTCAAGGGCCCGGCGCTGTTGCAGAACATTCTGGAAAGCGGTCTGCGTTTCGGCGAGATGGACATTTTCCACCGCCACGAAAGCATGGCCGGTAACGGCGAAGTGTTGTTCTCGATGGCCAACGCGGTCAAGCCGGGTGTTTTCGATCTGGATGATATCGACCACTTCAGCACCCCGGCGGTGAGCTTCTTCCTCGGTCTGCCAGGCCCGCGTCATCCGAAGCAAGCCTTCGACGTGATGGTGGCGGCGGCGCGCAAGCTGTCCCAGGAGCTGAACGGCGAACTGAAGGACGACCAGCGCAGCGTGCTGACCGCCCAAACGATTGAGCACTACCGTCAGCGCATCGTCGAGTTTGAACGTCGCGCCCTGACCCAGAAGCGCTGAGGTCAAAAGATCGCAGCCTCGTTTCACTCGACAGCTCCTACAACAAATTGCAAAACCTGTAGGAGCTGTCGAGTGAAACGAGGCTGCGATTCCTTGATCTTGATGAAATGAGATTGAGCAGCCTCGGCTGCTCTTTTGCTTTATGAGAGAACACCCATGACTGCCGCCGAAACCCGCATTCTAGAGCTGCGCGCCGAGCTCGATCTGCACAACTATCGCTACCATGTGCTGGATGAACCGAGCATTCCGGACGCCGAATACGATCGCTTGTTCCACGAGCTCAAGGCCCTTGAAGCGGCCCATCCCGAGCTGATCACCAGTGACTCGCCGACCCAGCGTGTCGGCAGCGCGGCGCTGTCGGCGTTCACTCAGGTGCGTCATGAAGTGCCGATGCTCAGCCTTGGCAACGCCTTCGAAGAAACCGACATGCGCGAATTCGATCGCCGGGTGACGGAAGGTCTGGACCTGCCGGTCGGTGACCTGTTCGGTGGCGGTGCAGCGGTGGAGTACAGCTGCGAACCCAAGCTCGATGGCCTGGCGGTCAGCCTGTTGTATCAGGACGGTATGCTGGTGCGCGGCGCCACTCGCGGCGATGGCACCACGGGTGAGGATATCAGCGTCAATGTGCGCACTGTGCGCAATATCCCGCTCAAGCTGCATGGCAGCGGCTGGCCGGCGACCCTGGAAGTGCGCGGCGAAGTGTTCATGTCCAAGGCCGGTTTCGAGCGGCTCAACGCCACGCAACTGGAAGTCGGCGGCAAGACCTTCGCCAACCCGCGTAACGCGGCGGCGGGCAGCTTGCGGCAGCTGGATTCGAAGATCACCGCCAACCGTCCGCTGGAATTCTGCTGCTACGGCATCGGCCAGGTTTCCGCCGATATCGCCGACACGCACATTGGCAATCTGCAGCAGCTCAAAGCCTGGGGCATGCCGGTCAGCCATGAGCTGAAATCGGCTCATGGCATCGATGAGTGCCTGGATTACTACCGCGACATCGGCGAACGCCGCAATGCGCTGCCTTATGAAATCGACGGCGTGGTGTTCAAGGTCAACAGCATTGCCTCCCAGCGCGAACTGGGTTTCCGTGCTCGCGAACCGCGTTGGGCGATTGCCCACAAATTCCCGGCGATGGAAGAACTCACCGAGTTGCTCGATGTGGAGTTTCAGGTCGGCCGCACCGGTGCCGTGACGCCAGTGGCGCGTTTGAGGCCGGTCAAGGTTGCCGGTGTTACCGTGGCCAATGCGACGTTGCACAACATGGATGAGGTCGCGCGGTTGGGTCTGATGATCGGCGACACCGTGATCATCCGTCGCGCCGGTGACGTGATTCCACAAGTAGTGCAGGTGGTCATCGAGCGCCGTCCTGAGGATGCCCGGCCGGTACAGATTCCTGAGCAGTGCCCGGTCTGCGGTTCGCATGTCGAGCGCACACAACTGGTCAAGCGCAGCAAGGGCCGTGAGACCATCAGCGAAGGCGCGGTGTATCGCTGTGTCGGCCGTCTGGCCTGCGGTGCGCAACTCAAGCAGGCGATCATTCACTTCGTTTCGCGTCGCGCCATGGACATTGAAGGTCTGGGAGAGAAGAGCGTCGAGCAACTGGTGGACGAGGGTCTGGTGAATTCGCCGGCCGATTTGTACGCATTGACCTTCGAACAAATCGTCGACCTCGAAGGCTTTGCCGAGCTGTCGAGCAAGAACCTGCTCGGCGCTATCGAAGACAGTAAGCGGCCGAGTCTGGCGCGGTTCATCTACGCCTTGGGCATTCCTGATGTCGGCGAAGAGACGGCCAAGGTGCTTGCGCGTTCTCTCGGGTCGCTGGAGCGGGTTCAGCAGGCATTGCCGCAAGTGCTCACGTATTTGCCGGATGTCGGGCTGGAAGTGGCTCACGAGATTCACAGCTTCTTTGAAGATGCGCATAACCAGCAGGTGATTGCTGAGCTGCTCAAACACGGCCTGCAGATTCAGGATCAGGGTGAGTTGGGTGCCGAATTTGCTGCAAGCACCACGCTTGGCGGTTTTCTCGACAAGCTGAACATTCCTTCGGTTGGGCCGGGCGGGGCGCAGAAGCTTGCCGACAAATTCGGCTCGCTTGAAGCGGTGATGAACGCTGATTGGCTGGACATGCGTCAGGCGTTGCCGGAGAAGCAGGCGGCCTCGGTTCGGGAGTTCTTTGCAGTGACGCAAAACCGTCAGCTCGCCGAGGCCGCTGAAAAGCAGTTGCGCGATTTCGGAATGCATTGGCAGAGCGAGAAAAAAGTCGTCGAAGGATTGCCGCTGGCCGGACAGACCTGGGTGCTGACCGGTTCGCTGGAACTGATGAGTCGAGATGTCGCCAAGGACAAACTTGAAAGCCTCGGTGCCAAGGTGGCCGGTTCGGTGTCGGCCAAGACTCATTGTGTAGTTGCCGGACCGGGCGCAGGTTCGAAGCTGGCCAAGGCCAATGAGCTGGGGTTGAAAGTGCTGGATGAAGAGGCGTTTGTCGGGTTTCTTGGTAAACACAATATTTCGGTTTAATTGATCGTTCCCACGCTCTGCGTGGTAACGCATCCCGTGACGCTCTGCGTCACAGCGGACGCGGAGCGTCCGGGGCGGCATTCCCACGCAGAGCGTGGGAACAATCATTGCTGAGGAGTGATCTAGTCTTGGCAGTCCCCAAACAGAGATCGCCATGTACCGCTTCTTCGAACAGCTCAGCTCGCGCATCGCCGCGCCCTTCATGGGTGAGCATTCGCGCAACAGCAAGGTCTGGCATTGTCGCTGCGGGCAGTCGCTGTTCTTTCGCAACAGCCAGTGCCTGGCCTGTTCGGCGGCGCTGGGCTATCAGCCGCAACAAAGCCGCTTGTCGTCTCTGCAACCCGGCCCGCAAGCGGATACCTGGTTGCTCGATGCCGACCCTGACGCCGGTATTTTCCGCCGTTGCGCCAATCTCGATTCCCCGGCTGCGTGCAACTGGTTATTGCCGGCCAATCATCACGATGCGTTGTGCATCGCCTGTAACCTGAATCGCACCATCCCCGACCTGTCGATCCCCGAGAATCATGAGCGCTGGGGCAAAGTGGAAACCGCCAAGCGTCGCCTGGTGGCGCAGTTGCTCAGCCTGGGCTTGCCGGTCATTCCCAAAGCGGTGGACGAAGAGGCTGGTCTGGCCTTCGATTTCATCGGTATCGACCTCGAAGGCAAGCCGCCGACCACCGGGCACGCCAACGGTCTGATCACCCTCGATATCAAAGAAGCCGACGACTCCCACCGCGAGCAGGTTCGCGTGCAGATGCATGAGCCCTATCGCACGCTGCTCGGTCACTTTCGGCACGAGACGGGGCATTACTACTGGGACCGGCTGATTGCCAACAGTGCCTGGCTGGAACCGTTCCGCGGACTGTTCGGCGACGAGCGTGCCAACTACGCCGAGGCTCTTGAACAGCATTATCAACAAGGTGCGCCGCTCGACTGGCAGCAACATTACGTCAGCGCCTACGCCACCATGCACCCTTGGGAAGACTGGGCGGAAACCTGGGCGCATTACCTGCACATGATGGATGCGGTGGACACCGCCCTGGGTTTTGGCATGAGTGCCCAGGAAATGGATTTCGACTATCAGCCGTTTCCGCCCGGCACGCTGTTCGATCCGCAGCACCCCGGCGGTCCGGCGTTCCTGTCGTTCGTCAATGCGTGGATCGAACTGGCCGGCATGCTCAACGAACTGTCACGCAGCATGGGCCAGCCGGATTTCTATCCGTTCGTCTTGCCGCCGGCGGTGATCGCCAGGCTGCACTTCATTCACCTGGTGATCCAGCAAGAGGGCGGCCGGGCGGATGAAGTGTTGGTGCAATAGGAGATCAAAAGATCGCAGCCTGGTAGCAGCTGGCGCAGCCTGCGTTCGGCGGCGAAGCAGTCGTAAACCCGGTGTTCGCGGTTTATCTGAAACCGGGTTGCCTGATTTCACGACTGCTCCGCAGCCGAACGCAGCCTTCGGCAGCTGCTACCAAGTCGCGATCTTTTCAAGGTCGGCGCATGTCCTTGAAGCGGCTCATGTTTTTTAATCCGCCCGAACGGTTGTAACTTCGTCTCAGATAGGTACAATGGCGCGGCTCGCCGTCAGGTGAGCGTCGTTATGGTGACCCCATCGGTCCCCCCGCAACGATCAGCCGTGAACCCGGTCAGGCCTGGAAGGGAGCAGCCGCAGCGGTGACATTGTGTGCCGGGGTGTGGCTGGTGGGGTTGCCTCCATAACGCAACACGAACCCTCTTTCGTGTTTTCTATCTAAACGTACTGTCTTACTTTCCCTGCCATGGAGCTCATCCAGGGCGGTGTTTCGTCGTTTCCGAATTAAACGGCTGGATATAAAAAAGGAGGCCGATCTGTCGCATTCGACAGGTCGGCCTCCTTTTTTTGTTTGTTAGCATCAAGGCTTGGACAAGGCCTGGTCAACCGCTGCGATCAGCTTTCCCAGATCCTTCGGGGTGGCTTTGTGTATGACGCTGAACAGGTACGCCCGCTGTTCATCTTCGTCGCCCAGATCTGCGAAAAAGGCTTTCAGCTTCACGCCCAGCACGTCGGCAAGCAGGAACAATGCTTCCACGCTGGGGGTATAGGTGCCAGTTTCGAAGCGGCTGATGGTTTTGGGGTCAAAACCGGTTTTTTCGCCGAGTTCAGCCTGAGTAAGCCCCGCGACCTTGCGGTAGCGTCGGATGGCTGGACCCAAACTTGAAATTTGCATCGCTCAATTCCCATTTAGAATCAAGAACTTAACGATAGATTTTTGCATTAGGCAACTGCATGATCCATCACCTTGCTTTGCAAAATGTGATGCATTTCGTAGAATCGCCGCTTCGGAGGGGTTTTTGGTGATCTGCTGTCTGAAGTTTAGGCGATATGAAACAGCCAGCATTGTCTTCCCTTGCCGGGTGTGCAGAGAAGCCGTTGGCGGTCTGAAACCCTCGCGAAATGTTACCAGAGTCGGTGTTGCTACCTTGCCCGATAGTTGATCTTCGGCGGTCCGGGGGCCATCAAATGCTGTTCATGGAGTGATAACGTGTCTCTGCGCTGTACGTTTCAAAACATCTCTTCCGGGCATCCTGCGCTGGTCGAGCGGTACCTCCGCTAGCGACAGTGAGCCTCACTCATGGATGAGAAATACCGCAGGGCCGTGGATGCCGCCGCCATTTTTTCCGAGACTGATCTGAACGGCCGGATTACTTACGTCAACGATCAATTCTGCGCCGTGTCCGGCTACAGCCGCGAGGAATTGCTGGGGCAAAACCATCGCCTGCTGAACTCCGGCCTGCATTCCGCCGATTTCTTCGCTGCCATGTGGCGCACCATTGCCCTGGGCAACATCTGGAAGGGCGAGATCTGTAATCGCGCCAAGGATGGCAGGTTGTATTGGGTCGAAAGCACCATGGTGCCGGTGCTCGACGACACCACCGGGCGCGTTGACCGATACCTGTCTATTCGTTTCGACATCAGCGAAAAACGCCAATTACTGCAATCCCTGCAATGGCGGGTCGGGCATGACGTGCTGACCGGGCTGCCCAATCGCGCGTTCCTGTCGGATTTGCTGGATCAGGCGCTGGAATTCTCCCGGCGTGAAAACATTCCGCTGGCGGTGTGCATGCTTGACCTCGACGGGTTCAAAGCAGTCAACGACGGCTACGGTCACGCCAGTGGCGATATGTTACTGGTGGAAGTGGCCAAGCGACTGCGTGACATTGTGCGCGGCGAAGATGTGGTGGCGCGACTGGCCGGTGACGAGTTTGTGCTGGTGTTGCGTTACGTGCGGGATCTGCCGGAATTACGCGCGGCGCTGAACCGCGTGCTGGGAGCGATCTCAGCGCCTTACACGCTGCACGGCAAGGACATCAATGTGTTTGCCAGTATCGGCGTTACCCTGTTTCCCCATGACAACGAAGATGCCGAAACCCTGCTGCGCCACGCCGACCAGGCGATGTATGTGGCCAAGCAGCGCGGGCGAAACCGCTTTCATCTGTTCGATGTGTCCCGGGATCAGGAGGTCAAGGCCACGCACCAGACCGTCGAGCGGGTGCGTCAGGCGCTGGTCGCCGGTGAATTGCGCCTGCACTTTCAGCCCAAGGTGAACATGCGTCGTGGCGAGGTCGTCGGTTTCGAGGCCTTGTTACGTTGGCAGCACCCGCAAAACGGCATGGTGCCGCCCCGGGAGTTTTTGCCGCTGGTAGAGGATACCGACCTGATCATCGATATCGGCGAATGGGTGATGGACCAGGTGCTGGCGCAGTTGCACCGCTGGCAGCAAGCGGGGCAGGGCTGGCCGATCAGTATCAACATCGCGGCGCGACATTTTCAGCGCGCGGATTTCGTCGACCGGCTCAGACAGGTACTCGCTCGTCATGCTCAGGTTGCCCCGCGGATGCTCGACCTGGAAATCGTCGAGTCGGTGGCGATCGAGAATATCCAGCACGTCAGCGCCTGTTTGCAGGCCTGTCAGGCCTTGGGGGTACAGTTTTCCCTGGGGGATTTCGGCACCGGTTATTCGTCCCTGAGTTATCTCAAGCGTTTACGCACCCAGACCATCAAGATCGACAAGTCGTTTGTGCGCGACATTCTGATTGACCGGGATGACCTGGCCCTGACCACGGCGGTGATCGGCCTGGCCCGGGCATTCGGTCGGCAGGTGATTGCCGAGGGGCTGGAAAGCCTTGAGCACGGTGAGTTGTTGTTGCGGCTGGGGTGCGAAGTCGCTCAAGGCTATTTCATCGCTCGCCCGATGCCTCCCGCCGAGGTGCCGGCCTGGGTGGCGGGGTTTGTCGCTCCGTCGCAATGGCAGGCACTCGATCGAATAGCCTGACTCGCTCTACGTAGCAGCTGCCGAAGGCTGCTGCTACGGAGCCGGGTTACCGGTATAGAGCCGGATGATGTCATTGATCTCTCCCGACATTTTCATTTGCTGCAACGTGTGCAGAATGCGCTGTACAGGCACTTTGGGGTCATTGCGCACGTAACAACTGACAGGCTGTTCCTGCACCAGCGCTACGCTTATCAGTTGCTGGTCGGGCAGCAGGCGCTGGTTGAACCAGTCCAGGGTCCATTGGTTGCTCACCGCGTAGCGATAGCGTCCGGCCAGCAGCTTTTCCAGCACCTGTTCCTGATTGCGTGCGTCCTCGCGGTGCAACCGGTCGGCGTCGAATAGTGGTTGCAGGGTCGGGTAGCTATAGCCGAGCACGGTGCCGATCGACTGTTGTGGCAGGTCCGCTGGTTTGACAGGGTCGGGTGGGCTTTGCCGGCCAATCAGCATGTCGCGTTGAACCAGCAGCGGAACGCTCCAGATGTAGTCGCCGGACGGTGTCGGCAACCAGTCTTGTGAGACAAAACAGCGCACATCGGCTTCGCCGTGTTCCATGGCGTTCTGTACTCGCGGCCGAGGCAAGACATGAAATTGCGCCGGTACGCCGACCTGTGTCGCCAGGCTGAGCATGATGTCGTGCAGAATGCCCTGGGTCGGCCTACCGTGCTCGATCTGCACCATGGGCATGGCCCAGCTGTCCGGCACGACAAAGCGCAACGGCGCTTCGGCGGCCGCGCCATTCAGGCTGACTAATAGCAGTGCCCCCAAGGCAAAACGCATAAACGCTCCGGTACGGCTCAAGCCTGAGCCGATAAAAGCTCCTCAAAGTGCAGCTTAGCCAGAATAGACGAGCGCACCGGATGCAATTTTGGCCTTGCTCCGCTAGCATTAGCCGCTTCTGCTTCCTTCGCTGCGACGGTTTTCGATGAGTTATCAGGTTCTTGCACGTAAATGGCGTCCGCGCTCGTTCCGCGAAATGGTCGGCCAGACCCATGTGCTCAAGGCTCTGATCAATGCCTTGGACAGCCAGCGGCTGCACCACGCCTACCTGTTTACCGGTACCCGAGGGGTTGGCAAGACCACCATCGCGCGGATCATCGCCAAATGCCTGAACTGTGAAACAGGTATCACTTCGACGCCCTGTGGCGAGTGTTCGGTGTGCCGCGAAATCGATGAAGGCCGTTTCGTCGACCTGATCGAGATCGACGCCGCGAGCCGGACCAAGGTCGAGGACACCCGCGAGCTGCTCGACAACGTGCAGTACGCGCCGAGCCGCGGGCGCTTCAAGGTCTACCTGATCGACGAAGTGCACATGCTTTCCAGCCATTCCTTTAATGCGCTGTTGAAAACCCTCGAAGAGCCGCCGCCCTACGTCAAGTTCATCCTGGCCACCACCGATCCGCAGAAACTTCCGGCAACGATTCTTTCGCGGTGCCTGCAGTTCTCCCTGAAGAACATGACCCCGGAGCGGGTGGTCGAGCATTTGAGCCATGTGCTGAGCGTCGAGAACGTTCCGTTCGAAGACGACGCGCTGTGGCTGCTGGGCCGTGCCGCCGACGGTTCGATGCGTGACGCCATGAGCCTGACCGACCAGGCCATCGCCTTCGGTGAAGGCAAGGTTCTGGCCGCCGACGTGCGGGCGATGCTCGGCACCCTCGATCACGGTCAGGTCTACGACGTCCTGCATGCGCTGATCGAAGGCGACGCCAAGGCGTTGCTCGAAGCCGTGCGCCATCTGGCCGAGCAAGGCCCGGACTGGAACGGCGTGCTCTCGGAAATTCTCAACGTGTTGCACCGTGTCGCCATCGCCCAGGCCCTGCCTGAAGGCGTCGACAACGGCCATGGCGACCGTGATCGCGTATTGGCACTGGCCCAGGCACTGCCGGCCGAAGATGTGCAGTTCTATTACCAGATGGGCCTGATCGGTCGCCGGGATTTGCCGCTGGCACCGGATCCGCGTGGCGGCTTCGAAATGGTCCTGCTGCGAATGCTCGCATTCCGACCGGCAGACACTGAGGACGCTCCTAGGCAACCGCTAAAGCCAGTGGGGATCAGCCAGGCCACAGTTGATTCCGCAAACTCAGTGGCTGCCGCGCCGATTGTTGTGCCGGTAGTCGCTGCGGTTGTGGCACCGGTACCGGTGGCGCCGGTGGTTGCACCCGCGCCTGTCCCAGCCGTTGCGCCTGAACCCGTCGCGCCGGTGGTCGTGCCTGAGCCCGAGCCAGTGGTCGTGCCTGTAGCGGTCGAAGAAGTCGTCGATCTGCCCTGGAACGATCCGGTAGAGCCCGAGGTTGTCCAGCAGCCGGCCGTCGAGCCGGTGCTGGAGACGGCCGGTGAGCAGCCCGAATTGCCTCCGATGCCCATGCCGACACCCGACAGCGTGGTGCCGGACGCGCCGGAGTGGGCTGCTGCGCCGATCCCGGAACCGTCCGTGGCCCAAGTCGATGCCGCCACGCCTGGCATGGACCTGGACGACGAGCCACCGCTGGACGAGGACTACATCGAGCCAGACATGGATTCGGCCTACAGTTACCTCGACGACCTGGCCAGTGAGCACACCGCCGGACCTGCGGCGGAGCCCGAGCCTGAACCTGCCGCGATGCCGGCCACCGGCCTGGCCCTGCAATGGCTGGAGTTGTTCCCGAAATTGCCGGTGTCCGGCATGACCGGCAGCATCGCCGCCAACTGCACGCTGATCGCCGTCGATGGCGACAATTGGCTGTTGCACCTGGACCCGGCTCACAGCGCCCTGTTCAACGCGACGCAACAACGTCGCCTCAACGATGCGCTGAACCAGCATCACGGGCGTACGCTGACCCTGAGCATCGAGCTGATCAAGCCCGAGCAGGAAACCCCGGCCCAGGCAGCGTCCCGGCGTCGTGCCGACCGTCAGCGCGAGGCCGAGGAGTCGATCCATGGCGATCCGTTCATCCAGCAAATGATGCAGCAGTTCGGGGCGGTGGTCCGTCACGATACTATTGAACCTGTCGAGGCCCTGGTCAGTCAGGGCTAATAACTGAAGGCGCTTGGCTGTATTCGCCGGGCGCTGTTTTGATCCAAGTACTTTTGAGGTGATTCCCATGATGAAAGGTGGCATGGCCGGCCTGATGAAGCAGGCGCAGCAGATGCAGGAAAAAATGGCCAAGATGCAGGAAGAACTGGCCAACGCCGAAGTCACCGGTAAAGCCGGTGGCGATATGGTCACCGTGGTGATGACCGGTCGTCACGACGTCAAGCGCGTGACCATCGACCCAAGCCTGGTCGAAGGCCTGAGCGAAGACGACAAAGAGATGCTGGAGGCTGTATTCGCCGCCGCTGTCAACGATGCCGTGCGCAAGATCGAAGCCAACAGCCAGGACAAAATGGGTAGCATGACTGCTGGCATGCAACTGCCACCGGGTATGAAACTGCCATTCTGATTCGCCAACGCGCGTCGGATGGATTAAAAAAATGCCAGGCATTGCGCCTGGCATTTTTGTTTCTGTCTGCGGACTAAGTAATTGACGCTGCTATTTGACGCTAAACAGGGGCGCGGGTATAAACCGCGTCTCGTTGTTATGTCGGACTTTTCCCCATGAGCTTCAGCCCTTTGATTCGCCAACTGATCGATGCCCTGCGAATTTTGCCGGGTGTGGGTCAGAAAACTGCCCAGCGCATGGCGTTGCAACTGCTTGAGCGCGATCGCAGCGGCGGCTCGCGACTGGCCCAGGCGCTGAGCCAGGCCATGGAAGGGGTGGGCCACTGCCGTTTGTGCCGTACGCTGACCGAAGACGATCTGTGCCCGCAATGCGCCGATCCACGCCGCGACGACACCTTGCTGTGCGTGGTGGAAGGTCCGATGGACGTTTACGCCGTGGAGCAGACCGGTTTCCGCGGTCGCTACTTCGTGCTCAAGGGCCACTTGTCGCCTCTGGACGGGTTGGGGCCGGAAGCCATCGGCATTCCACAACTGATGGCGCGGATCGAAGAGGCGGGCACGTTTACCGAAGTCATCCTCGCCACCAACCCGACGGTGGAAGGCGAGGCCACGGCGCATTACATCGCCCAGTTGCTCAGCAACAAGGGCCTGATTGCCTCGCGCATTGCCCACGGCGTACCGTTGGGTGGCGAGCTGGAACTGGTGGATGGCGGGACATTGGCGCATTCGTTTGCCGGGCGTAAGCCGATTTCGCTGTAACCGCATCTTCAATCCTCACTTGAAAACCAAGCAAGCGCTCGGTTAACTTCGCTGGACCTTCAGTGGAGTTCGCCGATGCCTGCCTTCCAGGAATACTTCGACCCCAGCCACCAATTGGTCCGCGACAGCGTCAGACGTTTCGTCGAGCGCGAGATTCTTCCGGACATCGATCAGTGGGAAGAAGCCGAAAGCTTCCCTCGTGAGCTTTACCTCAAGGCCGGCGCGGCGGGGATTCTGGGCGTCGGCTACCCCGAAGCCTTGGGCGGTAGCCATGAAGGCGATGTGTTCGCCAAGATCGCCGCCAGTGAAGAACTGATGCGCTGCGGTTCCGGTGGTCTGGTCGCGGGGTTGGGCTCGCTTGACATCGGCCTGCCGCCGATCCTCAAGTGGGTCAGACCCGAAGTTCGCGATCGAGTAGTGCCTCAGGTGCTGGCGGGCGAGAAGATCAGCGCCCTGGCCGTCACCGAGCCCTGCGGTGGCTCCGACGTCGCCAACCTGCAAACCCGTGCCGTGCGTGATGGCGACTTTTACCGGGTCAGCGGCAGCAAAACCTTCATTACCAGCGGCGTTCGCGCGGACTTCTACACTGTCGCGGTGCGCACCGGCGAGCCGGGGTTCGGCGGCATCAGTTTGCTGCTGATCGAGAAGGGCACACCCGGTTTCACCGTTGGTCGTCAATTGAAGAAAATGGGCTGGTGGGCGTCGGACACCGCCGAGCTGTTTTTCGATGATTGCCGGGTACCGGTCAGCCATTTGATCGGTGCCGAAAACGGGGGCTTTGCCTGCATCATGGGCAACTTCCAGAGCGAGCGTCTGGCCCTGGCGCTGATGGCCAACATGACCGCCCAGTTGGCGCTGGAGGAGAGCCTGAAATGGGCTGGTCAGCGTGAAGCCTTCGGCAAACCCATCGGCAAGTTCCAGGTGCTCAAGCACCGCCTCGCGGAAATGGCCACGGCGCTGGAGGTATCACGGGAATTCACCTACCGCCAGGCGGCGAAAATGGCGGCCGGGCAGAGTGTGATCAAAGAGATTTCCATGGCGAAGAATTTCGCTACAGACACGGCGGATCGCATTACCACCGACGCGGTGCAGATTCTGGGTGGTTTGGGTTACATGCGCGAAAGTCTGGTGGAACGGCTGTACCGCGATAACCGGATTCTGTCGATTGGCGGCGGGACGCGGGAAGTGATGAACGAGATTATCAGCAAGCAGATGGGGCTCTAATTTGTGGTGTGGCGGTTGGCGCCTTCGCGGGCGATCCGACTTGCCCGCGAAGGCGTCCTTCCAGACGCCGCTTACTTATCGCTCAACGCAAACTGCGTCAGACAGAAAGTCGGAATCCCCATGTCTTCCAGCCGTTGCGAACCACCCAGCTCCGGTAAGTCAATGATCGCCGCCGCTTCATGCACCCGCGCGCCCATGCGCCGAACCAGGTTGGCCGCCGCGATCAGCGTGCCGCCGGTGGCGATCAAGTCATCGAACAGCACCACCGAATCACCCTCACACAAGCTGTCGGCGTGGACTTCGAGGAAGGCTTCGCCGTACTCGGTCGCGTAACCTTCGGCCAGCACGTCGGCGGGCAATTTGCCCTGCTTGCGGAATAGCACCAATGGCTTGTTCAACTGATACGCCAATATCGAACCGATCAGGAAGCCGCGCGCGTCCATGGCGCCGATGTGGGTAAAGTCGGCCTCGACGTAACGATGGGCAAAGCTGTCCATCACCAGGCGCAGGGCCGTGGGTGACTGGAACAACGGGGTGATGTCGCGAAAGATCACGCCCGGCTTGGGGAAGTCGATCACGGGGCGGATCAGGGATTTGATGTCGAAGGAGTCGATGACCATCGTCGAAGTGTCCTGGCGGGCTGCAAACGTCGCAGTATAACGGCGGCTGAACCGTTTCGCTCAGCCGTCGTCGCGAGGATCAGCCTTCGATCGAGCCACCGGCCAGGGCGCAGAGTTGGATCGGGTCAAGGATGTGCACTTCCTTGCCCTCGGCGGCGATCAGTTCGTTTTGCTGGAAGCGGGTGAACACCCGGGACACGGTTTCCACCGCCAGGCCCAGGTAATTGCCGATTTCGTTGCGCGACATGCTCAACCGGAACTGGTTGGCCGAGAACCCCCGGGCGCGGAAACGGGCCGAAAGGTTGACCAGGAAGGTGGCAATGCGCTCGTCGGCGGTCTTTTTCGACAGCAGCAACATCATTTGCTGATCGTCACGAATCTCGCGGCTCATCACCCGCATCAACTGACGGCGCAGTTGTGGCAGTTGCAGGGCCAGTTCGTCGAGGCGCTCGAACGGGATTTCGCACACCGAAGTGGTTTCCAGGGCTTGCGCCGAGACCGGGTGCTTTTCGGTGTCCATGCCCGACAGGCCGACCAGTTCACTCGGCAAATGGAAACCGGTGAGTTGCTCTTCGCCGCTATCGCTCAGGCTGAAGGTCTTCAGGGCGCCGGAGCGTACTGCATAAACGGAATCGAACGTGTCGCCCTGGCGGAACAGGAACTCGCCTTTTTTCAGCGGGCGCCCACGTTTGACGATTTCGTCCAGCGCATCCATGTCTTCCAGATTCAGCGAAAGTGGCAGGCAGAGAGGGGCCAGGCTGCAATCCTTGCAATGGGCCTGGTTATGAGCGCGCAGTTTTACTGGCTCGGACATTTCTTTAATCCTTGTGGGAAAAAACACACATAAGCCGTAAGGGTACCCCACGGGAGGACATTCGGGCCAGCCTGCGACAATTTATCCTCATACCCTAAATCACGCGTGAAAAACGCTGGCGATTGCTGTGTTCCAGGTACGCATCGAACACCATGCACACCGAGCGCACCAGCAGCCGGCCAGCGGGCAGCACGGTGATTCTTTCATTATCCAGTTCGATCAAACCGTCCTCGGCCATGCCTCGCAGCTGTGGCCACAGCTCGCCGAAGTAACCACGAAAATCGATATTGAAGGCCTGCTCGATGTCCGCGAACTCCAGGTTGAAATGGCAAATCAGTTGCTGAATCACCGCCCTGCGCAAGCGATCGTCGGCATTGCACAGCAGGCCACGGTTGGTGGCCAGTTGCGCGGACGCCAAAGCGTTCTGGTACTGGGTCAGGTCGCTGCTGTTCTGGCAGTACAGGTCGCCGATCTGGCTGATGGCCGATACCCCCAGACCGATCAGATCGCAATGACCGTGGGTGGTGTAGCCCTGGAAGTTGCGTTGCAGGGTCGATTCTTCCTGGGCAATCGCCAGTTCATCATCGGGCAGGGCGAAGTGGTCCATGCCGATGTAGCGGTAACCGGCGGCCGTCAGTTGTTCGATGGTGCGCTGGAGCATTTCAAGCTTCTGCGCCGGTGCCGGTAGATCGTTGCTGTTGATCCGCCGTTGCGGCATGAAGCGCTCTGGCAGATGGGCGTAGTTGAACACCGAGAGCCGGTCCGGTTGCAGGCTGATGACTTCGTCGACGGTGCGGGCAAAGTTCTCGGGCGTCTGCTTGGGCAGGCCGTAGATCAGATCGATGTTGATCGAACGAAATTGCAGGGTTCGGGCGGCGTCGATCACCGCGCGGGTTTCTTCCAGGCTTTGCAGGCGATTGACTGCCCGCTGTACCGCCGGGTCGAGGTCTTGCAGGCCGATGCTGACCCGGTTAAAGCCCAGTTCCCGGAGCAGGCCCATGGTCGACCAGTCGGCCTCGCGCGGGTCGATCTCGATGCCATAATCGCCGGAATCGTCGTCCAGCAGATTGAAATGCTTGCGCAACCGGGCCATCAGCTGACGCAGTTCATCGTGACTGAGAAAGGTCGGTGTGCCGCCGCCAAAATGCAGTTGCTCGACTTTTTGCGTGGGGTCGAGGTGACAGGCGATCAGCTGGATTTCCTGTTCCAGGCGCTGCAAATAGGGCAGGGCGCGGCCGCGGTCCTTGGTGATGACTTTGTTGCAGGCGCAGTAGTAGCAGATGTTCGCGCAGAACGGCACGTGCACATACAGGGATAACGGCCGCAGCGCCTTGCGGCTGTCGCGCAGGGCATGAAACAGGTCGAAGGTGCCGACCTGGCTGTCGAATTGCACGGCCGTCGGATACGAGGTGTAGCGTGGCCCCGCCAGGTCGTAACGGCGGATCAGATCTGTGTCCCAACGAATGGCGTCGAGCATGCGGGCATTCCCCCGGATAGGCTGGCAGTGTCGGCGAGTCTAGGGGGTGCGGCGTTGCGGCATCTTGATTTGCATCAACAGTGGTTGGATGTGCGCCGCACTTTTGTAGCAGCTGCCGAAGGCTGCGTTCGAGGACGAAGTCCTCGCAAAAGCGGATATCCGGTATGCCTGAAAAATTGAGGTGAATGGTTCACGACGGCTTCGCCGCCGAACGCAGCCTTCGGCAGCTGCTACAAGGGGGGGCGTTGATCTAATGCCCCATCAACCAATGCTGATGCGGCCCCGGCAAGGTCCAGATGCCGAACACCATCACCAACAATCCACCCGTCATGCGCACGCTGCGTTTGCGCAACAGCGCCGTGACCCGCTCGGCCGCCAGGCCTGTGGCGAGCAGCACCGGCCAGGTGCCCAGCCCGAAAGCCAGCATCAGCAACGCACTGTCCAGCGCATTACCCTGACTCGCCGACCACAGCAATGTGCTGTAAACCAGCCCGCACGGCAGCCAGCCCCACAGCGCGCCGAGCAGCAAGGCGCGGGGCAGGTTCGACACAGGCAACAGTGTGTTGGCCACCGGCTGGATATGCCGCCACAGGCCGCGACCGAGGCTTTCGATGCGGGTCAAGCCGCTCCACCAACCGGCCAGGTACAGCCCCATGGCGATCAGCAGCAATCCGGCGAGGATGCGCATGAACATCGCCGCCGGGCTATTGGCCACGGCCCAACCGGCCAGGCCGATCAGCAGGCCGGCCGCGGCGTAGCTGAGAATCCGCCCCAGGTTGTAGGCCAGCAACAATCGGAAGCGTCTGCTGCGTTGTTCCTTGGGGATCGCCAGGGTCAACGCGCCCATCAAGCCGCCGCACATGCCCAGGCAATGGCCGCCACCGAGCAGGCCGAGGATCAGCGCAGAGACCAACAGTGGCGCCAGCTCAAGCATGGGGCGGCGCCTTGTCGTCCGGTTTGGCCGGATGGCCGCTGGCCTCGTCGACCGCTGCCGTGTGCTTCGGGTCCTGGTCGTCGAACAGGATGCTGTGGGCCGGGCCGTCGAGGTCGTCGTACTGACCGCTGTCGACCGCCCAGAAGAAGATGTAGATAGCGATGGCCACGATCAGCAGCGCGGCCGGGATCATCACGTAGAGAGCTGGCATCTGGACTCCATGCCCGCGCGGCTCAAGCCGGCAGCGGACGGGTTTCTGGCGTGGCGCTGGTGGCTGGCGCGCTCGGCAGGCGAGTCAGGCGCAAAGCATTCAACACCACGGTCAACGAACTGATGGACATGCCGACCGCGGCCCATACCGGAGTGATCCAGCCGAGGGCGGCGAATGGCAACATGAGGCCATTGTACAGCGCTGCCCACAGCAAGTTCTCGATGATGACCCAACGGGTGCGACGGGCCAGGCTGAAGGCTTGCACCAGCGCATCGAGGCGGTTCGACAGCAGAACTGCGTCGGCACTGGTTTTCGCCAGATCGGTGGCCGAGCCCATCGCCACGCTGATGTCGGCGGCGGCCAGCACCGGCACGTCGTTGACCCCGTCACCGAGCATCAACACCTTGCGACCTTCCTGGTGCAGCTGTTGCAGCACCTGCAATTTATCGTCCGGACGCAAACCGCCACGGGCCTCGTCGATGCCCAATTCTGCGGCGACGCTGGCGACCATCGGCGAGCTGTCGCCGGACAGCAGCAAGGTGCGCCAGCCGCGAGCCTTGCACGCCGCCAGGAGGACGGGGGCGTCAGCGCGCAAACGGTCATCGAGGACGAACCATGCCAGTGGTCCCTGGCTGTCGCCGAGCAGCAGCCATTGGCCGGGTTCATCGGGCATCACCGGCACTTGAGCGCCGCTGAGCTCGCAGACAAAACCCGCTTGGCCAATGCGCAGGCGTTGCGCGCCGACCAAGCCTTCGAGGCCCAGGCCCGGCGTGCTGTGGACTTCTTCGGCGGCCAGCGGTGCGCGGCCAAAAGCCCGGGCGATCGGGTGTTCGGAGCGGTTTTCCAGGGCGGCGGCGAGGCTCAGGCATTGATCGCTGGCCAGTGCCCCAAGCGGCCGGATCGAACGCAAGGCCAGACGACCTTCGGTGAGGGTGCCGGTCTTGTCGAAAATCACCGTGTCGATCTGGTTCAGGCCTTCCAGTACATGGCCGCGCGTCAGCAAAAGCCCCAGCTTGTGCAGCGTGCCGGTGGCGGCGGTGAGGGCGGTCGGCGTGGCCAGGGACAAGGCGCAGGGGCAGGTCGCAACCAGCATCGCCAGGACAATCCAGAACGCTCGCGATGAGTCCAGCTCCCACCAGAGCAGGCCGATGACGGCCACTGCGATAAGCGTCAGCAGTAAAAACCACTGCGCGGCGCGGTCGGCGATTTCCGCCAGCCGCGGTTTTTCGGCCTGGGCGCGATCCAGCAGGCGGACGATGGCCGACAGGCGCGTGTCTTGACCCAGCGCCAGGACTTCCACGGTCAACGCACCCTCGACGTTCAAGGTGCCGGCGGTGACAGCGTCGCCCAGGGTCCGTGGTTGTGGCAGGTATTCGCCGGTGAGCAGGGATTCGTCGATGCTCGACTGACCATCGAGGATTTTGCCGTCGGCCGGCAGGATAGCGCCAGGGTGCACCAGCACCTGATCGCCCACGCGCAACTCGCTGAGCAGAATCCGCTCGCTCTGACCGTCAGCGCTCAGCCGCAGGCAGGAGGCGGGCAACAGATTGACCAGTTGTGCGGTCGCGGCGGCGGTGCGTTCCCGGGCGCGGCGTTCCAGATAGCGCCCGGCCAACAGGAACAGCGCAAACATCCCCACCGCATCGAAATACAGCTCGCCGACCCCGGTGATCGACGTCCAGATCCCGGCAATATAGGCACTACCGATTGCCAGCGACACCGAGACGTCCATGGTCAGGTGCCGGGTGCGCAGATCGCGCATCGCCCCTTTGAAGAACGGTGCGCAGCTGTAGAACACGATCGGCGTGGTGAGAAACAGCGCGACCCAGCGCAGGATGGTATGCAGTTCGGGGCTGAGGTCGATGTTGAATTCCGGCCAGGTGGCCATGGTCGCCATCATCGCCTGGAACCACAGCAACCCGGCGACCCCGAGTTGGCGCAGGGCCAGACGGTTTTCGCTGGCCAGTTGTTCGCTGGCGCGGTCGGCCTGGTACGGATGGGCGGCGTAACCGATGTGGCGCAATTCGCTGAGCACCTGGCTCAACGGCAATTGCGCGTCGGCCCAGCGCACGTGCAGGCGATGGTTGGACAGGTTCAGGCGTGCTTCGGCCACCGCCGGCAGGCTGCGAAGATGCTTTTCGATCAGCCAGCCGCAGGCGGCGCAACTGATGCCTTCCATCAACAGAGTGGTTTCGGCGAGTTCGCCTTCGTGACGGACAAAGGGTTGCTGCACATCGGCGCGATCATACAGCGCCAGCTCGTCGACCAACTGCACCGGCAAGGCTTCGGGGTTGGCCGAGGCTTCGCTGCGATGCTGGTAATAACTTTCCAGCCCACCGGCCACGATGGCTTCGGCCACCGCCTGGCAACCCGGGCAGCAGAACTCGCGGGTATCCCCGAGGACGGCGGCGGTAAAGCGGCTACCGGCCGGGACGGGCAGGGCGCAGTGGTAGCAGGGGGTTGGGGTAGTCATGAGGCGTTGTCCGATGATCGTTCCCACGCTCTGCGTGGGAATGCCTCCCCGGACGCTCCGCGTCCGCTTCGGCTGGGACGCGGAGCGTCCCTGGCTGCGTTCCCACGCAGACGGTTCGACGCCTCGACGTGGGAACGATCAGAGTAGGGCTTTATTTCTTCAGGTCTTCGGCGCCTTGCAACGGCTCGTCACCGAGCAGCAGATCCTTGGCATGGCTGACCTGTTCCTCCTCGAACATGCGCCAGATCTTGTCATCCTGTACACCCAACAACTCAACGAAACGGCGGCCTTCAACCTTGTCGCTCAACTGGCCGATGTAGCGACCCTGTTCGGTTTCGCTGCGGGCCAGGGTGATCTTGCGATCTTTTTCCGGCTGGGTCGGCGAAATCAGGTTCAATTCAAGGGTTGCAGGCGTGCTATTGCCGCTCAGGCGCAAGTCGACTTCGCCGGTCACCTCATCCAGGTGCACGCTGGCACGCAGTTGCAGGGTCTGGGCCAGCAGTTCACGGTCCAGGGAGCGGTTGATGCCTTTGCCGGCCTCGTAATAGTTGTCGTTGACCAGGTTGTCCGGGTTGTTCACCGCGATGGTCACCATCGACAGGGTCAAGGTCACCGAGCAGGCCAGGATGGCGATGATGATCCACGGCCAAAGGTGCTTGTACCAGGGACTTGCGGCAGTTGCTGCGGGCATGATCACTTCTCTCAACGAATTTGTGGGCCGATGAATCGGCTCTTGGCTTCAACGTGGACGCTGGCGTCATCGGCATCCTTGAGGATGAATTTCACCTCGTTGGTGCTCGACGGCAGTTGCTCCGGTGAGCTGGACAATTCGACCGGCTGGCTGAAAATTTCCCCGGCCGCGACTTTGATCTCGCGCTTGCCTTGCAGCTTGAGGTCCGGCAGGCCGGTGGCTTCCAGCACGTAGGTGTGGTCGCGCTGATCCTTGTTCATGATCTTCAGGCTGTAGACGTTTTCGATCCGGCCTTCGGCGTTCTCGCGGTACAGCACGCGATCCTTGCTGACATCGAAACCGACCAGCGAGCGCATGAAGAACGCGGTCACCAGCAATGCGATCATGGTCAGCAACACCAGGGCGTAGCCGATCAGGCGCGGGCGCAGTTTATGGGTTTTTTGCCCCGACAGGTTGTGCTCGGTGGTGTAGCTGATCAGGCCGCGCGGGTAATCCATCTTGTCCATGATGCTGTCGCAGGCGTCAATGCAGGCCGCGCAGCCGATGCATTCGATTTGCAGGCCGTCGCGGATGTCGATGCCGGTGGGGCAGACCTGGACGCACATGGTGCAGTCGATGCAATCACCCAGGCCCTGAGCCTTGTAGTCGATGCCTTTCTTGCGCGGGCCACGGCTTTCACCACGGCGCGGGTCGTAGGAGACGATCAGCGTATCTTTATCGAACATCACGCTCTGGAAGCGGGCGTACGGGCACATGTAAATGCACACCTGTTCGCGTAACCAGCCGGCGTTGCCGTAGGTGGCGAGGGTGAAGAAACCGACCCAGAAATACGACCAGCCATCGGCTTCACCGGTAAAGAAGTCGATCACCAGTTCACGAATCGGCGAGAAGTAGCCGACGAAGGTCATGCCGGTCACGAAACCGATCAGCAGCCACATCGTGTGCTTGCTGAATTTGCGCAGGAATTTGTTGGCGCTCATCGGCGCCTTGTCGAGCTTGATGCGCTGGTTGCGGTCGCCTTCGGTGACCTTTTCGCACCACATGAAGATCCAGGTCCAGACGCTTTGCGGGCAGGTGTAGCCGCACCAGACCCGACCGGCATACACGGTAATGAAGAACAGGCCGAAGGCGCTGATGATCAGAATGCCCGAGAGCAGGATGAAATCCTGCGGCCAGAAGGTCGCGCCAAAAATAAAGAATTTGCGCT
This sequence comes from Pseudomonas sp. GM18, assembly GCF_000282195.1. GTDB lineage: Bacteria > Pseudomonadota > Gammaproteobacteria > Pseudomonadales > Pseudomonadaceae > Aquipseudomonas. The sequence continues at coordinate 31,992 of NZ_AKJT01000003.1, forward strand.
CCGGCAGGTTCCACCAGACAGCCTGGTGACCGCCCCAGCTCAGCCACACCGTGCCGAAATACAGCAGGAACAGCGCGGCACCGCCCGTCATCCGCAGGTTGCGGAACAGACCGGTGAAGGCTCGGGTGTAGATCTTTTCTCGAGAGGCGTAGAGGTCGACGCTGTTGTTTGCGTTCTTGGCAGGTGGAGTGACGTCGTGTACCGGAATCTGATTGCTCATCATTGCATCCCACGGCAGTGGAAAAATGCCTCGGTCAGTACGTGCCGACCGCGGTCAAAAAAGAGGTGTTGCAGTGGCGCAATGATACGCCTGTGGCTCTAGCTAAAGGGTGCGACCTTTGGTCGCGTTGGTGGAAAATCCTGAATGGTGTAGCGGATGTAACAAAACGTGATTCAGATCAATTGACTTGTGAAGTATGGACGGTTTTGGCGCGGTCGGCACCTAAACGGTCAAAGGGAAGACAGGGTGCACGAGTCGCGTGATCGAAGCGCCGATAGTGTGGTTGAATATTCGCGAAGTTGTAATTTTTTTATTAAGTTGTGAGTTGTCTTTTAAGGGTGATTGGCTGAATCGTAACATGTGCTATTGATCTGGTTGAAGTTTAAGTTTGTGTTGGGGTTGTCGTTGTTATAGCGTTGTCGTGCAAGTTTGATGCTTCTTTAAAAAAAGCTATTTTCTTTTATTAATAATGAAATGGAATTCAAATGCAATTACTATCAATGGCCAAATACTGTGTTGGCGTGGCGCTCTTTGTTTTGGTTACTTCCACCAATGCGGCAGGCCACTTTACTCCACGGCATTTCGTCTTTGCCTCAGACCCCCAATACCCTTGGACCGAAGCCACCGATTTAGGCTTGCCGGAATCCGGTAGTGAACAGGAAAAACAGTCTAAAATTCTGATCGACGCCCAATATTCCGATATCGCAACTTTCAGAGCCTCCCATGGCGGCGCCGCTAAAGTACCTGTCATGATCAATGGGGATATGACGGCGTTCGGACATGGATGGCAGCGTTCTTATATAAAGCCAGTCCTTGATAAACACCTGCAGAAGGAATACGACTACGGGTTGGGTAATCATGACTACCAGAATAACGTCGATGATTGCCTGTTAAATAGTTGTGCGGCGGGCAGTATCGTAGATTTTATGGAGCACCATGCCAATCGTCCGACTTCAATGGACTTGAAAGTGGAAAAAGAGGGGCTGATCGTCAATCAGGTGAGCGGCAGCATGGCTTACTCAACGAACTTCGGGTTGGTGCATCTGGTGCAGTTACATAACGAGCCGACGTACACCACCGCGTTTACTGCCTGGAACTGGGGTATTCCGACCCGTTACACCATCACTGACGCCCTGGACTGGCTCGAACGGGATCTGAAGCAGGCCCGCCAGCAGGGCAGGATCATTATGCTGAACATGCACAAACCTGATGGCTGGAAGGGCAGCGACGAGCAGATTGACAGGTTCAGGACCCTGATTCAGGACTATAAGGTCACTGCGGTGTTTGCCGGGCATTTTCATCGGGATGGCGGTGAATGGTGGGATTACAACAAGTGGAAGTATTTTGGTGATGTTCCGGTCTTTCTCAGTGGCGGGGCCTCCGCCCAGACATACGTAACCACCCGCTTCTCGGAAGACTGGAAAAGCTTGACGGTCAATCTGGTGAAGAACAACAAGTGGTCTGAGCAGCGGGAAATCGAAACGGTTCCCGTGCGTTAAACACTGTTTTCGAGGCGTAAAAAAGGCCCCGCCATTGAACTGGCGGGGCCTTTTTGTTGCTTTGCAGCAGGTGCCTTACTGAGCGTCTGCCACCGGAGCCTTCTCACCGTGAGAGAGGCTGTAGACGTAAGCGGCCAACAGGTGAACCTTGTCGTTGCCTTGCAGCTGTTCTTGCGCAGGCATCTGGCCCTGACGGCCGTAACGGATGGTCTGCTGCAGTTGAGCGAAGCTCGAACCGTAGATGAACGCTGCCGGGTGGGTCAGGTTAGGGGCGCCCATGGCCGGGGTGCCTTTGCCTTCCGGACCGTGGCAAGCCACGCAGTTGGCAGCGAACAGCTTCTGGCCGGCAACCGGGTCAGCCTTGGCGCCTTCCGGCAGTTTGCGGCCATCGAGGTTGGTCAGCACGTAAGCGGCAACGTCGCTGACGCCTTGTTCGCCGATCACTTCGGCCCAGGCCGGCATCACGGCGTGACGGCCGCCCATGATGGTGGTCTTGATGGTTGCCGCTTCACCGCCCCAGCGCCAGTCGGCGTCGGTCAGGTTAGGGAAGCCATAAGCGCCTTTCGCGTCGGAACCGTGGCAGACCGAGCAGTTGGAGGCGAACAGGCGGCCACCCATCTTCAGGGCTTGCGGGTCCTTGGCGACTTCTTCGATTGGCATGGAAGCGAACTTGGCGAAGATCGGGCCGAACTTGGCGTCCGACCTGGCCATTTCCTTTTCCCACTCGTGGACGCCGGTCCAGCCGGTCTGGCCGTTGGCGAACGCGGTCTGCTTGTCGTTATCGAGGTAGCTGTAACCCGGCAGCAGGCCTTTCCAGTTACCCAGGCCCGGGTACAGGACCAGGTAGCCAAGGGCGAAGATGATGGTGCCCACGAACAGCATGAACCACCATTTCGGCAGTGGGTTGTCGTACTCCTCGATCCCGTCGAAGGAGTGGCCGACCGTCTCGTCGGTCTGCTCGGCGCGCTGGCCCTTGCGGGTGGACAGCAGCAGCCAGGTCAGGGCGAAGATGGTGCCGAGACTGAGGACTGTGACGTACAGACTCCAGAACGTAGTCATTCTTTGTTACTCCTAGAAGCTTGCTCGACGTGCTTGATGGCTTCGGGATCATCCGCGAAAGGCAGCAAGGTCGCGTCTTCAAACTCCGACTTGCGCTTGGGGCTGAATACCCACAACGCCAGACCGATGAAGGCCACCATCACAACAACGGTGCCCAGGCCACGAATCATCCCGATATCCATCTAAATCACCGTTTGCTTTTGATGATGGTGCCCAGGCCTTGCAGATAGGCCACCAGCGCGTCCATTTCGGTTTTGCCCTTCACAGCATCCTTGGCGCCGGCGATGTCTTCGTCGGTGTAAGGGACGCCGAGCGTGCGCAAGACTTCCATTTTCCTGGCGGTGTCTTTGCCGTCGAGCTTGTTTTCCACGAGGAACGGGTAGGCCGGCATTTTCGACTCGGGCACCACGTTGCGCGGGTTGTACAAGTGCGCACGCTGCCAGTCATCGGAGTAACGACCGCCGACACGGGCCAGGTCCGGACCGGTACGCTTGGAACCCCACAGGAACGGGTGGTCCCAGACGCTTTCACCGGCGACCGAGTAGTGGCCGTAGCGTTCGGTTTCAGCACGAAACGGGCGGATCATCTGCGAGT
>NZ_AKJT01000004.1 GCF_000282195.1 Pseudomonas sp. GM18
GCAGCCCCGCCAGTGGCTGGAGGCGGTCAGTGGTGAACGCCTCGATGCCAGCGGTTTGCGGGAAGACACCCACGGCGCACATCCACTGGCCCAGCAAGTCGTGATGCTGCGCCACTCACGGCGCTTCGGCGAGGGTAGCGGCATTGGTCAGTTGGCCCGTTGGGTCAACCAACAGCACCCCGAGGACGCGCGCAAGTTATTGGCTGCTGCAAGTCATGACGACGTATTTTCCCTGGCCCTCAAGGGGGAGCAGGACCGTGCTCTGGAGCGCTTGTTGCTCGAGGGCCATGGCGGGGGACCGCAAGGTTATCGGCATTACCTGAGTCTTTTGCGCAGTCAGCGACCATCGTTCGACCGCCCGCTCGACGATCCATGCTGGGCCGATTGGGCTCGCGTGGTGCTGCAAGCCTTCGACGCTTTCCAGCTGCTGTGTGCCGTACGTAAAGGGCCTTGGGGGGTGGAAGGTTTGAACCAGCGCGTGACCGATGCGCTGCTCAAGGCCCGGCTGATTGACAGCGACCATCAGTGGTACGAAGGTCGGCCCGTGCTGATGACCCGCAACGACTATGGCCTGGGTTTGATGAACGGTGACATTGGCATTGCCCTCAAGCTGCCGGAGCGTGAAGGCCCCGAGGCCGGGCGGCACGTGCTGCGAGTGGCCTTCCCGCGCAATGACGGGCAGGGCGGTGTGCGCTTTGTCCTGCCAAGCCGACTCAACGATGTCGACACGGTGTATGCCATGACCGTGCACAAATCCCAGGGCTCGGAATTTGCCCATACGGCGTTGATTCTGCCGGATGCTTTGAATCCAGTGCTCACCAAGGAACTGATCTACACCGGGATAACCCGGGCCAAAGACTGGTTCACCCTGATTGAGCCTCGAACCGGCGTGTTCGAAGAGGCCGTGCGGCGCAAGGTCAAGCGCTTGAGCGGGTTAATGCTGGAGCTGGAAGAGGGTACCTCGCCGAGCCATTGAGTGGCGGTGCCAGACGCCGGAATCTGTCCGATGTGCCGTGGTGCGTCGCCTCGCTGGTGTTTCAGTGCTGTGCTATCGTTGCGGCATCATCTTGTTGCGATCGTAGAGAATTCCTGCATGAAGTTGGCTGTCTGGGCGACGGAGCGCGTCGTTGGCTGCAAGCAAGTGCTACTTGCCGGCCTTCTCTGTTTGTTGACGGGCGTTGTCTGCGCTCAGCCGGAAACTGCCGTGAGCAAGGCCGACAAGCGCGCCAGCTCGGTCACTCAGGTGGTGCTCGGGATCCTCAGTTATGCCCGATGGCCTGTTGAGCCCCAACAGCTGCGTCTGTGCGTGGTCGGCCCCACTGAATACACCGACGACCTGGTCAAAGGCACCAAACAAGCCACGGGTCGACCGGTTACCGTACGACGGTTGTTGGCCGATAACCCGGCCATCGCCAGTGAATGCGATGCGGTGTACATCGGCAAGCTGACCAGCGATGAACGCAGTCGGCTATTTGCCTCATTGACGGGGCGCCCGGTGGTGAGCATCAGCGAAGGCGGCGATCAATGCACTGTCGGCAGCCTGTTCTGCCTGCGGGTCGGTGATGAACAGGTGTCCTTCGAGGTCAACCTCGACTCGGTCGCTCGCAGCGGTGTACGCATTCACCCCAGTGTGCTGCAACTGTCGCGCCGCACGCCGGCGGCCCCATGAGTCTATTTAAACCTCGTATACGTCCGACCCTGGGGTCGGTTATCGGTCGTGGACATTTGATCGTCGCCCTGGTGGGCGTGGCCATGGCCAGTGTTTCATTGACCCTGCTGGGTGTTCTGGCTTTACGGGTCTATGCCGATCACAACCTGCATCTGATTGCCCGTTCGATCAACTACACCGTGGAAGCCGCGGTGGTGTTCAACGACAAGGCTGCCGCCACCGAAGCACTGGCATTGATCGCGTCCACTGAAGAAGTGGCTGATGCACAAGTGATGGACGAGCAAGGCGAGTTGCTCGCGCGTTGGCAACGACCGGCAACGGGCTGGCTCTCCGATCTTGAAATGCAGATCGCCCGAACGATTCTGGAAAAACCCATCAGCATGCCGATCACCCATCAAGGTCAGGAAATCGGTAGCATCCTGCTCATCGGTCACGGTGGGAGCCTGATGCGTTTCTTGCTCAGTGGTCTGGTGGGAATCGTCTTGTGTACCGCTGTCAGTGCCTGGGTAGCGCTTTATCTGGCGCGTCGGCAATTGCGAGGGATCACCGGCCCGTTGCGCAGCCTGGCTGCCGTGGCTCACGCCGCCCGCAGCGAGCGTGCCTTCGACCGGCGTGTACCGTCCGCCGACATTGCCGAACTCGACAACCTGGGCAACGACTTCAATGCCTTGCTCGACGAGCTCGAGTCCTGGCAGACCCACCTGCAAAGCGAAAACGAAACCCTGGCCCACCAGGCCAGCCATGACAGCCTTACCGGGTTGCCGAATCGGGCGTTTTTCGAAGGCCGCCTGATGCGCGCCTTGCGCAATGCCGGCAAGCTCGATGAGCGAGTGGCCGTGCTGTTTCTCGACAGCGACCGGTTCAAGGAGATCAACGACAACTTTGGTCACGCTGCCGGTGATGCGGTGCTCATCGCCGTGGCGACCCGGGTTCGTGCGCAGTTGCGTGAAGAGGATCTGGTGGCGCGACTGGGCGGCGACGAGTTTGCCGTGCTGTTGACGCCGCTGCACAAGACCGAAGACGCCGAACGGATTGCCGACAAAATCATTGCCAGCATGGAAGCGCCAATCCCGTTGCCGGGCAGTACCCAAGTGCTGACTTCACTCAGTATCGGCATCGCCGTGTACCCGGATCATGGGCTTACGCCGGGGGGGCTGCTCGATGCTGCCGACGCCGCGATGTATCAGGCCAAACGCCTTTCCCGAGGCGCTCACCACACGGCAGGGTCGGAGCACTCTGTCGCCGATGTTCAAACCAGGAGCTAATTTCTGTGTTCACATTCACTCAGCGTTCTCTGCGATTTTTTACGATCACCTTATTCATGGCCTTGCTGGCGACCGGTTGCCAGACGACATCACAGAAAGGCCTGACCCCGGCGCAGATCGCTGTGCTGAAGCAGCAAGGTTTCGAGATGACTGACGATGGCTGGGCGTTTGGCCTGTCCGACAAAGTGCTGTTCGGCAGTGATATCGAACACCTCAACCCCACCAGTACCGAGATCGTCGAGCGCATTGGCAAGGCGTTGTTGAGTGTGGGAATCGAGCGAGTGAGAGTCGACGGCCACACCGATGCCTCGGGCAAAGAGTCCTATAACGAACAGCTTTCCCTGCGTCGCGCGAAAAGCGTCGGCAATGCCTTGGCCGCTGTCGGCATAAAAGAACAAAACATCCAGCTGCGCGGCCTGGGCAGCAGCAAGCCCGTCGCCTCCAACGCCACCGCGGCGGGGCGCACCGAGAACCGCCGGGTGTCGATCGTGGTGAGTGCCGATTAATCGGCGAACACCATCTCCCGGCTTTCCCCCATCAACAGCGCTTGATTGTCCTCGGTGACGGCGCGGATGTAGTCCCACAACAACGTGATCCGCTTGAGCTTGCGCAGGTCTTCGCGGCAGTACATCCAGAACTGCCGGGTGATGGTGATTTCTTGCGGCAACACCGGCAGCAACCGCGGGTCCTGAGCCGCCAGGAAGCACGGCAGAATCGCCAGTGACCGTCCTTGCTGCGCCGCCACGAACTGCGCGATCACACTGGTGCTGCGCAGATTGGCACTGGCACCGGGCAGCACATTCGCCAGGTACAGCAGCTCCGAGCTGAACGCCAGATCGTCCACATAACTGATGAATTGATGCTTGCTCAAATCTGCCGGGCGGCGGATCGGTGGGTGCTTGTCCAGATAATCCTGGGTCGCGTACAGCTGCAATCGATAGTCGCAGAGTTTGCAGCAGACATAAGGGCCGTGTTCCGGTCGCTCCAGCGCAATGACGATGTCTGCTTCACGCTTGGACAGGCTGATGAAGTGCGGCAGCGGCAGGATGTCCACCGAGATCGCCGGGTAGGCGTCGACGAAGTGGCTTAGCTGCGGGGTGATGAAAAAGCTGCCGAACCCTTCAGTACAACCCATGCGCACATGCCCGGACAACGCGACGCCTGAGCCTGAAACCTGCTCGCAGGCCATGTGCAGGGTGCTTTCGATCGACTCGGCGTAACCCAGCAGACGCTGGCCTTCTGCTGTCAGGACGAAGCCGCTGGTGCGGGACTTCTCGAACAACAGCGTGCCCAACGAGGCCTCCAGCGAACTGATGCGCCGCGACACGGTGGTGTAGTCCACCGCCAGGCGCTTGGCCGCAGTGCTGGCCTTGCGTGTGCGGGCAACCTCGAGGAAAAACTTGAGGTCATCCCAGTTCAACGAGCCTAAAGACGTGATGTTTTTTTGCATGATGGACCGGCTTTTATGTGCGTTCTTATTAGAAGTTTGCACATCTATACTCCAAAAACAGTCCGACAACCAACTCGCGACACACGCCTCATCTCAAGGCGACTTTCTCGCCTTGGCTCCCAAGATAGCTCTCTAAATAAGAACAACGTCCCGGAGACCCAACATGAACGCATCGCTAGAAACCACCGTACAAAAGGTCAAGTTATTGATCGATGGCGAGTGGGTCGAATCCCAGACCACCGAATGGCACGACATCGTCAACCCGGCGACCCAGCAAGTGCTGGCCAAAGTCCCCTTCGCGACCGCTGCTGAAGTCGATGCCGCCATCAGCGCCGCCCATCGCGCCTTTCAGACCTGGAAGCTGACGCCAATCGGCGCGCGGATGCGCATCATGCTCAAGCTTCAGGCGCTGATTCGCGAGCACTCCAAGCGTATTGCCGTGGTACTCAGCAATGAGCAGGGCAAAACCATCGCCGATGCTGAAGGCGATATCTTCCGTGGCCTGGAAGTGGTTGAACACGCCTGCTCCATTGGCAGCCTGCAAATGGGTGAGTTCGCCGAGAACGTCGCTGGCGGTGTCGATACCTACACCCTGCGTCAGCCGATCGGCGTCTGCGCCGGTATTACCCCGTTCAACTTCCCGGCGATGATTCCGCTGTGGATGTTCCCGATGGCCATCGCCTGCGGCAACACCTTCGTGCTCAAGCCTTCCGAGCAGGATCCGATGTCGACCATGCTGCTGGTGGAACTGGCGATTGAAGCCGGCATTCCGCCGGGTGTGCTCAACGTCGTTCATGGCGGCAAGGATGTGGTGGACGCGCTTTGCACCCACAAGGACATCAAGGCTGTTTCGTTCGTCGGTTCGACCGCGGTCGGCACGCATGTCTACGATCTGGCCGGCAAACACGGCAAGCGCGTGCAATCGATGATGGGTGCCAAGAACCACGCCGTTGTGCTGCCCGATGCCAATCGCGAGCAAGCGCTCAATGCACTGGTCGGCGCCGGTTTCGGTGCGGCCGGGCAGCGCTGCATGGCCACCTCGGTGGTGGTGCTGGTGGGCGCGGCCAAGCAATGGCTACCGGATTTGAAAGCGCTGGCGCAGAAACTCAAGGTCAATGCCGGCAGCGAGCCGGGCACTGATGTTGGTCCGGTGATTTCCAAACGAGCCAAGGCGCGGATTCTCGACCTGATCGAAAGCGGGATCAAGGAAGGCGCCAAGCTGGAGCTGGACGGTCGCGACATCACTGTTCCGGGCTACGAGCAGGGCAACTTTGTCGGCCCGACCCTGTTCTCCGGCGTGACACCCGAGATGCAGATCTACACCCAGGAAATCTTTGGCCCGGTGCTGGTGGTGCTGGAAGTCGACACCCTCGATGAGGCCATCGCGCTGGTCAACGCCAACCCGTTCGGCAACGGCACCGGCCTGTTCACCCAGAGCGGTGCGGCGGCGCGCAAATTCCAGACGGAAATCGACGTTGGCCAGGTCGGCATCAACATCCCGATTCCGGTGCCGGTGCCGTTCTTCAGCTTCACCGGCTCCCGTGGTTCCAAACTTGGCGACCTCGGTCCGTATGGCAAGCAAGTGGTGCAGTTCTACACTCAAACCAAGACTGTCACCGCGCGTTGGTTCGATGACGACAGCATCAACCACGGTGTGAACACCACCATTCACTTGCGTTAAGGAGCCGGACATGAAAATCGCTTTTATCGGTCTCGGCAACATGGGCGCGCCGATGGCGCGCAACCTGATCAAGGCCGGCCATTCGCTGAACCTGTTTGACCTCAATCAAACCGTGCTGGCCGAACTGGCTCAACTCGGCGGCACCATCAGCACTTCACCGAAGGAAGCGTCGAAAGACGTGCAACTGGTGATCACCATGCTGCCGGCAGCGGCCCATGTGCGTAGCGTCTGGCTGGGTGAAGACGGCGTGCTGGCGGGAATCGCCAAAGGCGTGCCAGCGGTGGATTGCAGCACCATCGATCCGCAGACGGCGCGTGACGTGGCCGCAGCGGCAGCAAAGCAAGACGTGGCCATGGCCGATGCACCGGTTTCCGGTGGCACTGGCGGTGCAGCGGCCGGGACGCTGACCTTCATGGTCGGCGCCACGCCTGAACTGTTCGCCACCCTGCAACCGGTGCTGGCGCAGATGGGCCGCAACATCGTCCACTGCGGCGAAGTCGGCACTGGGCAAATCGCCAAGATCTGCAACAACCTGCTGCTGGGGATTTCCATGGTCGGTGTCAGCGAAGCCATGGCGCTGGGCAGCGCCCTGGGGATCGACACAACCGTGCTGGCGGGCGTCATCAACAGTTCAACCGGGCGCTGCTGGAGTTCGGAGATGTACAACCCGTGGCCGGGCATCGTCGAAACAGCGCCAGCCTCGCGCGGTTATACCGGCGGTTTCGGTGCCGAACTGATGCTCAAGGATCTGGGGCTGGCCACTGAGGCGGCACGTCAGGCGCACCAACCGGTCGTGCTCGGCGCGGTGGCCCAGCAGTTGTATCAGGCGATGAGCCAGCGTGGAGAAGGGGGCAAGGACTTCTCGGCGATCATCAACAGCTATCGCAAGCCCGTGTAGGAGCTGCCGAAGGCTCGGGCCGCGCTCGGACGATCTTTTTGGGACAGCACAGCAATTTTTTTACCGAGAGACCACGTCGGGTGCTCTCTCGGTTTTTTGTATCAGGCAAACACGAAATACTTACGTACGGTTTCAACCACTTCCCACGTGCCTTTCATGCCCGGCTCGATGACGAAAATGTCACCGGCGCGCAGATGGATCGGCGCCATGCCTTCCGGGGTGATGATGCAGTAGCCTTCCTGGAAGTGGCAGTATTCCCACTTCACGTATTCCACATACCACTTGCCCGGCGTGCAGATCCAGGTGCCCATGATCTTGCTGCCATCTTCGCTGGTGTACGCGTTGAGGTTGACGGTGTGCGGATCGCCTTCGAGCTTTTCCCATTTGCAGGCGTCGAGCACGGGCAACGGGTGAGTGTCGCGAAGAACGGTAATCGGTGCGGTCATGTGGACTCCGGGCCTTGGAATATAGAAAGTGGTACTGAAGAACTGAAGTCGCACCCTATAGCGCCCATGCTCCGCTCAGTTGTCTGTATTCGACATTGAGCTGTCCAGAAACGCGCAAACTCTCAAAGATTTTCCTGCGGGCAAAAGTCTGCCCCTCTAGGGGAGAGTCAAGGCGTTCAGCAAGGCCTGGGCATAACCGGGCAGTACGGTGAGGTCCCGGGCGCACAGCAACAGTTTGCGGCGAGCCCACGGTTCTTCCAGTACGACGCTTTTGAAGGCTGTTTCAGCCGGCCAGCGTTCGACCGCCGCCAAGGGTACGATCGCCAGCCCGGCTCCCCGGGCGACCATGCGCATCACGCCCTCGAAACCATCGGCGCGGATGCGGACCTGCATCCGCAGGCCGCTGTGCAGGGCCTGTTCTTCCAGGTAAACGGCCAAGGCGCTGTTGGCGTTCAGGCCGACGTAATCGTGGTGCAAGGTGGCGCTGAAGCTTAATGGTCCGGTATCGGCCAAGGGGTGATCTCGCGGCAGGATCAGCACCAGTGGGTCGTCACGGAAATAGCGGGTTTGCAGGCCGTCGGTATCCACGGCGTCGGACACGACCCCAAGGTCTGCCGCACCCTGGCGCAAGGCGTGGGTGATGCGTGTGCTGGGCAGCTCTTGCAGGTCGATGTCGAGGTTCGGATGGTCGCGCAGAAAGTCTGCCAGCAATTCCGGCAGGTACTCAGTGATTGCCGTGGTATTGCACAACAACCGCACCTGGCCTTTGACGCCTTTGGCGTATTCGATCAGGTCCTGCTGCATGCGCTCGGCCTGTTGCAACAGGACTTGGGCGTGCTGCGCCAGCGCCTTGCCGGCTGGAGTCGGGCTGACACCGCGGCGACCTCGCTCAAGAAACTCGATGCCCAGTGAAGCTTCCATCGCGCGGATTCGTGCGCTCGCCGCCGCCAGTGATAAATGGCTGCGGGCGGCACCGGCGGTGATGTTGCCGGTGTCGAGGATGTTCAGGTAGAGGCGCAGGTCGGTGAGGTCGAAGTGCATACAGTGTCCCGGATCGTTCCCACGCTCTGCGTGGGAATGCCTCGCTGGACACTCTGCGTCCGCTTCGGCATGTGACGCGGAGCGTCACGGGCTGCGTTCCCACGCAGAGCGTGGGAACGATCATTGCCTCTTGTAAAGCAAGAGGCAGCCTCAGTATATGGCAGATTTTCAAGGCAACCTTCAGGGCCCACGATAGCCCCATGAATACACTTGCCGCGTTCTATCAAAATCTGGGTTTGGCCCTGTCGTTATTGGTTATCGCCACCTTCCTGCTGGCCGGGATGATCAAAGGTGTGATCGGCCTGGGTCTGCCGACCATTGCCATGGGCTTGCTCGGTCTGGCTATGGCACCGTCGCAGGCTGCGGCGTTGCTGATTGTTCCCGCAACGTTGACCAACATCTGGCAACTGGCCTTCGGCGGTCATTTGCGCGGGTTGTTGAACCGGTTATGGCCGATGCTATTGGCGATATTTATCGGCACTGGCGCCGGTACAGTGTGGATCGGCATGGCCGGTGGGCATTGGGTGGTGCGGGGGCTGGGGGGGGCGCTGTTGATGTACGCCTTGAGCGGGTTGTTCCTGCCGACCTTGCGCGTCGGCGGTAGCACCGAACGTTGGCTCGGTCCGCTCTGCGGTGTGCTGACGGGCGTCATCACCTCGGCCACCGGTGTCTTCGTGATTCCGGCGGTGCCTTATCTGCAAGCGCTGGGCTTGAACAAGGATCAACTGGTGCAGGCGCTGGGCCTGTCGTTCACCGTCTCGACCCTCGCGTTGGCCGCCGGCCTGTTATGGCGCGGCGCCCTCGGCGGTGGCGAGTTGAGCGCGTCGCTGCTGGCGCTGATCCCGGCGGTGCTCGGCATGTTGCTGGGGCAATGGCTGCGCCAGCGGATTAGCGCCGTGTTGTTCAAGCGCGTGTTCTTCATCGGCCTCGGCGTGCTCGGCGGTCACTTGCTGATCAGCGGTTAGCGGACGATGTGCTGAGCATCTCGATCGGGCGGATATCGAAATCCCGCTCCAGATACTCCATGCGCATGTCGAGGAACTGCTTCATATGGGGCAGGTTCGAGTGCACGTCCAGATGGGCCTGGGATTGCCAGATCTCGTAGAAGATAAACAGCGTCGGGTCCTGTTTGTCTCGCAGCATGTGGTACTCGATGCAACCGGGTTCGGCGCGGCTCGGTTCGACGTAGGCACGGAAGAACGCTTCGAAGGCCTCGGCTTTTTCCGGGCGGGTCTTGGCGTGCAGGATGAAGCCTTGCAGTTCGCTCATCAGGATCTCCTTAACAGTCAGAATCGGCGCAAGTCTATGGCAACAATCGCCTATTGATTCGTGCGTATTGGTCAAATGAATTTTGCTGATTGAGCGCTTATTCCACGCGAGGCTGATGGCTACTCTGCCGCCATCGAATTTCAACCTTGCGAGATTTCTCCCATGAAAAAAGTCCTGTTGCTCAATGGCGGCAAAAAATTTGCCCACTCCGATGGTCGCTACAACACGACGCTGCACGAAGCCGCGCTGAGCGTGCTGGATCGCGGTGGTGTGGATGTGAAAGCCACATTCATCGACGAGGGGTATGACATCGCCGAGGAAGTCGCCAAATTCCTCTGGGCCGATGTGATCATTTATCAGATGCCCGGCTGGTGGATGGGCGCGCCCTGGACCGTCAAGAAGTACGTCGATGAAGTCTTCACCGAAGGTCACGGCAGCCTCTACGCCAGCGATGGCCGCACACGCTCCGACGCGTCGCAGAAGTACGGCAGCGGTGGTTTGCTGCACGGTAAAAAATACATGCTGTCGCTGACCTGGAACGCACCGCAGCAAGCCTTCGACGACCCGACCGATTTCTTCGAAGCCAAGGGCGTGGACGCGGTGTACTTCCCGTTCCACAAGGCCAACACCTTCCTCGGCATGACCGGTTTGCCGACCTTTTTGTGTGTCGATGTGATGAAGCGCCCGAATATCGAAGCCGATGTGGTGCGTTATGAGCAGCACTTGACTGAGGTGTTTGGCCTTAATGCATAACGCTCGGCTACTATCGATATCTGAAGCGGCGCAGGACTATCGATAAGGTACACACGTGAAAGCCAGATCCGATGAGTTGCAGATTTTCGTCTGCGTGATTGAGTGCGGGTCGATTTCGGCTGCGGCTGAACAAGTCGGGCAAACGCCGTCGGCGGTCAGCCGCACGCTGTCGCGGCTGGAGGCCAAGCTCGACACCACGCTGATCAACCGCACCACGCGGCGCATGGACCTGACCGAAGAGGGCAAGTATTTCTTCGAACACGCCAAACTGATTCTCGATCAGATGGACGAACTCGAAGAGCGCCTGTCCTCACGCCAGCAAACTCCGTCCGGGCGTCTGCGAATCAACGCGGCCTCGCCGTTCATGCTGCACGCCATCGTGCCGTACATCGATGAATTCCGCCGTCTCTACCCGGACATCCAGCTCGAACTCAACAGCAACGACCTGATCATCGACCTGCTCGAACAAAGCACCGATATCGCTATCCGCATCGGCACGCTGGCCGACTCGACCTTGCACGCCCGCTCTCTGGGTTGCAGCCCGCTGCACATCGTCGCCAGCCCGGCGTATCTGGAGCAACACGGCGTACCGAGCGCTGTCGAGGATTTGAGCGAGCACACGCTGCTGGGTTTTACCCATAACGAAGGCCTCAACCAATGGCCGCTGCGCTATGTCCACGGTGACCGCTGGCCGATCCAGGCGTCGATCAGCGCGTCGAGTGGCGAGACGGTCAGGCACCTGGCGCTGGCCGGGCAAGGCATTGCCTGCCTGTCGCACTTCATGATCGTCGACGACATTAACGCCGGTCGCTTGCAGGTGCTGCTGGCGGAGTTCAACAGCGGATATCGCCAACCCATCAACGCGGTGTACTACCGCAACTCGCAGTTGGCCCTGCGGATCCAGTGCTTTCTTGACTTCATTCAGGGCAAGTTGGCGGCTTATGCGATTGCCGATTTCAGGGGCTGATTCGGGAATCCCTGCGTGCCGAAGCGTACTTTGGTGGTTGAATGGATTCGTAACAATATGGTGTGAATGGTGCTGGAGCGAAGCATAGCTGCGCTATCACTCCTCAAGCGGCTGTCCTGGGGCGGCCGTTTTTGTTTTCTGGTTTGATCAAACACAGTCTCTGAGCCTATGGTTGATTCCATAATGTGGGTCGGGCCAGGAAGCGTGAAAAATGAACAACCGCTACGATGCCGAAGGGTCGCAAAGTACCTATGAACCTGATTCGGATGAACAGGTATTAGCCAATAAGCTAGGTATTATCGATCCGAAGGATATGGACGAGGCGGAACTGGTGCTGCTGGAAAAGCTGTATCAGTCAGTGTTGATCAAGGATCTGCCTGATCGACAATTGACTGTTCAGGACCTTAAAGACTGGCATCGAAAATGGCTTGGAAACATCTATCCGTGGGCTGGAGACATTCGTTTGGTAAATATGGGCAAGGGAGGTTTTTTCTTCGCGGCAGCGCCGCAAATTCCCCGGCTGCTCGTTGATTTCGAAAAAGAATGTCTTGCCAGATTCACACCTTGCAGTAGTTGTACGGACGAAGCATTGATCAAGGCGATCGCCTTGACTCATGTGGAGTTCATCCTGATTCACCCGTTCCGCGAAGGTAATGGACGCTTGTCCCGGTTACTGGCGGATGTAATGGCCGTCCAGGCAGGGCGCACGCCGCTGGATTACAGCAGTTGGGAGGCGAACAAGGACGCTTACTTTGCAGCGATCAATCAAGGCCTCAACTGCAACTACGAACCCATGGAGCACTGGGTTCGGCGAGCATTGTCGGTATAAGCGGTCAAAGATGCCGCAGCACCGATTTGCCTCCCTACTGTGCAAGATTGAGATGCTGGAACTTACTGGTTTTGCCTTTGAGCTTGCGTTCGATCACTTCAATACTCTGGCCCGTTTCGATCGCTGTAGAGCTGGCGATAGCGCGAATCACAGTATCGGAATTCAGTTTTTTGCCATTACGGCGCACAGTTGCCATTGACGTGGCTCAATCGGGGAACGAGTGCTGAGTATAGCGCTTGTTGTCAGGCTGAAAACTCAATGCCTCGTTCCCAGCTCTATTCCGCTGCCGCCAAACCGATTCACTAAGGGGGTGCTGGCCTCTGCGCCCCATTCACTGGCCCGCCCGCCGTCAATTCCGTAACATCCGCGTCCCTCTTTTCCCGCCTGCATTTTTAGGTAAGCCATGAAATCCAAACGTCTGCGCGCCGATGTCCTGGCCGGACTCACCACCTCTTTTGCCCTGCTCCCCGAATGCATCGCCTTCGCGCTGGTGGCCCACCTCAATCCATTGATGGGGCTTTACGGCGCTTTCATCATCTGCACCCTGACGGCGCTCTTCGGCGGACGGCCGGGGATGGTGTCCGGTGCCGCCGGCTCGATGGCGGTGGTGATCGTCGCGCTGGTGGTGCAACACGGCGTCCAGTACTTGCTGGCGACGGTGCTGCTGGGCGGGCTGATCATGCTGGCGTTCGGTCTGTTGAGGCTGGGCAAGCTGGTGCGCATGGTGCCGCACCCGGTGATGCTCGGCTTCGTCAACGGCCTGGCAATCGTCATTGCCCTGGCCCAGTTGGAGCACTTCAAGAGCGGTGAGGCCTGGTTGAGTGGCGCGCCGCTGTACTTGATGATCGGGCTGGTGGTGCTGACGATGGCCATTGTCTACCTGATGCCGCGCCTGACGCGGGCCGTGCCGCCGGCGCTGGTGGCGATTCTGAGCGTTGGGCTGGCGGTTTATCTGCTCGGTCTGCCGACCCGTACCTTGGGTGACATGGCGCACATTGCCGGTGGCTTGCCGGGGTTTGCGCTGCCAGACATCCCCTGGAGCCTGGAGACTCTGCGCATCGTCGCCCCTTACGCGATATTGATGGCATTGGTCGGTCTTTTGGAAACCCTGCTGACCCTGAACCTGACCGACGAGATCACTGAGAGCCGTGGTTACCCGGATCGAGAGTGCGTGGCATTGGGCGCTGCCAATGTGGTCTCTGGTATGTTCGGTGGCATGGGCGGCTGCGCCATGATCGGGCAAACCGTGATCAACCTCAGCTCTGGCGGTCGCGGTCGGCTGTCTGGTGCGGTGGCCGGGGGGATGATCCTGCTGTTTGTGCTGTTCCTTTCGCCGCTGATCGAGCGCATTCCGCTGGCCGCATTGGTCGGGGTGATGTTCGTGGTGTCGCAGCAGACGTTCGCCTGGGCTTCGCTGCGGGTGCTTAACAAGGTGCCGCTGAACGATGTCTTGGTGATCATCGCGGTCACGGTGATTACGGTGTTCACCGATCTGGCCATCGCCGTGTTGTGCGGGATCATCATTGCGGCGCTCAACTTTGCCTGGCAACAGGCTCGCGAGCTATATGCCGACAGTCACGTTGAAGCCGACGGCAGCAAGCTCTACCTCCTGCATGGCACGTTGTTCTTCGCCTCGACGACACCTTTTCTCAACCAGTTCGATCCCGCCAACGACCCGTCCGTGGTCACCGTCGACTGTCGCCACCTGAGCTTTGTCGACTACTCGGCCATCGCCGCGCTGAAGACATTGCGCGAGCGCTACACCAAGGCTGGCAAGCAGCTACGCGTTCTGCACCTGTCCGAACGCTGCAAGAAACTGCTCAAGCGCGCCAGCGAGCATCACGACTGAAATTGATGAGTGATGATCGTTCCCACGCAGTGCGTGGGAACGATCCGTGTCTGTGATGAAAATTCCGCTACCCGATTTTCATAACCCGCGATCCCCCATACCTCTGCACGACATCCCTTATCCCTCCACGAAAATTACTTTCACTTCGTTTGAAAGTGGCTCGTCGAAATGATTTATGAGTTTCACAACCCATTCGACGTGACCCTTTCGAGGAGTACCGCATGACGCTTTCCTTCGGGTATTGGCTGTTGGTTTACGCCGCCATCGCCATCATTGCGCTGATCGTTCTGATCGCCCGTTACCGGATCAATCCCTTCATTGTGATCACTCTGGTGTCCATCGGCCTGGCGCTGTTGGCGGGGATGCCGCCGTCGGGTGTAGTGGGGGCGTATGAGGCCGGGGTTGGCAAGACGCTGGGGCACATTGCGCTGGTGGTGGCGCTGGGCACGATGCTCGGCAAGATGATGGCCGAGTCCGGCGGTGCGGAGCAGGTGGCGCGCACCTTGATCGACCGTTTCGGTGAGAAAAATGCCCACTGGGCGATGGTGTGTATCGCCTTTCTTGTAGGGCTGCCGCTGTTCTTCGAGGTCGGTTTTGTCTTGCTGGTGCCGATCGCATTCACCGTGGCGCGGCGGGTGGGCGTGTCGATTCTGATGGTCGGTTTACCGATGGTCGCGGGGCTCTCGGTGGTCCACGCGCTGGTACCGCCACACCCGGCGGCGATGCTGGCGGTGCAGGTCTATCAGGCATCGGTGGGGCAGACCTTGCTCTACGCGATTCTGATCGGTATTCCGACCGCGATCATCGCCGGTCCTTTGTACGCAAAATTCATCGTGCCGCGCATTCAACTGCCGGACGATAACCCCCTGGAGCGCCAGTTCCTGGAGCGTGAGCCGCGCGATAGCCTGCCGGGTTTTGGTGTCACCATGGCCACGATTCTGTTGCCGGTGGTGCTGATGTTGATCGGTGGCTGGGCCAACCTGATCTCCACGCCGGGTAGCGGTTTCAATCAGTTCCTGCTGTTCATCGGCAACTCGGTGATCGCCTTGCTGCTGGCGACTTTGCTGAGTTTCTGGACACTCGGCCTGGCGCAGGGCTTCAACCGCGAATCGATCCTCAAGTTCACCAATGAATGCCTGGCGCCGACCGCCAGCATCACCTTGCTGGTTGGTGCCGGTGGTGGCTTGAATCGGATTCTGGTGGACGCTGGCGTCACCAATCAGATCGTCAGCCTCGCCGATGAATTCCAGTTGTCGCCGTTGTTGATGGGTTGGCTGTTCGCTGCGTTGATGCGCATCGCCACTGGTTCCGCCACTGTGGCCATGACCACCGCTTCAGGGATTGTCGCGCCGGTGGCCGTTGGTCTGGGTTATCCCCATCCGGAGTTGTTGGTGCTGGCGACCGGGGCGGGGTCGGTTATCTTTTCCCACGTCAACGACGGCGGCTTCTGGTTGATCAAGGAATACTTCAACATGACCGTCACCCAGACCTTCAAGACCTGGACAGTGCTCGAGACGCTGATCTCGGTGGTCGCCTTCGGCCTGACCGTAGGCCTTTCTCACCTGCTTTAGTCGGAGCCATCCGCCATGGACATCCTCTATCAGATCCGCGCTCGTCAGGAATCCTTCAGCGCCGGCGAAGGACGTATCGCTCGGCTGATGCTCGACGACGTAGGATTTGCCGCGTCCGCCAGCCTCGATGAACTGGCGCAGCGAGCGGAAGTCAGCACCGCCACGCTGTCGCGATTCGCCCGTACAGTCGGTTGCCGCGACCTGCGGGATTTGCGCCTGCAACTGGCCCAGGCCAGCGGTGTCGGCAGCCGCTTTCTCGACCCGGCGGGCACGCCCGAACAGTCGGCGTTTTACGGGCAGATCGTTGGCGATATCGAGTCGACCTTGCGCCAGCACCTGGCAGCGTTCGATGAGTCGCGCTTCGCCGATGCGGTGAAGTTGCTGGGCAAGGCGCGGATGATTCACACCTTCGGCATGGGTGGCTGCTCGACCCTGTGCAGCGATGAACTGCAAGTGCGCCTGGTGCGTCTCGGCTACCCGATTGCGGTGTGCCACGACCCGGTGATGATGCGCGTCACCGCCGCCAGTCTTGGCGCCGAACACGCGGTCATCGCCTGCTCGCTGACCGGCATCACGCCCGAGCTGCTCGAAGCGGTGGAGTTGGCGCGCAGCTACGGCGCACGAATTCTCGCCATCACCCGCGCCGACTCGCCGCTGGCGCACTTGGCCGATGTGCTGTTGCCGCTGCAAAGCGCCGAGACTTCGTTTATCTACAAACCCACGGCGGCGCGCTACGGCATGTTGTTGGCCATCGACGTGCTCGCCACCGAGCTGGCGCTGGCCAGTCCTGAAGACAATCAAGAACGTCTGCGGCGGATCAAACTGGCCCTGGACGACTACCGTGGAGGCGACGATCAGTTGCCGCTGGGAGACTGACATGACGTACGACACGCTGATCCGCAATGCGCTGATTATCGACGGCAGCAACACCCCCGGTTACCCCGCTGATGTGGCGATTCTGAACGGCCGCATCGAGCGTATCGGCGACTTGCGCGATGCGAGTGCCACCGAAGAAATCGATGCCGCTGGCCGAGTATTGGCGCCGGGTTTCATCGATGTGCATACCCACGACGATACGGTGGTGATTCGTCAGCCGCAAATGCTGCCCAAGCTCAGCCAGGGCGTGACCACGGTGATTGTCGGCAACTGCGGGATCAGCGCTTCACCGGTCAGCTTGCGCGGCGATCCGCCGGACCCGATGAACCTGCTCGGCACCGCTGCGGCGTTTGTTTATCCGCGCTTCAGCGACTATCGCGCCGCCGTCGAAGCGGCCAATACCACGCTGAACGTGGCTGCGCTGGTGGGGCACACCGCGTTGCGCAGCAACCATCTCGACGACCTGTTTCGCACTGCCACGCCGGATGAAATCAGCGCGATGCGCGAGCAACTACGCGACAGCCTTGAAGCCGGTGCCTTGGGTTTATCCACAGGCCTGGCCTACGCCAGTGCATTCTCGGCATCCACCGACGAAGTGATGCAGCTGACCGAAGAACTGACGGCATTCGGTGCGGTGTACACCACCCATTTGCGCAGCGAATTCGAACCGGTATTAGAGGCCATGGACGAAGCATTCCAGATCGGTCGGCATGCGCAATCCCCGGTGATCATTTCCCACCTCAAATGCGCCGGGGCCGGCAACTGGGGGCGTAGTCCGCAACTGCTGGCCTCGCTTGAGGAGGCTGCGAGATCTCATCCGGTAGCTTGCGATTGTTATCCCTACGCGGCGAGTTCTTCGACGCTGGACCTCAAGCAAGTCACCGACGCCCATCGCATCACCATCACCTGGTCCACGCCGCACCCGGAACTGGGTGGCCGCGACCTGATGGACATCGCCGCTGAATGGAACGTGCCCTTGCTCGAAGCTGCCCGCCGCTTGCAACCGGCCGGTGCGGTGTACTACGGCATGGACGAGGCCGATGTACGAAGCATCCTCGCGCACCCGTTGTCGATGGTCGGCTCCGACGGTTTGCCGGAAGACCCGTTTCCGCATCCACGCCTGTGGGGCGCATTCCCACGAGTACTCGGACATTTCAGTCGCGACGTCGGACTGTTTCCGCTGCACACTGCCGTGCACAAAATGACCGGGTTGTCGGCAGCGCGATTTGGCTTGAAGGAACGGGGTGAAATCCGTGAAGGGCATTGGGCGGACCTGGTGTTGTTCGATCCTGCGGCGATTCGCGATGTGGCGGATTTCAACGATCCGCAACGGGCGGCGGAAGGGATTGATGGGGTGTGGATAAATGGCGTCTTGAGTTACCGCGACGGTCAGGCGAATGGACGAAGGGAAGGGCGGTTTCTGGCGCGGGAAGGGGATTTGCGTGAAGGGTTTCAGTAAGCGTTCCGAGGAGCCTGTCACGGTAGTGGCACATTGCAATTAAAGAAAGCCGTCGCCAAGCCGAAGCGCTGACATGCAGCCCAACTACAATGGGTGTCTTTTCAGTCAGGGAGCAACCCAATGAGCTTCGGCAAAACCACCCCGATCCTGCGGATTTTCGACGAAACCAAGGCATTGGAGTTCTATGTCGACTTTCTCGGGTTCAAGGTCGATTGGCAGCATCGTTTCGAAGCCGGTTTTCCACTGTATCTGCAAATCTCCCGCGGCGAATGTGTGCTGCATCTGTCCGAGCACCACGGCGATGCGACACCGGGCTCAGCCCTGCGCATCGAGACCGATGAGCTTGAGGTGTTCCAGCAGCAATTGCTCGCCAGGGAATATGCCTTCGCCCGTCCGCAGATTCAGGCCATGCCCTGGGGTAGCCAGGACATGACCATCAGTGATCCCTTCGGGAATCGGTTGGTGTTTACCAATGCGATCAGCGTTTGAGCGGGTCAGACACTGATCGCTCAACTGACGCGTGACCGGTTGTATTCCTGGTGTCTGAAGAGCAGTTCCCGGCCTCTCTGGATGGTGGCTCTGGCGGTGTTGATGTCTCGTTGCATGTCTGCGCGTTTTATCGAATGTGAGCCCGAAGTCACAATTCGGTTGGTCGCGATATCAAAAGTAAGCTTCATCGTTCCCAGTGGATCTCTTGGATAAAACTCTTCTACACCCAAGGTATTGAAGGCTTTGTTTATTTCCTGCGAGTCGTGTGCGAGGTACTCATCCAGCAAATGGAGAGCGTTGTTGAGTCTTTCGATTTTTTTTGCCGACAACCCCTCTTGTGCTGTCTTGACCTGACTGACCCCTTGGATCGTGCCAACCACGGCGCTGGCTAACGGCACGAAATTCGACAAGGCGGAACGCATGCCGGCCCATGCAAGTTTGCGACTGCCATGTTTTGTTCGAGGATCATGTTCCTTGATCGCGGTCTTTCCTTTTCCATAAGCGTTGTAAAAAGCCGTTCGTCCTGCTGCCTCTATTTGTTCAGGATCCAGCCGGCTGGCTTGAGGCAGCAAAGAGTGGGGCAGGTGTCGCGTCGTATCGGACTTCTGTGCCGCGGTGTCGAGCGTCAGCGAGGTAGCGATCGAGGCTGCACCGCTCGCTATCGGGCCGCCCGCCAAAGCCACAGTGCCGGCAGCCATTGACGCGGCAGCTCGGGAGACGTTGTAACCCATGCTCTGCCCGAATCGTTTGTAAATCTCACGATTGCTGAAACTGTTGTAGAGCTGATAGTTCAGGACACCCACTCGTTGCTGAACTTCCGACAGTATCTTTGGGTAAGTAGCCAGTTCTTCCTTTATCTCTTCCTGTTCTTTATTGGTTCCTAGCCTGTCGACATAACGAATGGGATTGTTACCCACCATGCAGTAGAGATTCAGGCCGTCGGCAATCCCCGTCGGATCCGGGCTGATCCACCGCTGTAACCAGGGTGCGTAATATCTATAGCCGTAGTAATACAGCCCGCTGGCATCGCGCTCCTTACCCGAGTAGCGAACGGTTCTGTATTTCGCCTCGATTGTGTCGCGCGCGGCCCGCCATGCTGTCGTGCCAAACGGGTAATAGCCTTCTTCGCTGATCAGTTGGCCTTCGGCATCGAGTTCCAGGGTGGTAGACCCCGGATGGTCGTCAAAGGTGTATCGCAGGGCGCCATTGGTGATGGATTCGGGTAGTCCATCAGACCAGTGCAGGCAACGAACCTTGAACGCGCCCGCATTCACGGTGACGACGTCGAGTCGTTCCTTACTGCCGACGCGGATTTCCAGTCCCGGCAAGTACAGCACGTCATGAACATGGGTGGTGGCGTGAGCCTTTTGCGTCTGGCGCTTGCGCACTCGCTGACCGTTTGCACCATAGAGGTAGGTTTCGGCGTCTGCATTCCCGTCGTCACGCTCGATCAACGCGGCGCGCTGCAACTGGTTGCGGGCGTTCCACTCCAGCGGTTGACCGGCCTGCAATGCTTGCAGGTTACCGTTGGCGTCGAAGCCTTTGGCAAAGTCCGGTTCCGGATCACCGACATCCCAGGGCAGGGCGCGATTACTGCCAGGGGCGATGCGCATTTCGCGGGTATAGTTATTGCCCTCGCGCTGATGGCGCAGCTTGATCAAGTTGCCGCGCACGTCATAACTGTAATGCTGAGTGAAGTTGAGTAGGCGACTGCGGTCACCGATGCGCGATGACCAGGCCGGGAGCGGTGCCTGAATCCGCGCACGTTGTTCTTCGCGGCCAGAGGCTTGGATCAGCTGATAAAGGCTGTCGTACACATAAGTGCTGACCGGTGTAATGCGCTGATTGGCATTGTGCTGCTCGGGTTTGCTGTGGTCTTCGACACTCAAAACGTTGCCGACAGGGTCATAGCCATAACGCAGTGTTTGCAGGTTGCGCCCCCCGACTCGTGAGGTATTTCGTCGCAGCACCCGACCATTCTCCGGCGTGTAAACCGTCTCATGGGTGATCTTGCCGCCGAGGGTTTGCGAGGTGATTTGCCCTTGGGCGTTGTAGTGGACCTGATCGAGAATCAACCTTTGTTCTGGGGTACCGTTGAGTTGCAGGGTGACCTTCTTGAGCTGTCCGGCAACATCGAACCAGGCGCGTTGTGTGTGCCCTCGGGCATCTTTCTGTTCGAGGACTCCACCTGTGGGAGCGTACTGCCAGCGGGTGGTGTAGCCGCTACCGCTTTCCAGCAAGTCATCACGTTTTTCAGGCTCTGCCGGCCAATCCACCGTTTGCGGACCGTTCAGCAACCGTCGTGTTTCGCGGAGCAGATTTCCCGTCAGGTCATAGTCCTCCAGAAACAGGCTGCCAGCCGGGTCATCGTGACGAACCAATCGACCACACTGGTTGTGCCGTGCGTACTCCGGCGAGCTGGCTGCATAGGTAAGACGCTCGATGACGCGGCTATTGCTTCCCTCTGATGTTTCGCCTGTCAGCGTCGGGCGGAGCTGGTTGTCGTAGCTCATTTGCCAGTGGCTGCCGCGGGAGTCCCATTTTTCAAGCGTCTGGCCAGCCTCGCCAAAGAAGCTCAAACGCCAGCCCGCATCGGTACTTTCATCCAGTAATACCGCTCCTGACAGGCTGCTGGTCTGTATGAAGTCAGCGGTGTTTACGACGTCGGAGTGGGAGTGCCGTTCAACGACTTGCAGACTGAGGTCGTGACGGCTGCGTTTGATGCGGGCCTGCGGTTGTGCAATGAGTTCATTGCACAAGTAGCTGACCTCACGAACCTGAACGCCGCGACCATCGACGACATTCAATGTGGGTGTGTGCGCATGAGTGTTGGCGTTCATCTGTCGTCCTCCTTGAGGATGGAGGCTGGAAGCCCGGTGTCGTTTTCGTCCTCGGCGATGGAATACCAGGGGTGGCAGGTGTATCGGGACTCGTCGCCCTTGGCGTTGATGACTCGGTGGAGTCGACCGAGTGGATCATGGAACTGCTGATCGCACAGACCTGACTGGCGCAGCGATTGATCGTTGATGTAGCGATGGCGGTCACTGAAGTAAGGACGATACATCCGGATAACTTGCCCCTTGTTGTCATACTCCATGCGCTCGCTGACACACCAGCGAGGATCGACCTTTTGCATACGAGGGACGCCGTCGGTCAACTCCAATGCGCCATTTTCCTTGACGGCCCACGCCAGCCCGGACTCGACTTTCTGTTTGCTTTGCAACGGTCTGCCAAATCCATCCCAGCAAGCGAGGGTGATGCGGATCTGTTGTTCAGGTTCACCGGGCAGGCGATCGGCCTGCATCGTGGCGCAATGAACCGGTTCACGCTGAGCGTTTTGTATAAGTGTCTGTAGTTTCTCTGTGTAGGGGGTCTTGATTAACAGACTTGGCAGGCGATTACGCGCACTGGCGCGAATATGTCCGGTGGGCATCAGGTCGCCAGCCGCCACCGCTTGTTTGCGCCAGTCCTGCTCCTGTTGGGTCGTGGCAGCAATGTGTCCCATCCAACTGAGTCGATCGTAAAAATACGCAGTGGCGATCTGCTGTAACGCTCTTTGCGGGTTTTCGATGGCGATGTCTGGGCGACCATCGTAATGCCGGGTATAGGTACTGATCGGTTTGAAGCCGCTGGTAGTGTCCGACTGATTTTTGTAGTAGCTCAGAGCCTGTAGCTGTCCGCAAGCGTCGTACAACGCTTGTCGAATGTTCCCGTCGGGATCGATGATCTGTTGGGGCAGCAGGGTTCGATAATCGATATCGGTTGTTTGCGTGGTGCAGTCGTCCGGCAGGACGACTTTGGTCACCAGGCAGAAATAAGGGTCGTGACCGATGGTTGTCGGGCCGTGTTGCCGGCTGGCCCTGACTGTCAGCGGCCGGCAAAATCCCTCCGGTTTCTGGTAAGTGGTAAAACCGAGTTGTACTGACCAGAGGTGATTTTGTTTGTCCCACTGATCATCGGCGGGCAGCGCGATGGGCATTTTTTTGTAGCCGCAGTGTTCAAGTTTTTGCCTGATATCCACCGCCGGTTTGTCTCCGGCAGACTTGAGCCGGTCATAGGCTTTCAGCGCCACATCATTGAGCTCGGCGATTTCCTGATAATCAACCAGCCCTTCGACGCTGGCCTGGCCATCCGGGAAGCCATCACTTGCGTCAGGTTTCCTGTAGCGCTGTAAAGACATCCCGGTCAAGACCCGATGGTCCTTCCAGGCAGATGACGCACTCAACACACGCAGAGACTCATGATTGAGACTGGCGGGATCCAGGCCGTCGGCCAACGGTGCCTTGGGCAGTTTCAATGCGTTGCTGCGTTGCAGATAAGGCAATCCCAGGCGTCTGCTGTTGCTTGTGCTGATGTGAATGAATTGAGCGTTATGTTCGCTCAGGTAGTAATACTGCTGGGCTTCGTCATGGGAATCACCCCACCATTTTTTCTCCCAGGTATCTGTGAAGGGGCAGTCATCGGTAGCGCTCAAACGGCGGGCATAACTGATCTGCAGATGATGGGTGAGGTACCCGTAAGCGTCCCATTCCAGATTGATCGTATGCGTGCAGCGAGGGTCTTGCGGGATACGCTCATACTGGTAGCTGATCGACTCGACAATGACCGGATGCACGATTGAATAAGGGCTGTATTTGCCCATGCCTCTGAGTTCGTTGACCTTGTAGCGATGTTCCTGCACTGAGTATGGGAGCTTCGACTTCGGATCCTGTCCCTGTCCGTAGACTTCCACCCGCAAGATCCGTCCGTTTAGCGCCCGGGCGATTTCCCGTTGACGGACGTCGGTATAGGTCTTGGTCGGGTCATGGCGGGTGCTGCGCGGTGTCCAGCTTTCTCCCAGCTTCTGAATGGTTCCTTTGAGGCCAACGGCTTTTTCATCGCTTGAGTTTCGATCCCGGATGAGCGCATCGATGTCGTTACCGATGTGGAACCAGGTTTTGGTGAGGGTCGGTGCGGAGTGGGGACTGTTTTGTGTGCTGTCAGGGCGGGTGGGACTATCCGTCTGTATGAGCAGGCCGAAACCGCGGAATTCATGTTCCGCGCCATCATAAAAACCTCGTCGGTACTTGAACCGCTGGCTTATCCGGTTTCCGCTGATCTCATCGTATTGGGTCTGTTGCTTGACCACGGGCAACTGGAGAGGGAGCTGACAAATCGATTCTTTGTTGTTTTTCTGCAAATGCTGCTTTTCATCCAGCCACTCTTGTGCCGAACTGCGATAGCTCAGGCTACAGGCCGCTCCCATATTGTTGTTGGTTCCCACGAGCAAATACGGTTTGACGTCGACGAAGTCGTAGCGCCAATGCCGTGGCGTTTCCCCAGCGACGCTGAAGACCAGGCTTGCGCAACCCAGGCCTTGCAGGTCTGTGGCAATGACCTTGCAGAAACGGTCATAGCGAAAGCCGTCGGGCCATGGCAGTTCAATCGCTGGGCTCAGGCTGTTGCCGCAGCGGTTCATGAAGATTCGCGCACAGTCCGCCTGCAGATAAATCAGGTCGGCAGCCCCCGAACCATCCACGTCGGCCAGCAAAATGCGTGAGGCATCGAATGACTCGTAGGGGAAATCCAGCGTGGCGATCACTCGCCCCTTGCCGAAGCGCCCTCGGCCAAGGTTCGGCCAGCACTTCACTTCGTTATGGCGTATCCGGATCAACTGTTGTTGGCCGCTGCCCAGCAGATCACTGAAGGCGACCAGTTCTCCCCGAGCGTTGCCGGGGCAGGGTAGGTCATCTTCGGCGACCTGGCGCGACACTTCGGTTGCCGGTGCAAATCCGGTGTCTTTGCGGTTGGCGTATAGCCGCACACTGCGAGGGCCGAGCATCACCAGGTCGCTCAGCCCGGCACCCATCAGGTTCGCGAATTGCCCATGCGGGTGGAAAAACTCTGTCGGAACCGCCGCAAACGGGGTGAAGCCTGACCATTGGCCATCCGGTGCCAGTGTGAAGAAACCGCTGTAACCAGGCTGTGCCACTATCCAGTCGGGCCAGCCGTCGCCGTTCAGTTCACCGAGAAACTGTCGAGGTGATGCGCGACTGTCGGCAATGGGGATTTGCGGCAGCTCACGCCATGGCATATAGGCCACATGATCGCCTCCCGCTTCCTGTCGGCAGGGGGGGGCGTAGCGCCAACAATTGTCGGTCTGATGAAGCACGCCGGGCAGGCCCTCGCCGAGCAAATCGATGAACTGAAAACGTTGCTGATGGTTAAGCCCGGACAATGCCTCGAAGGGTTTGTAATGCCGAGAGTCGGGACTGACGGCGAAGTCGGTATAACTGAACTCAACCGGTGGCAGGTATTCGCCGCTGCCGCTGTAGGCTTGATTGAGCACGGCACTCAACAAATTGTAGGAAAGGTGGTTGGTCTGGTATTGGAGCAAGGTGCGTCGCACCAGTACCGGCTCGTTCCCCATGGAGGGTTCATTCGGGAAGTGATGAAACATCAGAACCTGCTGGCACAGGCGTTGAGTGCGTAACTCGAAACCGTAGCCGAAGTCCGAGAATGGATCACTGCGGACCGACCATGATCGCCATCCGGGGTGCTGCGGGTTGTCTTCCTGTCCTGCTGCGGGTTCGCCATAGTCGAAGCGCAACTCGAAATGCCAGCGGACATCCTTGAGCCCATCGTCTGTGCATTGAAAGAGCTGTAGGGCGGCAATGAAATTGCCATAACACACCCGGTTCAGGTAACGCTGGGCACGGCAGTCGATGTCCGCCGTGAAGTGCGTATCTGCGATGTACTCGTAGCAAATATGCTCACCCAGCGCATTCATGCTCTCTTCGAGCAGCCACTCACCGACCTGCGCCGGGTTATCGGCCGCAGTACGCCTTGCCAGGGGCGTTTTTCCATAGACATGCTGGCTACCGTCAGCGCTGTAGATCAACCAGAAACCCGGTTTGTCACTGTCCCGAGACCAATGCTCGATTTTGGCAAAGTCGGTTTCGACACGAGGTCGATAGCTGACAACCTTGTGTAGCACCTGCCGGCTGCCGTCGGAACACATTTTATTGATTGATTGGATGGCGCCGGTCTCGCGATCCCGTTCAGGCATCCAGACCTGGCCATCGGACCCGACGAACAGATCATCGTCGGTGTAGGTCGGAACGCCCAGAGTGGTACGCCGCGCGATAGTCGCCAGGGGTAACGCCCAGCCGAGACCGAAAACACCATTGCCTTGAGCGCTGCTATAGCGCAGGGTCAGCGCCGGCGCATAGCCACGGCCGGTCGATACAGGCAAGGGGATTTCGCAGGAGGCTGCACCGTTGGTGCCGACAGTGCCGAGCTTGTCTCCAATGGAGTGAATGGCGCCGCCGCCTTTGGGCAGCGTGGGAGGGGTTGCTATCAGGGAGGCGTCCTGGCTCATTGCGCACCTCCATCAGTCCTGGCGGTGTATTGCACATGGATAATGATGTCGGTGAGTGACTCGAGCATGGATTTCTGGGCGGTATGATTGGGAAACGACAGCTTCCATTTCGATACCGCGCCGGTGTATTCAAAAGGCAGGTAGCGTTCGTCCTGAAAGTTCAAGGTGAACAGACCGCTGTCGTCGATACCTGTCGACAGGGCAATGTGCTGATTGGCCCGCAGACTTTTCATGACTGTCTTGTCGGAGCCGGGCATGACGACTTCGCTGCTTGTCTGGGTCAGCGTGGCACGGATATCTTCATAAGGGCCGAGGATGGCCGGCAGGGAAATACTGAGATTCCTGATCCGGCGCAGACAGTGTCCAGGGTAGTCATGGTCAAAAAGGCTCTGCGTCAATTCAAACTCGCACGAGCCGGTCTCGACCAGGGTGGATTTGATGCCTTTGATCGGCGTTTTGTCTGCCGCGAGCGTATCGTCCCAGGGTTTGTTGATTGAAAGTGGAACCGTAATCTTTTCTTTCGACTGGAGCTGACGTAACGATACGGTCTTGCGGATTTCCAGCTCGCGTTCGTTGCCCAGAAGATAGGCACTTTTCATCTTCAGCAAACCCAACTTCATCCCTTCGCCGGGCCCGAGCCCACGATAGGTACTGTTCCAGGCCTGGGGCTGAAAGAACGTCTGCGTAGAGTAGTCGACCATTTCGTAGCGCCAACACCGTTCGGTGAGCTGGCACAGCGACAACGTTGCGTCATACACCTGGTAATAGAAGCCGGACAGTTGGTAGGTGAACCATTGATACAGCTGTGAGTTGGTAAAGCGCTTGCTGAGGAAGTCATAAGAGGATTTGGCTTGCCTCAGTGACGTTTGGGTCTGGCGTAACGACAACTGGGAGGCGGTCTCCCGTTCGGCTTCAAGCTCCAGCTGTGCATCGTACTGCTTGATTTCGAGTTGGGCTTGATCACGGGCAAGAGTCCACTCCTGATGGCGACGACGGTATTGCGCCGCGCGTTCGAGCGCCTCGCCAGTGCCATGGGCGGCGGCCGCTAATTCTTGAGCCCCGGCCATCAGCGCAAAGGGAACCCCTTCGAGACGATGCCCGCCGTCGGCCAGACCAAAAATGTTGGGAACGACCTTCAAGCCCTCGCCTATCACTTGGGCTGCGTGTGCGCCTGCTTCGGCAATGCGTCCCGCCAGGTGCGCTGCAGCCGCGGCGATTTCCTCCGGATAGACCCCCTCATTGACCAGCCCGCTGTAGTAATCCAGCCGCGCTTGCACAATGGCTTTACTGGCTAATAGAGCCTCCTTGTTTTTTTGGTCGATCTTCAACGCCTGGGTCTGCAGATCCACGGCAATGTTTGCCAAATCCCAGACGTGATGTTGTTGAAGTTCCTGATAGCTGGCTTGCTCGCCGCGTTCGATGAATGACAATAACGTTGCACCGAACTGAATGACTGTATCCACCGCACTCATGGCGTGGGCATGTAGCGCACTGAAGCGGTAAGGCGGAATTTCTGACCCGGGACGCTGGTCCGTTCCAGGTTCTGCGGCGCGTTGAGGGTTGGATGCGGACAGGTTGCCGGGTGTTGCGGGTGCAGCGAAAAGGGGAATCCTCATGGGTCTGCCAACAATATCCAGATTGTGTCTGAGATTGTGCAGACGACTCTCCAGCTTTTCCCAGCGTGCGATCAGCACCGGGTTGAACGGCAAACGCAAATGGGGCGTATCGATCGTGTGCACCGAGGGGGGCGGTGCATAAGGACGGACACAGACTTGAGGGGTTGACGTGGAAGAGTTGGATTGATGTTTTTTGTCTTTGCCAAGTTTTTTCTCAAAAGCCCGAAGTTCCTGGTTGGTCTCATCACTGAATTTTTTCAGCTCGACTGTGCTCCAGAGGTCGGTTTGTTTGAGGTCCGGGCGTGGCCCCAACAGGTCCTGTGCGCGGATGTAGCACAGCTTGGCCTGCGCAAGGCCGTCGGGGGTCAACGTGCGGTAGGCCGCATCACCACGATTGAGCAAAATATCGATGTAGAGCATGTACAAGGCTTTGCGAAAGTGCACCGGGTGACTGAGTGCAATCTGATGCGGGTCTTGTGGGCCCTGGATGGCATAGGTAGTTTGACCGGGTGCTGGAGTTTCGTGGTCTTTCAACGGCATGGCATTCCAGTAGTCGGAATTCTTGCCAGCGACCGCCTTGCGGCCGGGGTTGAACAGGTATTGCAGCCAGTGTTCCGCTTCACTGTATTGGCGTTCAACGTTGAGGCGGTGCGCTACGACCCATGGAAGGTACAAGAACAACTCGACGAAGTAGCGACCATAGGCGCCATAGAAGTCCATCTGCTCTGCACTTCCACTTTCTTCGAACGGCGGTTCTTTCAGGTGTTGGGTATCCCAGCTCAGCAGCGTGTCCATGCTTGTCTCGGCACGCTCAATCAGATGCTTGGCGAATGTGATGTTCAAACGAATAGGGGAGCGCTCCTTCCCGGTTTGAAGTTCACCATCGCTGCGACTGATGCCCGAGCCTGTAAAGTCAATAAACTCTGTAGTGCCTAAAGTAGCGTCTGAATGAGTATTTATTTTAGGCGGCCCGGATTGTCTATTGTTGCAAACGACGTCGGTGCTTGTAGGGAGCGTAGCCTCTACAATGTTTAATAGAATGTCTGCGTCGGTTATTGCAGAGGCGTTTGCGGGGCGCTTGAATTGCATTTTTTTATTACTTTGGCACGGTTTAAACGGTTCGTAATTCTTTTTGAACTCAGACACTTGCTCAACTTTTGAGTCTTTGTCTATATAGGCAGCCATGAACCAGGTCATGTCCACTAAACCGGAAAGCCTCGGGATATATACACAGATGAATAACGAGTCCGAAGAGTGCGACTGATCTTGAATCGCAATGGTTCGCGTGTCGTTCCTGAGATTGACTGAAGCAAGCTTGATTAGCTGAGCCTTAGACATGTGTTCCTGCAGGCAGGTCTGCGGTGTGCTCCAGCTTCCGTCGTATTTTTTGTAGCAAAGGTTCAAACGGAACAACGGACAGTTTGAGTCATCGTTGCTCTGCGCCGACTCGCTTTGCTTCGGCTTGTCTTGAAAGATGCATTCGGCCCAAATCACGTACAGGCGATTGTTGAACATGACGGGGCGAATGGTGTGTTCAATGGCGCTTTCGGAAATCGGCAGGTTGATGCGCTCCCAGTCCGACCAGGCTTGTGGTTCCGGAGCATCGTATTTATTGGAAGAAGAGCCCGGTATCGACGGGCGATGCGCCATGTCCAGCGACCGCCAGTAGTACGTGCCGACAGAGGGGGATTTGGCAATGAAGTAATAAGTACTGTTGGCAAAATCGTCTCCGTCGATGTAGCCGTTGATCGTGGTCAGATTGGCGACTTCTTCGAGCCGTGTCAGATAAGCCAGTACCGCCGTTTGAACGGACTCGGCAGAAAGTTGGTTCTGGTTGATGTCGTTTTCCAGCTGCTGAAAACTATCGGTCCTGAGGTGGCGTAGGGTCGGGTCCAGATAGAGCGCTGGAAAATAATGTACACGCTGGTTGGCGGCCCAGGTCGAGTAGTGATGCATCACCGTGCGCCAGGTCTCGACCTGATCCTTGGGAATTTGCGCGGTGTGATACCCCGGCTCCATGTTGCTCAGAATGCTGTTGATGTATTGCTGCAGGCTGGCAATCGTGCAGGCTACCGGGCTGGTGGGCACATCCTGGCTGACCAGCACATCGAGTAACCAGTAATGGTAGAGGTCACCGGCGGTTTTCAGGTGCTCTGCGATTTTCAGCGACTTCAGTGTCGTGTCGTCCGGCACGATGGCTGAAAGGTAATACGCGAGTTGAGCGTCACGCAGGCTTTCGTTGAGTTGCTTTTCAATGGAGGCAGACATGTTCATTCCTTGAGCATGTAGTGGGATCAGTGACTGGCAGCCATAACGGCTTCGCCAACTTTTTTCCAGGCAACGGACGTACTTTGATTGTTCAGGGCTGTAGCGTTAAGCAGCGATGCCGCACTCAGTCCCGTGGCTTTGCAGGCTGCGTGGCAGCGCATGAGCCAATCCAGGTCCTTCATGGTTCGAGCCTTTTTATTGGCCAGCATGTTGGTCAAAACAGCAACTTCCGCGGCTGTCCAGTTCAGCAGCGTGGCCAGAAAGCCGTTGATTACCGTTGTGGAGGCGCTTGAGTTGGCGAGTTCCAGGTAACTCAGAAGACTTTCTTCAGGGTGTTGGTGAGTGATCATGCAATGGTTGAAGCGATCAAGCAGGTACAAACTGTGCAGGGTCAGTTCCGGCTGTGAGCCTGAAATTCCCAGCCAGCCTGGATGCTTCAGGAACAAGCGCAGGGCCCTGTTGCTCAGATTCAATTGGACGGTTGCTTCGGCATGACGCAGGGTCGGTTGGAGTGCCTCGGGAAGTCGGGTCAGGTGTTCGTCATGTCGTGCAGCGGTCAGGATCTGGTAAATCGACGACCCAGCCCATGCCACCACGCCTCTGGCGCAATTCATGGGCAGTTGGGATATGTCCTGTATAAACTTCTCTACCGTATGCAGCTGTCGGTCATGGGCAAGCAGCAGCAGGTCGTAGAGTTTCTTTTTTGTTTCCTGCTTGATCCGATCGTTTTCCAGTTCCTGTGTATTGATGAGCAGGTCCAGAGCAGTGCTCAGTTTTTGCGGCACATCGTCCTCCAAGGAGGGGGCAAAGTTTTTCAACAGCCCTTTTTTGTCAAGCAGTGTTTCCAAGACCTGACACCAGTCGTCGACATTTTTTGGAAGCGACAGCTTTGCAATCTCTCGAGGTGTTACCGCGGCCGCGTTCGCATCGCGGTTCAGTTTGCTCAGGTGTTGCTGCAAATTCAGAAACCCATGATCATCGCTGTTCCTGGGCTCCAGAAGGCGTCGCAGCTTGGGGATGCTGAAAACGGAGTCATTGAGCCAATTGGTTAGCCAGTCCATTTGCATCAGTACATCAAGCAAATGGAGTTCATCAAGGTCCTGGAATTCATTAAGCATCAGCGTGACATCGGGGTAGTTGGAAGTTTCATCGGGGAGGCCGCTGGTCTTATCGCGTGGACTCTGTATCACGATCGCTACTTTATTTTTGTGGTTTATCCATGCTTCGAAATCGACGTCGGACAGCTTTATTGGGCAACCCTCAAGAGAGACTTCAGTATCACGGGCAACGGCAGGAATCTGGCTTATCGTGATGCTGTGTTTATCATCGTTCGAGTCGTCGGGGAAACGGATGTAGATGCTTCCTGTAATTTTGCTATCAACGAACAATGAAGTATTGGTTGTCAGTGTTGATCCTGACAGAAGCAGGAGGGGATTCTCTGGATCAAATTGCTTGGGTACACGAAAGCGTGCGACTAGCTTGAAAGACTTATCGGAATCTTTGATGTCTATCAGGATTGTATGACTGTCTACGATGTTTCCGTTTGTCAGGCATTTGGAAATTTTCTCCCCCCCCAGCAAGTTTGCCAGCGTCGCACTGTCGGTAATCGAAATACCGAACATTCGTGCAATCCGCGCTTGTCGGTAGATTGATGACAAGGTGCGTAAATCACATTTGAGCGAGCCCAGGTATTGCTCGGTGTTCTTGACGATCTGCAATAAAGAATCCTCCGTCAGGGCAACACCCAAGCTGGCACTCAGGTGCTGGAGGATGGTGTGGGAGGTCGGGTCCGAGTTGTCAGCAGTGAAGGCGCGTTCATCGAGCACAAGTGGTTTATCGAATAGTCGGGCCCGGTTGAATACCCGGTCGAATAACGAGGGAGCATCACTGTTGGAATAGGGCGTGACCTGGTGAAGCAATGCACCGAACTCTTCGGCGTCGATCGAGTACCGCCGATTGAAATAGCGATAGATCCCCAAGACGCTTACTGTATGAGCGTCGAGTTGCATGGATGTATTG
Organism: Pseudomonas sp. GM18; assembly: GCF_000282195.1. Taxonomy (GTDB): domain Bacteria; phylum Pseudomonadota; class Gammaproteobacteria; order Pseudomonadales; family Pseudomonadaceae; genus Aquipseudomonas. Next base: position 31,776 of record NZ_AKJT01000004.1, read on the forward strand.
CGCGGTACCTGGGATTCGAATGCGCTGACGATCAGACTGTCCAGATCGGCAAAAGGGATGTCGAGCCAGCGGTGCAGGCGGATCATTCGATTCAGGCGTTCGAGTCGTCGGTCAGTCAACTGATCGATCGTCTTGGTGTCTCCCTCTTTTTCATCCCCCTTTTTTTTACTTCCCTTTGTTTTGACGAGCTTCATAGTGGCGCCGGCAGAGTGAGGGCCGTTGACATAGCGGGCGCCGTACGGCACCGGCGTTTTCGTCAAGTCACTGGTTGATTTGCGTGGCGCATGTTTGCCTTGCGCGAGCAGCATTTCCATTTGCTCGGCATTCAGCTCGGTACGTTCCAGAAAGGTGTTCAGGTTCCTCAGGCTGGAAGGCTCGTCGATGCCAAAGTTTTTTTTCCAGTAATCCGCTCTGGCTTTGACTTCGGTCAGGGCAAGAGGCTTTTGATTGACCGTTTCAGTCAGCAATTTTTCATTCAACAAGTCGTCTGTCAGCACTGCCTGCTGTTGAGGGCCCAGACCGGACATCAATTTCCGGGCGTCGGCAGAAGTAGCGCTCAGCACGTTGCCGTATTGATTATCGATGGTCTGTGTGAGGGGCAGATGGGTGCTGATGAGATAATTCAATTCTCCCAGCGATAGCCTCTTGGCGCCAAACCCCAGCAGGCATTGATGATGAAAAAATTCATAGGGAAGCGCGAAGGGATAATGCTTTTGCGCCAATACTTCATACGTCGATTTGCCCTCGTCAGCGGTGGTCTTTAGTGCCTCCTGAATGTTCTCATCCAGGATTTGATTGACGATCTTGAGCATGGGTTGTGCAGTGAAGGTGCTTTGCTGGTCGATCGATAACTCCTCGAGATCCGGACGGCGTTTGTGCAGCCGGATTCGATTGGCTTCTTCAGTGGTCGATTCAGATGCACTGGTTTCCAGTTGTTTGGCGAACAGATACAGCGCCCTTAGGTAGGCAACGGGCGAGTCGATGGCGGCGATCGAATCGATTTTGCAGGAGTCGTCCCAGTTTTCCTGAAACAGATTAGTGTAGGTCGGGCCCTGTTTCTCCACGCCGCGAATGCCGGGAGGTTGCCAGTGATGCTGTGCTTCTGGGGATGAGAGTTGCTGCTCCCGATACAAGTGGCTGATCTGCGCGGCGAAACATTTCGCGTTGTCGTAGAGTTTCCCGAAATCGATGTTTGCGAATTTTGCTTTGAGGGTTTCATCCTGCTCAATGGCGTCGTTGACGAGTTTTGTGAAGTCGGCCTCGGTGCGCCGGGCGACATCGAAAACCGATGTCAGCTTCAATGTGGTTCTGAAAAAAGTTTGCAGTTCCGTTTTGGTACTGCTGGTCTTGATCAGTGACTGAAGTAGCGGATAGTCGTCCATGCCGATAAGTCTCCTGTGAAGTGGAGCTATCGACTTTACTGTGCGAGGAGGGGGAGCGCCGTCAGCGCTGCAATGTGTGACGAGGTGGAAACATCGTCGCCGGGATGGCGACAGTTGCTGTCGACCTGTAGGACTTCAGAGTCCTCCCCCGTCGGCGTAAAGGCTGGCGGGGGAGGCTCACGCCGGGCGTTACACCCGGAAGTGACTCACCATCATCTGCAACTGATTCCCCAACCGCGCCAGTTCAACACTGGACGCAGCGGTTTCGTCGCTGGCGGCGGCGGTCTGTTCGGACACGTCGCGCACGTTGATGATGCTGCGGCTGATCTCTTCGGCCACGGCGCTTTGTTGCTCGGCAGCGGCAGCGATCTGCTGGTTCATCGACTGAATGTTGGACACCGTGCGGGTGATGTTTTCCAGTGATACGCCGGCCTTGCGGGTCAGCGCCACACTGCTGTCGGTCAGAACGCGGCTGTTGTTCATCACCGCGGACACTTGTTGAGTACCGTTTTGCAGGCCGGCCACCAGGCCTTCGATTTCCTCGGTGGATTTTTGCGTACGCTGGGCCAGGCCACGAACTTCGTCAGCCACTACCGCAAAACCACGACCGGCCTCACCGGCACGGGCCGCTTCGATGGCAGCGTTGAGGGCCAGCAGGTTGGTCTGTTCGGCTACGGCTTTGATCACGTCCATGACGCTGCCGATCTTGTCGCTTTCCTGCTGCAGTACGCTCATCGCTTCAGTGGAACGCACCACTTCGCTGGCCAGGCGCTCGATCTGGGCAATGGCTTCGTTGACCACTTTGTCGCCTTCGCGAGCTTCACCGTCAGCGGCGGCTGCGGCCTGAGAGGCTTCTTCGGCGTTGCGCGCGACTTCCTGCACAGTGGCCGTCATTTCATGCATGGCGGTGGCGACCTGATCGGTTTCCACTTTCTGGCTGTTCACACCTGCGCTGGTCTGCTCGGTCACGGCCGACAGTTCTTCGGCAGCGCTGGCGATCTGGGTGACGCCATCGCGGATGCCGCTGATCAAATCCCGCAGGGTCACGCCCATGCGTGCTATGCCTTGCTGCAACACACCGAGCTCGTCGCGGCGGGTCACTTTGATGTCCTGAGACAAGTCACCACCGGCGATGCGCTCGACCACTGCAAGGGTATCGCGCAACGGGCCGGTGATCTGCCGGGTGATGACCACGGCGGCAATGATGCCCACCAGCAACGCCAGCAAGGTGCTGATCAATTGCAGTGTGCGGGCCTGGGCGCTTTCGGCGTCACGGCGGTCGAGCTGGAATTGATACAGCTTATCGCTCAGGGTCACGATGGCGGCGCCCTGGTCGGTCATTTCCTTGCGTGCCTGCACCGCATCGTTGTTGGCGGCTTTATAGGCTTGCAAGGCGCTGCGGTAGTTGCTCAGCGCGGTTTCCAGCTGACGCAGGGCGTCTTGCTGGGTGTCGGCGAAATGCACGTTCAGCGACTTCAGGCTGGCGATGGCCGCATCCAGTTGGGAAAAGGCCTTTTGCTCGGTCTCGGCATTGGTGTTGGCGGTATAGCCGCGCACCTCATAGCGGGCAAGAATGAACGCTTCCTTGGCGGCGGTGATGGCCAGGAACTGTTCGAAGCGCTGATCGCTCAAGGGCATTTGCTGCACACGGATGTCGATCGCATCGATCAGCTTGCCGGCGGTTTCGGCGTTGGCGCCCATGGCGTCGCGGGCGCTGTTGCCGGTGCGGTAGGCGCTGCGCATTTTGTTCAGCGACGTCTGATAAGCGGCGATGGTCGCGGCCTGCTCTTTGAGCATTTTGACGTTTTCAGGGTTTTTGAAGCTGCCCAGCAGGGCGGTTTGCTGAGCAACAAAACTGTCCAGGGTGGTTTGCACATTCTGTGCGGCGGTTTCGTCGCCATTGGTCAGCATGTATTGCAAGCGAACCACACGCAGCTTGGTCAGGCCGGCATTGAGCTGAGTGATGTCGCTCATCCAGTTGCTGCGGTCAATCAACCCGCCCAGGCTGGTCCAGCCGGTCAGGGCGAGGATGCAGGTCAGTGCCAGGACCAGGCCGAATCCCAGGCCCAGCTTCAGGTTCACGCTGATGTTACCGAACCAGCTATTCATCAAATTCCTCCAGGAACGTTGCGCTTTAGATCGTCGGTTGGCTGGAAGATTTTTGTTTTTAGGAGCCAGCAAGGTGTGTAGCAGGTATATATCGGCAGCAATCGCGTGAGCTGAAAGGATTTTGTTGTACCGATTCTGTAACAAGACTTTTTTGGGGGCTCTTAAATTGGGCGGCTCTTAAGCTTTTTTTCACATGGGTTTCACCAGCAGCCGACGCGAGACTCTCTACTCTGGCGGCTTTGTATGATTGCGATGCATGCCGGCGAGGCGGCTAAACGTGGAATTGAGACTGAGTCTGTTCGGGATAAAACGCTCGATCGATCTGAGCCGTTTGGCCCGTTATCGAAACGCCGTGGTCATCGTGGCCTCGCTGCTGCTGGTGATTCCGCTGACCGTGTGGCTGTTGCGGCCTGCGGCTGTGCCCGATCTGGCCCATGGCAATGTGGCGGGCGCCCGTGCGCTGGCTGCGGGTTGGGCCAAGGGCGACATGATCGTGCTGGTGCGCCACGTCGAGCGTTGCGATCACTCCACCGCGGCCTGTCTGGTTGGCAATGATGGCATTACGGATCGCTCGCGCAGTGTGGCAGTGGGTGTCGGTGCGCAGTTTGAACATCTGGGCCTGAATAAGACCGATATCTATAACAGTCCGATCATCCGTGCGGCACAGACTTCCAGTTATATGTTCAACAAGGTTAGCGTCGGCGAAGACTGGCTGATCAACTGCAAAGGCAGCATGTTGCACGATGCCCTGGCGCACAAAGTGGCCGGGCGTAACCTGATTTTGGTGACCCACAGCGAGTGCATGGCGGAATTCGAAAAAGATCTCAAGCTGCCGACTGCTATTCTAGGCTACGGCGCCTCTCTATTTATCTCCGCTGAAAAACCTCAGGAACCTCGTATGCTTGGTTCCATCGAAGCCTCTGACTGGCATTCGGTGACCACCGAATGAGCTTCTTCATCATCCCTCTGGATCTGGACGTACGATGCTGACTTCTTCCCGTTACCGCTTTTACTGGGTGAACTTTGGTATTCCGCTGGCCTGCGCGGTCGCGGTGTTCCTGATGTTTGACATGACTAAAATAGACATCGCTTTCAGCGATCTTTTTTATGATCCGGTTACCCAGGTGTTTCCGTTGGAGCATGTCCGTCTGTTCGAGCAGATCACCCATAAATGGGCACGGATCATTCCGAACTGGACCGGTGAGATCGCGATCATCGGTGCCTTGCTGTCGTTTCTCTGGCCGCGACTGAAGGCTGAAAAGCATTCGAAGATCATCGCGTTTCTGGAAAAAATCAAAGTCGCACCCGTGCTTCGGTTCGCCAGTAAACACCGTCGGGACTTCCTCTACGTGGTGTTCGCGTTTTCCATCAGCACCGGCGTTATCCACTACCTCAAGAGCCACACCAGTGTGTACTGCCCGGTTGAAACCACTCAGTACGCCGGGAAAATCGAGCACAAGGAGTGGTACCAGAATTTTGACCTGCTGAAAGAAGCCGGTGACGGTCGCTGCTGGCCGGGTGGGCATGCGTCGGGCGGCTTCACCATGCTCGCGCTGTACTTCGTGGCTCGCCGCTACCGCTGGCGGTACGCTAAAGCTGTGATGTACGGCTCGCTGCTGCTCGGTTTCGTCTACGGCACGACACGGGTCCTGCAAGGCTGGCACTACATGTCCCACACCTTCTGGTCCGGGATCTTCGTGTGGCTGACGTGTTTGCTGACGGCGTTGGCGTTCTATGGGCGGGCGCGGTTGGAGCTGCCGTTGCTGCAAAAGGCTGCGCTACCCGTCGCTGAGCCGTCTACAGGGTTACAAAGTAGTACGCCTGACGTCCCACCTTCATTGTCTTGATAACCTTCAAGGGGGCAGCGGGTGCATTTGAGCCGGACATGAGCGCCACGTTGGTCGGTGAGGCGCTCAGAAACTCATGCAGTTGCGCCTCGGTATCCAGGCCTTTGAGTACGCGCCGGGTATAGAACACGCTGGCACCGCCGACCCGCTCGTTGGCCTGATACAGCGCAACCTGTTGCCCGCTGGCCTGCAACGTCTGAATCTGCTCGGTCAGCGGCAGGAAGGACAGTTTGCGATCGGCGTGAGGCAGAACCCATTGTGCGGCAGCGAGGTAGCTGCCGATCACCACCGCCAATACGCCAATGCCTACACCGCGACGATGCCGGACAATCAGCCTCGGCAAGGTCGACGCACCGGAGTAGGCTTGAAGTCGCTCGAACAGCACGCTCGCATATTCCGCGGCAATCACCGCCGCTGCAGGCGTCATGGACATCAGGTACACCGTGCGTTTGCTTGACGCCAGAGTCAGCATGACGAACTGCGCCAGCAGCCACACCGTGAAGAACAACAGGTAACGATTGGTCACCAGGCTTTTGCGAAAGTGCCACAGCCCCAGGTACACCAGAATGTTCCAGGGCGCAAAGGCCTCCGGCAGCTTGGCCAGGTAGTAATAGAACGGTTCGTAATGCCCGGCCTCGACGAAGGAGCCGCTGAAGCGCCCGACGCTATTGGTCAGCAATACCTCCCCCACGGCATGCGCGCCATCGCGCTGATACAGCACCGCGAGCCAGATCATCAGCGGCACCAATCCCAGCAGTGTCAACAGGCCGGGGCGCAGCCAGTCCGAGGGCTTCAGGCGCTTGTCCATCAAGGTTTCGGCCAGCAGATACGCGAAGATCACCACCCCAGGCATCGCCAGCCCCAGTACGCCTTTGCTCAAGGTCGCGATGGCGATCCCTGATGCAAAAAGCAGGGCGTTGCCGACAGTCGAGTACCGTGTCCCCTGAAAAAATGCCAGCAGCGCCATGCTCACGCCGAAGGCCAGCAACGCGTCTTCGCCGACGCTGCGCGTGTTGCTCCAGTAACTGGCCATGGTCGCCAGCAAAATCCCCGCCGTCCAGGCAATAACCTTGGGCCGGTCGAACCGCCGCAGCATCGCATACAGCAACATCACGCTGAACAACCCGGCAAACGCCGACGCCAGCCGCACCGCCCACGGCGTACCGCCGAATACGCGAATCGCCCCGGTGTCGAGCCACAAGCTCAAGGGCGGCTTTTCAAGAAATGGCTCGCCGAACAAATGCGGGGTCACCCAGTCGTTATCCAGGTGCATCTCCATGGCAATTCCGGCGACCCTGGCCTCCGTGGAACCTTGTAATTGGTGATTGCTTAGCGCGAAGAAAAACAGCAGAGCGGCGAGCAGAAACAGTGAAGAGACGGGGCGCGACATGAACTTCTGACTACCGAGCAGGGGACAGGGAAGCTTGAGCATACGAGGTGCATGCTTAACGAATCGTGAACGGCCAGCGAGAGGTCACGGGCGAAGTCGGGGCAGCACTAACGGGGGCTATCTGAGTAGCAGCGTCCTTCCTGGCGCTGTTATTGTCTGACGTCATGGAGTTTGTAGTTAAGGATGATGCAATGGAGCTTGCGCTGATGGTTGGCACTCACACATTGAGATTGAGCGCCCCCGCCCCCGAATGGTGTAAAGCGTTGCAGCATGCGCTGAACGTCAGTTTTACCGTCCACTGCGAATTTCTGCCCTGGGCTAAACCCTATACCACCGAGGACGAGGCCCGATCATTCCTCGCGCGGGCTGTCGATGAATTCAAAAGCGAAACCGGTGAGCGGCGGCTGTTTATCGTCGACGATGCCGCGCACGCGATCATCGGCTGCATTGGCTTGAAGCCCCGACGCCGCAACCGGTATGTCGTCGGCTATTGGGTCAATACCGAGTATTCGGGCAAAGGCTATATGCGCACGGCGCTTGTGGCGTTGATCAAAAGCATGCCCGGTTTCACGTGTTACCTGTCCATCGCCTCGGCCAATGTGGCGAGCCAGCGGCTGGCCGAAGCGGCCGGGTTTGGCTTGATCAGACGGTGTTATCAGATGCCTTGTTTGCAGCCGCATGAGGCGCAGGATACGTATTTGTATCGGTTGAAATGATTGTGGGAGCGGTCACTTGAACTGTCTGCTAACCAAATCGCAGACAAAAAAAAGCCCGCGGGAGGGCGGGCAAACCGTAGTTTCTTGAATGAGCGAGGGGAATGTACAGGTTGGAGGGAGGTGGTGGGGTGAAGAAAAGTTCATGTGGATGGCTGCCCTCCGGCGTGTCTGGTACTGCAGCTGTTTAAGGTAAATGGATCCGCCGTCAATCGGCCTCTGGGTGAGCGAAATACTCTAGAGTCGCATTAATGTTATGTATACGATACATTTAAATGTAAATGTCACGGTAATGGAACATGGATTATTCTTTGTTGATCTGCCGCTTAGGTAAGCAAATACGCGAAAAGCGTATGAATCGTGGCCTGACGCAAGCAAGTCTTGCCGAACTCGCCGGGCTGACTCGGCAGAAAGTCATCGCAGTAGAGAAGGGCACTCTTTCTGTGAGCATGAGTGCCTATGCGCGGGTGTTAGGTGCTCTGGATTGCGAATTTGCTGTCATTCCGGCAGCTATGCCGACCCTGGAAGAACTTGGTGATCTGTTCTAGATGAAAATGACCTCGCTCAAAGTCAGTACCCCCGAAGGGAGCTGCGGCCGAATCCTCACCAGCGCGGAGGATTTCATTTTCCGCTACGACGAAGAAGCATTGCCCAGCATGGCAATCAGCTTGACGATGCCCGTTCGCCCCGACGAGTTTCGTCGACGAGACCTGCACCCTATCTTTCAGATGAACTTGCCGGAAGGCTACGTGCTGGAGCAGTTACGTAATCGCCTGGCTAAAACCGTAAACGTTGACCCCATGCTGTTGCTCGCTCTGTCCGGTAGCAGTTCACCCATTGGCAGGGTTCATGTGCGCTCGGAGGCGGTCGATGCCCTGTTGGGGGAGCAGACATTTGTGGGGGAAAAACTTGAAGAGATTCTGACGTGGGATGGCACGGAAGATATCTTTGCAGACCTGCTTGATCGCTACATCCTGCGTGCAGGTATTTCAGGTGTTCAACCGAAAGTTCTGGTGCCGGAGCAGCAGGAGTCGCGACCACGAATCACCTCGAAAACTTCCGATTTGATCATCAAAAGTGGTCGAGACGAGTTTCCAGGTCTGGCGATCAACGAGTTCCTTTGCATGTCCATCGCCAAGGAAGCGGGCATCCCCGTCCCGGAGTTTTTCCTCTCCGACAATGCCAAGTTGTTTGTGATGCGTCGTTTTGATCGAGACGATCAATTCAATCCACTTGGCTTCGAGGACATGGCGGCGCTAATGGGGCTTTCAGCCGATCAGAAATACAGCAAAAGCTATGCAGCAATCGCCAAGGCGATCCGTCTGTTCTGCCCCGTGCAGCATCTGCGATCCTCCCTTGATCAACTCTTCGATAGCGTGGCGCTGAGCTGCATCGTTGGAAATGGCGACGCTCATCTGAAGAATTTTGGCTTACTTTACTCGGAGCCCACGCAACGTGATGCGCACCTGGCACCGGCTTATGACATCGTCAATACCACGGCTTATATCCCGGAGGATGTATTGGCTCTGGATCTGGCGGGCAACAAGTCAATGTTTGCCTCGCGACAAGGCCTGCTGGAGTTTGCGCAGACATGTGAAGTCACGCATCCGAAGGAGCGTATCCAGGCACTGCTGGCTGCGTTGGAGGTGGTGTTGGAACGCTATCCCCAGCATCGAGAACAGGCACCTCATGTGGTTAGTGCCATCCAAAAAGCGGCGGCGCCATTTGCACTGACTTTTGGGTAGCAATCCATTTTCGCGGGCTCGACGATAATTCGTTGCTAAGCGTACTCAACAGTAAGTTACACAAAGTGAAACCTTCTGCAGAGTCATGGGCATGCAGTCACACTCAGAACCTAGTCAGCCAGTGGTTTGCTGTGTCAGCAAGGCGTAACACCGCAATTGGATCTGATTACAAAAAAGCTGGGCGATCATGCAGGACTTAGGCTTCAAGATGTAGCAACGAAGGCAACAGACGGCATCAGCAAAAAAATGGGCGACCTCAATGAGGTCGCCCATTTTGTTTTTCTACGCGGAAATCTGCGTCTGTTGCCGTCGCTCAATCAACGAGCGCGATCACTCAATGCAAGACAGGAGGCGTGTCTACGGCCACCGACGCGTTCGGATCGAGGTTATCCCGCGCCCGGTTGACCAAAAGCTCGGTCAGCATCGTCAACTGCTGAAGCGCCAGTGCCACATTGCGCTGTGGGCCTTCGAGCTGGTTGGCAAAGTCCAACGTCATGACGTTGAGGGACGCCAGGGTTTCGCTGGCGTGAGCGAGCAGGGTGGGCATGTCGACGTCGGGGCGGACGCTGAAGATGTTCCTGTTCAGGTTGCGCCGACGGGCGCTGACGGCGCGTTCGGTGGTTTTGGGCTGTTGTGTCGGGTCGAGGGTTTCAGGCTGTGAAGTGGCCGGATTTTTCAGTGGGATTCGGGTGATCTTTTTCATAAGGGCGTTCCATAGGTTTAGGGATCCTTACGTAATTTCGGCTTGTTAAAACCATCCGCAGGGTCGCAGCGAAGGGTGAAGACTATCTTCCAGAAATGTTGTTCGCCAGTTCATGGGAGTCGCTACAGGTTGCGGGAAATTTCCCAGGATGACGTGGCTCTAATCTGTCAGAGAAATCCTTTTTCACTACTTTTGGCCCTGAGCAACCGCCGTGCCGTCTCAGTCGCTCAGTGTTTGTGCCTGTGATGGATATCGGGAAAGTGCGGATGACTGTGTTTAATGGGCGCGTGGTCGTGTAAATGGCTATGAGGTTGAGTGCCGTCCCACTCAAAGGCATGTTCATGTTGATGGTGCTCATCATGAATATGCGGATGGTCATGTGTTTGCGGATCGTGTTGGTGTTCGTGAGAATGGCTCTCGGTCAGGTGTATCCAGACGCCAACCCCCATCAAGCCTGCAGCCACCAAAAACACCCACGTCACTGCTTCGCCTAACAACAGGATTGAAATAGCGGCCCCCAAGAACGGTGCTGTAGAGAAGTACGCACCTGTGCGCGCTGTTCCAAGCCCCCGCAAAGCCAAAACGAATAGCACCAGGCTAACGCCATATCCTAAAAAGCCTACGAGTAGCGTTGGCCCCAGTAGAGACCATTCAGGGAGATGCATGCCAAGCGCAATCCCTAAAGCACAGTTGACGACCCCGGCGACCAATCCTTTGATGCCTGCGATGAACAATGCATCCGATGCGGAAACCTTCCGGGTAAGGTTGTTATCGATGGCCCAACAAAAACATGCAATGGCTACTGCGACCGGGCCAATCCAACCATGGATCTGTGCGGAAGTTTGAGGCCAGCCCAAGAGAATGCCGCCGGCAACGATTGCGATCATTCCAGCGACGATCCGCCGGTCGGCGTTCTCCTTGAACACCATCCAGGCAAGCAGGGCGGTTAACACCGCCTCAAGGTTTAGCAACAGCGAAGCAGTGGTAGCTGATGTGAGGGTAAGGCCGAACATTAGAGACACCGGCCCCAGCACGCCGCCGAACGCGATAGCGCCAACGAGCCATGGCCATTCGGATATTGATAAGCCGACAGGCTGCCAGCCGCGATCACGGATCAGCCTGGTGACTGTTAGGCCCAAGCCGCTTCCCAGGTAAAGCAAGCCTGCGAGCAAGACGGGTGAGACATTCAGCCCCAGGACCTTGGCAAGCGGTGTGCTGGCACCAAACAGCGCTGCAGCCCCCAAGGCGTATGAAACGCTTTTGTTCATCATCTTTTCCGTAGCAAAAGGTATTGTTGAGAAACACGATACCCGCCACGCATGGATAGTGCATTGAATCGCATCGGGTGGCTGAAAAACTGGCGGGGCCCCTGAAGAATACCTGAGCGCGCGGGGGCGCAAATCCGCGAGATCTTGGTAGCGACAGTTTCTACAGCTTATGACCTCTTACTTTGTTCCTTTGAAGGCTCGAATTTTACCCTCGACAAGCGCTACCCTTTCTTGCTTTTTTACGCTCATCTTACGGGCAAGAGATGCGAAAAATTAAGGACTCTCCAGAGGTTCGGGTATGAAACCCTGTTCTCTCAGAGACTTGATTACACCTCGGATCAGGTAATTGTTTGAAAACCCGATTGTGTACTGTCTGGCTCCAGGATTAAGTGGAAGGAGCATTCCTTGATCGACAAGCTTTTTGATCAGATACGTTCTTTGATTGCTCGACTGATTGGGAAGTACGGCTGCCACATCGGCCGACTTCACGACTTTCGATTTTATTGCAATCGACAGCACCGACTCTTCTGTCTCGGTGATCCACTTTCTCTCCCTTGCAAAGGCGACGGCAGGAACGAGAATGTACTTGGTGAGATAGGAGTATTTAGTAAGGCGATCTACCTTTTCTAGCTCGTCGCGAATGCCTTCAAGCACATATGTACACCACGCCTCCAAGCCTTCCTTTGTACCTTTGTCGGCAGTGGCAAGCATTGAGTAATATCGTTCACGGTCGTTGCAAAACACGGCTGTAGGATTCAATACCCTTCCTCCTGTGCTCACGTTGAATCCGTATTTCATTAGGAGAGCATAGGTGAGCAGCCTTACCACCCGGCCATTGCCGTTACCAAAGGGGTATATCCATCCAAGTCTGTGATGTGCCAGTGCAACCTTCATGAGGTCATATTTTGGAGAGTCTTCGCGATTCACGAACTCCACCAGTTCCTGCATATAAGCTTGGACCTGGATGAAATCGGGAGGCAGGTGCTCAGATTGGGATATGCGAACGGCTCCACCGCGGTAAGCTCCAGGCGTTTTGTCACCCTCTCTCTGCAGATCATTCACGGTCATTGCGTGCAACTCTCTGATTGTCTGCTCTGTCAGAGGGACGCCGAGCTCCATGACCTGTTCGATGTAATCCATCGCTTTTTCAATGTTGGCCACTTCGCGCAATTGATCTGTATCTTGCGCCGTGCCTTCCACCTTGCTCTCTATGTAATCAGCCAGGGTCGTATGATTGCCCTCGATACGAGCAGAGCCAAGGCTTTCAAGAGTGTGAAAAAGCGATTTGAGCTGATAGAACACCTGCGGAGGTGTGTCACCCTCAAGCCTCAGACGCCTTAGGTGCTCTAGCTCGCTCAGGACATCAACTAGATCAGAGTCGAAGGATGGATTGAGAAGCTCAAGGTCGTGATGGATAAACGTAGGCATATGGAAGAATATCTCAAAACGGCCGAAAAATTATCTTGAAGGAATCCCGGGAAACGCCCGTAATTAACGGTCTACGCTTAGCATACGCTAAACATTATCTTAAATTCGGCTGTGCGCTAAGTGAAGTCGGGCGAAAAATTAAGTGAGATATCTCGTTGGTTGGCGGGGGTTCAGCGATTCTTGAGCAGTTTCACTTCCCTGACCTCCGATGCTCAAGCGTTCAGAACATCTCTACCCGCTCAAATCCAAAAAAGGCACCTGCGATATTCTCGTCAGGTGCCTTTTTGTGTTGGGGTAGCGGCATTTTCCTATGCTGGCTTCGTTATAACGCCGAAGCCTGCATCTGTAACCTTCGCCCCACCACATCCAGCAAATCGCAACCATCGCGCAACGAAGTCACCAACACCCGCGCCAGCTCACTGTGAACGCCTTCGCTTACAGCGAAGCTCTCCAGCAATTGAGTCGCGGTGCGGATGCGGTAGGCCGCCGTCTCATGCAGCACATCCAGCGGCGCTTCGGTGTCGATCAGCAGCGACGCGATAGTGCAGTCGATGCCGGTGATCGGCATGTATCGATCCATGACAAAACCTCCATTCGATCAACGAGCGTGATCACTCAGTGGCAGACGGGCGTGACCGCCGGCAGGGGAGAGTCGAGGTTATCCAGTGCTCGATTGATCAACATCTCGGCCAGCACGGCCAATTGCTGCATCGCCAATGCCACGTTGCGATGCGAACCTTCGAGCTGGTCGGCCAGATCGGTGGTCATGACGTTCAGGGAGGCCAGGGTTTCGCTGGCGTGAGCGAGCAGGGTGGGTGTGTCGACGTCGGGGAGGATGGTGAAAACATGGCTCACGGGATCGGGCTGTTTCGGGTTGCGCAAGCGGGCGCTGACGGCGCGTTGGGTGGCTTTGGAGAGTTGGGTCAGGTCGAGGGTTTCGGGTTCTGAAGGGATATCGGTTTCTGGAGGGTTGGGGGTGATCTTCTTCATGGTGGAGCTCCTGCGTTGTTTGGAGGAGCTGCCAACACCCTGCTGTCAAACAGTATTGGGTGGCAGCTGTACGCGGGTTGACAGACCGGAAACGCAGGAAACCGGTGCATCCGAAGATGCCCCTCGCACAGCCGCCATGAAAAAGCTGCATGCGCGTAAGCATGCCGTTTTATCAGGAAGAGTGGAAGTTTCCGGTTTCAGCCTGTCAAAGCCGATCGCTGATTTGCAGCGACACCTGAAGGCTATCCTCGACGAGCAGCGCCCGCTAGTTCATGGAAGGCGATACGTTTTGAGGGAAATTTCCTAGGACGGAGTGGGGTGTCAGCCAGAATTGTTTTTTTGAAGGAGGTTCTGGGTTTGTCGTGGCGTTTGAGGGGGGCGACGCTGAGCAGGGAGGGTGCCGATGAGTGTTTGGATGCCAAACCCCAGATGCAACAAAGCCCGCACTTGGCGGGCTTTGTTGGCTTCGATTGGGCCGGGGGGATTTGAATTCTCCGGCTAACCCTTTGATTTTAAGAGTTTTAGCGTAGAAACTGTCATATTCCTATCATTCTACGGGCAGGTTAACCGTGATCGTAGAGTGTGTATGCCCGATCTACCCAAAGAACGTGGAAAATTCTGCCGAATCGAAACCCGACCATCGGAGCCTTTCCGATGGCCCGAAATGCTATCAGATGTACATCCTCTGTGACGACTGCTGGAACAGGCGCCTTGAGGGATGTGCGGGCGATGATTTCGTAGCCCAACCCGTGCCTAGGAGCCTGTCTAAGCTGTTGCCAAGTGAGCTGGCTCAAGCTGCGAAGCTTGCCCAGAACACCGCCGCGCTCTTCGGCTGAGCAGTCACTGACGCAGTAGCCTTGCTGCAAATATTCAAACGAGAAAATCGGAGGCTTTAGGTCGGGATTGTCGACCTGCTCGGTACGCTCCTTCAGCATCTGACTTTGCTTTGGTGCTCTGTCCCTGAGTCGTCCCATGAGCCTGCTCCCTTTTTATTTGACTAAATCCTTGAAGAAAACTTGCATCTCGTCTTTTGGAATCTCAAGGTTCAAAGCGCCAGCCTTGAAGTTGTTCTTCCAGGGAGCCTCTTCATGGGTCATTTCTCGTAGTCGCCACGCAGAATATTGACCATAGATCTGTTGAACCTCATTCAGTAGGTCAATTTGCTCCGCGGAGAAAACTTCTGCGTCGAAGTCGGTAGGGAAGGGGATGCTTCCACTTCCATGATGCTTATAGTGATGATAAACCGATGGCACCACTGGGCCATGAGTCCATGCTTCGATTTTTTCGTCAAAAAGGGGGCTGCCAAAGACTGCGAGGTGAAACCCCTGTGCGTAATAGACGAGCTTTTGAAGCTTCAGGTTAGACACAAGATCGCCTGCATCTTCATTCGCTTGAGCGAGGAAAAATTTCGCCGCGTCGATAGAGCTGGGCATATGACCTCCAAGTCAAAGTCCTGTGAATACGCATGTATAGCATGCGAAAGCTAAACGGTCGCTGATTATCCGCTTGACTTGGAAGAAGTCAATTGACCTCCGTCTGGTTTGTGCCAGAGCCTTTCAGCCTTCGATCCCGCCCCGATGTCAGCAGTCGGCATCCATCGCCCGTGGACCCTAGCAATCATCGTCCAGTCGGTATGCCCCATCTGCTTGGCTACCCACATTGGATGCTCTCCTGCGGACCTTTCCAGGCCATACCGCTGCATTGAGTCACCGGGCACTTCTTCGATCCACTGCTTCAATAAAGGGCTCTACCTCTGCCGTGGTGTACCTGTTGGCATCATAGACAAAATAGAGATAGCCCTGGTTTGTGACGTTCAAATAGGACTTCGTCGCGTGGATGCCTTCGTAGACGGAAAGCACCTTTATCACTCGGTCACAATATGGAACGGCGGACGATAAGGTTCCCTCTATCACCGCATATCCATGCAGCCGGACAGAATCGGCGGCGTTGTACACGTTTTCAGACTGCTGAAAAATCCGCGTCATGCGCTCTCCTGATGTGGTGGCGAAGTCGATTTTAATGGTTTAAGGACTGCTTGGAGTGGCTGCTTCAGATGGAGCGCTATCAGTTTCTCGGAGCGGAGACCCGTGGCTTCAGATCTAGGGACAGCTTCTCACTTCCCTTTCGGAAAAGCTTCGCCAGACCCTCAAGCCAATTTGCAACTGCGTCGGCAGCGGCTGGCCGGCTTTCTGGTTCCCAAGACATCACATACTCTTCGAGTAGATCCTGGAAATCCACGCCCGTGCCAGCTTGATGTAAGAGGTTGAGCAGTGGCGAGTGATCCGGGAGACCGCTCCCAATTGCGGCGTCCACAATATTCGTCGTGTCTATGCAGATAAAAGGACGCACGCCCTCTTCATCCGCGAGCTGGTCGGGAACTTCAAGCGTGACGCCGATCTTTCCGGAAAGCATGGCCATTCCTTTGGTGATGAGGTAGGTGGCAGCCCGCGCCAACGCTGTCATTAAGCTAGCATAACCGAGCCAAAACCACCCATTCAGGCACAAAAAAGGCACTTGCGATAATCGCTAAGTGCCTAATTTTTAATGTTTATTTTGTGGGTTTGGGTAATTTGAATCTGGTCGGTATGCTATTGATTAATAGCATTCGCGACAGTGCTTCATGAGCGCGTTGCATCTGGGCTGTCTACGGAAGGAATGGCAAATAGATGCTCGGCGGCAAAGTCCACGAATACGCGGATTTTCGGTGAAAGATGGCGACTGGACGGCCACAACGCCCAGAACTGCCCTTGATCTTCGCTGTGACCGTCGAGCACCGTTTCCAGGCGCCCCTGGGCGATAGCTTCGCGCGCCAGGAAGTCCGGGACAAATGCGATACCGTGCCCATCCACCACGGCCATCAGCATGGCTTCCATGTTGTTTAATGTCAGGGCGGTTGGCAGGCGCAACTGCGTGAACTGGGGGGCCGAGGACATACTCCAGTCCATTATTTTACCCGTCGTGACAAATCGGTAACGCAAGCATTCGTGATGCTCAAGGTCACTGATAGTGACGGGCCGTCCCTTACGCTGCAAATAGTCAGGCGATGCGCACAGGACAAACTTAAAAGGCCCCAACTTGCGGGCCATCAGCTTGGAGTCGACCTGGCCGCCGCTGCGAATCACTACGTCAAAGCCTTCATCGATCACATCCACCAACTGGTCGTTGAAGTCCAGTTCCAGCTCAATCTCCGGATAGGTTTTGCGGAACCGCGCCATATGGGGCAAGAGAAAGCGATAACCGATGGTGGGCAAGCTGACGCGTAACTTTCCACGGGGTTCCTGTGTGGCATGGGAAAGCATCGCCCGGGCATCTTGAAGATCGTCGAGGATCTTTCGGCAGCGTTCATAGAACAACTGTCCCTCCGCTGTCAGGCTGACTTTGCGGGTGCTGCGGTGCAATAACCGCACATTCAGCGAAGCCTCGAGTTTGGCGACGTTTTTGCCCACGGCCGAGGCAGAAATCCCCAACGCCCTGGCGGCGCTGATGAAACTGAGCGCCTCGGCGGTTTTTACGAATGAGATCACACCACTAAGACTGTCCACAAATCGATTACATCCTTTTGGTTCACTATAAGTGGAATAAAAGCCCATTTATCTTCGATTGTATCCTAACTAGAGTGTGTGAACGATTGCGCGCCTCGGCCTGGATAGCACGGATACTTCATAGACATGCAGGGAATGACTTAATGAACTCAGCTACAGAACCGCTGCCGGTCCATGGCCGGCACTCCATCTTGGCTGCAATTTGCCTGGCAGCCTTGGTATTGCCCATGAGTTTTACCGGCGGGGCAGTGGCCACGCCGTTCATTGGTCAAACCTTTGATGCCCATCCCACGGAACTGGCCTGGATCACTAACGCCTTCATGCTCAGCTTCGGCAGCCTGCTGATGGCGGCCGGCACCCTCGCGGACCTTTACGGACGCAAGCGTCTGTTCATGTGCGGCATAGCGTTGTTCGCACTGGTATCGATCCTGTTGGCAGCGGTTCCCGATATTATCTGGCTGGACCTGTTGCGTGGCGTGCAGGGCATTGCCGCGGCAGCAGCCCTGGCCAGCGGTTCGGCGGCACTGGCGCAGGAGTTTGATGGGCATGCCAGAACTCGTGCTTTCAGCCTTCTGGGCACCACTTTCGGGGTTGGCCTGGCCTTCGGTCCGTTGTTATCGGGGTTGCTGATCGAGTACTTGGGCTGGCGCGCAATTTTCCTTTGCACGGCCCTGCTTGCCATCCTTTCCTTGATATTTGCCCTGCCGAAAATGCGCGAAAGCCGTGACCCGCAAGCACAGCGTCTGGATACGCCCGGCGTGCTGACGTTTTCCGGCCTGTTGATCACGTTCACCACGGCGGTGATCCTGGCACCTGAGCAAGGCTGGGGCTCGCCGGTCATCCATGCACTGCTTGGAACGTCGGCGGTCTTTTTGCTGCTGTTCATCATTGTTGAAAATCGTGCGAAACATCCGATGCTGGAACTGGGGCTATTTCTGTTTCCGCGCTTTGTCGGTGTACAGATCCTGCCGATCGGCACCTGCTATTGCTATATCGTCTTGATCGTATTGCTGCCGTTTCGGTTTATCGGTGTGGAAGGTGCCAGCGCTTTTGAAGCGGGGTTGATGATGTTGGCACTTTCCGCCCCGATGCTGATTGTCCCCATGATTGCCGCATCGCTGACTCGCTGGTTGTCGGCGGGCGTACTTTGCGCAATTGGCTTCGTGATCGCAGCGGCCGGGCTCTACTGGCTGAGTACGATCCCGGTCGGCGCGCACGGGCAGATCATCGCGGCCATGCTGCTGACCGGTATCGGTACAGGCTTGCCCTGGGGCTTGATGGATGGTTTGTCGATCAGCGTGATCCCCAAGGAACGGGCGGGGATGGCCGCCGGTATTTTCAACACGACGCGGGTGGCCAGCGAAGGTGTCGCCCTGGCAATCACTGTTGCGGTGCTGACGGCTCTGGTCGCACACCATCTGAGCATCAGTGACTCGGTCAAACTGTCCGCTGTTGACTATTCTACTATCGCGCAACGCCTGGTGATGGGGGATATCCAGCACGCGAGTACCGACGCCAGCCAAATCCCGTTGACGATGCTGCGCTCAGCCTATACCGCAGGATTCAACACCTTGTTGCAACTGCTGGCGATGTTCACGCTGTTCACGGCCGCCGTGGTCTTTCTATTCCTGGGACGCCAAAGCGAAGTCGGCGCCGAATCCGCGCCCGATGTCGTCCGTTTCTCATCGGATACCTGAAAGCTGCTTTGGAGCCATGCCTGATGTCGCCCAGCACACACTTTACGCCGCTGATTCTGGCGAGCATTGCCCTACTGTGCGGTTTGTCGGTGGCCAATGTTTACTTCAACCAGGCACTGCTGCCGGTCTTCGCCGATGCCCTGAACGCTGATGCCGGGCAAACCAGCTGGATCGCCACTGCATCGCAGATGGGCTATGCCTTAGGGATGTTGCTGATCGTCCCGTTGGGCGACAGAGTGGCGCCCTTGCGACTGTGTCGCGTACTGCTGGTGTGGACCGCCGTCCTGTTATTGCTGGCAAGTCAGGCCACCCAGCTTTCATTCCTGGCAGGCGCCAGTTTCTTGCTCTGCATGGCCACCTGCATCCCGCAGGTGTTACTCCCCTACCTGGCCGGGCTGGCTACTGCCGGCGAACGCAGTCGCGTCATTGCCTGGGTACAAACGGGGTTGGTCACCGGAATCCTGCTGTCCCGGGCCATTGCCGGATGGTTGGCCGATCACCTCGGCTGGCAGTCGGTCTATTGGGTGGCGGCTTCTGCCATGGTCCTGTGTGCTCTGGCGCTGCCGAGCATTCTGCCCCGGCGCCATACACCTGGGGTGTCCGTTGCCTACGGTAGATTATTGAGCTCGATGCTGCATCTGTTCTGGCATGAGCCGCTGCTGCGCCTGTCCTGCGCCCTGGGCGCAGCAGTCTTTGCCGCGTTCAGCGCGTTCTGGTCGGTAATCGCTTTTAAACTGATGGCGCCGCCCTACAGCATGAACGCCGCCGATGTCGGGTTGTTCAGCTTGTGGGGCGCCCTCGCCACCTTGCTGACTCCCGCGGCCGGTAAACTGTGTGAACGTTTCGGCACAGTCGCTATCAGCCTTGCCTCTATCTTGCTCTGTGGCCTGAGCTTCGCCTTGTCGATCGCGTGGTCCAACACCTTTATGGTGATGCTGGCGTGCGCCAACCTGCTCAGCTTCGCCTTGCAACTGGGTCAGGTGGCCAACCAGACGCGTATTTTTTCTCTGAGGCCGGAAAGTCGCAGCCGTTTGAACACGGTGTATATGGTCTGCAATTTTTGTGGCGGAGCGTTCGGCAGTGCCATGGGAGGGTATCTCTGGCAGCGTTTCGGATGGACCGGATGCGCCTTATTGGGATTGCTGTGCGCCGTATTGGCGATGGTCGCCTTGTTGGCGATTCTTAGACCGCGCCCCAAACAACTTTCCGCCATTTAACCATTGAATGACTGAGCGGCCACATTCGTAACTTGCTATTCCCTTCCTGCACTGACTAGTTGTATTGGTTAGCCACATCAATACAACTACCTTCGCCCTTCCTGATTCCTCCCTTCGTTCAAGTCGCCCACTCGTGTCTCTATCAACTCATTGGCCTTTCGCGCAATGACGTATTTAGCATGATCGGACCTTGGACTTATAGTTCAGACAGTTGAGCCTAAAACGCTCAACCGCTTTGAAATACTCTGAAATACAATTGCCCGCAGCAAACAGATTTTCC
Source organism: Pseudomonas sp. GM18 (assembly GCF_000282195.1). GTDB lineage: Bacteria > Pseudomonadota > Gammaproteobacteria > Pseudomonadales > Pseudomonadaceae > Aquipseudomonas. Next base: position 52,087 of record NZ_AKJT01000004.1, read on the forward strand.
GGAAAAACCAGACAGACTCCAACTTGGCAGAAAGATCAGGGCGTTCCTTAGTTCCCTGGGCTTCTTTTAATCTCTCAAACAAGGAGTCTTCGATGACTGTCATCGACTCTGAAAAAGTGTGTGTTTTCATACCCTTCGCCGGGGGCAGCGGCTTGTCCTTTGAAACACTGCGGCGTGCCGTAGGCACTTACATGCCCGTGATGGGTGTCACTTACAAAGGCCGCTATCAAAAGAATGTGACGCAGGCGCCAGATACTGTCGATGCAATGGCGAACGAAGTCATTGCACTTATCGACAACCTGGCGGCGCGCGAGGTCATTATTTTTGGCTATAGCCTTGGTGCCATCGTTGCTTACGAAGTTGCTCGTCGCCAACATGAGTTTGGCCCGCGACTGATCAATCTGGTGGTTGCAGCCTGTCGTGCTCCGCACATTTTTAATTGCGCGCAGGTGACACTCGACGATTCTGAAGAAGTGTTTATTCAAACGGTTTCCAAGTTTGGTGCCATTCCGGATTTCATGTTCAAGCACTCGGCGGCGAAGAACCGCATGCTGCCTTCCCTTATCAAAGACTTCCAGGCCGCCGCCTTGTATCGCCACGTTCCCGGTGACCCGCTGGACGTTCCCATGATGGTTCTGGGCGGTAGCGAAGACCCATTTGCACCGCTCCAGGATGTTATTGCCTGGAAGGAGCATAGCCACAATTTTGTCCGTCTGGAGTTTTTTGAGGGAAACCATTTTTTCCTCACCCAGCATATTCCTGCCATCACCCAAATGATTACCGAGCCTGTTAGCCCGGCAGCACTCCTGCCTGTTTCATCCCGATACCTGGATACATCAGCACGCATATAAAGGTGAAAAAATGGAAGAGCTCAGTGTTTCAAATAGCGTTTCTTCGTGCCCGTTTTCTGGACTTTCCTCGCTCAACGCGGAACAGCAGGAATCGCCCAGGCATTACATTGTGGTGGGGGATCGAATCAAAAGTCAGTGCAGTGACAATATGTTTATTTCGGTGACTGCTGCAGAAGAAATGGTGACCAAACTTGATAGGGACGAAAAGTTGACCTTGCATGTCGGCCAAGGCATTACCGACGAGCAACTCAATACCCTGTATGGGTTCAAGGCGGCCCTGTCGCCGACCTTGAATATCCTTCCAGTGGATCGCCGCTCTCGTGCTTCCTCAACCGCCACTCACAAGTTGAAGAGCCATAACATTGCCATCTCCGCGCCGTGCGAAAACGGCAACGGCACTTACTCGGCCTCGCTGATGATAGACGATGCGAATGCCGAACTAAGCGACCACCTTACCGGTCAGCATGTTTCCGGAATGATGGTCATCGAAGCCGCCCGCCAAATGACCATCGCCGTTGCAGAAGCTTATTACGTGACACCGGCAGCCAAAGGCAAAGTCAACTTTGTCACCAACAAGATGGACGTTACGTATATGGACTTCCTGTTGCCGATACACACGGAAATCCTGTGCGTTCCCATTGAGTTACGCCGCTCTGGTGCCTCGAATTTTCGTTTTAGCTGCCGCCTTGAGTTTAAGCAACAAGGCCAGTGCCTGGTGGTACTCGGCTTTGAACTATCGGTGATCGACTCGCGCTACTTTCAACTCAAGGAAGCGCAACTTCTTCACCAATTCGTCAAGCGTCTCGCCTGATCCACTTTGAGAGGAATCCCTTATGAAAGAGCAAATTCTCGGCATCATTTATAACGCGATTGAAAATGAAAACCACAGTCTCGCCCAGCCCATTAGCCTGGAAAAAGGCGAAAACACCGCCCTCTATGGTGTCGGCGGCGTCCTCGATTCGATGAGCCTGGTGTCCATCGTGATTGACGTCGAGCAGATGATCGAGGAGCAACTGGGGGTCAAGATGACGCTGGTCAACGACAGCGCCATGTCCCCCAAGCGCAGCCCGTTCCAGTCGGTAAACACCTTCGCCAACTACATTCTCGAGCTGAATGCACAGGTGTCTCATGGCCGATAACACGCCTGTCACGCTTATTACGGGGACGCGCAAGGGCATCGGCAGGCATCTTGCCGAGTACTACCTTGGCCAGGGGCATCGTGTGATCGGCTGTAGCCGTTCGTCCAGCGATCTGAGCCATCCGGGTTATGACCACTTTATCGCCGATGTGGCCGATGAACAGGCCATCAGCGAACTGATGAGGCACGTGCGCGGCACCTGCGGTCGGCTTGATCACCTGATCAACAATGCCGGGATCGCCAGCATGAACCACTCGCTGCTGACGCCCTACAAGACCGCGCAAAACATCATGCAAACCAATGTGCTGGGCACTTTCCTGCTCAGCCGGGAGGCGGCAAAGCTCATGCGAGCGGGGCGCCAGGGACGCATTGTGAATTTTTCCACAGTGGCCAAACCGTTGAAGCTGGAAGGCGAAGCACTGTATGCCGCGTCCAAAGCCGCCGTGGAAACCCTGACCTGTGTGATGGCCAAGGAGCTGGCCAGCTTTGGCATCACGGTTAATGCCGTGGGCCCTACACCGATCGATACCGATCTGACGCGAGTCATCCCTGCACAAAAAATGAAAGACCTGCTGGCGCAACAATCGCTGAAGCGCTTCGGTACGTTCGACGATGTGACCAATGTGACGGATTTTTTCCTTTCACCGCGCAGCAATTTCATTACCGGCCAAGTCGTGTATCTCGGCGGCCTCTAACTCACGTTCTCTTGCAAAAGGACTTCACCATGAACCTGGACGCCATCAAGAAAGAACTGGCAGAACTTCTGGAACTGCGCGAATCGGAACTTCAAGTTGATGTATTGCTGCACCCCCTGAGCAATTGGGATTCATTGACCAAGGTCACGCTGCTGGGTGTGTTGAATGACCAGTTCGGTTTCGCCTTGAGCCCTACTGTGCTCGATGAGGTTGAAACCATGGGTGAGCTGTTCGATGCCATCCAGGCCGATGCGGCTGACGCTCGCGTCAGTGAACCCTCATGAACGCGTCTATCGATGGGGTGTCGATCCGCGCGCTGTCGGCCGCAATCCCCCAAGACGTGATGACCCTGGCCGACTTCGCCACGTTGTTTGGTGAAAAAGAAGTGCAGCGGATCGCCAAGAGCACCGGCATCCATCAAGTGCGGGTGGCCAATCGGCTGTCGACGGTGGATCTGTGCGCCGCTGCTGCCCGGGCGTTGTTCGACGCTGCGGACATCGATCCCGCCAGCATCGATGGCCTGGTGGTCGTGACGCAAACGCCCGACAGCCTGATGCCTGCCAGCAGTGCAATCCTGGCTGATCGCCTGGGGTTGAAGAAAGCGCTTGCAGCCTTCGACCTCAATTTTGGCTGTTCCGGCTACATCTATGGCCTGTTTCAGGCGGCCATGCTGATCAAGGCCGGCGGCTGTCGCAGAGTACTGGTGTGTACCGGCGATGTGATCAGCAAATTGCTCAGCCCTGAAGACCGGCACGTGCGGCTGGTCTTCGGCGATGCCGCGACCTGCACACTGCTGGAAGGCGGCGATCAGGCACTCGGGTTTGCGTTCAATACCGATGGCGCCGGCGCGCAATACCTCAACACAGCGCTGGATTACACACCCAGCGCCACCAGCCGGGTACAGGCCGCCGGGCTGCATATGGACGGCGGCCAAGTGATGAACTTTGCCCTGGAGAAAGTGCCGTCGGCGATCAACGCCTTCATTCGCGACCAAGGCATCGACCCTGAGCGTGTGCCGTTCTTCCTGCTGCACCAGGCCAACAAATTCATGCTCGATTACCTGGCCAAAAAGCTCGGCGTTGCGCCGGCCAAGGTCCCCATCGAAGTGGCTGACGTGGGCAACACCGGCCCCTCGTCGATCCCGCTGATGATCTGCAAGCGGCACGGCCGCGAAGACTTGCGGCAGGACAACCTGATTGCCTGTGGTTTTGGCGTCGGGCTGTCGATCGGCATTGCCCATTTATCGCTGCGCGATGCTCACATCATTGCTCCCGTAGAAGTACCTGCCCTCCCTAACTGACCTGACAATCAAGGAAAGATGACCATGACTATCCAAGCAATCTGGTTCGACTTCGGCGGCGTGCTGTCGCCTTCCATCGACGAGCTGTACCGCGTCTACCAGGAAAATACCGGCATCAGTCGCAGCCAGATGGAAGCCGCCATGCATGCCGTGGCCAAGCCGCTGAATGTGCAATTCCAGGCGCCCATCGAGCTGGCAATGATGACTCAGGTCGAATGGGGGCAGGGCATGAGCAAGGCATTGTCCGAGCTGTATCCGGGCATTGATTTGAGCCGTTGCGATTTCGATAACCATGGCGAGCAGTGGTTTTCCCCGCACAACGTCAACGAACACATGTTCGAGCTTTTCCATGAAGTGAAAGCGGCCGGCCTGAAGGCGTGCATCCTCACCAACAATGTAGTGGAGTGGGAAACGCCGTGGCGGCGCATGGTGGGCCTGGATGATGTCGCTGACAGCATCGTCGATTCCTGCAAGGTAAAACTGCGCAAACCAGACCCGCAAATCTTTGCGTTGGCGGCCGACCAGATCGGCGTACCTGCCGCCGGTTGCGTGCTGATCGACGATGTCGAAGAAAACTGCGAAGCCGCGCGAGCCGCCGGTTGGCACGCCATTTTATTTGTCGACAGCCTCGAGACTCAGCATGCCGTGCGTGCACTCATTGGCGCGGCACAACCCCGCGCACAGGCAGGTGCCCGATGAATATGCGCATCCATCCCAGCGTGCTGGATATCCCCAACCTCGACGCAGCGCCCTATTACCAAACCGTGGGCTGGCAGGGTCAATTGCCGCAAATCAGGTTGCCCAGCGGCCACGTCGCCACTCACCTGACCGGATACGCCGATTGCAAGGCGTTTCTGGCCGACCCGAGCATCAGTCGAACCCTGTGTAACATCGAAAACGGCCCGACCTTTCTCCCCGGCCCGACTCAGCCGGAACTGTTGCTCAATCTGGACAACCCGGCTCACATGCGTTCCCGCGCGACCGTCGCGCGTGCTTTCAGCAAGCGTGGCCTGGAAAGCGTGCGCCAACACGTGACCACTGTGACCGTCGACAGCATCGAGCAGATGCGCAAAGGCGTGACGCCGCCGGACCTGTTTGCCTCGGTGCTGGAGCGCCTGACTTCATCGACGGTGTGTCACATCCTCGGCATCCCCGAAGAGGACCGGCTGCTGTTCCGGCCCTGGAGCCAGATGATTCAATCGGCGCCACCGGACGATATCGTCGGCATCGAAGCAGCGGTCAACGCCAGTTTCGATTACATGATGGACTTCGTGCAGGGCCGCAGGGAGGCGCATCCGGACGGCTTTATTCGCCAATATGTCGACCAGCGTCACACCCTGGAAGACCCACTGAGCGACCGGGAGTTTGTCGGCGTGCTGCTGGGTATTCTGCTTGGGGGCGACCATAACGCCCTGAGCGTGATGACTAAAAGTCTCTATACCTTGCTGTGTGCGCCATCGCTCTGGCAGCACGTCCGGGAAAACCCCGATCGAGCGCCGCAATTGATCGAAGAGCTCATTCGGCTGATTCCCATCGGCAAGTTATCGGCGTTCCCTCGGATGACCACCCAGGCCCTGCAAACCAGCCGCGGCGTGATTGCGGCGAACACCACGGTGTACGCCAACGTGTTCCTCGCCAATCGCGACCCCAGCGTGTTCAACGCACCGCTGCTGATCAATCCCGACCGCCAGGACAAGGCCGCGCATATGCAATTCGGCCATGGCATCCACAGCTGCATGGGCCCGGCGCTAGCGCGCCTGGAAATAGCCACCGTGCTGTCGACCCTGGTACAGGCATTGCCCGACCTGGAACTGGCATGTGACCCGGCGTCGATCCGCTGGATCAACGGTACGGTACTGCGCCGCCCCGACGAACTGCCCGTGCGTTTCTGATGCCATTTCAATCAAGGGAATAAGCCATGATCTTTAAACCGCTGATAAACGGATTTGCGCAGTTTTCGAACCAGATCTTTCTGAATGACCCTGAACAGTCCTACACCTACGCCCAGTTGAGCGACGAGATCGGTGTTCAACTGGACTGGCTGGCCGCCAATGGCGTGCCCAGGCAAGCGGTAGTTTTCATGAGCGGCGACTTTTCGTTCGCGGGCATCGCGCTATTCCTGGCGCTGTACCAGAACGGCCACATCATTGCCCTCAACACCGCTGAAAACCCGGCGGAAATTCAAAACAAGCAGGCGGCGGCAAACCCTGAGTTTGTGATCGATATCGATACCCGTCAGATCCGGCCATGCGTCCGTGCTCAAGCTCCGGAAAACCCGATGATCGGCGAGCTTAAAAAACAGGGGCATGCCGGCCTGATTCTATTCAGCAGTGGCACCACCGGCACACCCAAGGCGATGTTGCATGACCTTGACCGACTGGTGGGCGAGTTTTCCGAAAAACGATCTCGTCGCCTCGATATCTTTCTGTTTTTACTGTTCGATCATATCGGCGGCATCAATACGCTGTTGAACATACTTTCCATTGGCGGAACGGCAACGATCTCGGCCAGCAAAACCCCGGACACCGTTGCCCGCCTGATTGAAAAACACCGCATTACCGTGTTGCCGACCTCGCCGACATTCTTGAACCTGATGCTGATCAACCAGGTGTTCGACACCTGCAACCTCAGCAGCTTGCGCATGATTACCTACGGCACGGAGCCGATGCCGGAGAGTTTGTTGCTCAAACTGCGCGAGCGCCTGCCACGGGTAAAATTTCTGCAGACCTTCGGCACCAGCGAGACGGGCATTATCAACACCAGCTCGTTGTCGTCCGATAGCCTGTATATGCGCTTTCAGGAAGGCTCGAGTGAACACAAAATCGTCGATGGTGAGCTCTGGCTGCGCAGTGCGACTCAAGTCATGGGCTACCTTAACCACTCGATGGACAGCTTCACCGACGATGGCTGGTTCAAGACCGGCGACCTGGTGGAGGTCAATGCCGATGGTTACCTGAAAATCCTCGGTCGCAGCAAAGAGATCATTAACGTCGGTGGCGAGAAGGTCTACCCCGCGGAAGTTGAATCCGTGCTGCTTCGCCATCCGCAAGTGCGTGATTGCAAGGCGTACGGAGAGGCCAATGGCTTGACCGGGCAATTCGTCGCTGCGCACATCGTCCTGGATAGCGACTATGGGGACTCGACGGCGACGGTGCTGCGTGATATCCGGCACTTTGCCCGGCGGCTGATGGACGCCTATAAGGTGCCGGTACGCTTGAAGTCGGTGGAGGCTATCCAGTATTCGACGCGTTTCAAAAAGCTGCTGATCGACTGAGTCTGTGGCGTGCCCTGAAGGAGCGATCAGCCGCCTTCAGGGCTGCTCATCAGTTGCGCTTCACCGAGAAAATCAATGAACGCGCGGGTCTTGGGTGACAGCAAGCGGCTTGGCGACCAGACAATCCAGAAATCCCCCTCCAGGCTCAATTCGGGCAACACCCTGATCAATTCGTGGCTGGCCAGGTATTCCTGAATGACGAAGTCAGGCAGGTAGGCCAGGCCCAGGCCATTACGGCACGCTGCCAGGACCGCTTCCACGCTGTTCATGACCACCGTGGTTTCCAGGCTGATCTTGACGGTGTCGCCATTGACCTTCAGCCACCAGGGCTGAAGTTTGCCGTTCGAGGGAAATTTATAGGCGATGCCTTTGTAGTGCTGGAGATCCTCGACGCTCTTTGCTGTGCCGTGGCGCTGCAGGTAGTCGGGCGCTGCGCACAAGACAAACCTGAACGTGCAGATTCTTTTCGCCGCGAGGCTGGAATCGGGCAGTTCGCCGCTTCGGATCACGGCATCAAAGGCTTCATCGACCACATCGACCAGTCGGTCGCTGAAGTCCAGATCCAGTTCGATTTCCGGATAGCGCTGGTAAAACTCGCGCAAGATACCTGAGATCAGACGATAGCCCACAGCCGGCAAACTGATTCGCAGACGCCCTCTGGGGCGGGTCTTGGAGTGGGAAAGCGCGGCCTCGGCATCCTGCAATTGCTGGAGCAAGGTCCGGCAACGACCAAAAAAATCCAGGCCTTCGCTGGTCAGGCTGATTTGCCTGGTACTACGGTGGAACAAGCGCACGCCAATCCGCTCTTCAAGACGGCTGACACTTTTTCCTACTGCAGAAGACGAGATGCCCAGCGCTCTGCCCGCCAGGGTAAAACTTTGATTTTCCGCTGCCCGCACAAAAGCAATCAACCCGCTCAGATTATCCATATTCCGTGTCCGCCCACTTATTGGGGAGGGGGTCGATAGCAGACCTATTGAGGCTTCAGAATTCGACAGGTCAAAAGAGAGGCATCGCTGCTTTATTCTTGGGAATTAAACAGCACTTCTCCCGCCTATTCGTCGATTTCGGAGTCTGACGTGACGCCACAGAGAGAGCAACCATTTTGTCTGTGGAGCGGTGAGTCGATAGTAATACCGGGTAGCGTTACCAGATTTCAGGCACAAAAAAAGACGTCCGTGGACGTCTTTAGATGATGAAGTGGTGGAGCCGGGGGGATTTGAACCCCCGTCCGCCAGTACTCCGCTGTCGGTACTACATGCGTAGCCGTGTCTATTAAGTTAACCCTCAGCGACCCGACGGGCAGGGTGCTTTGGGCGAGTTGTGTAAGTTTTAGCCGCTTCGTCCACAACGTACTGCACGGCGATTCTGTTCTATATGACAATCATTTTGGGTTTACAGACATCCCCTGATGATTGCTGGCACCGAAGTAGCCAGAAGTGCATGTCAGCTGCAATTAAGCAGCGAGAGCAGCACCGTATTGGTCGTCATTGGCAACTATAAGTAGTTGCAACAGTGGATTTACGAGTTCTGTTACCAACTCGGCATGCACCTAAAGTTTCGCAACCGGCGTCGAATCCTAAACGGCCCCGAACCTGCTGTGCGTAACCAGCAGGTAAGCGCAGTGTACGCCAATGCGCGTGGCGAGTCGACCTCCTGTCCTTACCTGTGTGTCAGGGCCAACGGCGGATTGGCTCTGGCCCGGCCCTAATGGCTATTCATGTGGCTTTGAATGTCCTGGAGCGCTTGCTGCGCCAAGGAAACACATTCTTTGTCATTGTTGGAAGCGTGGGCGGCCTTGGCTTGTTCGGCCTTGGTGATGACGACACCTTTGGTGGCGGCGTCCAGCGTGGCAGCGCTGGACAGCTTGCTGTTGACTTCCTGGAGCTTCATTACGCATTGATCGCTATCGTTTGAGGCGTATGCGGAGGAGGCCAGCATTGTTGCAGCGATGAGCAGTCCAGCCAGGGCGGAACGCTTCATGGGTATCTCCTGGAACGGGGGTGGGGATTGGGGCCACGCTTATTGGGGCTTAACAAATGGACTGTGACGGCGTGCAAGGGTTCTATATTCGCTTGCGAGGGAGTGCAAGATTTTTCTGGGAGGCGGGGGCTAAAAAGGGGCAAAAACGCCCCTTCTTTTTTTTGTGCTTCGGTGTCAGACCGCTCTGGCCCGGGTCACCCGATCCACCAGATAGACCAGCCCATGGTAGTCAATTCCACCGTGTTGTGTCAGACCGATCTCACAGGTGCGGCTGGTGGAAATCCCCTCGCTGCATTGCTGTACCGCGTCCTTCAGCGTGCGCAATGAATGCGCGTTCAATTCCGGGGTGGTAAAGCCCTTGTCACCGGCAAAACCGCAGCAGTGAATGCCTTCCGGAATGACCACGTTTTTACTGCACTTGCGCGCCAGATCGATCAACGCCTGGCTCTCGCCAAGATGCTGCGTGCTGCACGTGACGTGCACCGCGATCGGCGCTTCTTGCGGGGTGAAGTCCAGTCGATCGATCAAATGCGTACGAATGAAACGCACCGGGTCGTACAGGTCCAGTCGCACGTCGCCCAGGTCCTGAACCAGCCGCAAGGTGCAGGGGCTGGTGTCGCAGTAGATCGGATCGAGCCCGCCACGGCTGGCGTGCAGCAGCGCGCCGATCAGTTCCTGACGTTTGTGTTCGGCCTGTTCGGCATAGCCCTTGGAAGCGAATGGCTGGCCACAGCAGAGGTTGTCCTGATTGTCTGGAAAGACTACCTGGTAACCGGCCTTTTCCAGCAGGCCACGGGTTTTGTCGTACAGCGACATTTGCTCTTTATCACCCGCCGCCGGGCCCATGACCCGCGACACGCAGGCCGCCAGATACACCACCCGAGGGCGTTCGTCCGACACGCTCGGGCTGAAACGAATGGCCTTTTCTGGTTGTGGCATGGCGTTGGTCCATTGTGGGACCTGGCCTTTGGATAGGCGCGTCAACGTTGCCGACAGTTTTGCCAAACGTGGAGCCCCCAGCAGCATCCGCGCACCGTTGGCGACGTGCAGGGTGAAGCGTGCGCCTTGCAACGCAGTGGCGAAATTACCTTCAATCCAGTTGGCGGTTTTCGTATGGGTCGCGTTACGGCCACGGAGCTTTTTCACCAGCTCGCCAGTGTTGATTCCTACAGGACAACGTTGTGCACACAGGCCCGTGGCGGCGCAGGTATCGATGCCCTGATATTCGTAGGCCTGTTCCAGTTCGGCGGTGTCTATGCCGGCGCGCTTCTTCGCCTGGATGTCACGCCAGATCACGATGCGCTGGCGTGGGCTCAAAGTCAGGCCTTTTGACGGGCATACCGGTTCGCAGAAACCGCACTCGATGCACTTATCCACAATCTCATCGGCGGCGGGCAACGGTTTCAGATGTTTGAGGTGGATCTGCGGATCGTCGCTGAGCACCACGTCGGGGTTGAGAATGCCGTTGGGGTCGAGCAGGCGTTTGAGTTGCCACATCAACTGGTAGGCGTCGCTGCCCCATTCCAGTTCGACAAAGGGCGCCATGTTGCGACCGGTGCCGTGTTCGGCTTTCAACGAACCGCCGAACTCCACGGCCACCAACTGCGCCACGTCATCCATGAACGCCTGGTAGCGTGCGACTTCTTCCGCGCTATTGAAGCCTTGGGTGAAGACGAAGTGCAGATTGCCTTCCAGGGCGTGTCCGAAAAGGATCGCTTCGTCGTAGTGATGTTTGTCGAACAGCTCGATCAAGCGGTTCACGCCGATGGCCAACTGCTCCACCGGGAAGGTCACGTCTTCGATGATCACCGTGGTGCCGGTTTTGCGCACTGCGCCGACGGCGGGGAAGGTGTCTTTACGGATTGCCCAGAGCCGGGCGTTTTCCAGCGGGTCTTCGGTGAAGTCGACTTGTTTCTCTACCGGGAATCCCATCAGCGACGCCATGATTTGCGCCAGTTGTTCCTGCAGCAAAGTGGAAGAGGCGGCGCGGGATTCGATCAGCAGGGCGCAGGCGTTGGTCGACAGTTGTTGTACGAAAGCCGGCATGCCGGGCTTGTCCTGCACCGAGCGCAGACTGCGACGGTCCAGCAATTCCACGGCCGACACCGGTTGGCTTTTTAATACAGTGACGGCGTTGCAGCAGGTTTCTACGTCCGGGAACACGATCAGCGCCGACGCCTTGTTCGGGTGATCGATCACCGTGTCGTAGGTCACCGCGCTGATGAACCCGAGCGTGCCTTCGGAACCCACCAGCAAGTGGCTCAAGATATCCACAGGCTCGTCAAAATCCACCAGGGCATTGAGTGACAGCCCGGTGGTGTTTTTCAGACGGTATTTGTGGCGAATTTTCGCAGCCAGTTCGGCATTGGCGCGGGTCTCGCGGCCCAACGTCGCCAGACGCTCCAGCAGTTCGGCGTGGCTCTCTCGGAACGCCGCAACACTGCTGGCGTCTTCGGTATCGAGACGGCTGCCATCGGCCAGTACCAGACGAATACCGGCCAGGGTGTGATAGGTATTTTGCGCTGTGCCGCAGCACATGCCGCTGGCATTGTTGGCGACGATGCCGCCGATTTTGCAGGCGTTGATCGACGCCGGGTCCGGACCGATCTTGCGTCCGAACGGAGCCAGCCAAGCATTGGCCTGGGCGCCGATCACGCCCGGTTGCAGACGGATTCGCGTGCCCTGGCCACGGATCTCGCGACCGTTCCAGTTGTCCCCCAGCACGATCAGCACCGAGTCACTGATAGCCTGGCCAGACAGGCTGGTGCCGGCGGCGCGGAAGGTCACCGGGACTTGGTCCCGCTGCGCCAGTTTGAGCAGCGCCACCACTTCGTCTTCGGACTCGACGCGAATCACCAGTTTTGGAATCAGCCGATAGAAACTGGCGTCGGTGCCGAAGGCCAGAGTCGACAGCGGGTCGTCGAAACGTCGTGCTTCGGGAATCAGTTGCTGCGCATCGCGCAGGAAAGCCGCCGGTAGACTCATTGGTCCTCCCGGATCAGCACCACCAGGTCTTTCGGGCCGTGGGCGCCGTAAGCCAGCACTTGCTCGATGTCGGCAGTCTTCGACGGGCCGGACACCAGCAAGGCGTTGGTCGGCATGCCTTGGGCCCATTCGAATTCCTGCTGCACCTGATAGAAGTTGTCGCGAATTTCACTGGCCTTGAGCAGGGCGAAATGCACCGGTGGCACCAGGCTCATCAACCGCGGTTCTTCCCGCGTCGGCCAGAGAATCAGGCTACCGGTCGCAGCGATCGCGCCGAGGGTGGTGGTCAGGCTGGCCGGGGTGTCGTTGAACAACTCGGCTTTCCATTCCTCGACCGGGCGGTTGTAGGCTTTGAGCGCTGGCAGGCCAGGATTTTTCGCCCAATGCTCGGTGATGCGCTGCCCGTGAGGTGTCGTCGGCGCAATCAGCAGGCTCGGCAATTGGCGATCCCGCAGCAACTGTGCGAGCAATTCGGGCCAGCCTTCTCTGGACGTCAGGTGAATTTCGGTGTGCACCGCTTCCATCAGTTTGCGCAGTTGCGAGATGCGCTGTTCCGGTGTGTAGGTGTAGGGCTCGGTCACCAGTTCGACATCGAAGTTGTCAGCCACCGGCGTGGTGCCCGTCAGACTGTTGCGCAACTTGGCGAGGATATTTTGTTTGGCGCTCATCAACGGTCCCCCTGTTTGGCCAGATGCTCGCGGGCCATGTCATGCAGTGAGCGGGCCGCGGGTTTCGGTGCGCTGTGGTTCTGGGTCCATGGGCCGACGTTGCTCGGTGTCAGCGCTCGCAGGCGAGTGGCGAAGAAGCCGAACAGGCGATAAAGCATTGGCGAACTGTTGAGCCTGGCCCAGGCGTTCCAGATAAATCGTTCTTTGCGCGAGTATTTGCTGCCCTGACCGCGCATCACTTGATGCGGGCTGTCCGGCGCTTTGACGTTTTCTTCCCGCAAGCGACGCAGCAATGCAGGGATCGGAATTTTTACCGGGCAGACTTCACCGCAAGCGCCGCATAACGAAGACGCACTCGGGTGGTCGGGGACTTTCGCCAGGCCGACCATGTGCGGGGTGATGATTTTTCCGATGGGCCCAGGGTAAACCTCGCCGTAGGCATGGCCGCCGATTCGGGTGTAGACCGGGCAATGATTCATACAGGCGCCGCAGCGAATGCAGTTCAGGGTCTGGCGCAATTCGCTGTCGGCAAATGCCTGGCTGCGACCGTTGTCCAGCAGTACCAGGTGCACTTCCTGTGGGCCGTCTAGCTCATGTTCCTTGCGTGGGCCGGAGATCATGTTGACGTAGGTGGTGATCGGGATGCCCAGGGCCGAGCGGGTCAGCAGCGACAACAGCGGCACGACGTCGCGCAGGTTTTCCACGACTTTTTCGATGCCGGTGACAGCGATGTGCACCGGCGGCACCGTGGTGGTCATCCGCCCGTTGCCTTCGTTTTCCACCAGCAGCAAGGTGCCGGTTTCGGCCACGGCGAAGTTGACGCCGGAGACGCCGATGTCGGCTTCGAAGAATTTCTGCCGCAAGACTTTGCGACCGATCTGAATGAGTTGGTCAACGTCCTTGGTGTACTCCACGCCAAGTTTGTCGTGGAACAAGGACGCGACCTGACCGGCATTCTTGTGGATCGCCGGCATAATGATGTGTGAAGGCTTCTCGTGGTCGAGCTGGACGATGTATTCACCCATGTCCGACTCCAGGCATTCAATGCCTTGAGCTTCGAGGACATGGTTCATCTCCATCTCTTCGCTGACCATCGATTTGCCCTTGATCACTTGCCGCCCCTCGTGAGCGCGGATGATCGATAAGACGATGCCATTGGCTTCGTCCACCGTTTCCGCCCAGTGCACTGTCACACCGTTGCGGGTCAGGTTCTGTTCAAGCTGCTCGAGCAGGTCGGGCAACTTGGATAACGCACGGGCGCGGACCGCATTGCCCAGCGCTCGCAAATGTTCTCTTTCATGGGCATCGCTGAAAGACGCTGCCCGTTTGCTCATCAGTGAATCCATCGCCGTGCGAAAGTTGTTTCGCAGTTGCGTGTCAGCCAAAGCCTTGTGAGCCCGGCTGCGAAAATCTTCTTCTACGGCGACCGTAGGAATAATCGTGGAAGTGCTCATCGGACACCTCCGGTACGCTGCCAAAGGAAGCTGGCCAGATGCTGACCGCGCAACGCTTCCTGCTGTTTCTCCAACGAGCCGTTGATGTTCATCAGGCAACCGCAGTCGGCACTGAGTACCTTGTGCGCGCCGGATTCCTTCAACGCACGGGTCTTGTCGGCCACCATCGCGCCGGAAATATCCGGCATACGGACGCTGAAAGTCCCACCAAAGCCACAGCATTCACTTTCGTGGCTGTGGTCGACTCGCTCCACGTTGCTCAGCTGCGCCAACAACTCGCGACCATGCAGGTGGGTGTTCATTTCACGGCGTGCCGAGCACGACGTGTGCAACGCCACTTTGACCGGTTCGCCGCTGTCCTTGAGCTGCACCTTGCAGACAAACAGCAGGAACTCGGCGAGTTCGTAAGTCCGTGCAGCGAGGGCCTGAACCTGTTTCAGTGTCTGCGGCTCGTCCTTGAACAAGTCGGCATAGTGTTCGCGCAACATGCCCGCGCAAGAGCCCGACGGCACCACTACCGGATAGTCCCCGGCAAACAACGCCAGTTGCGAGCGCGCCACGGTCCGGGCCTGTTCGGTGTAACCCGAGGTGTAGGCCGGTTGCCCACAGCAGCTCTGCCCTTGCGGGTATTCGACACGAATGCCCTCGCGTTCCAGCAGGTGGATCGCGTCCATCCCGGCTTCGGGGTAGAACAGATCCACCACGCAGGTCCCGAACAGGTACACCCGTGACGGTTTTTCGCTGGGGTATCGCCGAGGTTCAGGCAGTGGCGGGGCGACGCGGGTCGCGTTCGGCACAGCGTTGTAAAAAAGCTCGCTCATCAGGCGTGTCTCCGGGTGGTCCCGGTTATCCGTCCGCTGAGGCTGCTGAATATAGAGAGGGAAGCTTTCAGCAGCCTTGCAGACCCGGTTGTGAATAGCTGACGCCGGGGGCGTAACCCAGCGTCGGTTTTTTCCGTGTGGCGTGTAGTGCTTAGTGCACCAGCATGCCGGTGAACCAGTAAGCCTGGGCCAAGGTGATCAGGCCGACGATCGTTGCAAAGAATAGGCTGTGCTTGAGGGTGAAGCGGAACAGGTCCGATTCTTTGCCCACCAACCCGGTCGCGGCGCAGGCCACAGCGATCGATTGCGGCGAGATCATCTTGCCGGTCACCCCGCCGCTGGTGTTCGCCGCCACCAGCAAGGTGTCGTTGACGCCGATCTGGTGCGCGGTGGTCGCTTGCAGCGAACTGAACAGTGCGTTGGACGAGGTATCGGAGCCGGTCAGGAACACACCGAGCCAGCCGAGGAATGGCGAGAAGAACGGGAACGCCGCGCCGGTGCCTGCCAATACCAGCGCCATGGTCGACGACATGCCTGAGTAGTTGGTGACGAAGGCGAAGGCCAGCACCATGCCGATGGACAAAATCGGCCAGCGCAGTTCGTAGAACGTTTCCTTTAAAGTGGTAAGACCAGTTTTAATGTTGACCTTCAGCACCAGCATCGAGATCAGCGCGGAGAAGAAAATCGCCGTGCCGGTCGCGGAAACCGGATCGAGTTTGAACACCGCCGGAATCGCTGTCGGGTTGGTCACGATCGGGGCGACCTTGATCACCATTTGATCCAGGTGCGGGATCGCGAAGTTGAACACCCAGCCATACATCGAGCCACCTGCGGCAAACATCGCCTTGAACGGTTTCAGCGTCCAGATAGTCACCAATACGGTGAGGATCAGGAACGGCGACCAGGCTTTGAAAATCTCCCCCAGGCTGTAAGGCGAAGCCACGGTGGTGCGTGGTTGGCCGAAACCACCGGTGCTGGCCACCACGGAAGCCGAGACGGCGCCGACGATGTGTGCGCCCGCAGCGCGTTTTGGCTGCCAGATTTTCAGGAACAGTGTCAGGGAAATCAGGCTGACCAGCGCCGAGGTGATGTCCGGCAGTTCCGGGCCAATGAAGTTCGAGGTGAAGTATTGGGTGATGGCAAAACTCAAGCCGGCCACCAGCGCAGCTGGCCAGGTTTCCCGAACGCCGCGCAGGCCGTCCATCATGAACACCAGCCAGAACGGCACGAACAGCGACAGCAACGGCAGCTGGCGACCGGTCATGGCGCCGATCTTGAACGCGTCGATGCCAGTGACTTGCCCGGCGACGATGATCGGAATCCCCAAGGCGCCGAAGGCCACCGGCGCGGTGTTGGCGATCAGGCACAGGCCGGCGGCGTACAGCGGGTTGAAGCCCAGCCCTACCAGCAGCGCGGCGGTAATCGCTACCGGTGCACCGAAACCGGCGGCACCTTCCAGGAACGCGCCGAAGCAGAAGCCGATCAGCAGCACTTGCAGGCGCTGGTCGTCGGTGATCGACAGCACCGAGCTGCGGATCACTTCGAACTGGCCACTCTTGACCGTCAGTTTGTAGAGGAACACCGCTGCCACGATGATCCACGCAATCGGCCACAGCCCGTAGGCGAAGCCATATCCGGCGGCGGCGAAAGCCATATCGACCGGCATCTGGAAGGCGAAGATTGCCACGGCAATGGACAACGCCAGGGTGATGCTGCCAGCTACATGGCCTTTGAGGCGGAACACGGCCAAAGCCAGGAAGAAAAATACGATGGGAATGACGGCCGCGAGTGCGGACACGCCGAGACTGCCGAGCGGGCTGTAGAGCTGTTGCCAGGTTTGCATATGGGGTGGCCCCTAATTGTTGTTGGTCAGGCACTGGTCAGCGTTCTTGGATAATTGGTAAGACCAATTTACAATCGCTGTTGGCTAGGGTAAAAGCCTTGGAGGCGGTGTGTCAATTTGCCGCCCTAAAACTTTTGTCGAATGAGCGGCGCAGAACGCATCTGATCTGTTCGATCAAGCGTCGTCTGGTAGGTGCTGGCGCAGCGCCGATAGGCCAGAATAGAGAGCCCGGCGAGCCGCCGGGATCGTGGAGAACTGAGTGATGGGGTTTGATCAGATTCGGCAACGCCGTTTGTCTGACGATATTGTCGAGCAACTCGAGGGGATGATTCTCGAGGGCACCTTGAAGGCTGGCGAACGCCTGCCAGCAGAGCGTGTGTTGGCCGAGCAGTTCGGCGTGTCACGCCCTTCGTTGCGTGAGGCGATTCAGAAACTGGTGGCCAAAGGGCTGTTGGTCAGTCGTCAGGGCGGCGGCAACTATGTGGTGGAATCCCTGGGCTCGACGTTCAGCGATCCACTGCTGCATCTGCTGGAAAGCAACCCCGAGGCCCAGCGCGATTTGCTGGAGTTTCGCCATACCCTGGAAGCGTCCTGTGCTTATTACGCAGCTTTGCGCGCCACCGACGTCGATCGCGAGCGGCTGACGGCGGCGTTTGACGAATTGCAGGACTGCTATTCGCGCCATGATGAGGTGAGCCGGGCGGAAGAGGGCGCGGCAGATGCGAATTTTCACTTGGCGATCGCTGAGGCCAGTCATAACGCAGTGTTGTTGCACACCATTCGCGGGCTGTTCGACCTGCTCAAGCGCAACGTGGTGACCAACATTGGCGGCATGTACAAACAGCGCGTCGAAACCCGCGACATGCTGATCGCGCAGCACCGGGAGTTGTACCAGGCGATTATTGAGGGGCGGGCGGAGCAGGCGCGAGAAGTTTCCAGCCGGCACATTTTGTATGTGCAGGAAGTGCTGGAAGAGGTGCGTCAGGAAGTGCAACGCATGGCTCGGGCGGAGCGGCGCAAGGGGATGTAGTCAGATGTGATCGTTCCCACGCTCTGCGTGGGAATGCATCCCGTGACGCTCTGCGTCACAAAGCGGACGCAGAGCATCCATCGCTGCATTCCCATGCAGAGTGTGGGAACGATCAGGCAGGAAAATTAATCTTCCTTGCCCTTGTTCCGCACCGCACGCTGCAATTCACGACCGGCGTCGCGTTCGCGTTCGGTATCACGCTTGTCGTATTCCTTCTTGCCCTTGCCCAGAGCAATCTCGCACTTGACCATGTGCTTGCTCCAGTACCAGGACAGGCACACGCAGGCGTAGCCTTTTTGCTGCACGGCGGCGGCCAGCTTCTCCAGCTCGCGCCGGTTGAGCAGCAACTTTCGGGTGCGGACCGGATCGGCAATGACGTGGGTACTGGCGGTCGTCAGGGGCGTGATGTGGCTGCCGAGCAGCCAGGCTTCGCCATCCTTGAGCAGTACGTAACTGTCAACCAGTTGCAGCTTGCTTGCCCGCAGACTTTTTACTTCCCAGCCGGCCAGGACCAGACCAGCCTCGAACTTATGCTCGATGAAGTAATCGTGTCGCGCCTTTTTATTTTGCGCGATGGTCCCTGTTGGGTGTTTCTTCTGTTTAGCCATAGGGGCGGCATTATAGGGAGTTGCACGCGAGTCGGCTACGGTGACGCTACGTGCTTGAGCAGGTTGATTGAATCCCGGACAATGCGGCCTCTTTTTTGAACGCTTGGGCGTGATAACGATGTCGACAGACAAGGTTTCTGTCCACGGCAGTTGGGCTAGCCGCTGGGTCTTCATACTCGCCGCGACCGGTTCGGCCGTGGGTTTGGGGAGTATCTGGAAATTCCCTTATATGGTTGGCGTCTATGGCGGCGGGGCCTTTGTGCTGATGTTCCTGGCCTGTATCGCGCTGATCGGTGTGCCCGTCATGTTGGCCGAAACCCTGATCGGCCGGCGCGCGCGGCATAGCCCGGCCAATGCCTTGAAGGTCCTGGCGCTGGAAGCGGGGCATTCGGCGAAGTGGTCCTGGGGCGCATTTGCCGGGATGATCACGGCATTGCTGATTCTGTCTTTCTATAGTGTGGTTGGCGGTTGGTCGCTGGATTACATCATCGACATGGGCCGTGGCGACTTTCGGGGCGTGACGGCTGATCAGGTCGGCGCATACTTCGGTAATGTGATCGCCGACCCATGGCGCCTGACACTTTGGCACACGATTTTCATGCTGTTGTCGGCAGTAGTGATCGCCAAGGGTGTGGTCGCCGGGCTGGAGCGCAGCCTGCGGATCATGATGCCGCTGCTGTTCGTGATGGTGATTGTCCTGCTGGGTTACAGCATGACCACGGGGCACTTCATGGAAGGCGTGCATTTCATGTTCGACTTCCACCCGGACAAGGTGCTTGATGGCTTGCTACCGGCCATGGGGCACGCGTTCTTCTCCCTGAGCGTGGGTGTCGGTTCGATCATGATCTATGGCGCTTACATGCCGAAGCACTCGTCGATTTCCGGAACCGTCGTTGGTGTGGCGCTGCTCGATACCTTCGTTTCGCTGTTGGCCGGTCTGGCATTGTTTCCGATTGTGTTCGCTGCCGGCCTGAACCCGAGCGAAGGCCCCGGCCTGATGTTCGTCAGCCTGCCATTTGCCTTCGGTAACGTAGCGTTCGGCCAGTTGATGGGCGTAGTGTTCTTCGTACTGGTAGCGATTGCGGCCTGGAGTTCGGCGATTTCCCTGCTCGAGCCGATGGTGGCTTACCTGGTTGAACGCACCAAAATCAGCCGCGCCTGGGTCACCTTCTGGCTGGCATTCACCTGCTGGTTCGTCGGCCTGGGTACCGTGTTTTCTTTCAATATCTGGAAGGAAGCCAAGTTTTTCGTGAACGAAGGCGGGATGTTCCACCTCTACCAATGGGGAGCCGTCGGTGGCCTGGACTTCTTTGGTGTGATCGACTTCTTCACTTCGCGGATCATGTTGCCACTCGGTGGTTTGTGTTTCGTGGTGTTTGCGGGCTGGGTGATGGGGCGTGAAGCGGTGCGCGACGAGTTGTCGATCCGTAGCCCGGTATTGTTCGCCCTGTCCCTGTTTTTGATGCGCTATGTGGCGCCCATTGGCATTCTTGTAGTGTTTGCCGCCCAGCTGTGGAAGTAACGCTGACATGACGACACATATTCAACGTTCAGCCCTGCTGCCGTATCCGGCGCAAGCGCTTTATGACCTGGTCAACGACGTGGCCCGCTATCCGGAGTTCCTGCCGTGGTGCTCATCGACCGAAATTCTGGAAAGCTCTCCTGAGTTCATGCGCGCCAGCGTCGGCGTGGCCAAGGGCGGTCTTAGTCAGCATTTCGTAACGCGTAATACCCTGGTGCCCGGGCGTTCGATCGAAATGAACCTCGAGGAAGGTCCGTTCAGCCAATTGCATGGCGTCTGGGTGTTCAAGCCGTTGGGCGAGAAGGCCTGCAAGATCAGCCTGGACCTGTCGTTCGACTACTCGGGGCCGCTGGTGCGCGCGACGTTGGGGCCTTTGTTTAATCAGGCGGCGAATACGTTGATGGACGCATTCTGCCAGCGCGCGAAGCAAATGCATGGTTGAGGCCGTGATCAAGGTCGAGGTGGTGTATGCCGCCGTTGATCGTCAGGTGCTGCTGAGCGTAACGGTGCCGGTGGGCGCGACGGTACGGGATGCGTTGTTCAAATCGGGCCTGAATGGCGAGTTCCCGGAACTGGATCTGGCCAGTTGTCCGGTCGGGATCTTTGGCAAAGTGATCGCTGAGCCGGCCATTCGCCAGGTTCAGGCAGGGGATCGCATCGAGATTTACCGGCCGTTGCTCGCCGATCCGAAAGAAGTTCGCCGGTTACGTGCAGCCAAAGCAGCCGAGGCCAAAGCCCGGAATCAGTGATTCAGTTAAACACCAGACAATAAAAAACCCGGACATGCCGGGTTTTTTATTGCGTCGCAAATTATTGCGGCGAGGTTTCCAGCGGTTCTGGCGTCGGGACAGGGACAGTTTCTACGTTGTCCACGTCCTTCTGGATCTGATCCAGCAGCGAGCCTGGCTTGACCGGTTTTTCTGGCTTCGGCTTCTCGGCGTTTGCTGCCGGCGCGGTCACGGTGGTGCCGCTGTCCTTGCCGAGAATGGCCTCGTCGCGGCTCACGCCAGGCATGAAATCGCCAGAGAGGCTGACAAGTTGGTCATTTGGGTTGAAGATAACGCTAATGCGTTCCTGTTGGCGTTCACCACCACCCGGTTGCAGGCTATACAGGTAATCCCAGCGATCGGCGTGGAACGTGTCGGTCAGCAGAGGGTTGCCCATGATAAACCGTACTTGCCGGCGGGTCATTCCCGGGCGTAACTGGTCTATCATGTCCTGCGTGACGACATTGCCCTGCTGGATGTCGATTTTGTAAACCCCGGGGAATGAACAACCGGCGAGTGCGAGCAGTCCCACAAAGGTGAAACTGGTTAGCAAGAGCTTGGTGTTTTGCATCGGTGGGCGACTTCCACTATCTTGGCTGGGACAACGTAAACGCCGATCATACCCGCATTAAGAGAAGCTGCGAAGCAGCATCGCGAGAAAGCTGACCATGGTTGAAAATAGCGAACTACGCAAAGCCGGCCTCAAAGTGACCCTTCCACGGGTCAAGATTCTGCAAATGCTCGATTCCGCCGAGCAACGCCACATGAGTGCCGAGGACGTCTACAAGGCACTGATGGAGGCTGGTGAGGACGTCGGTCTGGCCACGGTTTACCGTGTTCTGACCCAGTTCGAGGCAGCTGGCCTTGTGGTGCGGCACAACTTCGACGGAGGCCATGCGGTCTTCGAGCTGGACGACGGCAAGCATCACGACCATATGGTCAACGTCGAGACCAGTGAAGTGATCGAATTCTTCGACGAAGAAATCGAGCGGCTGCAGAAAGCAATCGTCGACAAGTACGGCTTCGAGATGGTCGATCACAATCTTGTACTGTACGTGCGCAAGAAAAAGTAAGCATGTCGCGCGAACTTCAGGTTCGCGAAACGAACGAAGGCGACCTCAGGGTCGCCTTCGTGCTTTCTGCCCTTCTTAGATTTTCGCGGTAACAACCATTTTCTTCGCGTGAGCCAGGGACTCCTTGGTGAGGTCGATGCCGCCCAACATCCGCGCCACTTCTTCGACGCGATCATTTTTGCTCAGCTTGGAGACGGCCGTGTGCGTGGCATCTTCACCGCGGACCTTGTGCACGAATAGATGTTGATGCCCCTGCGCCGCCACTTGCGGCAAGTGCGTCACGGTTAGAACCTGCCCGCGCTCCCCGAGGCGTCGCAGCAACTGGCCGACAATCTCGGCGGTCGGGCCGCCAATGCCTACGTCCACTTCGTCGAACACCAGTGTCGGTACGCGGGAGGTCTGTGCGGTGATCACCTGAATCGCCAGGCTGATGCGCGATAGCTCGCCACCCGATGCCACTTTTGCCAGGGCTTTCAATGGTTGCCCCGGGTTGGCGCTCACCAGCAGTTCCACTTGTTCGAGCCCGTTGGGCAGTAGTTCGTCGCTGCTGTTGGGGCGCAGTTCGATGGTAAAGCGGCCGCCAGGCATGCCCAGGCGCTGGATTTCTTGCTCCACGGCACTGGCCAGGCTGCTCGAGGCTTGATGGCGCAGGTCGCTCAACTCCCGAGCCTTCTCCTGATAATGACGGGCGTAGGAGGCCAGCTCATCGCTCAGTCGTTCGATGGATTCATCGTTGGCATTCAGGGTTTCGATTTCATCGAGCAGTTTCTGTTGCATCTCGGCGACCTCGGTCGGCTGGATGCGGTGTTTGCGCGCCAGGGTGTAGATCGCATCGAGGCGTTCTTCCAGGTATTGAAGGCGTGCCGGGTCCGCGTCGAAATTGTCGAGAAAACGGTTCAATTCGCCCACGGCTTCTTCAACCTGAATCTGCGCGCTGGTCAGCAGGTTGCTGGCTTCACCCAGGGCGCCGATCGAATTGTTCACGCTCGATAGGCGATTGAGGCTGGCGGTCAGTGCGTTCAATACATTGCCGGAATCACTTTCGCTGCATTGTTCGACCACTTGCCGACAAATGCCCAGCAGGGTTTCGGCGTTGGTCAGGTTCTTGTGTTCCTGCTCCAGTTGCTCCAACTCACTTTCGCCGAGGCCGAGATTTTCCAGTTCTTCGAGTTGATAGCTGAGTAACTGATGACGAGCGCGCTGTTCATCGCCGGAGTTGGAGAGGCGTTCCAGCTCCTGGCGGGTCTGGCGCCAACGTTGGGCGGCCAGTTGCACCTGGCGGGCAAGGTCCGTGGCGCCAGCGTACTCGTCGAGCAGGCGGCGATGGGTATCGGTTTTGAGCAGGGATTGGTGTTCGTGCTGGCTGTGGATATCGATCAGCAACTCGCCCAGGGCCTTCAGGTCGCCGAGAGGGCAGGGGGTGCCGTTGATATAGCCGCGCGAACGCCCTTCGGCGGTGATCACGCGACGCAGGATGCACGGGCCGTCGTTCTCGAGGTCGCGTTCGGCCAGCCAAGCGCTGGCTTCAGGGATGTCGATCAGGTCGAAGGTGGCCAGGATGTCGGCCTTGTCGGCACCGGGGCGGACCACGCCGCTGTCGGCGCGATCGCCCAGGGTCAGGCCGAGGGCGTCGAGCATGATCGACTTGCCGGCGCCGGTTTCCCCTGTGATCACGCTCATCCCGCGATCGAGTTCGAGATCGAGATGTTCAACGATGGCGTAGTTGTGTACGGACAGGTGCACCAGCATGAAGGCCGCTCCCAGGCTTTAGGTCTGGTTATTTATACAGTGTTTTGTTTCTGGCTGACAATGCCCCCTCTTAGGTCGATTTGCTTGATTGAAAGAAATCCTTAGCGCGCCTGGGAATGACAAAGCAGTTGTTTTTTGTAGGGTTAATCATCAAACAGCCCTTGAAGCTGAATTTTGCGGCCCCATATACCGGGGCAGAAGCGCGAGTTGAGCTCGCGGACGATATTGGAAGGAGAAATCTATGGCTGACGAACAGACAGTGGATACGCAAAATCTAGACGCCAACCAGACCCCCGAGGCTTCGGGTGATGACCTGGCGGCTCGTGTACAAGTGCTCGAAGAGCAATTGGCTGGTGCGCAGGATCAGGCTTTGCGTGTAGCCGCCGATCTGCAGAACGTCCGCCGTCGTGCCGATCAGGACGTTGAAAAGGCTCACAAGTTCGCCCTGGAAAAATTCGCAGGCGACCTGCTGCCGATCATTGACAGCTTGGAGCGCGGCCTGGAGCTGTCCAGCCCTGACGACGAAAACATTCGTCCGATGCGCGAAGGGATCGAGCTGACCCTGAAGATGTTCCAGGACACCCTGAAACGTTATCACCTGGAAGCCATCGATCCTGAAGGCGAACCCTTCAATGCCTCGCACCATCAGGCAATGGCCATGCAGGAAAGCGCCGACGTCGAGCCAAACAGCGTGCTCAAAGTGTTTCAGAAGGGCTATCAGCTCCACGGTCGCCTGCTGCGCCCGGCCATGGTTGTGGTCAGCAAGGCACCTGCACCGGTTTCGCCTTCGATTGACGAGCAGGCTTGAAATTAGCCGCAAGGCCCCCATTTAGAAGTCAAGCGTTTAAGTGCTACCGCAGTCAGCCACCACTACTGCGGCATCCAAATCCAAAGTTTCGGGAGAGTGAACATGGGCAAAATTATCGGTATCGACCTGGGGACTACCAACTCCTGCGTCTCCGTGCTGGAAAACGGCAAGGCCAAAGTTATTGAAAACGCTGAAGGCGCGCGTACCACGCCGTCGATCATCGCTTATGCCAACGATGGCGAAATCCTGGTTGGCCAGTCGGCCAAGCGTCAGGCAGTGACCAATCCGCATAACACCCTGTACGCGGTGAAGCGTCTGATCGGTCGTCGTTTCGACGAAGAAGTCGTACAGAAAGACATCCAGATGGTCCCTTACAAGATCGTCAAGGCTGACAACAGCGACGCCTGGGTTGAAGTGAACGGCCAAAAAATGGCTCCGCCACAAATCTCGGCTGAAATTCTGAAGAAAATGAAGAAGACCGCCGAAGACTACCTCGGCGAGCCTGTAACCGAAGCGGTAATCACCGTGCCGGCCTACTTCAACGACAGCCAGCGTCAAGCCACCAAAGACGCCGGCCGTATCGCGGGCCTGGACGTAAAACGCATCATCAACGAACCAACCGCAGCCGCACTGGCCTACGGTATGGACAAGGCGAAAGGCGATCACACCGTGATCGTTTACGACTTGGGTGGCGGTACTTTCGACGTTTCCGTGATCGAGATCGCTGAAGTCGATGGCGAGCACCAGTTCGAAGTGTTGGCCACCAACGGTGACACCTTCCTGGGCGGTGAAGACTTTGACATCCGTCTGATCGACTACCTCGTCGACGAATTCAAGAAAGAAAGCGGCATGAACCTTAAAGGTGACCCGCTGGCGATGCAGCGCCTGAAAGAAGCCGCTGAGAAAGCCAAGATCGAACTGTCCTCGAGCCAGTCGACCGACGTGAACCTGCCGTACATCACTGCAGACGCTACCGGTCCTAAGCACTTGAACGTGAAAATCTCCCGCGCCAAGCTCGAAGCGCTGGTGGAAGACCTGGTTCAGCGCACCATCGAACCTTGCCGCATCGCCATGAAAGATGCCGGTATCGAGATTGGTGCGATCAACGACGTGATCCTGGTCGGCGGTCAGACCCGTATGCCACTGGTTCAGAAGCTGGTGACCGATTTCTTCGGTAAAGAAGCACGTAAAGACGTCAACCCTGACGAAGCTGTTGCCATGGGTGCTGCTATCCAGGGCGCGGTATTGGCTGGTGACGTGAAAGACGTTCTGCTGCTCGACGTCAGCCCGCTGACCCTGGGTATCGAAACCATGGGCGGCGTGATGACTGCGCTGATCGAGAAAAACACCACGATTCCTACCAAGAAATCGCAAGTGTTCTCGACTGCTGATGACAACCAGGGCGCCGTGACCATTCACGTGCTGCAAGGTGAGCGTAAGCAAGCCGCACAGAACAAGTCCCTGGGCAAGTTCGACCTGGCCGAGATTCCACCGGCTCCACGTGGCGTGCCGCAAATCGAAGTGACCTTCGACATCGACGCCAACGGCATTCTGCACGTAGGTGCCAAAGACAAGGCTACCGGCAAGACTCAGTCGATCGTGATCAAGGCCAACTCCGGTCTGTCCGAGGACGAAATTCAGCAAATGGTTCGCGACGCTGAGCTGAATGCCGAAGAAGACCGCAAGTTCGAAGAGCTGGCGAGTGCTCGTAACCAGGGCGACGCACTGGTTCACTCGACGCGCAAAATGGTCGCTGATGCTGGCGACAAGGTGAGCGCTGAAGAGAAGACTGCAATTGAAGCGGCAGTAGTTGCCCTGGAAGCCGCTGTTAAAGGCGACGACAAGGCTGCTATCGAAGCCAAGGTTGAAGAGCTGTCCAAGGTCTCCGCGCCAGTGGCTCAGAAAATGTACGCCGATCAGGCTCAGCCAGCTGAAGGCGCGGCACCGAAAGGCGAAGCGGCTGAAAAAGCTGACGACGTCGTCGATGCTGAGTTCGAAGAAGTCAAAGACCACAAGTAAGTTGTTGGTCGCCCGGTTGACTGCCTTCAGGCGGTGACTGGTAGGATGTCGCCGCGCGGGAGCTTGCTCCCGCGTTGGCGTGTCTGGAGTTAGCGAATTTTTACAGCATGCGACAACCGTTCGGATGCTGGTGGTATGGCCGGGAATGCTCCTGCTTTTCGAGCCGAAAGTACCGCATTGAATCAAAGACCAGGATCGTTGAATTGACGTGAGTTGGGTCCGGGCCTGTATTGGGGCTCAACGAGTTCGGCGAGGCTCAGGAGAGGTTTGTCGAACGTCCTTAAGAGTGCAAAGACTTATGGCAAAGCGTGACTATTACGAAGTATTGGGTGTTGAGCGTGGTTCAAGCGAAGCGGACCTGAAAAAGGCCTACCGTCGCCTGGCGATGAAGCACCACCCGGACCGTAATCCCGATGACAAGGCGTCGGAAGAGATGTTCAAGGAGGCCAACGAGGCCTACGAAGTGCTGTCCGATTCCAGCAAGCGCGCAGCCTATGACCAATACGGTCATGCTGGTGTCGACCCGAGCATGGGGGGCGGCGGTGCCGGGTTTGGCGGCCAGAACTTCTCCGACATCTTTGGCGATGTCTTCAGTGACTTCTTCGGTGGCGGTCGCGGCGGTTCCCGTGGCGGCGCTCAGCGCGGCAGCGACCTGCGCTACACGCTGGAGTTGAACCTGGAAGAAGCGGTGCGCGGCACGACCGTGAATATCCGCGTTCCGACACTGGTCAACTGCAAGCCGTGCGACGGCTCGGGCGCCAAGAAAGGCTCCTCGCCGATCACCTGCCCGACGTGCGGCGGTATCGGTCAGGTACGCATGCAACAAGGCTTCTTCTCGGTACAGCAGACCTGCCCTCGCTGCCATGGCCAGGGCAAGATCATTTCCGATCCGTGCGATTCCTGCCACGGCGAAGGTCGTGTCGAAGAGTACAAGACGCTTTCCGTCAAAGTGCCGGCCGGTGTCGATACCGGTGACCGTATTCGTCTGTCCGGCGAAGGCGAGGCAGGCGCACAGGGTGGCCCGACCGGCGACCTGTACGTGGTGATCAATGTGCGTGAGCATGCGATCTTCCAGCGTGACGGCAAACACCTGTTCTGCGAAGTGCCGATCAGCTTCGTCGACGCGGCGCTGGGCGGCGAGCTGGAGATTCCGACCCTCGATGGTCGGGTCAAGCTGAAGATCCCTGAAGGGACCCAGACCGGCAAGCAGTTCCGTGTTCGCGGCAAAGGCGTTGCGCCAGTCCGTGGCGGCGGTGCTGGCGACCTGATGTGCCGCGTGGCGGTCGAAACTCCGGTCAATCTGGGTCGTCGTCAGCGCGAATTGCTGGAAGAGTTCCGCAGCTCCCTGGCGGACGACAACAGTCATTCGCCGAAAACCACCGGCTGGTTCGAAGGCGTGAAGCGCTTCTTCGGCGATTTGTAAGGAGTGAGCATGCGACGTATAGCTGTGATGGGCGCCGCCGGCCGCATGGGCAAGATATTGATCGAGGCGGTGCAGCAGCGCGCGCCGCTGACCGGTCTGACAGCCGCCATCGTTCGTCCCGGCAGCACGCTGATTGGCGTGGATGCTGGTGAGTTGGCCTCGTTGGGGCGTATTGGTGTGCCGCTGTCCGGTAGTCTGGACTCGGTGGCTGATGAGTTCGACGTGCTGATCGACTTCACGCTCCCGGAAGTGATGCTGAAAAACCTGGCTTTCTGCCGTAAGGCGGGCAAGGCCATGGTGATCGGCACGACGGGATTGGACGCTGCGCAGAAGCAGTTGCTGGCCGAGGCGGGCAAGGATATTCCTATCGTGTTCGCGGCCAATTTCAGCGTCGGTGTAAATTTGTCGCTGAAGCTGCTCGACATGGCCGCGCGCGTGTTGGGCGATGATGCGGATGTCGAAATCATCGAGGCTCACCATAGGCACAAGATCGATGCGCCTTCAGGCACGGCACTGCGCATGGGTGAAGTGATCGCCAATGCGCTGGATCGTGATCTGCAGAAGGTTGCGGTCTATGGGCGTGAAGGTCACACCGGTGCGCGCGAGCGTGAAACGATCGGCTTTGCCACTGTTCGCGGTGGTGATGTGGTCGGTGATCATACGGTGCTGTTCGCCTGTGAGGGCGAGCGACTGGAGATCACGCACAAGGCATCCAGCCGCATGACCTTCGCCAAGGGCGCGGTACGTGCGGCTTTGTGGCTGGACGGTCGTGAGCCAGGCCTCTACGACATGCAAGACGTGCTCGACCTGCGTTAAGATGCAGCCGAAACCGGGTTCAAACATAGTCTTTGAGCCCGGTTTTAAACCGCCAAGCGACGTCCTGTCGCATTCTCCGGCCTTTAAGGCTCATTGGCGGTAGACCAAAAATGCCTTTTTCTGTAAGCTACAGCTTTAGTGTGTCCACTAAAAGCGCGCAGAATAATTCGATGAAGAAGCGGGGTGACGTGTCCATACGTCACTCCGCTTTTTTACAACCTGCGATCGCCCTTTCAGGCTTTATTTACGGGAGGTCTTCTTGACTAAGCCAGCCATACTCGCCCTTGCTGATGGCAGCATTTTTCGCGGCGAAGCCATTGGAGCCGACGGTCAAACCGTTGGTGAGGTGGTGTTCAACACCGCAATGACCGGCTATCAGGAAATCCTTACCGATCCTTCCTACGCCCAACAGATCGTTACCCTGACTTACCCGCACATCGGCAACACCGGCACCACGCCGGAAGACGCCGAGTCCGATCGCGTCTGGTCCGCTGGCCTGGTCATCCGTGACCTGCCACTGGTTGCGAGCAACTGGCGCAACACGATGTCTCTGTCCGACTACCTGAAAGCCAACAACGTCGTGGCTATCGCCGGTATCGACACCCGCCGCCTGACACGCATCCTGCGTGAGAAAGGCGCGCAAAACGGCTGCATCATGGCCGGTGACAACATTTCCGAAGCCGCCGCCATCGCCGCCGCCCAAGGCTTCCCTGGCCTCAAAGGCATGGACCTGGCGAAAGTCGTCAGCACCAAGGAAACCTACGAGTGGCGCTCGACTGTCTGGGACTTGAAAACCGACAGCCACGCGACCATCGACGCTTCCGATCTGCCGTACCACGTGGTTGCCTACGACTACGGCGTCAAGGTCAACATCCTGCGCATGCTGGTCGAGCGCGGTTGCCGCGTGACCGTGGTGCCAGCTCAAACGCCGGCGGCCGACATTCTGGCGCTTAAGCCGGATGGCGTGTTCCTGTCCAACGGCCCAGGTGACCCTGAGCCATGCGACTACGCGATCCAGGCCATTAAAGACGTGCTGGAAACCGAGATCCCGGTATTCGGTATCTGCCTCGGCCATCAACTGCTGGCTCTGGCCTCCGGTGCCAAGACCCTGAAAATGGGCCACGGCCACCACGGTGCCAACCACCCGGTCCAGGATCTGGACAGCGGCGTGGTGATGATCACCAGCCAGAACCACGGTTTTGCGGTAGACGAGGCGACCCTGCCAGGCAACGTTCGGGCGATCCACAAATCGCTGTTCGACGGCACCCTGCAAGGCATCGAGCGTACCGACAAGAGCGCCTTCAGCTTCCAGGGTCACCCTGAAGCCAGCCCTGGCCCGAACGACGTAGCGCCACTGTTTGATCGCTTCATCAACGAAATGGCCAAGCGACGCTAATCGCTCGCCCTGATGTAGCGAAGCCTGAGGGCGGTCCCGAAACCGGCGGCCCCCTCAAGGCTTCAGAGATTGAACAAGACGGCTTGCCGACTGACCTGCGGATTTGAGTGACAACCCATGCCAAAACGTACAGACATTAAAAGCATCCTGATTCTCGGCGCTGGCCCGATCGTGATCGGCCAGGCCTGCGAATTCGACTACTCCGGCGCCCAGGCCTGTAAAGCCCTGCGCGAGGAGGGCTACCGCGTCATCCTGGTGAACTCCAACCCGGCGACCATCATGACCGACCCGGCCATGGCCGACGCCACCTACATCGAACCGATCAAGTGGCAGACCGTTGCCAAGATCATCGAGAAAGAGCGTCCGGACGCGCTGCTGCCGACCATGGGTGGCCAGACCGCTCTGAACTGCGCCCTGGACCTGGAGCGCGAAGGCGTTCTGGAGAAATTCGGCGTAGAGATGATCGGCGCCAACGCTGACACCATCGACAAGGCCGAAGACCGTTCGCGCTTCGACAAGGCGATGAAATCCATCGGTCTGGACTGCCCGCGTTCGGGTATCGCCCACAGCATGGAAGAGGCCAATGCGGTTCTCGATCGTCTGGGCTTCCCGTGCATCATTCGTCCGTCCTTCACCATGGGCGGCACTGGTGGCGGTATTGCTTACAACCGTGAAGAATTCGAAGAAATCTGCGCCCGTGGTCTGGACCTGTCGCCGACCAAAGAACTGCTGATCGACGAATCGCTGATCGGCTGGAAAGAATACGAGATGGAAGTTGTCCGCGATAAAAAGGACAACTGCATCATCGTCTGCTCCATCGAGAACTTCGACCCGATGGGCGTGCACACCGGTGACTCGATCACGGTTGCACCCGCACAGACCCTGACTGACAAGGAATACCAGATCCTGCGTAACGCCTCCCTGGCGGTACTGCGCGAGATCGGCGTGGAAACCGGCGGCTCCAACGTCCAGTTCGGCATCTGCCCGAACACTGGCCGCATGGTGGTCATCGAGATGAACCCGCGGGTATCCCGTTCCTCGGCCCTGGCATCGAAAGCCACCGGTTTCCCGATCGCCAAGGTCGCGGCGAAACTGGCCGTGGGTTACACCCTCGACGAGCTGTCGAACGACATCACCGGCGGCAAGACCCCGGCGTCCTTCGAACCGTCCATCGACTACGTCGTCACTAAACTGCCACGCTTTGCCTTCGAAAAATTCCCGAAAGCCGACGCACGCCTGACCACTCAAATGAAGTCGGTCGGTGAAGTCATGGCCATCGGCCGGACCTTCCAGGAATCCCTGCAGAAAGCCCTGCGCGGTCTGGAAGTGGGTGTTTGTGGACTGGACGAGAAGCTCGACCTGGGCAATCCGGAAAGCATGAGCATCCTCAAGCGCGAACTGACCGTGCCGGGAGCCGAGCGCATCTGGTACGTGGCTGACGCGTTCCGCGCAGGCCTGTCGGTCGAAGACATCTTCGGCATGAACATGATCGACCCGTGGTTCCTGGTGCAGATCGAAGATCTGATCAAGGAAGAAGAGAAGGTCAAGACCCTGGGTCTGTCCGCTATCGACCGCGACCTGATGTTCCGCCTCAAGCGCAAAGGCTTCTCCGATCAGCGTCTGGCCAAGCTGCTGGGCGTCACCGAGAAGAACCTGCGTACCCATCGTCACAAGCTGGAAGTGTTCCCGGTCTACAAGCGCGTCGACACCTGTGCCGCCGAGTTCGCCACCGACACCGCGTACCTGTACTCGACTTACGAGGAAGAGTGCGAAGCCGCGCCGTCGGGTCGCGACAAGATCATGATCCTGGGTGGCGGTCCAAACCGCATCGGCCAGGGCATCGAGTTCGACTATTGCTGCGTACACGCAGCGCTGGCTCTGCGCGATGACGGGTACGAGACCATCATGGTCAACTGCAACCCGGAAACCGTTTCCACCGACTACGACACCTCCGATCGTCTGTACTTTGAACCAGTGACCCTGGAAGACGTGCTGGAAATCGTCCGCGTCGAGAAGCCAAAAGGCGTGATTGTTCAGTACGGCGGTCAGACCCCGCTGAAACTGGCCCGTGCCTTGGAGGCTGCCGGCGTGCCAATCATCGGCACCAGCCCTGACGCCATCGACCGTGCCGAAGACCGTGAGCGCTTCCAGCAGATGGTTGAGCGTCTGAACCTGCGTCAGCCGCCTAACGCCACCGTGCGCAGCGAAGACGAGGCGATTCGCGCCGCCGCCAAGATCGGTTACCCGCTGGTGGTTCGTCCGTCCTACGTGCTGGGCGGCCGTGCGATGGAAATCGTTTACGAAGAAGAAGAACTCAAGCGCTACCTGCGTGAAGCGGTTCAAGTGTCCAACGACAGCCCGGTGCTGCTGGACCACTTCCTCAACTGCGCGATCGAGATGGACGTGGATGCGGTCTGCGACGGCACCGACGTGGTGATCGGCGCGATCATGCAGCACATCGAGCAGGCCGGCGTTCACTCCGGTGACTCCGCATGCTCCCTGCCGCCGTACTCGCTGCCTGCACATATCCAGGACGAGATGCGCGAACAGGTCAAGAAAATGGCCCTGGAACTGGGCGTGGTCGGCCTGATGAACGTTCAGTTGGCGCTGCAAGGCGAAGACATCTACGTCATCGAAGTCAACCCGCGCGCATCCCGCACCGTACCGTTCGTCTCCAAGTGCATCGGTGTGTCCCTGGCGATGATTGCGGCTCGCGTGATGGCCGGTAAAACCCTGAAGGAAATCGGCTTCACCAAAGAAATCATTCCGAACTTCTACAGCGTGAAAGAGGCGGTGTTCCCATTCGCCAAATTCCCTGGCGTGGACCCGATCCTGGGCCCAGAGATGAAGTCCACCGGTGAAGTGATGGGCGTGGGCGACACCTTCGGTGAAGCCTTTGCCAAAGCCCAGATGGGCGCCAGTGAAGTGTTGCCGACCGGCGGCACCGCGTTCATCAGCGTGCGTGACGATGACAAGCCACTGGTTGCAGGCGTGGCCCGTGATCTGATCAACTTGGGCTTCGAAGTGGTTGCCACTGCCGGTACTGCCAAGCTGATCGAAGCCGCAGGCCTGAAAGTGCGTCGTGTGAACAAGGTGACCGAGGGTCGTCCGCACGTGGTCGACATGATCAAGAATGACGAAGTCACGCTTATCATCAACACCACCGAAGGTCGTCAGTCGATCGCTGATTCCTACTCCATTCGTCGTAATGCCTTGCAGCACAAGATCTACTGCACCACTACTATTGCTGCTGGCGAAGCTATCTGCGAAGCGCTGAAGTTCGGTCCCGAGAAGACCGTGCGCCGCTTGCAGGATCTACATGCAGGATTGAAGGCATGATCAAATACCCAATGACCGTCAAGGGCGCTAAAGCCCTGGAAGAAGAACACACTCATCTGACCAAGGTCGTTCGTCCGAAACTCAGTCAGGACATCGGTACGGCTCGTGAGTTGGGTGACTTGAAGGAAAACGCCGAATACCACGCTGCTCGCGAGCAGCAGGGGATGGTCGAGGCGCGGATTCGTGACATTGAAGGCCGGATTCAGAATCAGGTCATCATCGATGTCACGACCATTCCTCATACCGGCAAAGTGATTTTCGGCACCACCGTTGAAATCGCCAACGTCGAGACGGATGAGCGCGTCACTTACCATATCGTGGGTGAGGATGAGGCTGACTTCAAACTCGGCAAGATCTCCGTCGGTTCGCCACTTGCCCGTGCCTTGATCGCCAAGGAAGAGGGTGATGTGGTGGCGGTCAAAACGCCGGGTGGCGTTATCGAGTATGAGATTGTCGAAGTTCGCCACATCTGAAAGAAGGCGCCCGCTACGTGCGGGTGCCATGCTTTGGCAGCTGACCCAGATGCTCTGGGTTGGCGGCTTGTGGTTGTTGCACATCGGTCTGCTGCCGGTGCTGGGGCAAATAGGCCTGGCGCCGCTGCTGATCGACGAAATTGCAGGTGCGTTGAATACGCTGATGGTGGGATTCGCCACGGCGAGTGTGATTTTTCAGGCTTTGGTGCTGGTACAGGCCGAGGGCCTTGCCAGTCTATGGCGGGATATTCGCGGGCAACTGCTGCTGATGGCGCTGTATGGGTGCGCGATGTATTTCGCAGTACGCTTCGGTTGGCCTCAGGCGCTGCATTGGCAGTTGTTCAGCTATCTTGTCCTGGGCTTTTCCGGGCTGGTGCTGGTGATGCAGCCGGTGCCGGGATGGAGTGTCAGGGTGCGCGAAGCACACCCTTGACCCTTGCCATCACTTGAAGCGATGGACGTTCGACAACTGCTTGTTGACGCTGAAGTTCTTGCGGTAAATCAGTGCCATCTTGCCGATGACCTGAACCAGATCGGCTTTGCCGGCCTTGCAGAGTTCTGCAATGGCTGCCAGGCGAGATTCGCGATCGAGGATGTTGAGCTTGATTTTGATCAGCTCGTGATCCGCCAAAGCGCGTTCAAGTTCGGCTAACACACCTTCAGTCAAACCGTTGTCAGCCACAATCAAAACTGGTTTCAGATGGTGGCCAATGGACTTGTACTGTTTCTTCTGCTCTTGAGTGAGCGGCATAATCTGACCCTTTCGTCTGGATTCTGTAAAATGGCGGCCATTTTACCCGAGGGCTCGTGGATCCGCCCAATTAATCACGACCCTTATCATCGAGGTGCCCAATGGCGCGTTCCAAGACAAGCCTTGGTTGGCTGAAAAGACATGTCAACGATCCCTATGTGAAACAGGCGCAGAAGGATGGCTACCGCTCGCGTGCGAGTTACAAACTTCTGGAGGTCCAGGAGAAATACAAGCTGATCCGTCCCGGCATGAGCGTTGTCGACCTGGGTGCGGCGCCCGGGGGGTGGTCGCAGGTGACTAGCCGTCTGATTGGTGGTCAGGGGCGTCTGATCGCCTCGGACATTCTGGAAATGGACAGCATTCCGGACGTGACTTTCATTCAGGGGGACTTTACCGAGGACGAAGTGCTCACGCGGATCCTTGAAGCTGTGGGTAATTCGCAGGTGGACCTTGTGATTTCCGATATGGCCCCCAATATGAGTGGTACGCCTGAAGTGGACATGCCAAAAGCCATGTTTCTTTGCGAGCTGGCGCTTGATTTGGCGGAACGGATACTCAAGCCGGGTGGTAATTTTGTGATCAAGATTTTTCAGGGCGAAGGGTTTGATGTTTACCTGAAGGATGCTCGTCGGAAATTCGACAAGATCCAGATGATCAAGCCAGACTCTTCCCGTGACAGTTCCCGCGAGCAATACATGCTGGCTTGGGGTTACCGCGGGCGTAGTGAGTAAAACGAGGTTTTTTGGCGGGGTGATAGGTTTTTCATATTTCGCCCCGCGTGCATTAGCGAATATTGTGTAGAAAGTGTTTCACAAAGGGTTACAGACGGCGCCTGCCAGAGCCGTAGGTAATGTAGTAAGTTAGGCCGGTGAATATCATGCGAAGCGCGCGCCATTAGCGGAGCTTGCTTCAGAGGGTAGTTAATTGAACGATATGGCAAAGAATCTGATCCTGTGGTTGATCATCGCGGCTGTCCTGGTGACGGTGATGAACAACTTCTCCAGCCCTAACGAGCCGCAGACCCTCAACTATTCCGACTTCATCCAGCAGGTCAAGGATGGCAAGGTCGAGCGCGTAGCGGTTGATGGCTACGTGATTACCGGCAAGCGCAACGATGGCGACAGCTTCAAGACCATTCGTCCGGCAATTCAGGACAACGGTCTGATCGGCGACCTCGTGGATAACCACGTTGTGGTCGAAGGCAAGCAGCCTGAGCAGCAAAGCATCTGGACTCAACTCCTGGTCGCAAGCTTCCCGATCCTGGTGATCATCGCCGTCTTCATGTTCTTCATGCGGCAGATGCAGGGCGGTGCCGGTGGCAAGGGCGGGCCGATGAGCTTCGGCAAGAGCAAGGCGCGCCTGCTCTCCGAAGATCAGGTGAAAACCACCCTGGCTGACGTTGCAGGTTGTGACGAAGCCAAGGAAGAAGTCGGCGAGCTGGTCGAGTTTCTGCGTGATCCGGGCAAGTTTCAGCGCCTGGGCGGTCGCATTCCTCGCGGCGTGCTGATGGTTGGTCCTCCGGGTACCGGTAAAACCTTGCTGGCCAAGGCGATTGCCGGCGAAGCCAAAGTGCCGTTCTTTACTATTTCCGGTTCCGATTTCGTCGAAATGTTCGTCGGTGTCGGTGCCAGCCGTGTTCGTGACATGTTCGAGCAGGCGAAGAAGCACGCGCCATGCATCATCTTCATCGATGAAATCGACGCCGTCGGTCGCCACCGTGGTGCCGGCATGGGTGGCGGTCACGATGAGCGCGAGCAGACCCTCAACCAGTTGCTGGTGGAGATGGACGGCTTCGAAATGAATGACGGCATCATCGTCATCGCCGCGACCAACCGTCCGGACGTACTGGACCCTGCGTTGCTGCGTCCGGGCCGCTTCGACCGTCAGGTCGTGGTTGGCCTGCCGGACATCCGTGGTCGCGAGCAGATTCTCAAAGTCCACATGCGCAAAGTGCCGATGGGTGACGACGTCGCTCCGGCCGTGATCGCTCGTGGTACTCCTGGTTTCTCCGGTGCTGACTTGGCCAACCTGGTGAACGAGGCTTCGTTGTTCGCAGCTCGTGCCGGCAAGCGCATCGTCGAGATGAAAGAGTTCGAGCTGGCCAAAGACAAGATCATGATGGGTGCCGAGCGCAAATCCATGGTCATGTCCGAGAAAGAGAAACAGAACACTGCTTATCACGAAGCCGGCCACGCTATCGTCGGTCGCGTCGTGCCTGAGCATGACCCGGTCTACAAGGTGTCGATCATTCCGCGCGGTCGCGCACTTGGTGTGACCATGTTCCTGCCGGAAGAAGATCGCTACAGCCTGTCCAAGCGTGCACTGATCAGCCAGATCTGCTCGCTGTACGGCGGTCGTATCGCTGAAGAGATGACCCTGGGCTTCGATGGTGTCACCACCGGTGCGTCCAACGACATCATGCGTGCCAGCCAGATAGCGCGAAACATGGTGACCAAGTGGGGGTTGTCGGAAAAACTCGGTCCATTGATGTACGCCGAAGAAGAGGGCGAAGTGTTCCTCGGTCGCGGCGGCGGTGGTCAGCATGCCAGTTTCTCCGGCGAGACGGCCAAGCTGATCGACTCCGAAGTGCGCAGCATCATCGACCAGTGCTACGGCACGGCCAAGCAGATCCTCACGGATAACCGTGACAAACTTGATGCAATGGCGGATGCCCTGATGAAGTACGAGACGATCGATGCCGATCAGATCGACGACATCATGGCGGGTCGTACGCCTCGCGAACCACGCGACTGGTCTGGCGGCAACGACACTTCTGGCACGCCTCCGGTGGTGCAGGATGGGCGTCCGGAAACACCTATCGGCGGCCCGGCTGCTGACGTTTAAGGTTTGAAATGACTTCTGTTCAGTCCTCGACCCGGTTGCCTTGCGGCAACCGGGTTCTTGATTTGGCCCAGACGCATGTCATGGGCATTCTCAATGTCACTCCCGATTCCTTTTCCGATGGCGGCCGATACAGCCAGCTGGACGCGGCCCTGCGCCACGCCGAAGCGATGGTGGTGGCCGGCGCAACGCTGATTGATGTCGGTGGCGAGTCGACCCGGCCTGGTGCCAGGGCCGTTTCACCACTTGAAGAGCTCGAGCGCGTAGCGCCTATCGTTGAGCGCATCTGTCGCGAACTGGATGTGATTATCTCGGTCGATACCTCCACGCCTGCCGTCATGCGTGAAACCGCAAGGCTGGGGGCAGGGTTGATCAATGACGTGCGCTCGTTGCGTCGCGACGGTGCTCTTGATGCAGCGGCGGCCACCGGTTTGCCGGTGTGCCTGATGCATATGCTCGGCGAGCCGGGCGATATGCAAGACAATCCGCAGTACCAGGATGTTACGAAAGAGGTCGGCGAGTTTCTCGCCGAACGCATGGCCCAGTGTGCGTCGGTGGGTATTCCCGCTGAGCGGATCATCCTCGATCCGGGCTTCGGCTTCGCGAAAACCCTGCAGCACAACCTAAGCTTGTTTAAACACATGGAGGCCCTGCATGCCTTGGGGCGGCCCCTGTTGGTCGGGGTTTCGCGAAAGAGCATGATCGGGCAAGCCTTGAATCGGCCGGTGGGAGAGCGTCTGCATGGCGGCTTGGCACTTGCGGCGCTGGCTTCAGTCAAAGGTGCGCGTATATTGCGCGTCCATGATGTGGCGGAAACGGTCGACGTGGTGCGGATGATTGCCGCCGTAGAATCAGCCGAATAAAAATGATGGAGTAATTATGAGTAAAAAATACTTTGGCACCGACGGCATTCGTGGTCGGGTCGGTCAATACCCTATCACTCCTGATTTCATGCTCAAGCTTGGCTGGGCGGCTGGCATGGCATTTCGCAGCATGGGCGCCTGTAAGGTGCTCGTGGGCAAGGACACCCGGATCTCCGGTTATATGTTTGAGTCAGCGCTTGAGGCCGGGCTGACCTCGGCAGGTGCTGATGTGATGCTGTTGGGGCCAATGCCGACGCCGGCCATCGCCTATCTGACGCGGACCTTTCATGCCGAAGCGGGCATCGTGATCAGTGCTTCGCATAATCCTCATGACGACAACGGCATCAAGTTTTTCTCTGGTAAGGGCACAAAGCTCCCGGATGAAGTCGAGCTGATGATCGAAGAACTGCTCGACACCCCGATGACCGTGGTTGAGTCGAGCAAGATCGGCAAGGTCTCGCGAGTCAACGATGCCTCGGGCCGTTATATTGAATTCTGCAAGAGCAGCGTTCCGACCGGTACCAGTTTTGCCGGCCTGAAGATCGTGCTCGATTGTGCCCATGGTGCGACTTATAAAGTGGCGCCTAGCGTGTTCCGTGAGTTGGGGGCGGATGTCGTTGTGCTTTCTGCCAATCCTGACGGCCTGAACATCAATGACAATTGCGGTTCGACCCATATGGCGCCGCTGCAAGCGGCCGTACTGGCCGAGTGTGCCGATTTGGGTATTGCCTTCGACGGTGATGGTGATCGGGTGCAGATGGTTGATCACACCGGTGCTGTCGTCGATGGTGATGAGCTGCTGTTCATTATCGCTCGCGACCTGCAAGAGCGTGGCAAGTTGCAGGGCGGTGTGGTCGGTACGCTGATGAGTAACCTGGGGCTGGAGTTGGCCCTGGCGGATCTGGCGATTCCTTTTGTGCGTGCCAACGTTGGTGACCGTTACGTCATCTCCGAGTTGCTGGAGCGCGATTGGCTGGTGGGCGGTGAAAACTCGGGGCACATTGTCTGCTTCAGTCACACCACTACCGGTGATGCGATCATTGCCGCGTTGCAGGTATTGATGGCGCTGAAGCGGCGTGCAGAAGGCCTGGCTCAGTCGCGTCAGGCGTTGCGCAAGTGCCCTCAGGTGTTGATTAACGTGCGGTTTGGCGGTGGTGTGAGCCCGCTCGAACATCCGACCGTCAAAGAGGCCAGTGATCGTGTCACTCAAGCGATGGCGGGTCGTGGGCGCGTGTTGTTGCGCAAGTCCGGGACAGAGCCGCTGGTGCGCGTCATGGTCGAAGGCGAGGACGAAACGCAGGTTCGCGATTACGCCGAAGAGCTGGCAAAACTGGTAACTGAAGTTTCTGCCTGATTTCGGCTTGCCAGCCATGATTGTGTTGGGTAACATCTGCGCCCACTTTGACCGACGAGGTACAGCATGCGTCGCCCTATGGTAGCTGGTAACTGGAAGATGCACGGTACCCGCGCCAGCGTCGCTGAGCTGATCGACGGTCTTCGTCATCTGGCCTTGCCGAGCGGTGTTGATGTCGCGGTGTTCCCGCCTTGCTTGTACATCAATCAAGTGATTGATGGTTTGCAAGGGAAGTCGATTTCGGTCGGCGCGCAGAACTCTGCGATTGAGTCCGGGCAGGGTGCGTTGACAGGTGAGATTTCGCCGAGTCAGTTAGTGGATGCAGGTTGTTCCCTGGTGCTTGTCGGGCACTCCGAGCGCCGCCAGATAATGGGCGAACTCGACGGGACGCTGAATCGCAAATTTGCGGCAGCACAGGCATGTGGCTTGATTCCGGTGTTGTGTGTAGGGGAAACCCTCGAGCAGCGCGAAGCCGGAAAAACTCTTGAGGTTGTCGGGCGTCAGCTGGGCAGCATCATCGAGGAGCTGGGTGTTGGTGCTTTTGCAAAGGCAGTAATTGCTTACGAGCCGGTCTGGGCCATTGGCACCGGGCTGACTGCTTCGCCGCAACAAGCGCAGGATGTGCATGCAGCCATTCGCGCCCAGTTGGCGGCAGAGAATTCTGAAGTCGCACAAGGTGTGCGGCTTCTATACGGCGGCAGCGTGAAGGCGGCCAATGCGGCCGAACTGTTCGG
The DNA here is from genome assembly GCF_000282195.1 of Pseudomonas sp. GM18. Classification (GTDB taxonomy): domain Bacteria; phylum Pseudomonadota; class Gammaproteobacteria; order Pseudomonadales; family Pseudomonadaceae; genus Aquipseudomonas. The sequence goes on from NZ_AKJT01000004.1 coordinate 92,665, forward strand.
CATGCCGGATATCGATGGGGGGCTCATTGGTGGAGCTTCCCTGAATGCAGATGAGTTCGGTGCGATTTGTCGCGCCGCGGGAAACTGAAAAAATGCTGGAAACAGTCGTAGTCGTTTTTCATCTGCTGGGTGCATTGGGCGTAGTTGCTCTGGTATTGCTGCAGCAGGGTAAGGGTGCGGACGCTGGCGCATCTTTCGGAGCAGGTGCTTCAAATACTGTGTTCGGAAGCCAAGGTTCCTCTACCTTTCTTAGTAAGTTTACTGCTATACTTGCCGCCGGTTTCTTCATAACCAGCTTGGGGTTAGGTTACTTTGCTAAAGAGAAGGCTCATCAGCTGACTCAAGTAGGTTTGCCAAACCCGGCAGTGTTGGAAGTTCCAAAGCAACAACCGGCTTCTGATGATGTCCCGGTGCTTCAAGAGCAAAAGTCGGCTACTCCAGCGACTGACGTACCTCCAGCTCAAGAGCAGAAGTAAGAAGAGTTTCAAACGTAGTATCGCCGAGGTGGTGGAATTGGTAGACACGCAACCTTGAGGTGGTTGTGCCCATAGGGTGTAGGGGTTCGAGTCCCCTTCTCGGTACCAATTATCAGGAGAGCCCGCTGTTGCGGGCTTTCTTGTAGGTGGAAGGTTACATTGACCCTGTCAGGGATCGGTCGTATACTTCCGCCCCAGCTTTGTCGCGGGGTGGAGCAGTCTGGTAGCTCGTCGGGCTCATAACCCGAAGGTCGTCGGTTCAAATCCGGCCCCCGCAACCAGTTTAAGGAGCCCCTTTTCAGGGGCTTTTTGTTAGCTGGACACTTTCAACGCCGCTATTCGGCGGCGTTTCAAGGATGGGCGTTTCGCCCATTTTTTTATTTTGCATAGCATGCACATACATGCACGAGGGGGTTCAGGTGTCGAGCAAGCTAGAAGAGTTGCAGGCCTTGCTGGCCCCGGTGGTCGTGGCCCTAGGCTATGAATGCTGGGGTATTGAGTTTTCGGCTCAAGGTCGCCACTCAATGTTGCGCGTTTATATCGATAAGGAAGGCGGCGTGCTGGTGGACGATTGTGCCATCGTCAGTCGCCAGATCAGCGGTGTGCTGGATGTTGAAGACCCAATCTCCGTTGAATATACCCTTGAAGTTTCCTCGCCTGGCATGGAACGCCCACTGTTCACTCTTGAGCAGTTTGCAAAATTTGCCGGTGAACAAGTGAAGATCAAGCTGCGCTCGCCTTTTGAAGGTCGACGCAACTTTCAGGGCCTTCTGCGCGGTGTAGAAGAGCAGGACGTCGTGGTGCAGGTTGAAGACCATGAGTTCCTGTTGCCGATCGATATGATCGACAAGGCCAACATTATTCCCAGTTTTGACTGAGACGCGGATCCCGCGGATCCAATGGCTTGCGAAAGGCGAGGCGTACGATGAGCAAAGAAGTACTGCTGGTTGTTGAGTCGGTATCCAATGAAAAGGGCGTACCGGCAAACGTAATTTTTGAAGCGCTGGAGCTGGCTCTGGCCACTGCTACCAAAAAGCGTTTCGAGGACGAAGTCGATCTGCGTGTGGAAATCAATCGCCACACCGGTGCTTATGAGACATTCCGTCGCTGGACGGTCGTCGAAGAAGCCGACCTGGACGATCCGGCTATCGAAACCTGGCCGAGCAAGGTTGCGCAAACGCATCCTGGTGCCAAGGTCGGTGACGTTGTCGAAGAAAAAATCGAATCCATCGAGTTCGGCCGCATTGCTGCACAGACTGCCAAGCAAGTCATCGTGCAGAAAGTTCGCGAAGCCGAGCGTGCTCAAGTCGTTGATGCCTATCGCGAGCGCCTGGGGGAAATCATCTCCGGCACCGTGAAGAAAGTCACCCGCGACAACGTGATCGTCGACCTGGGCAATAACGCAGAAGCGTTGCTGGCCCGTGAAGACATCATCTCTCGCGAAACCTTCCGGGTTGGCGTGCGTCTGCGTGCGCTGCTCAAGGAAATCCGCACCGAGAACCGCGGCCCGCAGCTGATCCTGTCGCGTACCGCGCCGGAAATGCTGATCGAGTTGTTCCGCATCGAAGTGCCGGAAATCGCTGAAGGCCTGATCGAAGTAATGGCTGCGTCCCGTGACCCGGGTTCGCGTGCCAAGATCGCGGTCCGCTCCAAGGACAAACGCATCGACCCGCAAGGCGCTTGCATCGGTATGCGCGGTTCGCGCGTCCAGGCAGTGTCCGGCGAGTTGGGCGGTGAGCGTGTGGACATCGTCCTGTGGGACGATAACCCGGCTCAGTTCGTGATCAATGCAATGTCGCCGGCTGAAGTGGCGGCAATTATCGTTGACGAAGATGCCCATGCAATGGACATCGCCGTTGGCGCAGACAATCTGGCTCAGGCCATCGGTCGCGGTGGTCAGAACGTGCGTCTGGCTAGCCAGTTGACTGGCTGGACCCTGAACGTGATGACCGAATCGGACATCCAGGCTAAGCAGCAAGCAGAAACCGGCGACATCCTGCGCAACTTCATCGACGAGCTGGAAGTCGACGAAGACCTGGCACAGGTGCTGGTAGATGAAGGTTTCACCAGCCTGGAAGAGATTGCCTACGTACCGTTGGAAGAAATGCTCAACATCGACGGCTTTGACGAAGAAACCGTCAACGAGCTTCGCGCTCGCGCCAAGGATCGTTTGTTGACCAAAGCCATCGCTACTGAGGAAAAGCTGGCAGACGCCCATCCGGCCGAAGACCTGCTCTCGCTTGAGGGTATGGACAAGGATTTGGCGATGGAACTGGCGGTGCGCGGCGTAATTACCCGCGAAGACCTGGCCGAGCAGTCTATTGACGACCTGCTCGACATCGACGGCATTGACGATGATCGTGCCGGCAAGTTGATCATGGCCGCCCGAGCCCACTGGTTCGAGTAATTAGGCGCGGCCTGAGGAGAGAAGTGCATGACGCAAGTCACGGTGAAACAACTGGCCGATGAGGTCAAAACACCGGTAGAGCGCCTGTTGCAGCAGATGCGTGAGGCAGGTCTGCCGCACACCGCCGCCGAAGAACATGTGACTGACAGTGAGAAGCAATCTTTGCTGACTCACTTGAAAAGCAGCCACAAGGCGAAAGTGGAAGAACCACGCAAGATCACGCTGCAGCGTAAAACCACCAGCACCCTGCGTGTTGCTGGCAGCAAAAGCATCAGCGTTGAAGTACGCAAGAAGAAAGTCTTCGTGCAACGCAGCCCGGAAGAAATCGAAGCTGAGCGCAAACGCGAACTGGAAGAACGTCGCGCAGTAGAAAATGCTGCACGTCAGAAGGCTGAAGAAGAAGCCAAGCGTCGCGCCGAAGAAGAAGCGCGTCGCCAGCCTGCTCCTGCGCAAACCGCTCCTGTCGAAGCTGTCGCAGCGCCTGTTGCGGTTGCCGAGCCCGTGCGTGAAAGCGCCCCGGTCGTGGCCGCTGCACCTGCAGCTGACACTCGCAAACGCGACGAGCAGCGTCGTCCGGACAAACCACGTGCCGACGATAGCAATCGTCGTGGCAGTGGCGATGGCGAGCGCAAAAACGCTCCGCATCGTGCTTCGGTCAAGGAAAAAGCGCCTGCTCCACGCGTTGCTCCACGTACTACCGACGAAGAAAGCGATGGCTTCCGTCGTGGTGGTCGCGGCAAGGCCAAGCTGAAGAAACGCAACGCCCACGGTTTCCAGAGCCCAACCGGCCCTGTTGTGCGCGAAGTGAAGATCGGCGAGACCATCACTGTTGGCGATCTCGCCCAGCAGATGTCGGTCAAGGCTGCTGAAATCATCAAGTTCATGTTCAAACTGGGTACCCCAGCGACCATCAACCAGGTACTGGATCAGGAAACTGCCCAACTGGTTGCCGAAGAGCTGGGCCACAAAGTGACCCTGGTCAGCGACACGGCCCTGGAAGACTCCCTGGCAGAGTCCCTGAAGTTTGAAGGTGAGACGTTCTCCCGTGCACCGGTTGTGACCGTAATGGGTCACGTTGACCACGGTAAGACCTCGCTGCTCGACTACATCCGTCGTGCCAAGGTAGCTGCTGGCGAAGCCGGTGGTATCACCCAGCACATCGGTGCATACCACGTTGAAACCGAACGCGGCATGGTCACCTTCCTCGACACCCCTGGTCACGCCGCGTTTACCGCCATGCGTGCCCGTGGTGCCAAGGCGACCGACATCGTGATCCTGGTGGTTGCAGCGGACGACGGCGTAATGCCGCAGACCGTTGAAGCTGTTCAGCACGCTCAGGCGGCTGGCGTACCTCTGGTTGTTGCAGTGAACAAAATCGACAAGCCGGGCGCCGATCTCGATCGCATCCGTAGCGAATTGTCGGTTCACGGCGTGACTTCGGAAGAGTGGGGCGGTGACACCCCGTTCGTATCGGTTTCGGCGAAGGTCGGTACCGGCGTGGACGAGTTGCTCGAAGCTGTTCTGCTGCAGGCTGAAGTTCTCGAACTGAAAGCGACCCCTTCGGCTCCTGGTCGTGGTGTTGTGGTTGAATCGCGTCTCGACAAAGGTCGTGGTCCGGTTGCAACCGTTCTGGTTCAAGACGGTACCCTGCGCCAGGGCGACATGGTGCTGGTCGGTTCGAACTATGGCCGCGTTCGCGCCATGCTCGACGAGAACGGCAAGCCAATCAAGGAAGCCGGTCCTTCCATCCCTGTCGAGATCCTCGGCCTGGACGGTACTCCGGACGCTGGCGACGAGATGAGCGTAGTTGCTGACGAGAAGAAAGCCCGTGAAGTGGCTCTGTTCCGTCAAGGCAAGTTCCGCGAAGTCAAATTGGCCCGTGCTCACGCCGGCAAGCTTGAAAACATCTTCGAGAACATGGGTCAGGAAGAGAAGAAGACGCTCAACATCGTCCTCAAATCCGACGTCCGTGGTTCGCTGGAAGCGTTGAACGGTGCCTTGAATGGCCTGGGTAACGACGAAGTGCAAGTGCGTGTGGTCGGTGGCGGTGTCGGTGGTATCACCGAGTCCGACGCCAACCTGGCACTGGCCTCCAACGCTGTACTGTTCGGCTTCAACGTGCGTGCCGATGCCGGCGCTCGCAAGATCGTCGAGCAGGAAGGTCTGGATATGCGTTACTACAACGTGATCTACGACATCATCGAAGACGTCAAGAAAGCCCTCACCGGTATGCTGGGCAGCGATGTTCGCGAGAACATCCTGGGTACCGCTGAAGTGCGTGACGTGTTCCGTTCGCCGAAGTTTGGCGCGATCGCCGGTTGCATGGTTATCGAAGGTGTTGTTCACCGTAACCGTCCAATCCGTGTACTGCGTGAAGACATCGTTATCTTCGAAGGCGAGCTGGAATCCCTGCGCCGCTTCAAGGATGACGCTTCCGAAGTACGTGCCGGCATGGAATGCGGTATCGGCGTGAAGAGCTACAACGACGTCAAAGTCGGTGACAAGATCGAAGTCTTCGAGAAGGTTCAGGTTGCTCGCAGCCTCTAACTCGCGCACTTCAAGAGCCGTGATGGCCAGCCGCATGCAATTGCGCGGCGCATCAGTCGGACTCTAAACGCAACGCCCGGTCTGGCTTTTGTCAGGCCGGGCGTTTGCCGCTTTCAGACCCTTCGGGTTTCACCGTGGGGCAGTAACAGGTAACAAGACATGGCAAAAGAATATAGCCGTACCCAACGTATCGGCGATCAGATGCAGCGTGAGCTGGCACAGCTGATCCGTCGTGAAGTCAAAGACCCGCGCGTCGGGCTGGTCACCATTACCGCTGTTGAAGTCAGCCGTGACGTCGGTCACGCCAAGATATTCATCACCGTGATGGGGCAGGACAGCCGCGACGACATCGCGCAAAGCATCAAGGTGCTCAACTCCGCCGCCGGCTTCCTGCGCATGCAGTTGGCTCGCGAGATGAAGTTGCGCAGCGTTCCACAGTTGCACTTCCATTACGACGAAAGCGTCGTGCGTGGCGCGCACCTGTCGGCCCTGATCGAACGCGCGGTGGCTGAAGACAATCAGCACCCGGTAGCGGCTGAACCCGAAGACGCCAAGGAGTAATCGGTGGCTCAGGTCAAACGTATCCGTCGTAACGTCAGCGGTATCATCCTGCTCGACAAGCCGTTGGGGTTCACTTCCAACGCGGCGTTGCAGAAGGTCCGCTGGTTGCTCAATGCCGAGAAGGCCGGGCACACCGGCAGTCTCGATCCGCTGGCCACCGGCGTGTTGCCGTTGTGCTTCGGTGAGGCCACCAAGTTCTCGCAATACCTGCTCGATTCCGACAAGGGTTATGAAACCCTGGCGCAACTGGGCAAGACCACCACCACGGCGGATGCCGAAGGTGAGGTTTTGCTGGAGCGTCCGGTGACCGTTGGTCGTGCCGATATCGAAGCTGTGTTGCCGAAATTTCGTGGGCAAATCAGTCAGATACCGCCGATGTACTCGGCACTCAAGCGCGATGGTCAGCCGCTGTACAAGCTGGCCCGTGCAGGTGAAGTAGTGGAGCGCGAACCGCGTTCTGTTACTATTGCGCGCTTGGAATTACTGGCCTTTGAGGGTGATACTGCGCGGCTTGCGGTGGATTGCAGCAAAGGCACCTATATCCGCACCCTGGTGGAGGATATCGGTGAGCAACTCGGTTGTGGCGCTTACGTGGCTGAATTGCGACGTACCCAGGCCGGGCCTTTCACGCTTGCACAGACTGTCACGCTGGAAGAGCTGGAAGCGGTACATGCCGAAGGCGGCAACGAAGCGGTCGACCGCTTCCTGATGCCATCGGACAGCGGCCTGCTGGATTGGCCACTGTTGCAGTTCTCGGAAGCGAGCGCGTTCTACTGGCTCAACGGCCAGCCGGTACGTGCCCCGGATGCACCGAAATTTGGCATGGTACGGGTACAGGATCACAATGGTCGCTTCATCGGTATCGGTGAAGTGAGCGAAGACGGGCGCATCGCGCCACGTCGTTTGATTCGGTCAGAATGACCGAAAACCAGTCTGTGTAACAGCAGGCTGGCGAGGGTGGCTGTCAACAGGCACGGTCACTACTCTTTTTTAGATACAGGGATTTGTCCCTGGCCTGTTGAAGCTGTTTCCCTGAAACAGTTTCCTGATAAAAGGATTGCCTCATGGCTCTCGACGTTCAAGAAAAAGCTCAAATCGTAGCTGACTACCAGCAAGCTGTTGGTGACACTGGTTCGCCAGAAGTGCAAGTTGCACTGCTGACCGCCAACATCAACAAACTGCAAGGTCACTTCAAGGCCAACGGTAAAGATCACCACTCCCGTCGTGGTCTGATCCGCATGGTTAACCAGCGTCGTAAGCTGCTGGACTACCTGAAAGGCAAGGACGTGAGCCGTTACAGCGCTCTGATCGCTCGCCTGGGTCTGCGTCGCTAATAAGCGATTGCGCTAGAGGTTGGTTGTCTGTCGTGCGTCAGCGGGTTACCCGCCAGCGCATGGCAGGCTTCCAGCCTCAAGTTTTATCTGGATATCTGCTTTGCCTGAGTGATAGCACCCTGGACAATCCTGTCGGGCCGATTCCCGGCGTTGCCCAAGAATTTCGCAAGAAACCAGTTCCCCCAAGAGCCACAAAGAAGGTAGGACACCGTGAACCCGGTAATCAAAAAATTCCAGTTCGGTCAGTCGACCGTTACCCTCGAGACTGGCCGTATCGCCCGTCAGGCCTCCGGCGCAGTATTGGTCACCGTTGACGACGACGTCAGCGTATTGGTGACCGTCGTCGGTGCCAAACAAGCCGATCCAGGCAAGGGCTTCTTCCCTCTGTCTGTTCACTACCAGGAAAAGACTTACGCTGCCGGCAAGATCCCTGGCGGTTTCTTCAAGCGCGAAGGCCGTCCTTCCGAGAAAGAAACCCTGACTTCCCGACTGATCGACCGTCCGATCCGTCCGCTGTTCCCTGAAGGCTTCATGAACGAAGTGCAGGTTGTCTGCACCGTCGTTTCCACCAGCAAGAAGACCGATCCGGACATCGCTGCGATGATCGGTACCTCGGCTGCGCTGGCCATCTCCGGCATTCCTTTCGATGGCCCGATCGGCGCTGCCCGCGTTGCGTTCCACGAAAGCACCGGCTACCTGCTGAACCCGACTTACGAACAACTGAAAGCTTCGAGCCTGGACATGGTCGTTGCCGGTACTTCGGAAGCGGTATTGATGGTTGAATCGGAAGCCAAAGAGCTGACCGAAGACCAGATGCTGGGCGCGGTACTGTTTGCTCACGACGAGTTCCAGGTGGTGATCAACGCCGTTAAAGAACTGGCCGCTGAAGCTGCCAAGCCAACCTGGACCTGGGCTCCACAGGCCGAAGCGACCGAACTGCTGGGTGCTATCCGTGCCGAGTTCGGCGAAGCGATCTCCCAGGCCTACACCATCACCATCAAGGCCGACCGTTACGCTCGTCTGGGCGAACTGAAAGACCAGGTGGTTGCCAAGCTGTCCGGCGAAGAAGGCCAACCTTCGGCTGCTGACGTCAAAGCTGCGTTCGGCGAAATCGAATACCGCACCGTTCGCGAAAACATCGTTAACGGCAAGCCACGTATCGACGGCCGCGACACCCGCACCGTACGTCCGCTGAACATCGAAGTCGGTGTTCTGCCGAAGACTCACGGTTCGGCACTGTTCACCCGTGGCGAAACCCAGGCTCTGGTAGTCGCGACACTGGGCACCGCCCGTGACGCACAACTGCTGGATACTCTGGAAGGCGAGAAAAAAGACCCGTTCATGCTGCACTACAACTTCCCTCCGTTCTCGGTGGGCGAGTGTGGTCGCATGGGTGGCGCCGGTCGTCGCGAAATCGGTCACGGCCGTCTGGCCCGTCGTTCGGTTCAGGCCATGCTGCCTGCTGCCGACGTGTTCCCGTACACCATCCGTGTTGTGTCGGAAATCACCGAGTCCAACGGTTCGAGCTCCATGGCTTCGGTCTGCGGCGCTTCCCTGGCTCTGATGGACGCCGGCGTTCCGATGAAGGCACCGGTTGCCGGTATCGCCATGGGTCTGGTTAAAGAAGGCGAGAAATTCGCCGTCCTGACCGACATCCTGGGTGACGAAGACCACCTGGGCGACATGGACTTCAAAGTAGCCGGTACCGCCAAAGGTGTGACCGCGCTGCAGATGGACATCAAGATCAAGGGCATCACCGAAGAAATCATGGAAATCGCTCTGGGCCAAGCCCTGGAAGCGCGCCTGAATATCCTCGGTCAGATGAACCAGATCATTGGCCAGTCGCGTACCGAATTGTCGGAAAACGCTCCGACCATGATCGCGATGAAAATCGACACTGACAAAATCCGTGATGTCATCGGTAAAGGCGGCGCGACCATTCGTGCGATCTGTGAAGAGACCAAGGCTTCGATCGATATCGAAGACGACGGTTCGATCAAGATCTTCGGCGAAACCAAGGAAGCGGCTGAAGCGGCACGTCAGCGCGTTCTGGGTATCACCGCTGAAGCTGAAATCGGCAAGATCTATGTAGGTAAGGTTGAGCGCATCGTCGACTTCGGCGCATTCGTCAACATCCTGCCGGGCAAGGACGGTCTGGTTCACATCTCGATGCTGAGCGATGCTCGCGTAGAGAAAGTGACCGACATCCTGAAAGAAGGCCAGGAAGTGGAAGTTCTGGTACTGGACGTGGACAACCGCGGCCGTATCAAGCTGTCCATCAAAGACGTAGCAGCGGCTAAGGCTTCGGGCGTTTAATTACCCCCGCGCCAACCGCTTCACCGTTATAAAAAATGCCCCGCCGTGAAAACGGCGGGGCATTTTTTTGTGTGCAGGAAGATCAAGAGATCGCAGCCTTCGGCAGCTCCTACAGTTTCGATGTACGCCGCCATATCGCGGTTGAACACAATCTCGGGCAGGAGCTACCGAAGGCTGCGATCTTTTGATTTTGCGGTGCGCGAAGTTGCCGGACCTCGAAGCCGGTGCTAGGTTTAGCCCACAGCCCGTGTAGCTCAGCCGGTAGAGCAGCGCACTCGTAACGCGAAGGTCGCAGGTTCGATTCCTGTCTCGGGCACCATTTCCCCCGCTTACTTCACCTTTCTGCTCAGGTCCTCGACGGTGCGCTTGAGCTGATCCATCGCGCGATCCTGATCGCTGATTTCCCGTTTCAGGCTGGAGATCTCGCTGCTGTTCGAGCTGGAGCTGGAGCCGCTGTTGCGGAGTTCTTCGATCTGACGGGCCTGTTCGCTGATGGTGCGCTTTTGGCTTTCCAGTTCACTGGCATTGGCCTTCACGGTTTTTTGCAGGTTTTCCAGATCATCGATGCTGACGCTGGTTCTGACGAGCGTGTCCTTGCCGTATGTGTTGTGGAGTGCGGGGATTTTGTCGGAGTACAACGAAGGGTCAGAGGTGACTTCGACAGCCGCTTAAGCAGCGCTGGCCAGTGTCAGGCTGCCGAGCAGCAGGGTAGCGGCGGCAAGTCGGGTAGACGAAAGCTTCGAAAAACTGCGCATCACCGGGGTTCCTTGTGAAGTGCCGACATGGCACATCGCTATGACTTGGGATTTGGATTTATGTTCCCCCGAGGTCTCCAGCTCTCTTGCACACAGCTTTTTGCGGGATAGATGTAAAGAGCCGTGTAAATCATCGGCAAAACGTCCTATATTCGTTGCCTGCATGAGCATCGCCCAGCAGTTTTCAGATGATCCCGAATGGTTCTGAAGGCCAGACAAACCGGGCTTCAAACGGTTTTTTTGCGTCAGAGAGATCCTTGATGATCCAGATCCATCTTCCATTCCCCAGATCAGCGAGAACGCCATGACCGTTAAAGAATTGACCCAAGAAGCCAGACACGAAGAAGCCCTGAGAAAGTACGTGCTGGACGCACCCGAATTGATGGATGAGATCAAGGACTTGCCACCCGATGATCAGAAAGACCAGATCCAGTGGGCGTTCGAAGATGAGGCCGAAGCCCAGGGCCTGCAGCCGTGGGAGCTGACGCTCAAGTACACCTCAAGCCCGGAAGAGTACGAGGCCGCACGCCTGGCGCTGCACAAGGAGGCGGCCGAGGTATTGGGCGTCGAGTGGGAAGAGTACTGCGAGATGAACAATCTGGTGGTCTGAAAAAAACGCCAGCCTTCATGAGGCTGGCGTTTTTCATTATCGGGGGCGTGATCAGAGACTCAGTCGCATCGACAGGTCCACGGCCTTCACGTCCTTGGTCATCGCACCAATCGAAATGTAATCCACCCCGGTTTGCGCAATCGGCAGCAACGTACTTTCGTTGATGCCGCCGCTGGCCTCCAGTTTTGCCTTGCCGGCGTTCAGGCGCACGGCTTCGCGCATGTCATCCAGGCTTAGTTCATCGAGCATGATGATGTCGGCACCCGCCGCCAGGGCTTCTTTGAGCTCCGCCAGGTTCTCCACTTCGATCTCCACCGGTTTGCCCGGAGCGATCTTGTGCGCGGCAGTAATAGCCTCAGGGATGCCACCGCAGGCGGCGATATGGTTTTCCTTGATCAGGAAGGCGTCATACAGGCCGATGCGGTGGTTATGGCAACCGCCGC
>NZ_AKJT01000005.1 GCF_000282195.1 Pseudomonas sp. GM18
CTTCGGCAGCTCCTACAGGGGGGAACTCTGCAGCCATAAATCCCTATGACGATCGAGCATCCTCCAGCCTGGCCTCCAATGCAATGCTGGCAAGACCCATCGGTCACAGGCTGTGCCACAAGCGGTACAAAGTGTCACACGGGTTGTACCGCAAGCGTCACAAGCACCGACCGGCCGTCCGACAAAAAACACACAAGCCCTTGATTTACCTGACCTGCAAGGCAGTGGCCCGACCTTTGCTCTACGCTTGTTACCGCGCTCTGGCGCGTCCTCCCTTATAAGCACAAAAGCCAAGGAGAAACCCATCATGCGTTACGCTCACCCCGGAACTGAAGGCGCTATCGTTTCGTTCAAGAGCAAGTACGGTAACTACATCGGCGGCGAGTTCGTCGCGCCTGTCAAAGGTCAGTACTTCACCAATACCTCGCCGATCAACGGCCAACCGATTGCCGAATTCCCGCGCTCCACGGCCGAAGACATCGAAAAAGCCCTGGACGCTGCCCATGCCGCCGCCGATGCCTGGGGCGCCACGTCCGCCCAGGCTCGCTCGCTGGTCCTGCTGAAAATCGCCGATCGCATCGAACAGAACCTGGAACTGCTGGCGATCACCGAATCCTGGGACAACGGCAAAGCCGTGCGCGAAACCCTCAACGCCGACATCCCGCTGGCCGCCGACCACTTCCGCTACTTCGCCGGTTGCATCCGCGCCCAGGAAGGCAGCGCTGCCGAGATCGACGGCAATACCGTGGCCTATCACATCCATGAACCGCTGGGCGTGGTCGGGCAGATCATCCCGTGGAACTTCCCGATTCTGATGGCCGCCTGGAAACTCGCCCCGGCGCTGGCCGCCGGTAACTGCATCGTTCTCAAACCGGCCGAGCAAACCCCGCTGGGCATTACCGTGCTGATGGAACTGATCGGCGACCTGCTGCCACCTGGCGTGCTCAACGTGGTGCAAGGCTTCGGCAAAGAAGCCGGTGAAGCCCTGGCCACCAGCAAACGCATCGCCAAGATCGCCTTCACCGGCTCGACCCCGGTCGGTTCGCACATCATGAAATGCGCCGCCGAAAACATCATTCCGTCCACCGTGGAGCTGGGTGGCAAGTCGCCGAACATCTTCTTCGCCGACATCATGCAAGCCGAACCGACCTTCATCGAAAAAGCCGCCGAAGGCCTGGTGCTGGCGTTCTTCAACCAGGGCGAAGTCTGCACCTGCCCGTCCCGCGCCCTGGTGCAAGAGTCGATCTATGACGAGTTCATGAAAGTCGTCATGAATAAAGTCCTGCAGATCAAGCGTGGCGACCCGCTGGACACCGACACCATGGTCGGCGCCCAGGCGTCCGAGCAGCAATTCGACAAAATCCTTTCGTACCTGGAGATCGCCAAGGGCGAAGGCGCCGAACTGCTGACCGGCGGCAAGGTAGAAAAACTCGAGGGCAGCCTGGCGACCGGGTATTACATCCAGCCGACCCTGCTCAAGGGCACCAACAAAATGCGCGTGTTCCAGGAAGAAATCTTCGGCCCGGTGGTGAGCATCACCACCTTCAAGGACGAAGCCGAGGCTCTGGCCATCGCCAACGACACCGAGTTCGGCCTGGGGGCCGGCCTCTGGACCCGCGACATCAACCGCGCCTACCGCGTGGGCCGCGCCATCAAGGCCGGTCGCGTGTGGACCAACTGCTACCACCTGTACCCGGCACACGCCGCGTTCGGCGGTTACAAAAAGTCCGGCGTCGGCCGTGAAACCCACAAAATGATGCTCGATCACTATCAGCAGACCAAAAACCTGCTGGTGAGCTACGACATCAATCCGTTGGGTTTCTTTTAACGCGACGCAACACCGCGTAACGGCTTTCGCGGGCAAGTCGGATCGCCGCACCGCTCGCTCCTACAGGTATCAGTGATCTGTAGGAGCATGGCTTGCCAGCGAAGGCACCTCCATTAACACCACCCACAGCGCCCTGCCGGTCTGGCATGGGCTTTGCGTGCCCGCTCTACACCTGAACGCCATACCCGAAAGTCCAACAGATCAAACAATAAAAAAGACAGAGAGGACTTATGACTTCTACTACACAGCTCAAACCCACACTCGGCACCCTGCATCTATGGGGCATTGCCGTCGGCCTGGTGATTTCCGGCGAATATTTCGGCTGGAGTTACGGCTGGGGCACCGCAGGCACCCTGGGGTTTCTCGTCACCGCATTGATGGTGGCGACGATGTACACCTGCTTCATCTTCAGTTTCACCGAATTGACCACCGCCATTCCCCACGCTGGCGGGCCGTTTGCCTACAGCCGTCGGGCCTTCGGCGAGCGAGGCGGACTGATCGCCGGCATCGCCACCCTGATCGAATTCGTCTTTGCGCCACCGGCGATTGCCATGGCCATCGGCGCCTACCTCAATGTGCAATACCCGGAGCTGGACCCGAAGGTTGCCGCCGTTGGCGCCTATTTCGTGTTCATGACCCTGAACATCCTCGGCGTCAGCATCGCGGCCACCTTCGAACTGGTGGTCACCGTGCTCGCCGTCGCCGAATTGCTGGTGTTCATGGGTGTGGTCGCACCGGGCTTCAGCTTCAGTAACTTCGTGCTCAACGGCTGGTCGGGCGCCAACGAATTCAGCATGGCCTCGATTCCCGGCATCTTTGCGGCCATCCCGTTCGCGATCTGGTTTTTCCTCGCCATTGAAGGCGCAGCCATGGCCGCCGAAGAAGCCAAGGACCCGAAACGCACAATTCCCAAGGCTTACGTCAGCGGCATTCTGACCCTGGTGTTCCTCGCCATCGGCGTAATGGTCATGGCGGGCGGTGTCGGCGACTGGCGTCAACTGTCGAACATCAACGATCCGCTGCCTCAAGCAATGAAAGCCGTGGTCGGCAACAATTCGAGCTGGATGCACATGCTGGTGTGGATCGGCCTGTTCGGCCTGGTGGCGAGTTTCCACGGGATCATTCTGGGCTATTCACGGCAGTTCTTCGCCCTGGCTCGCGCCGGTTACCTGCCCGCCTCCCTGGCCAAACTGTCGCGCTTCCAGACCCCGCACCGGGCGATCCTGGCGGGCGGCGTGATCGGCATTGCGGCGATCTACAGCGACGGCCTGGTCAACCTGCAAGGCATGACGCTGACGGCTGCAATGATCACCATGTCGGTATTCGGCGCCATCGTGATGTACATCATCAGTATGCTGAGCCTGTTCAAACTGCGTAAAACCGAGCCAAACCTGGAGCGCACCTTCCGTGCGCCGGGCTACCCGATCGTGCCGGGGATCGCGCTGTTTCTGGCGGTGGTGTGCCTGGTGGCGATGGCCTGGTTCAACACGCTGATCGGCTGCGTGTTCCTCGGTTTCATGGTGGCCGGCTACCTGTACTTCCAACTGACCGCCAAACAGCGCGCCGATGCACCGGCGGATGCGATGCTCGAAGGCGTCTGAGTTGCACCGGCGCCGGGCTAATTCCCGGCGCCTGCCATATTGAAGTGCACCGCCGCCCCACAGGGGTTCGGCGGTGCATTTGAGATATTTATTGAATCAGGAGGACACCGCCCCATGGCCGTATTTGCCCATACCGTCGGCGCCCAGACCTACCGCTTCAACAGCCTCAAGGACGTCATGGCCAAAGCCAGCCCGGCACGCTCCGGGGACTTTCTGGCCGGCGTTGCCGCCCTCAACGATGGCGAGCGGGTCGCCGCGCAGATGGCCCTGGCCAACACCCCGCTGACCCACTTCCTGGAGGAAGTGCTGATTCCTTACGAGGCCGATGAAGTCACCCGACTGATCATCGACACTCACGACAAACAAGCCTTCAAGGTGGTCAGCCACCTCACCGTCGGCGGTTTCCGCGACTGGCTGCTCAGCGAAGCCGCCGACGAACAGAGCCTGCGCGCCCTCGCCCCTGGCCTGACCCCGGAAATGGTCGCCGCCGTGTCGAAGATCATGCGCGTGCAGGACCTGGTGCTGGTGGCGCAGAAAATCCGCGTGGTTACCAAGTTCCGCGGCACCCTGGGCCTGCGCGGCCGGCTCTCGACGCGCCTGCAGCCCAATCACCCCACCGACGAACCGGCCGGCATCGCCGCCAGCATTCTCGACGGCCTGCTGTACGGCAACGGTGACGCGATGATCGGCATCAACCCGGCCACCGACAGCATCGCTTCAATCTGCGCCATTCTGGAAATGCTCGACGCGATCATCCAGCGCTACGAGATTCCGACACAGGCCTGCGTGCTGACCCACGTCACCACCTCCATCGAGGCGGTGAATCGCGGGGTTCCGCTGGACCTGGTGTTCCAGTCGATTGCCGGCACCGAAGCGGCCAACGCCAGTTTCGGTATCAACCTCAACGTTTTACAGGAAGGCTATGACGCGGGTTTGAGCCTGAATCGCGGCACACTGGGCCAAAACCTGATGTATTTCGAGACCGGCCAGGGCAGTGCCTTGTCGGCCAATGCCCACCATGGCATCGATCAACAAACCTGCGAAACCCGCGCCTACGCCGTGGCGCGGCATTTCAAACCGTTTCTGGTGAACACCGTCGTCGGCTTCATCGGTCCGGAATACCTCTACAACGGCAAGCAGATCATCCGTGCCGGCCTCGAAGACCACTTTTGCGGCAAGCTTCTGGGCGTGCCCATGGGCTGCGATATCTGTTACACCAACCATGCCGAAGCCGACCAGGACGACATGGACACTCTGCTGACCTTGTTGGGCGTGGCCGGGATCAACTTCATCATGGGCATCCCCGGCTCCGACGACATCATGCTCAACTACCAGACCACCTCGTTCCACGACGCCCTCTACGCCCGGCAAACCCTGGGCCTGAAACCGGCGCCGGAGTTTGAACAGTGGCTGGCGAACATGGGCATCTTCACCCAGGCAGACGGCAAAATTCACTTCGGCAACAGCCTGCCGCCGGCGTTCCGCCAGGCATTGGCGCAACTGGGATGAGTGTTGATATGGATAAACCACCCGTCGACCCGCAGAACCCATGGCTGGAACTGCGTCGCCTGACCCCTGCGCGAATTGCACTGGGTCGCACCGGCACCAGTATGCCGACCAGCGCGCAGCTGGATTTCCAGTACGCCCATGCCCAGGCCCGGGACGCAGTGCACCTGCCCTTCGACCACACGGAGCTCAGCTCGCAACTGACCGCGCGTGGACGTGAGAGTTTGCTGCTGCACAGCGCCGCCACGGACCGGAACAGTTATTTGCAGCGCCCCGATTTGGGGCGCAAGTTGAGTGACGAGTCGGCGCAGACACTGCGTGATTACGCACGAGCCCATCCTGGCGGGGTGGATTTGGCCGTGGTGGTGGCCGATGGTCTCTCGGCACTGGCCGTTCATCGCCATACCTTGCCGTTTCTGGCACGCATGGAAGAACAGACAGCTATCGAAGGCTGGTCCCTGTCGCCGGTGATTCTGGTGGAGCAAGGCCGGGTGGCGGTGGCCGACGAGATCGGCGAGCTGCTCGGTGCGAAAATGGTGGTCATACTGATCGGCGAACGCCCTGGATTAAGCTCGCCAGACAGCCTGGGGCTGTATTTCACCTATAATCCCAAGGTCGGACTGACGGATGCCTACCGCAACTGCATCTCGAATGTCCGGCTCGAAGGCTTGAGTTACGGCATGGCGGCACACCGTTTGCTGTATTTGATGCGCGAAGCCTGTCGGCGGCAGTTATCAGGGGTCAGTCTGAAGGACGAAGCCCAGGTTCAGACGCTGGAGTCGGACACAAGAGCAGACTTGAAAGGTAATTTCCTACTCAGTCCGTCGGATGCCTGAACCGTTTCCGCATTGCGTTTCTATTCTGGTTTAAGGCAGGATCGATGCACGGCCGCCAAGGGTTTCCTATCGCCGTCACCATGTAAGACAGCCACTTGAAGACGAGACCTACCATGCGGATTATTCAAGCGACCCTCGAACACCTGGACCTGCTGACCCCGTTGTTCGTCAAATATCGCGAGTTTTACGGTTCCCTTCCGTATCCGGACTCGTCCCGGGCGTTCCTCGAAAAGCGCCTGCGGCGCAAAGAGTCGGTGATCTACCTGGCCCTGGCCGATGACGACAACAACAAACTGTTGGGTTTCTGTCAGTTGTACCCGAGCTTTTCGTCTCTTTCGCTCAAACGTGTGTGGATCCTCAACGACATCTACGTCGCCGAAGACGCCCGCCGTCAGTTGGTGGCCGACAACCTGATCCGCACCGCGAAGAAAATGGCCAAGGAAACCAATGCCGTGCGCATGCGCGTTTCCACCAGCAGCAACAACGAAGTCGCGCAGAAAACCTACGAATCCATCGGGTTCAGGGAAGACACCGAGTTCAAGAACTACGTGTTGCCGATCAGTGACGGACTTTAAGGCCCCCAAAAAGATCGCAGCCTTCGACAGCTCTACATTGACCGGGGCGACCTCGAACCTATAGGCGCTGCCGAAGGCTGCGATCTTTTCCGACAAACTCCGCAACACATTGACATGCCTCGCTACAAACTCGACGCGTTTTTCACTTTTCACCCCGTATAATGCCCACACCTCACGGCTCGTAAGAAAAATCACACCCCGCTGTAGTCTTACGCGAAGCTATCCGCACAGGCCTGCTGAGTCGGGCCATCACCACAGGTGCTTTCCATGGATTTCAACCCGATCGACGTTATTCTGCATCTCGATGTTTACCTCGAGATGCTGGTGAACAACTACGGAGCATGGATCTACGCCATCCTGTTTATGGTGATCTTCTGCGAAACCGGTCTGGTGGTGATGCCATTCCTGCCGGGCGATTCCCTGTTGTTCATCGCGGGCGCCGTGGCGGCCGGTGGCGGCATGGATCCGGTACTGCTGGGGGGCTTGCTGATGCTGGCGGCGATCCTCGGCGACAGCACCAACTACGTGATCGGCCGCACCGTCGGCGAACGGCTGTTCAGCAACCCGAACTCGAAAATCTTCCGCCGCGACTACCTGCAACAAACCCACGATTTCTATGACAAGCACGGCGGCAAAACCGTGACCCTGGCGCGCTTCATGCCAATCATCCGTACCTTTGCCCCGTTCGTCGCCGGTGTCGGCAAAATGCCTTACCCGCGATTCTTTGCCTTCAGCGTTTTCGGCACCATCCTCTGGGTGGGTGGCCTGGTAACCCTCGGTTACTTCTTCGGCAACGTACCGTTCATCAAGAAAAACCTGTCGCTGCTGGTGGTGGGCATCATCCTGGTGTCGCTGCTACCGATGATCATTGGCGTAGTCCGCAGCCGTCTCGCTAATGCCGCATCCAAAGCCGAACCCCGCTGACTGACGATGTGGTCCCTTAGCGCCTGGCGACGCCGGCGCACCCTGGCCAGGCATCCGATTGCCGACGACATGTGGCAACGGGTGCGCCATCACCTGAGTTTCCTCGATGGCATCAGTACGGCCGAAGACCGGTGGCTGCGCGAAGCCAGCGTGCTGTTCCTGCAAGACAAACACCTGAGCGCCCTGCCCGGCGTCGAACTCCACCAGGAGCAGCGCCTGTTGCTCGCCGCCCAGGCCCAACTGCCGCTCATGCATTTGGGCGATCTGAACTGGTATCAGGGCTTTCACGAAGTCATCCTCTACCCCGACGATTTCCTCAGCCCCCAGCGCCATCGCGATGCCAGCGGCGTCGAACACGAATGGGATGGTGAACACAGCGGCGAAGCCTGGCAGCAAGGCCCGATCATCCTCGCCTGGCCCGGCGTGATGGCCAGCGGCGGCTGGGAAGGCTACAACCTGGTGATCCACGAACTCGCGCACAAACTCGACATGCTCAACGGCAGCGCCAATGGCCTGCCACCGCTGCACGCCGACATGCGCGTCAGTGACTGGGCCAAGGTCATGCAGGAAGCCTATGACGACCTCGACCGGCAACTGGAGCGCAATCCGGACGCTGAAACCGCCATCGACCCGTACGCGGCGGAAAACCCCGCCGAGTTCTTCGCGGTCACCAGCGAATACTTCTTCAGCGCCCCGGATCTGCTGCACGAGGCTTATCCACAGGTGTATGAGCAGTTGAGACTGTTTTACCGGCAGGATCCTTTGGCAAGGCTTACGCAACTTCAGGCCGATGATCCGGTCTATCGGGCTCACGACTAAGGTCTCTACGACCTCTGGTACATGGCGTCGTTGGCAGAATATGCCTATAATCGCCGCCACTTTTTGGTCAATCCGGCCAAGTATTTTTGGTCAACTAACGGGGGCATCGCCCAATGAGCTACAGCAAGATTCCGGCTGGCAAAGACCTGCCGAACGACATCTACGTCGCGATCGAGATCCCGGCCAACCACGCGCCGATCAAATACGAAATCGACAAAGACAGCGACTGCCTGTTCGTTGACCGTTTCATGGCCACCCCAATGTTCTACCCGGCCAACTACGGTTACATCCCGAACACCCTGGCTGACGACGGTGATCCCCTCGACGTGCTGGTCGTGACCCCTTACCCGGTTGCTCCAGGCTCGGTGATCCGCGCGCGTCCAGTCGGCATCCTGAACATGACCGACGACGGCGGCGGCGATGCCAAAGTCATCGCAGTCCCACACGACAAACTGTCCCAGCTGTACGTGGACGTGAAGGAATACACTGACCTGCCAGCCCTGCTGATCCAGCAGATCGAGCACTTCTTCGCGAACTACAAAGACCTCGAAAAAGGCAAATGGGTAAAAATCGAAGGCTGGGACGGCGCAGACGCCGCCCGCGCTGCGATCACCAAATCGGTTGCCGCCTACAAAGGCTGAGAAGCAACGGCTAGCTTCTAGCCCACGCCTCAAGGAAAACCCCGGTTGATCCGGGGTTTTTTGTGCCCGCCTGGAACGCCTTTAACAATGAGTTTTCAGCATCTCGGCCTGGGTGTTTGCCTGTTTATTTTTTACGAAAAGCGTCTTACATCCAGTCTTAAATTTCCCTCGAAATTTGAACGGGTCGTTTATTCAAACCCCCATCCTGCGCCCGTAGACTCGTGTTTATGAAAAAGAACACTAGCGGCCCACGGTTTAGAGCGCTCCTCGAAGCAGCCAACATCACAACGACAGGATTTGCCGCTTTCTTCGACACGGAAGCGCAAAATATCCACAACTGGTACACCCGTGGTGTGCCCGCTTATCGCATGGAAGAAGTCTCCCGACTTCTGTCTGTAAACAGTGACTGGCTGAAAACCGGCGAAGGCCCGAAAGAGTCCTCGCGCCTGCGTGTGCTCGACGAGTCCGGCAACACCTTCGACGCCCAGGCCATCCGGGGCATCTACACGGTGATCGAGCCCATCGACGTCGAACTGCCCTTCTTCAAAGAGACCGCCACCGCCCCAGGCTCCAACAAAACCCACGTCGTCGAGGACCCCGGCCAATCCATCCGCCTGCCACACAGCCACCTCGACTCCCTGGAAATCAAACATGCCAATGCCATCTGCACCCACATGATCGGTAACAGCATGGCCGAAAAGATTGAAGACGGTTCTACCCTCGCCATTGATCGCGGGCTTACGCAGATTATCGATGGCGAGATCTATGCGATCGAGCATGACGGGATGTTGCGGATCAAATACCTGCACCGGATGCCGGGGAATGCGCTGCGGTTGCGCAGCCACAACCGTGCTGAGTATCCGGATGAAATCTTCAGTGCCGAGCAGATCGACAAGCAGAACATCAGGGTATTGGGGTGGGTGTTCTGGTGGTCCACGCTCAACAAACGCAGACCGTCCGTACCGTTCTTGTAAATACGAAGCCCTGTAGCAGCTGCCGAAGGCTGCGTCCGGCTGCGCAGCAGTCGTAAACCCATTATTCACGGTATTACTGAAACTCCGCGGTGAATGGTTTTACGGCCGCTTCGCAGCCGAACGCAGCCTTCGGCAGCTGCTACGCCTCAGCGCAATCGCTCTACCCCGCACGCCAAGCTGGGAATTCTTCAAAAAAATCAGTATGCTGCGCCCCACATTTGCGCATCGACCCTTTCCAAGGCTCAGATCGCACCGACAAGGCAGATCACTTTCTCGCCAAGTCCCACAGCCGGACGCAAGATCCGGGTGTACGTTTTGAAGGCTGGCGCGGTTTACCAAAAATAAACCAAGCCAGTCCCCGAGAAGCCGGCCACAAGCCGGCTTTTTAATTGTCCGAAATAATCCTATCCCAACCGAGAGTCCTGCCGATAGTTTAGCTATCACGGGAGTTTCAGGCTCGTCCCTGTCCAATGGTGTTCAACGCCATTTGACCACTACACACCTAGAACGGGTAGCGAAAAAAACATCTCCTGTAACTCCCAAGCAACTGGCTATAGTCGTTTCAATAAAACTCTGCATACCACTTTGAAGCAGAACAGGTTGATAGAGACCATCGAGAGCAATCAATGCCGACCATTGAATCAAAAGGTTCGCTCACCCCCCACCACGCCAAGTATTTCGCTTGGGAGTTAACACGTCGCCGAGCTGCCAGCGAGGAAGATCGACTTTCCCAGTCGCTTTTTGATGCCAGTGTCGACCTCAACCCTCATCAGATTGATGCCGCCCTTTTTGCCCTGCAAAACCCACTGAGCAAAGGTGTGATGCTGGCTGATGAAGTCGGTCTGGGTAAAACGATTGAAGCCGCGTTGGTCTTAGGGCAGCTCTGGGCCGAACGCCGTCGCCGCCTTTTGGTTATCTGCCCTGCGGCACTGCGCAAGCAATGGGCGCAGGAGCTTTCCGACAAATTCAATTTGCCCGCCCAAGTGCTGGATGCCCGCACCTGGAAACAGCTTCGCCAAGACGGCATCTACGATCCGTTGGACCGCGACGTTATCAGCATCATGTCACTCCACTTCGCTGCGCGTATGGAGGAGCAGCTAGGCAATATTCCATGGGATTTAGTCGTCATCGATGAAGCCCACAAGCTGCGTAACGCCCACCGAAAAAGCAACGAAACGGGGCAATCACTCAAGCGCTCACTCGCCGGGCGACGCAAGCTTTTACTAACTGCCACACCGCTGCAGAACTCACTCATGGAGTTGTATGGTCTCAGCTCGCTGATTGACGAGGACATTTTTGGCGATGAGCGCAGCTTTCGTGCTCAGTACAACAACACTGATGGTGACCTGGCAGCTTTACGCCGCCGTTTACAACACTTTATCAAGCGCACCCTGCGTAGGGATGTACTTGAGTACGTGCCCTATACCCAACGCCATGCGCTGACCACACCATTTACCCCAAGCGATGACGAGCAGAGGCTTTACGACCTCATCTCCGCGTATCTACACCGCGACTTCAGCTATGGTTTCCCGCAGCGCCAGAAGCATCTCGTGGCCCTTATTCTGCGCAAGCTGCTGGCCTCGTCCACGGAGGCTGTCGTCGCGACACTGCAAGCCATCAAAGCTCGCCTGCAGAAACTGCTGGATCGCCAGAGCATCGATGAGGAATGGTTCGAGCACCTGATAGAAGAAGAAGACCTAGAGGAAGACCTTCTCGAAGCAGCGGAAGAGTCTGCCAACTACGAAGCCCCTGACTTAGCCAGCAAAGTCGACTTCGATCTGCTGAGTAAAGAAATCACAGAGCTCGACGTTTATATCGAGATTGCTCACAACATTCGTGAAGACCAAAAATCCTTCGCCCTACTGAACGCGTTGGAACAAGGCTTCGCACGTATGTCCGGTATGGGCGCACCGCGAAAGGCAGTGATCTTTACTGAGTCCCGCCGCACTCAGGAATACCTGGCCCGCTTTCTCGAGGCTCATGGTCACGCCGGCAAGATTGTCACCTTCAGCGGCGGCAATCAGGGTGAGGCCGCTACCGGCATCTATCAGCGCTGGCTGGCTCGCTACCATGGTAGCGACCGAGTCACAGGTTCCCCCGCCATCGACCGCCGCACCGCACTGATCGATCACTTCCGAGATAGTGCCGAAATCCTGATTGCCACCGAGGCGGCCGCCGAAGGTGTGAACCTACAGTTCTGTTCCCTGGTGGTGAACTACGACCTACCTTGGAACCCCCAGCGCGTAGAGCAACGCATCGGTCGCTGCCATCGTTACGGGCAGCGCTTTGACGTGGTTGTGATCAATTTCCTAAACCAACGCAATGCCGCAGACCAGCGCGTACTGGAGCTACTGCAGGACAAGTTTCACCTATTCGATGGTGTCTTCGGTGCATCTGACCAAGTACTCGGCAGGATCGAAGTCGGCATCGACTTCGAGAAACGCATTGCCGAAATCTACGACCGCTGCCGCACGCCCCAAGAGATCGACGACGCTTTCGCCAGCCTCCGCGCAGAACTGGATGCGGATATCCAGGCACGCATGCTGGAAACCGAAAAGCTCCTGTTGGAAAATTTCGACGCAGACATCCACAACCTGCTCAAAACTCACAAAGAACGCGCTGAAAGCCAACTAGATAGAATCACACGTCTTTTTTGGCAGCTGACTCAGTACATTCTGGCGGAACAAGCAAGGTTCGACAGCAAGTTACTTACCTTTGACCTTAGCCTACCGCCCCTCCCCCAGATCGCAACCGGGCACTACCAGCTCATTCGCAAAGGCGAGCTGGCAAAACAAGCTCAGATTGAAAACACTCGAATCTACCGTCTGACACACCCATTGGGCGAATACGTATTAGATCAAGGACGTAATGCTCCTGCCCCCACAGCTACTCTGCGCTTCAATTATGCGCAATGGCTGGAAAGTCGTAACCCGCGTATCAGTGTCATCGAGCAACTGGTCGGTCAGCAGGGGTGGCTGCAACTCAACTTGCTGGAGCTCGACAGCTTCCAGCATGAGGAACACCTGGTATTCACCGCAATGGCAGATAGCGGCGAGTTGCTTGACCAGGAAACCTGCGAAAAGCTCTTCCAGCTTTCTGCCACAACCGAGCCAGCCCATACCACCCCCCCAGATGATCTGCATGGCAACGCCCGTCGCCAGCTCGACGCAGCATTGAGCCAGGCGCTGGAGCAAAACGACAAATTTTTCCAACAGGAGCGTGAAAAACTCGATGCCTGGGCCGAAGACCGCATCCTTGCTGCCGAGCAGGCACTACAAGACACTAAGCTCAAGCTGAAAAGCCTAAAGCGGCAAGCCCGTACAGCCCAGAGTATGGACGAGGCACGGCGTCTTCAGGACGACATTCGTAAGGTGGAGGGCGAACAGCGCCGCCAGCGCCAAGAAATCTTCTCCGTGGAGGACGAGATCGAAGCACGCCGTGACGCACTCATCGAGGCACTTGAGAAACGCCTACATCGTTCCAGCCGTACTCACGCGCTCTTTACCATTCGCTGGGTAGTAGCCTGATGCGTCGCGAAAAGCCAAATTAAGAACACGCTTCGCAAACATGTCGTCATCAGCGACACAAGAACAAAACATGTCGCAAAAATCAAAAAATAGCGACACGTAAAGCACTCATGTTTACACTGACGCAACGAAAAGGGCGCTCTGATGAGCGCCCTTGCCTTTAGATGGATACTCCAAGGATCAGGCTCCCATCCATGACTGCGCCCCTCTTACCCTGGCAAGCCGACAAGCCCTATAACCAGATTCCACCCTTGCCACCAGCAGCCGAGCTTGAAACCCGCGCAGTGCTCAAACTCTGTATTGAAGCGCGCACAGCCTTGGCCGAATTGAAACAGGCGGCCGAGTTGATCCCTAACCAAACGATGCTGATCAACACCATCCCATTGCTGGAAGCCAAGGACAGCTCGGAGCTCGAAAGTATCGTCACAACCACGGACTTGCTCTTCCAGCATGCCCAGGATGGCGACAACCATGCAGACCCTGCGACTAACGAAGCCCTGCGCTACCGCAAGGCTCTGGATCATGGCTACCGGTCGCTAGCCGAGCGCCCACTCTCCACTGGCACAGCAGTCGAGATTTGTCGCACGCTCAAGGGCGTGAACATGGATATACGCCGGGTGCCAGGTATCCAGTTGGCCAATGACCGCACTGGCGAGATCATCTACACCCCACCGGAGGGAGAAGATCGCTTGCGTGACATGCTCGCCAACTGGGAGCGTTTCCTGCAAAACGAGACTGACCTGGACCCACTGGTGCGCATGGCCGTTGGCCATTATCAATTCGAAGCCATTCACCCGTTCACCGACGGCAATGGCCGAACCGGCCGAGTGCTCAACACCCTGTACCTGATCCAGGAAGGTCTGCTGAATCTACCGATTCTCTACCTTAGCCGTTACTTCCTTGCGCATAGAGCCGATTACTACCGTCTGCTGCTCGATGTTACCCGCAATCAAGCCTGGGAGCCCTGGCTGCTGTACATGCTCAGCGCCGTGGAAGAAACCGCCCGATGGACCGGCACCAAAATTGCCGCCATCCGCGGCCTGTCCGAGCACACCACCCAGTTTGTTCGCGAGCATCTGCCGAAAACCTATTCCAGCGAGCTGGTGGACGTAATTTTCGAGCAGCCCTACTGCCGCATCAGCAACGTCGTCGACAAGCAGATTGCTCAGCGTCAAGCCGCCTCTCGCTACCTCAAAGAGCTGGTCGCCATTGGCGTTCTGCAAGAGGTGCAGGTCGGCAAGGAAAAACTCTTTATCCATCCCAAGCTGATGCAGTTACTAATTCGCGACAACAACGAATTCAAGCCCTACGCCTGACCCATTTTTGAGAAGCACATATGAGCAAGCAAAAAGACCAATTTATCGCCCTTCTGGGTGATCTCTTCCAGCTCAATCAGTCTGAACTCGACTTCGGTCTGTACCGCATCCTTCACGCCCGAAGCGCGCAGATCAAAGCCTTTATCGATACCGAACTGGGCAGCGAGATCGATGCCCACTTCGCCGGCCAATCGCAAAGTAACGCTCATGACGCGTTAGAAGCAGCACGCGTAAAAGTCGCCGAGACGCTCGGGGAAGATGCTTTCTTACCCACGGGTGAACTGAAGCCTGAATATCGCGGCACCAAGGTCGGTAAGGAATACGAGCTTGCCCAGCAGCACGCACGCGATGGTGGCGGCGTACTGGCTGACGATGCCCAGGTATACGAACACCTGTACCGCTTCTTCAGCCGCTATTACGACAAGGGCGACTTCATGTCGAAGCGCTACTTTGTCTCCGAAAACGACAGCCGTGCCGCTCCCTATGCTGTGCCCTACGATGGCCGTGAGGTCATGTTGCACTGGGCCAACAAAGACCAGTACTACATCAAGTCGAGCGAGGCACTCAGTAATTTCACTTTCGACCTCACAGCAGCACAGGCCAAGGAACAGGGCCGCCAAAGTGGCTTCGAATTCCAGCCAGCGATCACAACCCCACTGAAGGTGCATTTCCGTCTGGCAGCAGTAGCAGAAGGTGAGCACAACAACGTGAAAGAAGGCCAGGAGCGCTTCTTCGTCATCCACACAGCGGAACCGCTGAAGCTGGAAATCAACGATAAAGGGCTACCGGAACTCGTTGTGCAGTTCGACTACAGCCCTGACAGCACTAAGTCCGGTCAAGCTGGCACCTGGCAGCAGAAACGTCTGACAGAAGCCGAACAGGTGGTAGGCGAGCAGCTCGCCAACCTAGTTTTCAAATTTCCAGAGCTTCGGGACTTTGAACAGCCGCTATTTGCGCCAGCCCCCACCGATAAGCAGCCAACACGCACAATACTAGCCAAGTATCTGAGCCAGTTCACAGCACGCAACACCATGGACTACTTCATCCACAAAAATCTCGGTAGTTTCTTGCGCCGCGAACTGGATTTTTATATCAAAAACGAGATCATCCGCCTTGACGATATTGAGGCGGCCGATGCTCCGCGCGTGGATGAATATCTAAAAAAATTGCGCGTCCTGCGCAAGATTGCACGGCGCATTATCGACTTTCTCGCCCAGCTCGAAGATTTCCAGAAAAAACTCTGGCTCAAGAAAAAATTCGTTGTCGAGACGCAGTACTGCATCACCCTGGATCGCATACCGGAAAGATTCTATCCAGAAATTGCAACCAATGAGCAGCAGCGGAAAGAGTGGGTTAAATTATTTGCGATTGATGAAATTAAGGGCGACATGGCCCAGCCTGGGTACAGCATACCTCTCTCTATTGAGTTTTTGAAATTCAATAAATTCCTCACAATCGACACCTGTTTTTTTGATGACGAAACAAAATCAGAGATACTGGCAACCCAGAGTGAACTTGACAAAACCTGCAACGGAATAATCATCCAATCCGACAATTTTCAAGCGTTATCAATTACAAAAGAAAAACTTAGCAATCAGGTTAAACTGATCTACATAGATCCGCCATACAACACCGGCGGAGATGATTTTGTTTACAAGGATAACTACAGGCACTCCAGCTGGTGCTCCATGCAAGCAGATAGACTGAGCCTTGCAAAGGAGCTACTTTCAAACTCAGCCGGCATTGTCTGCAACCTTAACGACATTGAAGACTGGCGCTACAGGGGACTACTCGAAAGCTCTCTTGGAGATGAAAGTTACATAACAACTGTGACTACAAAGTGCTCTACCGCCTCCAGCTTTCGCACCGTAAACCTAGGCCCAGTAGACATATCTGACAGATTAATTTTTGCGGCAAAAGACAGAAGCAATTACAGCTACACAACCAGCTATGTAAAAAAACCTGTGGATCTCGCTCACTTTTCAAGATTTATTGTGAACCCGGAGCAAGATTGTTCTCGCTGGGAATTCAAGCCTATTAAGGTTCAAGTTCTTCAAGATCTAGGATTTGAATGTGAAAACTCTGCAGCTGGAATGAAGCTAGCACGCCAGAAATGGGGGGATGCTGCATCTGCAATTGTTGAAAACGCATGCGAACAGTTCGCTATAAAAAATGCGAGTCGAGTGTTCGAAACTAAAACTTTACAAAAGCCAGCACCTTGGCTTCGCGATCATATTGAGTACTCGAAAAACAATAAAAATGAAGTAGTAAAAGTTGAGCGTGACACTAGCGAAAATATGTATCTACTCGGAGGAAGACAGTTTTATTTCCTTTCAAAATCCGTAAGAATTGTTGATGGAGCTCAAGCTATAGCCGAGCCTGCATCCACAATATGGATCGACATCGACACCAACAACTTGAAACACGAAGGCGCAGTTGACTTCCCATTAGGAAAAAAACCTATAAAACTGATATCTCGACTTATCGAGATGGCCCAAAATGCAGAAGGAAATTATGTTCTGGATTATTTTGCAGGCTCAGGAAGCACAGGTCACGCAGTTATAAGTACAAACAGAAAAAACCAAACCAATGACAAATATGTTCTTTTCGAGATGGGTGAGCACTTCTCATCCGTACTGCTACCAAGAATTAAAAAATCTGCGTACTCAGACACTTGGAGAAATGAAAAACCCATTTCCCGAGACGGAATTAGCCATTGCTTTAAATATCTGCGTCTAGAATCTTTCGAAGACACGTTAAACAATCTGCAACTGCCAGACTCTCCACATCTAAACACCAACTCGGTCGACTCCGTCGAGATGACACGTGAGTATCTTCTCAAGTATTGGTTGGAGTTCGAAACCGCCGGCAGCCCGAGCCTGCTTAATGTTCGTGAATTTACTGACCCGACGTCCTACAAACTCAAGGTCAAGCAACCTGGTAGCGATGCCCAAGTGGAAAAAAACATCGACTTGGTGGAGACCTTCAACTGGCTCATTGGTCTGCATGTCGCCCACCTCGATCAACCACGCCGCTATGCCATCGAACTGGTGCGTGAAACTGATCCGGAGCTACCCAAAGACCAAGATACGCGCTGGCTTTCAAGCGCCATCAAGGAACGTAACGATGGCGAGTTCTGGTTCCGTGCTGTGGAAGGCCACATTTTCCGCGCACCGGGAGACGATTTGTCGCGTGAGCGTGTCCTGGTAATTTGGCGCAAGCTGACCGGAGACTCTGGTCGCGATCAAGCTGCCCTGGAAGCATGGCTGAACAAACGCAGCATCAACCCGCGTGAAAGTGAATACGACTATATCTACGTGAATGGTAATCATGCTCTGCCCAGCGATGGCGATGCCGCCACACGCGTGCGCCTGATCGAAGAGACCTTCGCCCAGCGCATGTGGGAGGACGCTTGAGATGGCCCGCGCCCCACGTAAAAACAAAGCTCAGCCACCACTGGTAGCGAGTCACTTTCAGGATGCATTGGTACTTAATCAGTACCTCATCAGCCTGTTTGGTATCGACCCGCTGGTGACTCACAAGGATGAAGGCCGCACTGTGCGGCCACTGGAGATAATTGCCAAATCTCTGCGTAGCGTCGAGCCAGGCATAGGACCGGACGGCAAGCACCGCTTTCTGGCGAAGCTAATCTCGCACCTGCCTGCCAATGCGACATTGACCCCCGTTGAACTGGAGCGTTTTGACGCCAATCTGGTTGCGCATACGCGGGTCATCAATGCCCGTCGTAAGTACAAAGGAGAAATTGCCTGGAAGTACTTCCAGTGGCTGACTCTATTGTTTGTTGAAATCTACCTCGACCGTTATTTCAACGACCGCCAGGGTCTCTGCGCCGTACTAAATGAGTTTATCGAGCGTTTCAACCTTCATCACCAAGGCCAAGGGCGCGAAACGGGCATCGGCGCATACGCTGTTGAAGACCTCAACAAGCTCTGCCTGCAAAACGCCACGGGTAGCGGCAAAACGTTGCTCATGCATGTGAATTTGCTGCAGTTTGCCCAGCATGCGCGGGCGACCGGGCAGGCTGACGCTTTCAGCCGAGTCATTGTGCTCTCACCGAACGAACGCCTGTCCGAGCAGCACGAGCGTGAGCTCCGCGAAAACGGCTTCTACCCGGAGCCGCTGCGCCAAGAAAGCGACCTAATTTCACGCGGGCAAAATGCCCTTGATGTGCCGCTGCTGACCGAAATCACCAAACTCGCAGACGAGCAGAAGGTCAAGCAGATGGCCGTCGACAGCTTTGGCGATGCCAACTTATTGCTGGTGGACGAAGGTCACCGTGGCATGAGCGGCAGCGACTGGAAAAGTAAGCGTGACAAGCTGGCGGCCAAGGGCTTCACCTTCGAGTACTCCGCCACCTTCAAGCAGGCAGTCAAGGCAGCCAACGACCGTGTGCTGGCCGAGAGCTACGCCAAAGCAGTACTGTTCGATTACAGCTACCGCTACTTCTATGCGGACGGTTATGGGAAGGACTACCGCATCTTCAACCTGCCTAAGGATGAGCTGGCCCACAAGGACACCTACCTAGCCGCAGCCCTGCTGGGGTTTTATCAGCAGCTGCGCATGTTTACTGAGGCGGGCAATCGCTACACCGGCTACAACCTGGAAAAGCCGTTGTGGGTCTTTGTCGGCGCCAGCGTTACTGGACGCAAGGTTGATGAGGAAAGCGTATCGCCATCCGATGTGGCGCAGATCCTCGACTTCCTTGCGCGCTTTCTTGCGCACCGTGAAGCCTTCACCTCGCTCATCCATACCGTGCTCAATGGCAATAGCCAGCAGACGGGTCTGCTCGATGCCCAAGGGCACGATATTTTCGTGCAGTCGTTCCCCTACCTGAAAGGCTTGAAGCAAACCGCAGCACAGTTCTATTCCGACATCTGTCAGCGCCTATTCCATGCCCCGGGCGGCGGTCACTTGGTGATCGAGCGCGTGAAAGGCGACAGCGGAGAGTTGCTGTTGAAGGTTGGCGAAGCCGACCAACCCTTTGGCGTGATCAATGTCGGCGATGCCGCTGCGCTGGCCAAACACGTTCAGGAAGAACTGGAAAACAAGCAGTCACTGGCCGAGGTGCGACCTAGCGAATTTGGCGAGCCCGTATTTGGCGATGTACATAAACCAACCTCTCCCATTCACATGCTGGTCGGCTCGAAGAAGTTCATCGAAGGCTGGGACTGCTGGCGGGTGTCCAGCCTCGGCCTTATGCGCATGGGCCAGAGCGAAGGCGCACAGATCATTCAGCTGTTCGGACGTGGAGTGCGCCTAAAAGGCAAAGAAATGAGCCTGATGCGTACCAGCCGCTATCAACCGGTGAATCCACCAAAGGATATTCGCTTCCTGGAAACGCTGAACGTATTCGGTGTGCAAGCCGACTTCATGGCAACCTTCCGCGACTTCCTAGAAAGCGAAGGCCTACCGCCGAACGATGCACCTCATGTTGAGGAAATCACCCTCAACGTCACCCACGACTTTGGCCAGAAGCTGAAGGTCCTCCGTTCCAAGTTCCGCAAGGACACCCAGGAGCAGTATGACTTCCGTAAACATGGCCCCATCGTGGATCTCACTATCGGTGCTCTCCCTCCTGGCTTGACCAAGGGAGGAATGCCATTGGTTGTTGATCGCTTCCCACGCCTGCAGATGATCCAGGCCAAAGAGGTCATGGGCCTGGCCCCCGAGGCAATCGATAACCCACCACGTCATTTCGATGTCCTGCGCCTGTCGATGCTCGACTGGGACAAGCTGTGGTTCGATCTGGAGCGTTTCCGCCGCCAACGACACTTAGACAACGTCATCGTAAAAGCTGAAACATTACGGCTGCTGCTGGAGACCCCTGATTGGTATCGCATCCAAGTGCCGGCACATTGGTGGGCGCCCTCGATGGCAAACCTGCGCCACTGGCAGTCGATAGCTTTCGAGCTGCTCAGCGGCGCGCTTGAGCGCTGCTTCAATCACCAAAAGCGAAAATACCTCGATCCCCGCATGGAGCTGGTTCTGCTGACCCGCGATAACGATAACCTGCCGGCTGACGACATTAACTACCACCTGATCGTCGAGGCCACCGAGCAATACCTAATCGACGACATTAAGGCGCTGAAGGAAGAGCTCGCTCAAGTTGGCTGGCGTGATCATGGGTACGTACAGGGCTTGAAGCTTGCCGCTCACCTCTACGAGCCACTGCTATCCAGTGAGAAAGTGAAGATCCAACCTGTCGCCCTCAATAAGTCCGAGTTCCAATTCGTCGACGATTTGCGCCTCTGGCTGGAAGCCCACGAAGCAAGCCTTGCCGAACGTGGCGAACGTATTTTCCTGCTGCGCAACCTGGTCAAGCAGGGCGTTGGCTTCTTTGAGGCCGGTAATTTTTATCCTGACTTCATACTTTGGAGCCTGAAGGCGGATGGCAGCCAACGCATCTGTTTCATCGATCCTCATGGACTAGAACACGAAGGTCCCGGCAGCGACAAAATTCAGCTCTCGCAGAACATTAAGGATCTGGAAGCGCGCTTGAGTGACCCAGGCGTGAAGCTGGAGTCGATCATCCTGTCGCCGAGCACAAACCGCATGCGGATCGAATACCTGTGGAGCCAACAAGGTCTGCCGGTACCTGATTTGAACGCTCTGCATGTCTTCTTCATTGGAGAGCCGGACTACATCAGCAAAGTAATGGCGTTGGTGCTGCCTTAAGACTTTATTGCAGTCATTGAAGTGAAGCCCCCGCCCTTCACTTCAATGATCAAAAAGCTCTAACACCAGAATGAAATGGTCATCGCGAGCAATGCTCGGAGGAAAAAAATGACGTCGCACCACCTTGGCTCCGCGATGGTGGCTCAATGGCTGCTCCTGCTCGACACTCAAGGGCTGAAAAAGGTATACGTTCAGGCTCGGTGCTGTTGAACGATATCGCATTAGACCATAGCGATTGCATGCTCTACCTCGCTTGCCACTCAGACAGACAAAGCTTAGCGAGCGACATAGCGACTCCAAGGACACGGGAAATGGACCTACATATTTTAAAGTCTCGATTACAAGCTCATCTCGGTGATGGGCTTGTCACGATTGTGGGGTCAGGCGTTTCTTGTGCTGAAGGCTTGCCAGGTATGGGAGAGTTGGCGGATTACCTCTTGGCCAATGTAGGGCATGGACTCAGTGATGCAGACGCTGCTTCGTGGTCAGCGGCATCGCAACTTATCTCGACCAAAGGTTTGGAAGCTGCGTTACTAGCCGCACCACCTACGCCTCAGCTTGAAGCGTCAATTTCTGCGGCAACTGGCCGGCTCATTTCAGAGCGGGAACGTACCGTCGTGTCTGAAGTGTTCACCGGCAAGCGGAAGCTCCGACTGACGCGATTGCTTATGCACTTGGTCAAACCAGCGGCGGGCATGACTATAGTAACGACAAACTATGACCGCCTAGTTGAGATCGCAGCTGAGGAGGCCGACATTGGTGCCGACACGATGTTTATCGGGCGATTTGCGGGACAGCTTAATGAGCGCGAGAGCCAAATGAGCTTTTGCCGCGCGGCCACTGTCAAGCCTCGACGAGCGGCAGTGTCATTGCAATATCGGCCACGGGCTCTCATTTGCAAACCGCATGGAAGCCTGGATTGGTATTTGCGAGCTGGGCGCCCTGTCTGCTATGGGGGAGATTTGCCAGATGCTGTTCGGTTGATTATCACGCCAGGACAGAACAAATTCAGAAATGGGTATGAAAGCCCGTTCGATCTGCACCGTGCTCGTGCAAATGAAGCTATTGACCGGGCCGGCCGCTACTTGATTCTTGGTTACGGCTTCAATGACGATCACCTAGAAACACACCTGACCCCAGGCATTAAAAGTGGTAAGCCCACTCTCATGCTTACCCGTTCCCTTTCCGCCGTGGCACGACAAATGGCGCTCATGCACGCCAACGTGATCGCCATTGAGCATTCAATCGTAGGCGGGGTTGCAGGTACCGCCGTCATTGCTGAACAAAAGGAGTTCTTTTTTCCAGACATCGGAATTTGGGACGTAGATTCATTCGTAACGGAGGTTCTTGAGCCATGACTGATACGCCTGCAGCACTGCAATTTGCTGAGCCTGACGTGCTCGGTCGCGTCTCCTCTGTGGATACAAGCCGAGTAGCTGTAGATGTTTCGAACTCAGTTCTGTTAACACGGATCGGCATCGGTAACCTCATTGCCATCAAAGGCAGCACCGAAAGAGAGTTTTTGATTGCCATTACCGAGCGGGTTACACGTACCTTAAGCGATGATCTCCCTGATGAGCTGCCAGTTGAAGGTGAAGAGCTACCCCTTATGGCCGTACCGACGGATACAGTTCGGGGGGCACTGATTGGTACCTTCAGGACGGTCGACGGTGCTAAGAAAAATACGTTCAAGCGGGGCGCTGACAGTTTCCCGCAAATTGACCGCGAGTGTTATGTCATTGAGGGCGCAAATCTTCAGCGGTTCATGGGAATTCTCGGAGCAGACTACCCCGAAAACGAGAGATTGAAATTAGGGGTCTTTGTCGCTGACCGAACTGCTGAAGCCATTGCTAGTGGCGACAAGTTCTTTCAACGGCATGCGGCAATTTTGGGGAGCACTGGTTCCGGTAAGAGTTACGCAGTCGCCCTGATTTTGGAGCGGGCAGCACAGCTCAAATACCCGAATATAATTGTATTTGATATGCACGGGGAGTACGCCCCGTTGGCCGACGCAGCCAAGGGGGGCTATGCGACGCGCATTCGCATCGCCGGACCTGGTGACTTGGCCGCCCCAAAAGACGACGCACTATTTCTGCCGTATTGGTTACTCAATCGCGACGAAATGCTGTCGATGATTCTCGACCGTAGCGATCAAAACGCTCCAAACCAGGCATCTAGGTTTACCTCTCACGTCCGAGCACTGAAGCAGAAAACGCTTGAGTTGGAAGGTAAGAACGATGTCGCAAAGACATTCACCGTTGACTCGCCGATCCCCTACGCAATCGCAGATCTTCTTGCCGTCCTGAATACAGACAACACGGCAAAAGGTGTGGGCAAGACCGGCCCAGTCAAGGGTGAGTGGGAAGACAAGCTGACACGTTTTATATCGCGAATGGAAGCCAAGCTCGAAGACCGTCGCTATGGCTTTATGTTCTCTCCCCCAGCAGTAGCAAATACTTACGGGTGGCTGGCAGCACAGATTACCCGGTTGTTGGGGTCGAACAGTGGCAAGGGCATTAAAATTATCGATTTTTCGGAAGTCCCATCAGATGTCTTGCCTGTAGTGACAGGGACACTTGCTCGACTGCTCTACGACGTGCAGTTTTGGATGACTGCTGAAAAACGCACACCCGTTACGTTACTTTGCGACGAAGCGCACTTGTACTTGCCTGTCCGAGACGATGCGGATGCGGTTCAACGACAAGCGCTTGGAGCCTTCGAGCGGATAGCGAAGGAAGGGCGAAAGTATGGCTTCTCACTCCTTGTTGTCAGTCAGCGCCCTTCAGACGTCAGTAGAACGATTTTGAGCCAATGCAACAATTTCTTAGCGCTGCGACTTACCAACGACGTAGACCAAAGCGTTATCAAGCGCCTAATGCCAGACTCGTTAGCAGGCTTGACTAGCGTCCTTCCGTTACTAGATACAGGCGAAGCTTTAATGCTAGGGGATGCAGTACTCCTACCATCACGCATCAAATTGGACCTCCCCAGCATCACACCTGACAGCGCAACCCGTGACTTCTGGAAAGACTGGGGTTCTCAAGCGCCTGATATGGAAGCGTTGGCAAAGGCCGTTGAATCGCTGAGAAGTCAGACTAAAAACGTGGATGGTTAACGTAGCAGTGCATCTCGCAGAGCAAGAGTGGGGGGATAAATGGGGGGACAGAAACCGCTACCCCCATCAACCCTAGTAAAATAAGGCCTTAACCAACCAATAACGCCGCCCACAAGCCGGCTTTTTAATGCCCGGAATAATCCCCCTTCCCCTTGCACCAACCTCAGCCCCCTCATCAACAACGAGCTACAGCACCGCACTCCTTGTAGCAGCAGGCGAAGCCTGCGTCCGGCTGCGAAGCAGTCGTAAAATCAGGCAACCGGTTCTTTCAGGAAGACCGTGTATAGCGGATATACGAGGACTTCGGTTGAGCGCGACCCCGGCTCGAACGCAGCCTCGCAGGCTCGGCAGCTGCTACGGATGAGATAAAGGTCTCAGCAGTGCCGAGACTATTTCCCCTCACGGATAACTAAACCCCTTAACCAACGTCAACTCCCCCACCGCCCGCATCGGCACCAGGAACGTTTCCATCTTCTCATCAGGCGTCCCCTCCTCCGTAATCACCGTCACTTGCGCGGTGGTCAGCGGCTGAACCGCATCCTCCTGCCCTTCGTCATCACTGCGATACCCGCCACCGTAGTAGTTCACATACACCAGGTATTGCCCCTTGATCGGCGCTGGCATGGCGAAGATTTCCGGGCCGTAGCCGGTGGTCACGTCCACATCCAGCGCCGCACCATTGGGCGCGACACGATCGCCGTACCAGATGTGTGCGCCATCGGGGGTGACGAGGTGCAAGTCCAGATCCGTGCCGTCGCTGTCCCAGGCCAGCAGCACACGCAACTTGGCTGGGGTGGCGCCGCCGTTGGCATTGAGGAACTGGGTGCGGTGGCGTTGTTGGCCATCGGGGCTGCGGACTTCAACGCTGTTGCTGCCTTTGGGGAATGAGAACGGGCGGTCGAAGCGACCGGCGGGGTCGATCTTCAGTGGCATGCTGACGCCGTTGACGATCAGCTTGCCGGGTTCATTGCTCTTGGGGGTGGATTGGATCTGGCCGGTAATGCGCGCCGTGTTGGCCTGGCCCACCGGGGTGTTAACCGACGAAGCCGGGTAATTGACCGTCTGACGAAAGCTTTCGCCTTCGCCTTCAGGAGCGCCGGTACGCCAGCCGCCAATGGGCGTATCAAGTTTGACGGCGGCAAATGTCGCTGGCAGTACGCAAAAAGCGCAAAGGAACAGCAAGACCTGTGGATAACGGAGTTTCATGGCCTATTCCAGCAAGAGGTGGCGGGCGAGCCCTTCGATGTAGGTTTCATCCTGGCCGTTGGGGTGTGCTTCGAAGGCCAGGTGCAGGTATTCGTGGGTCAGGTCGAGGCGGTCTTGCAACGACAGCACGCCGCGCACGTAGATGCGCTGACGTTCGCGGTCGACAAACGGACGACCGAAGGCCAGGCGGCAGACGGCGAAGGTGCTGACTTCGTTGTAGCCGACTTCGCTTTCGAGTCGTTGGCGCCAGCCACGGCGCTGGTTTTGCAGCCAGTCTTGCGCGGCGGGCAGCGCTTCGCAGGAGGCGACCGGGTTGTCCCAGCGACTGAGGCTGGCGCGCGGGTAGGCGTGCAGCAAAATGGCGTCGTAGCGTTGGCCGGCATTGGCTTGTTCGACGGCTTGCTGCCAGGAGAGTTTGTCTGGCCCCGGTTGGTCGGAGTGATAGGTGACGGCGGTGCCGGCGAGCACCAGGTCGCTGGTCCACGCGGCGATGTTGCGCGATTCAGTGGCGGCCGGACGTGGCGCAACGCGTTGACGGCTGCTGCTGTCGTCGATGCTCAGACAATCGCCGTTGCGAGTGGCGTTTTGCAGCAGGTAGGTGCGGATCGCGACGGCCAGGGCTTTGGCCGCTTCGACGGGCTCGGGCCTGGCTTCACGCTGCAGGACGCGGGCGACGTATTCTTCACGATCGAGGCGCGCGACGAGTTTATCTTTGAGCAAGAACAACTCGCCGTCGCTGTGGATATCGAGTTGATTGCCGTTGGCGAATTCGACGCGATAGTCGCCTTGCAAGGGGCCGGGCGCTATAACGCGGTCGCCCGCCAGCACACGTTTCAGCGGATAACGCGCAAACAGACCGACCTCAACGCACTTGCCCGCCTCCGCTGGCCACGACGAGGGCAGCACTGTCGCCAGCGACTGCCCATATGTGCGCAAGACCATCTGACTGGTGCCGCGTCCACCGGCCCAGATCGGCGTGCCGTCCGCCGTCCAGCCCGCGAATCCGCCCTGACGCGACGAAGGATCCTGCTCCCCCAGCCAGCTCCAGGTTTTCACCCGCAACCGACCACCGAGTTCGCCCACGACATTGCCGTCAGCCGCATTGAGCACTACATCGAGCAACACCCTTCGCGCCTGATCCTGCGCCGGCATCACGGCCAACACCTTCAACAACTCCGCCACCGGTACGCGGGTCTGCGGTTGCAACGACGGCAAATCCAGCAACCACTTTGGCGCTTGTCTGGCCTGCCAATACGCACGCCAATCAGCGTCGGCAATGCCCAACCGCGCAGGCTCGAAATACAACCCGCAAGACTTCACTAACGCCTGATCGCGCCCGATCGTGCCGCCCGCCGTGCAGCAATAAACTTCTTCCTTCGATTGCCCGCGACACTCATAAGCCGGCTCACGCGCGCCGGTGTCCACCAGCCAGCCGTAGACAAACAACTTCCACAGGCTGCCCAACGGCGTCTGCACATCGGCAGGTAATGGCTCACGCGAGATCACCTGAGTCCGGTTCAACGCAAGCAATTCGCCCTTGAAGCCCAGGCGCAACGGCTCGTCCTGCGCTGTCGCCAGCGCAGGGATCAAACACAGCAACCACCAGACCAGACGCCGGGTCATGTCAGTTGACCGTGACCTGACCGAGCGCCGGCTTCTGTTCCTGAGCCTGATGCTGTGGCGCGTAGACCTGCGTGAAGCGCACCGGTGGCAGGTTGAACTGGCCTTTTTGCGAGAAGCGCACCAGATGACGCAGGCGCAACTCGCCGCTCAGCGCATCCACTGGCACCGCATACGCCATTTGCCCCGGCTCGAAACGGGCCTTCTCCAGCGCCGTCGGTTCGGTGCCGGCCTTGCCCATCAGCTTGATGCCCCACGTGGTGCGCTCGACGTCCGCACCCGGTGGCAGTGGCACTTCGAGCATGCCGTAGCGCAGCGGTTTCGCGGCTTTGCTGGTGATGATCACTTCGTCCAGATACAGGCTATCGCTGGACAACGGCTTGGTGCCAACCGCTTCCAGTTTGAATTCGAACGCTTCATCACCCGGCACCAGACGCGACAGGCGACGGGTGATGGTCACAGCCATCGGATCAACCGCGGGTTGCTTGGTCTGGAAGCTCAACATGGCGCGCAGCGGGCGCTCTTGCGTCCCGGTCAGCGACAACACCGCCGGCACAGGCGAAGGGCCCTGCCACGTCCAATACATCTCACCGGTATCACCATAACGTTTCTTCCAGCCCTCACCCGGTGCCAGTGCGATGGTCGGAGAGGCCTGCTCGATGCTGCGTTGCAACCAGGTCAACGCCAAGGCGCGTTCCAGGGTCGATTGCTGTGGCAACAGGCGTTGCAACAACGCTTGTGCATGCGCCTGATCGAAAGCTTGCAGCGACAGGTTCAGGGCTTCGACAAACGGTTGAGCGCTGGCGGCCACTTGCTGTTGTGCAGCGTCCACTTGACGGCTGAACGCCGGGGGCAGATTGACCTTGGCCTGACGCGCCAAAGACGCAGTCAGCACCCGAGCACTGGCCAGCCCCAAGGCCGAATCCGGATCGTTCATCACCAGGCTCTCTGCGCCATCGTCCATGACGCTCGCCGCATTGCCTTCGCCGGCTTTCACCAGGTCGTCGATCAAACCGCTGAGCAGCGTGTTCACCGGCAATTGCATCTGTTTGGCAAACGACAGAATCAACGCCCGCTGCAACAGCGGCGTGTTCTGCGCCTGTTTCGCGTACACCTCCAACACCCGCTGCCAGTGCTCCGGCGGCAGGCTCAGTTCCAGCACTTTGCTGGCGTGCCAGTCGGCGTAATAGGCGTAAGCGGTGAGGAACGCATCCGGCTCGCCGTCAAAGCCCCACCAGGTGAAGCTCGCCGACGGCCCGGCCATTTGCACCAGACGCAGGCGGCTGTTCTGCATGATCAAACGCAAGCGATCACGGATCTGCGGGTTCGACGACAGCGTTGGATAGGCGATGCTCAGCGGCAGCAAACGACTGGCGGTTTGTTCGACGCCGCCGTACGGATAGCTCAACAGATCATCAAGGGCCGAGCGGAACACTGCTTGCGGGCTGTCATCCAGGCGCAGGCGAATATCCGTGGCGTCCGTCGGCAAGGTCAGTGGCGTATCACCGCTGGCCACGTCCAGGCTTTGGCTTTGAGTCACCTGCCAGCCTTCACCGGTCGCGGTCAGGCGCACGGCCAAGGCGTCAGCGGTTTTGCCGTCCTGCACCAGCTCGGCGGTCCACTCGCCATTGGCCAAGGTGAACGCCGGCAATGTGATGTAGTTGACGCCGTTGTTCAGTGTGACCGGCACACGTTGCTCGGCACCTGCGTAATGAATCACCAGCTCAGCCTTGACCGGTTTCTCGGCCTGACTGAAAGCGAACACGCCAAGATCCGGTTTGTCGCCGTTGCGGAATTTGGTCGGGCCACTCCACTTCAGGTACAACGGTTTTTCCGAGCGCACGAATTGCTTCTTCTGCCCGACCTGGCCGTCATCGGCGATGGCGCGGGCGGTAATGCGCCAGCGGGTCAAGGAGTCCGGCATCTTGAAGGTGAAACGGGTTTTGCCGTTGGCGTCGGTGATCAATTCCGGCTGCCACGCGGCGGTGTCGACGTCTTCGCGACGCGGCCGCTCCAGCACTTTCACCCCACGCTCGCTGCGGTTGGCTTTGCCCGGTGCACCCGGGCTGCCCGGCAGTGCCACGTCGTAGCTGATGAACGACAAACTGGCGCTGGTGCGCACGTTGTTGCGGCGTGGATGGTAGAAAAACTGGTCGATGGTCGGTGCCACTTCCGGTTGCAGTGCGTAGATCATTTCGTCGACCACGCTGACCGTCAGGTGCGCCGGAATCGGCTTGCCGGCGAACTGCGTGGTCAGGTCCACGGACACGGTATCGCCGGGCTGATACGCCTCTTTATCGGTGACGATGGCCACGTCGATCTGCGGCGCGACAACTTTGATGCCCGCGTTCTGGAAGCTGTATTGGCCACCCTTGGTGTAAAGAACCGAGAACGTCAGGTTCGGCGCAAAGTTGTCCTTCACCGCGATGCGCGCGCGGTATTGGGTGTCGCTGAGTTTTTCCATCTTCAGCCAGTCGCCGCCCTTGGACAGCAACGCCGTGGCCTCGACCTTGTCACGCTCGAGCGACAACAACGCATCGCTGACCGGCTCGGGGAAAGTGATCAACGCGAGGGCTTCGTCGCCGGCCTTGTACTCGGGTTTGTCGAGGACGATTTCCACCGTGCCGGGCACGGCTTTGACGCCATCGCCAGTGACCGAATGGCCGGTCGCGCCAAGCACCCGACCATGATCATCCTTCAGCGTCAGGTTGTAAGTGCCCGGACGATCGAAAGCCAGGCTGAAGCCTTTATCTTTTGCGGTGAGTTTGCCTTCGCCAGTGGTCTGATCCTCGAGCCGCACCCAGTTGTAGCTGCTCGGGCTGACCGCTTTGCTCTGCTCGCTGCCACCTTCGTTGGCATAGCTGAAGGCAACCTTGTCGCCCACCGCGCTGAACCGTTGCGGCGCGCTCAGGCGGAAACTGGCGGCACCACGGTCGATGAGGATTTCCTTGGTGGTCTTGACCCGATACGCCGCGCCATCGCTGGCGAACACGGTGAGCATGTAGCGGCTCGGTTTCTCGGCGGCGGGCAAATCGAGGCTCGCGTTGCCCTTGGCGTCGGTGGTCAGTTCGGCGCTGGTCAGCTCCACCGGGAATTGCCCGAGGTATTGCAGCTCGTTGTCGACCATCGACAGTTGTTGGGCGCGCAGGCTCAGGCTCAACTTGGCGTTGGCCACCGGTTTACCGTCCGGGTACAACAACACCAGACTGCCTTTGACCGGTTCGCCGGTGCGGTAATCCTGCTTGGCCAGGTTCAGGGAAATCTCGAAGTGCGGCTTGATGTATTCGGCGACGCGGAAGGCGCTGCTGTAGGCCTGATCCTTGTAGCTGAAACGCAGCTCATAACCGCCCGCCACCGCATTGTCCGGCAACTGGAAACGGCCCTGAGTACCGGCCTTGGAATCGAGTTTCAGCGCCAACGATTGCAGCGCCGTGCCGGTGGCATCGAGCACCGTCACATTGACGTCGGCAGCGGTCGGCGCCACGGAATCCCGGGCATTCTTGAACTCGCGGCCGACGATTTTCAGCGACACCCAATCACCCGGCCGGTACAGCGGCCGATCGGTAAACGCATAGAGTTTGGTGTCGTAGATTTCGCTGTCGTAGTAGAAGTTCTCGGAGACGAACACCCCGCCCTCTTCGTCCTCGCCGATCACGAACGAACGCTCCGGGCTGACGTGTTTCAGGCGCAGCAAACCATCAGCGTCAGTAGCGCCACTGCTCATCACGCCCAGGCCGTCGGTCCACAGCACATTGACCTTGGGCACCGAGCTGCCTTCGTGTTTGCGCGCGGCCCACACCAACAGTTCATCACCAGCAATCTTGCTCACGGCCACGGTGTTGGAGACGAACACCATGGTGGTCGCGCGGTACTTGCCGATCAGCGCTTCCACCAGATACAAGCCCGGTTTCAGATTGCCCAACGGGATGTAAACGTTGCCCGGCGCGACGCTGACGAACTCGCTGGAAGAACCGATCAGCTTCACGCCTTCAGGCGGCTGGATCGGTTTGGCTTGCCATAGCGGATAACGGAATTGACTGACCACCGGCAGGCCCGGAATCAAGGCGAATTGTGGCTGTGCGTCGTAGGGCGTTGGCGCGGCAATCGCGGTGCCCATCTTCAGTTCCGGCACTTCCTCGGTGACTTGTTGGCGCGACTCGTAGGAAAACGCCCGCTGCATCACCCGACGGGATTTGCGGTACCAGTTGTCCCACAGGTACGCGAGGGTGTTCGACAGGCCTTCGCCCTTGAACTGGCCGTCGCTGACCACCCGATGCAGGTTCTTCTGGCGCTTGAGGAAATCCAGCGGCTTGTCGATGCGATACACCCGAATGTCGGCGCCACCGTAAGGCTCCATGCGGAACCGGCGATAGTCACGACCCGGTGCTTCGAGACGCACCATCGCCTGTTCGTCGCTGGCGAAACTGCTGTCGGCCAACAGGAAAAAACTTTCACCGGCCACCGGCGTATAGCCGCTCGGTTCGACGGTGTCTTCAGCGTTGACCGTGGCCAGCGGTATGAACAGGGCCAGCAACAAAGGCAGTTTTGAGCAAATGCGCAGCATGCGGGCACCGATCATTGGGAGAGAAAGTTCAGTCGATAGACGCCGATGAAGTTGGGGTTGGCTGCGTCGGGTATCCATCGGGTGTCCTTCCATGTCATGAGTTGCTGCAGGCTTGCGGAGCGCATGCCGTTGTCGGTGGGGGTAGTGGTGCCGGTGTGATAGGCAATGAAGCGGCCCATCCAGATCATCAGGTGCTGGTCGTCGCCCTGATCGAAAAACATCAAATCGCCGGGCCGGGCCAGGGCCAGATCACGGCCGACCAGATGGCTGTTGAACTGAATCAGTTTGATTGCGTTGACGTAAGGCCCGACCTTGCCGCCGCCCTGCTGCCATTGCTGGGCGAGGCCGCGTTGGGCGTCACTCAGTTGCAGCTCCGGCGGTAGGTAGCGGTTGGACAGGCCATTGCTGCGCAGCCATTTGTCGTCATGGACTTTCAGCGCTTCGTTGGCGGCAAATCGCACCAGCCCGGCGCAGTCCTGCTGATACCAGCGCGGGCTCGGGCCTTGGGTCAGTTGTTCCTGAGCGATGCGCACGAACCAGGCGCGGAATACCTGGGATTGCTGCGGGTCGAGCGCTGCGGCTTCGCTGGCGAATGTGCGCGTCCCCAGCAGCAACGCCAGCAGACCGAGGCCTCGGATGAGTGCGGTCACAGGGCTTTCCACTCCAGCGGCAGCCATTGCCAATGACCGTCGGGCTCGCTGCCTTTGGGCAGGGTCAGGGCGTATTTGCCATAGCCACCGAGGGTGCGCAGTTTCGGGATCAGGTAGGTTTGCGCGGCGTTGTAGAACACCGGTTCCATGTCCTGCGGCAGGCTGTCGAGGGTTTCCTGTTGCATCAGTTGCGCCATGGAATCCGGGCCGAAATAGATCGGCATCAGCAGGTCTTTCGGCAACACATCAGCCAGCGGCGGGAAGCGTTTGTCGAGGGTGCCCAGCGCTTTGTCGACGAGTTTGTCGTCGAGGGAGAACAACAGCGTCGAACCGTGGCGCGCGAGACTTACGCGCATGAAAGCTTTGCCGGTGATCGCGTCTGGTTGCTCGGCATCCTTGGCCTTGTAGGGACCGAAGTTGGAGCTGACCTGGCGCTGCCACTGATGGGTTTTACCGTCCTGTTTCTCGACCACCGGGAATGCGTGATCGGCGACATTGCCTTCGTAGGCGCCGACCATCGAGCCGAACAGGTTGCCCAAGTCACCGTCAAGTTTGGCGCCGTCATCGTCACTCAGGCTGGCCACCAGCAGCGGCGTGTACAGCCGCGAGTCGGCGTACCAGCACAGACCAGCGGCACCGGCCATGTGTTCGGTCAGGGCCTGGGCCACGGACTCTTCAGCGCCAAGTTTCACCAGCAGCGGTTTCTGTTGTTCGGCGGCCAGCGGCAAGGCCACGCAAGCGCTAGCGCCCATCGGCATGGCTTGCCAGATCGGTTTGAAATCGAAATCAGGCTGGTTGTCCAGTTCGTCCATGGCGAGGAAGCTGTGCCAGCCCTTGTCGTCCATGTCGAAACGCAGACCGGCGAAGTTCGGGATGAAGCGCTGGTAACCCATGGCCAATACGCTGGAATTGACCGAGAGGCGTTGTTTTACCTCGGGCGCACGCG
This sequence comes from Pseudomonas sp. GM18, assembly GCF_000282195.1. Taxonomy (GTDB): domain Bacteria; phylum Pseudomonadota; class Gammaproteobacteria; order Pseudomonadales; family Pseudomonadaceae; genus Aquipseudomonas. The sequence goes on from NZ_AKJT01000005.1 coordinate 33,345, forward strand.
GCGGCAGGCCGAAGGCTTCAGGGAACAGTTTGTCGCCGTTGAGCAAGGCGGCGATCGCCTTGGTCGAAACGCCGCCGGTTTCCTCCAAAGCACCGTTCTCCGGTTCGTAGAGTTTGGCCGGATTGGACAGCACCACCAATTTGTCGCCATGGGAAGCGAACACCAACGACTTGCTGGCGTTGTAGTTGAGCTGATAGAGGGTGACGGCGTCGGCACCGACTTTCACTTCGCCGAGCTTGCTCAGTTGCGAATCATCCAGCGCCACTTTCGCCAGCGGCTCCAGCACCTTGGCCAGCCCGCCGCGATCCATCACCAACAGGAAATCCTTGAGGCGCCCATCCGCCCCGCGCCACAGCGCCACATCCGCTGGTTGGTCGAAGAGCTGTTCGATCAGGCTGTCCTGCAGCTTCAGGTCATGCTCGTAAATGATCCGCCGCAGGCTGCCTATCAAACCCAGGCGATCGGCGTGGGCTTCGTAATAGAAGACGAAATCTTCGGTCAGGGTTTCCTTGAGGAACGGCACGGCCAGCAGATCCTTGGGCAACTGGCTCAGGGAATGGGTTTCGAGCAGACCGTCCGGGCGGCTCATGCCCAGTTTGTCACTGGCCAACTGCGCAGGCGGAGCCTTGGGTTTGTGCAGGAACCACCCCAAGCCGCCCGCCACGCCTGCCACCAGGCATAGCCCGATGACCAGCGCCGGCCAACGGCAGGAAGTGTTGGCAGCAGGTGCGGCGGCCGGGGAAGCGGCTGGTGGAATCGTGTTATCACTCATGTTCACGCTCATTTTCACAAGGCTGAATTCAACCGTGGTGCGGGATGTTTAATAGTTGAAAGTCTTGACCAGCAGCAGGTCGCCGATCGCCCGCAAGGGCACGATGAACGTCTCGCGTTTTTCGTCGACGGTGTTTTCATTGAGCACCAGATTGATTTGCGAGGTGATCACCTCGTTCTGGTTGCTGGTCTCATCGAAGTTATAGCCGCCGCTGCCGTAGTTGCCCCAATAGTTCACGTAAACCAGATAGGTGCCGTGCATCGGCGCGGTCATGGTGAACATTTCCGGGCCGGGGCCATCGACCCCGTCCGGGTCCAGGCCGCCGCCATTGCTCATTGCCGGGCGAGCCCAGAACGCATGCTGGCCGTCGGGGGTAATGATGTGCAGGTCGAGTTCGGCCTTGGGGTCGTCCCAGCCCAGCACCACGCGAATCCGCGCCGGGGTGCGCAGGTCGTTGGCTTCATAGAATTGAACGCGCTTGAGCGACTGGCCCTCGGAACTGCGCACTTCGACGCTGTTGGAGCCGGCGCCGAACGCATACGGCCGGGCAAAACGCCCTTGGTCGTCGGTGTACAGATTCAGGGGATTGCCGTTGACCGCCAGGCTGTGGGGCGGGCGGAGCGTGCCGAGGGCCTTGAGCTGGCCTTCGATCATCGTGCGATTGCGCTGCACGCCCCGGTCAATGGGCGGCGTGGGATAGGCGACGCGAGGGTTTTCACTACGGTCCAGCAGGCCGTGATAGCGCCAGCCACCCACCGGCTCCGATAACTCGGCCGAGGGCTCGGCCCGCGCAACCTGAGCGCAGACCAGCGTGATCAGCAATAAAGGAACCCAACGCATGTGACGCCTCCTGCCATGCATAACGAAACCCTGCGCCCGATCCTCGGCGCGTCACAGATCCAAAAACTGCGTTTCGTCAGAAAGACCCTGAATATAGGGTCGTTGAAGGCGCGAAGATTAGCCATTCGGCAGTTTTTTAACAATCGGATACATCTATATTTGCGGTGGGAGTCACGGTGATTGTTGGGCGTGAGCCGAATAGCGATCTTATTCGGCTCATAAAGTGAGCCGAATAAGACTATTATTCGGCTCATTCACCTTGGAGCACCCGAGTTCATGGCACCTCACTGGATCTGGCAACGGCCTGATTGGCCAAATTTCAACTGGCAAGCCGAGCGCCTGACACCGTTATTGCGTGAGTGCGTGCAAGCGCAAGGTCAGTTGATGGGCATGGCCAGTTCCGTGGGTAGCTCACTAAGCGCGCAGAACGAACTGGATGCGTTATTGCAGAACATCGTGACGTCCTCGGCTATCGAGGGTGAACAGCTTAATGTCGGCTCCGTGCGCTCTTCACTGGCGCGACGGTTAGGTTTAAATCTGACCGACAGCGATAAGGTGAGCCAACGCAGTGAGGGCCTGGCACAATTAATACTCGACGCCACGCAGCATTTTGCTGAACCACTGACGCTGCAACGACTGCTGGATTGGCATGAGTGGCTATTTCCTGATCAAGACACAGACTTCGCCGCCCGGCCAATCCACGTTGGCGCGTTACGCGGCGATGAGCCCATGCAAGTGGTTTCGGGGCGACTCGACAGGCCAACCGTTCACTTTGAAGCGCCGCCTCGCCAAGGCCTTGAGCAGCAACTGGACACATTCCTCAGATGGTTTGAAGCCAGCCAGCGGCAGGATGGACTCGATCCATTGTTGCGGGCCGGTATTGCGCACTTCTGGTTCGTCACTTTGCACCCCTTCGACGACGGCAATGGCCGCCTCACACGAACCATCACCGACCTGGCGCTGGCCCAGGGTGAGGCTCAGGCCATCCGCTTCTATGCCATGTCAGCGAGCATCCTGGAGGATCGCTCCGGCTACTATCGAGTACTCGAAAGCAGTCAGAAAGCCACGCTGGATATCACCGATTGGCTGGAGTGGTTTCTGCGAACCCTGTTACGCAGCTTGCAGCAAGCCATGGCGCGGATCGAGTCGGTGCTGGGTAAGGCGCGGTTCTGGCAGGCGCATCGGGAATCCGAACTGTCGGCTGAACAGATCAAAGTGCTGAATCGCTTGCTTGATGGCGGAGAGCGCGGTTTCGAGGAGGGAATCAGCGCGGCTGAATACCAGGCAGTGGCGAAGGTTTCCAAAGCCACCGCGACCCGTCATCTGGCCGAACTGCTGAAGAAGGGCTGCCTGAAACGCCTGCCCGGTGGCGGGCGCAGTACTCGGTACCAGATCCTTCACCCTGAGGTTGAAGCATCCTGAGTCCGGTTTTTCCGACGCTGCGGCAGGGGTTTTCAGGCCCGCTCATTTGCCCATACCCCCCATGTCTGCTAGTGTCGCGCCGGTTTAACGTCAACCGGAAATAGCCGCCATGGCCCGCAAAAAAGCTGCACTGGATTTCGAACAATCCCTCGCTGACCTGCAAACGCTGGTAGAGCGTCTGGAGAACGGCGAATTGTCGCTGGAAGACTCGCTGACCGCTTTCGAGCAGGGCATCGGGCTGACCCGTGATTGCCAGGCGGCGCTGGCCCAGGCCGAGCAGAAAGTTCAAGTGCTGCTCGAGCGTGACGGCGAGTTGGCCGAGGAACCCTTTGACGCGGATCAGCCAGAATGATTGCAGCGTATTCGGCGGCCAGCCAGGCCCGCGTCAATGCAGCACTGGAAACCCTGTTCAACCCGCCGAGCCCTGAGCTCGCACGCCTCTATGAAGCCATGCGCTACAGCGTGATGAATGGCGGCAAGCGCGTGCGTCCGCTGCTGGCCTACGCCGCGTGTGAAGCGCTGGGCGGCAAGGCCGAGCAAGCCAACGGCGCCGCCTGTGCGGTTGAGCTGATCCATGCCTATTCGCTGGTGCATGACGATTTGCCAGCCATGGACGATGACGATCTGCGTCGCGGCCAGCCAACCACCCACAAGAAATTCGACGAAGCCTGCGCGATTCTCGCCGGCGACGGCTTGCAAAGCCTGGCCTTCAGCGCCCTGCTCGATCCGCGCCTGAGTGCATCAGACGCCGAAACCCGTCTGCAGATGGTCAGCGCCCTCGCGCTGGCGGCAGGCCCGGCGGGCATGGTCGGCGGGCAAGCCATCGATCTTGGCTCGGTGGGCCTGAAGCTCGATCAAAAAGCCCTTGAATACATGCATCGGCACAAGACCGGCGCGTTGATCGAAGTCAGCGTCAAACTCGGCGCCTTGGCCAGTGGCCAGGCCGAGAGGGACGAACTGAAGTCGCTGCAGAGTTATGCACAGGCCATCGGCCTGGCCTTTCAGGTCCAGGACGACATTCTCGACGTCGAAAGTGACACCGCCACCCTCGGCAAACGCCAGGGCGCCGACATCGCCCGGGACAAGCCGACCTACCCGGCCCTGCTCGGTCTCGATGCGGCCAAGGCCTACGCTCTGGAACTGCGCGACCAGGCCCTGCACGCGCTGCGACCGTTTGACGCGGCGGCCGAGCCGTTGCGCGACCTGGCCCGGTATATCGTTGACCGCCGCAACTGACGGCGTATCCGCCAAAAAAGACCAACGCGTGGGCAGGGGGCGATGCATCAGGTAAACTGCCGCATCTTTTATACCTATAACGATTCGCCTGATGCCCACGACGTTTCATGAGATTCCCCGTAAGCGCCCGACCACGCCCCTGCTCGACCGTGCCAACACGCCGGACGGCCTGCGCCGGTTAGGCGAAGCCGAGCTGGAAACCCTGGCTGATGAGTTGCGCCTGGAATTGCTCTACACGGTCGGCCAGACCGGTGGGCATTTCGGTGCCGGCTTGGGCGTGATCGAGCTGACCATCGCGTTGCATTACGTTTTCGACACCCCGGACGACCGGCTGGTGTGGGACGTGGGTCATCAAGCCTATCCGCACAAAATCCTCACCGGCCGTCGCGCGCGCATGAGCACCCTGCGCCAGAAGGACGGCATCGCGGCCTTCCCGCGCCGCGCCGAGAGCGAGTACGACACCTTTGGCGTCGGCCACTCCAGCACCTCGATCAGCGCAGCGCTGGGCATGGCGATTGCCGCCCGCCTGCAGCACAGTGATCGCAAGGCGATCGCAGTGATCGGCGACGGCGCACTGACCGCCGGCATGGCCTTCGAGGCGCTGAACCACGCGCCGGAAGTGGACGCCAACATGCTGGTGATCCTCAACGACAACGACATGTCGATCTCGCGCAACGTCGGCGGGCTGTCGAACTATCTGGCGAAAATCCTTTCCAGCCGCACTTACGCGAGCATGCGCGAAGGCAGCAAAAAGGTCCTGTCGCGCCTGCCCGGCGCCTGGGAAATCGCCCGTCGCACCGAGGAATACGCAAAAGGCATGCTGGTCCCTGGCACGCTGTTCGAAGAGCTGGGCTGGAACTACATCGGCCCGATCGATGGCCACGACCTGCCGACCCTGATCGCCACCCTGCGCAATATGCGCGATCTGAAAGGCCCGCAATTCCTGCACGTGGTCACCAAGAAAGGCAAAGGCTTCGCCCCGGCGGAAGTCGACCCGATCGGTTACCACGCCATCACCAAACTCGAACCGCTGGACGCTCCGGCCGCTGCGCCGAAAAAAGCCAGCGGGCCGAAATATTCCGGTGTGTTTGGTGAGTGGCTGTGCGACATGGCGGCGGCCGATCCGCGCCTGGTCGGGATCACTCCGGCGATGAAGGAAGGCTCCGACCTGGTGGCCTTCAGTGAACGCTTCCCGACGCGCTATTTCGACGTGGCGATTGCCGAGCAACACGCCGTGACCCTGGCAGCCGGCATGGCCTGCGAAGGTGCGAAACCGGTGGTGGCGATCTATTCGACCTTCCTGCAACGCGGTTACGACCAGCTGATCCATGACGTCGCGGTGCAAAACCTCGACGTGCTGTTCGCCATTGACCGCGCCGGTCTGGTGGGCGAAGACGGCCCGACGCACGCGGGCAGCTTTGACCTGTCGTTCCTGCGTTGCATCCCCGGCATGCTGGTGATGACCCCGAGCGACGAAAACGAACTGCGCAAAATGCTCAGCACCGGCCATCTGTACAATGGCCCGGCGGCGGTGCGTTACCCGCGCGGCACCGGCCCGAATGCGCCGATCGCGAAAGACCTCGAACCGATTGAAATCGGCAAGGGTGTGGTTCGCCGCCAGGGCAGCACAGTCGCCCTGCTGGTGTTCGGCGTGCAACTGGCCGAGGCACTGAAAGTCGCCGAGAAGCTGGATGCGACAGTCGTCGACATGCGTTTCGTCAAACCGCTCGACGAAGCACTGGTTCGCGAAATCGCCGGCAGCCACGAGTTGCTGGTGACCATCGAAGAGAACGCGATCATGGGCGGCGCCGGTGGCGCGGTCAGCGAGTTCCTCGCCCGCGAAAACATCCTCAAGTCGGTGCTGCACCTGGGCTTGCCGGACATCTACGTCGAGCACGCCAAGCCTGCGCAAATGCTCGCCGAATGCGGGCTGGATGAAGCCGGGATCGAAGAAGCGGTGCGTCAGCGCCTGCAACTGCTGAATATCTGATCCTCTGGCTACATGCAAAACTCTGTGGCGAGGGAGCTTGCTCCCTCGCCACAGGTTAGAGGTCAGGCGCAATCAACTGGCAGAGCTTGGCCGTCGCTTCGATCATCTGCCCACTCGGCCGTTCCAGGCCTTTATCCGCTACCAGCAGCAATTGCCCCTGCGCCACCGCCGTCACCTGGGGCCAGGCCTTCCACGCATCGAGCTGCGCCTGATCGCTGGCCAGAATTACCTCGGGATTACGCTGCAACACCGCCTCCACACTGACCTGCGGTGCAGGCTGCGGCAGGTCGGCAAACACATTGCGCGCCCCGCAAACCTGTAGCGCATCACTGATGATCTGCCCTCCGCCCACGGTGTACAGCGGCCGATCCCAGACTTGATAAAACACCCGCAACGGCTTGTCCCTTCGATAGCGCTGGCGCAGGGAATCGAGTCGCTGACGCAGGTTTTCGGCCAATGAAACGCCCCGCTCCGGCCTTCCGAGCTGTGCAGCGATCACTTCAATCTGGGAGGTAAGTTGTTCGAGGTTGTGAGGTTCGGCGACATAGGTGGGAATGTTCAGCCGTTTGAGCTGTTCACGCTGAGCTGGCCCCACACTGCCTGGCCAGAGCAGCAACAAATCGGGTTTGAGGCTGAGCAACCGTTCGATGTCCAACTGACCGTAGCGGCCCACCGAAGGAATGTCTTTGAGCTCGGCAGGACGCTCACCGGCATCCAGCACACCGACCAGCAGGTCCGCAGAACCCAGTTCAATGACGATTTCAGAAAGCGACGGTGCCAGGCTGACAACCCGCTCGGCTGCAGCCGCCGGGCCACTGACGACCAGCAACAGGACTGCCAGCCAGACGCAGCGCATCAGCCGAGTTGACGCGGGATACGGTAGAGGTAGAACAGCACCGCCGTCGACAACGCCAGCAGCATCAGCGGCACGGCTTCCAGACCAACGAAGACTGCCAGTGCGCCGATCCAGGCGGGCAGGCCGGCGACCAGAAACGCAGAACGGCGTTTCGCGGCCAGGGCGATCCAGGCGGCGGGTTCTTCAGGGGTATCGAGGGCTTTTTGGGTCGCGATCAGCGCATGTTTGTAACCGCCAAAGAACTTCAGGCTGACAAACATCGACGCCACACCGGCAATGAAAAACGGCATGGCCAGCACCGGCAGAATCGCCTCGCTTTGGCCGAATAAGCCATTGACCACGAACAGCGGCAGCAAGGCCAACGCCAGATATTGCCACCAGTTGACGGCCAGTCGTCGCCGTACCTGACCGCGGGTCACGCCCGGTCAACCTCGCCCTGATGCTCGTTGCCCATCATGTGGTCGAGCTTGCTGGCCTTGGTGGCCAGGTAGAGTTTGTTGTGCGGGTTGTGCCCGGTGTGCAACGGCACGCGCTCGGCAACCACGATGCCCATGTCGGTCAAGGCTTTGACCTTGCGTGGGTTGTTGGTCATCAGACGCAGGGACTTCACGCCCAGGTGCTCCAGCATCGGCAGGCACATGGCGTAGTCGCGCTGGTCGGCGGCGAAGCCCAGACGTTCGTTGGCTTCAACGGTGTCAGCACCGCCGTCCTGCAATTCATAGGCGCGGATCTTGTTCAGCAGGCCAATGCCGCGACCTTCCTGACGCAAGTAGAGCAACACGCCACGGCCTTCACGGGCGATCGCCTGCAACGCCGCCTCGAGTTGCGAACCGCAGTCGCAACGCTGGCTGAACAAGGCATCGCCGGTCAGGCATTCGGAGTGCAACCGGCCGAGTACCGGAGCACCGTCGGCGATCTCACCCAGGCTTAGCACCACGTGCTCGCGCCCGTTTTCTTCATCGAGAAAGCCGTGCATGGTGAATTGCGCAAAAGGCGTTGGCAGCTTGGAAGCGGCGACAAAAACGACAGGCACCGGTGTGCTCCTGATCTATAAGTACTGAAGATTCGCAGAGGCGGCATTGTAACAGCACGTTCCTGCAGACGCTTAGGCTGAATTATCGGCTATAACGATCAAAAAGTTTGATCACACGATGGCATTACACGACCTTGTAGCAGCTGGCGAAGCCTGCGTTCGGCTGCGCAGCAGTCGTAAAACCTGTCGCCCCGATCAATCTGACACTATGCCGCTACCTGAATTTACGACGGCTTCGCCGCCGAACGCAGGCTTCGCCAGCTGCTACAAGGATTGCATTCATTTCGACCCGAACGGATAAGGTTGCTTCCAGCGCTCGAAAATCGGTTTCAGCCGGCCGCTTTTTACCAGCAATGCCATGCGCTGATCGAACAGCGCCATCAACTGGCGGGCCCGGGGCGTATCAGCGAAGCACAGGTACAGCGGCAAATCCGCGATGTGCGTGCGACGAAACTGCGACGGGGCCTTGGCTCGGCTGACGATGTCATCGATTTCGGTCAGCGCGTCGATGTAGTAGTCGACGTGGTTGTGGGTCAGCATCGGCAGAATCCCGGTACGCCGCGCGACTTCGTTATAGCGCTGCACGTTGGGCAGGTAAGCCTGGTACTTGTAGCCGCGCACCCAGGCCAATCGATAATTGCCCAGATTTTCCGGGGTCGGCGCCGGATTGGTGGCCAGGCCCAGCGCATAGACCGGATCGGTATCGAAACTCCAGTGCGGATAGAGCACGTCGCTGACTTCATCCCGATAGGCACCGACACACGCGTCCACTTCGCCACGCTGTGCCAGGCCCGTGGCGCGTGTATACGGTTCGATTCGAATATCCAGTTTAACGCCCGCCGGCTCGAACACTTCCCGCAACACGTCCCAGCCCAAACCACGGCCATCGGCGGCGGTAAAGTTTTCCCACGCTTCGCTGGCCAGGTGAATCACGGACGGCGTCGTCGGTGCATCGCCCGCCTGGGCGAACGAGCAAAACGTCGAGAAAACCATCACCATCAACCAGCGAGCCATCTTTCGTCCTCGACTGCAGCCTTCAGGCGAAAAGCCAAACCAGCCCTTGCATCGCCAACCACGCGAACACCCCGGCCAGCACGTCGTCGAGCATGATCCCGACGCCACCGTGCACATGCCGGTCGATCCAGCGAATCGGCCACGGCTTGAGGATGTCGAAGAAACGGAACATCAGGAACCCCGCCAGCAACCAATACCAACCTTCCGGCACCAGCCACAGGGTGATCCACATGCCGACCATTTCGTCCCAGACGATGCCTTCGTGGTCGTGTACGCGCAAATCGTCGGCAACCTTGCCGCACAGCCAGAAGCCGAACAGCATGGTGATGCCGAGCATCAGCCAGTAGCCCCAGTCGGGCAGCATCTGCCACAACGGAATAAAGGGTAACGCCACTAACGAACCCCAGGTGCCCGGCGCTTTTGGCAGGGTGCCCGAGCCGAAGCCGAACGCCAGGAAATGCCACGGATTGCGCCAGACCGACGGCGGCGACGGGACCTGTTTGGGATGATCTGTCACGGTGTCTCCCGAAAATGTTGGTAACCCCGGATTGACGGGGTGATGTCGTGTCCGTCGGCGTCCAGCAGAATCACGCCCTGCCCTGCAACAACCTGCCCGAGCACATGGATCGGCCAGCCGTCCGCCAGCAACGATGGCAGCTCGGCGGGCGGCAAGGTGAAGGCCAGCACGTAATCGTCACCCCCGCTCAGGGCGGCTTGCTCAGCATCGGATTGACCGAGGAAAGCCAGCAGCGCCTTCGACAACGGCAGCCTGCTGCGCTCTACCTGAATCCCGACTTTCGATGCCAGGGCAATATGCCCGCAGTCGGCGAGCAAGCCATCGGAGATATCCAGCGCCGCGGTGGCCCTGCCACGCAACGCCTGGCCCAACGCCAGTTGCGGTTGTGGCGACCAGTAATGGGCCAGCAATGGCTCGGCGATGGCCGCGTCCGCTGTTCGTTGGCCGAGCACCAGCGGCAATGCGCCCGCGCCGTTACCCAGTTCACCGCCCACACACAGTAAATCGCCTGCCCGTGCGCCGCTGCGGGTCAACGCCAGACCGGTCGGCACTCGGCCGAATACCGTCATGGTCAGGCTCAACGGCCCGCGAGTGGTATCGCCGCCCACCAGTGCCACGCGGCAATTCTGCGCCATGAGGTTCAATCCACGGGCGAACGCTCCCAGCCAATCGGAATTCTCCGTCGGCAAGGTCAAGGCAAGGGTAAAGGCAACGGGGGTGGCGCCCATGGCGGCCAGGTCACTGACGGCCACGGCCAGCGAGCGCTGACCGAGCAGAAACGGATCGCAGGGGTCGGCGAAATGCACACCGGCCACCAGCGTATCGGTGGAAATCGCCAACTGCTCCCCGGGAGGAACAGCCAGCAAGGCGCAGTCGTCACCGATCCCGAGGGCAACGCCTTCGCCGCCCTGCGCACAAGGCGCGGCGGCGAAGAAGTTGCGGATCAGCTCAAACTCGCCCATGGCTGAGACAAAGTGCTCAAGCGCCAATCAGCGCTTGAACGCCTTCACTTCAGCTTCACGCAGACGCGGGGCCAGCTTGTCGAGCACACCGTTGACGAACTTGTGGCCGTCGGTGGAACCGAAGACCTTGGCCAGTTCGATACCTTCGTTGATCACAACGCGGTATGGCACGTCGACACGCTTGAGCAGTTCCCAGGTGGACAGGCGCAGAACGGCCAGTTCAACCGGGTCCAGCTCTTCGATGGTCAAGTCCAGGCAAGGCTTGAGCGCGGTGTCGATCTCGGTCTTGAACTGCGGAACCCCGTGCAGGATTTCGCGGAAGTACGCGCCATCGACATCGGTAAAATCGTTATCGACCCGGAACTGCGCTTCGATCTCGTTCAGCGACTGCTTGGCCATATGCCATTGGTACAGCGCCTGAGTCGCGAGCTGACGGGCTTCGCGACGCTTGGCGCTTTTCGATGGCTTGCCGGCATCCGCAGGCTTTGGATCGCGCGGGTTGAAACGATCGCTATCGTCGCTAATCACTTGGCCTCCAACTGCGCCAGCAGGCTGACCATTTCCAGAGCGGACAGGGCAGCTTCAGCACCTTTGTTCCCGGCCTTGGTGCCGGAACGTTCGATGGCTTGCTCGATGGAATCAACGGTCAGTACGCCGAAAGCGACCGGTACGCCGAACTCCATGGACACCTGGGCCAGGCCCTTGGTGCACTCGCCAGCCACGTATTCGAAGTGCGGAGTACCGCCACGAATGACCGCGCCCAGGGCGATGATTGCCGCGAACTCGCCCTTCTGAGCAACTTTCTGCGCAACCAGCGGGATTTCGAAGGCGCCAGGCGCACGGATGATGGTGATGTCGCTTTCGCTCACGCCATGGCGAACCAGGGCATCAACTGCACCGCTGACCAGGCTTTCAACCACGAAGCTGTTGAAACGGCCCACTACCAGAGCGTAGCGGCCTTTAGGGGCGATGAAGGTACCTTCGATGGTCTTCAGGGTCATTCGTTAGATCTCTTAAAGAGCCGGGACGCGTTTTCTACGCGTCCCTCAGTGATGTGTTAGCCGCGAATCAAGGACTGGAAACAACCGGTCATTATTCGGAGGGCACGTATTCTACAACTTCCAGATCGAAACCGGATATCGCATTAAATTTCATCGGCGCAGACATCAGGCGCATTTTACGCACGCCCAGGTCCCGAAGGATCTGCGAACCGGCACCCACAGTGCTGTAGGTGGTCGGCTTTTTCACCGCCAGGTGGTCGGCGGTTTCGCGGATGTGCGCCAGCAACACGTCGCCATCGAGCGGGTGACCGAGCAACAGCACCACGCCGCTGCCAGCCTCGGCAACCGCGGCCATGGCGGCGCGCAGGCTCCAGCGGCCCGGTTGCTTGACCATCAACAGGTCACGCAGCGGGTCCATGTTGTGCACCCGAACCAGGGTCGGCTCTTCGGCGCACACGGTGCCCAGGGTCAGGGCCATGTGCACGTCGCCTTCCACCGAATCACGATAGGTCACCAGGTTGAACTGGCCCAGTTCGCTGTCCAATGGCTGCTCGGCAATCCGCTGAACGGTACGTTCGTGGATCATCCGGTAGTGAATCAGGTCGGCAATGGTGCCGATCTTGATGTTGTGCTCGGCGGCAAACGCTTCGAGTTCGGCGCGACGGGACATGGTGCCGTCGTCGTTCATCACTTCGCAGATCACACCGCTCGGCTCGAAACCGGCCATGCGCGCCAGGTCGCAGGCCGCTTCGGTGTGGCCGGCGCGGGCCAAAGTACCGCCAGCCTGGGCCATCAGCGGAAAGATGTGGCCGGGGCTGACGATGTCTTCAGCCTTGGCGTCCTTGGCGGCAGCCGCTTGCACGGTGCGCGCACGGTCGGCCGCGGAGATACCGGTGGTCACGCCTTCGGCAGCTTCGATGGACACGGTGAACTTGGTGCCGAAACCGGAACCGTTGCGTGGCGCCATCAACGGCAGCTTGAGCAGTTCGCAGCGCTCGCGGCTCATCGGCATGCAGATCAGGCCACGGGCGTGCTTGGCCATGAAGTTGATGTGTTCAGCCTTGCAGCACTCGGCGGCCATGATCAGGTCGCCTTCGTTCTCGCGGTCTTCGTCATCCATGAGGATGACCATCTTGCCTTGGCGGATGTCTTCAACCAGTTCTTCGATGCTATTGAGCGCCACAAGGCACCCCCCTTCTTTCGAAATTTGAGCTTCAGGATTTGAGATAGCCGTTTTGGGCCAGAAAGCTTTCAGTAATGGTGCTGCCACTGGTTGGCTCAGCAGCCTTGTCGCCCAGCAGCAGGCGCTCCAGGTAACGTGCCAGCAAGTCGACTTCCAGGTTCACCCGGCGACCTGGCTTGTAAGAAGCCATGATGGTTTCGCTCAGGGTGTGCGGAATGATCGTCAGCAGGAATTCGGCGCCATCGACCGCGTTCACCGTCAGGCTGGTGCCGTCGACGGTGATCGAACCTTTATGGGCGATGTACTTGGCCAGTTCTTTCGGCGCGCGGATGCGAAATTCCACCGCGCGGGCATTGTCGGTGCGCGAGACCACTTCGCCGACACCGTCGACGTGACCGCTGACCAAGTGCCCACCGAGACGGGTGGTCGGGGTCAGGGCTTTTTCCAGGTTGACCGGGCTGCCGCTTTTGAGGTCATTCATGGCGGTGCAGTCGAGGGTTTCGCGACTGACGTCCGCCGCAAAGCCATTGCCTGGCAGTTCAACCGCCGTCAGGCACACGCCGTTGACGGCAATGCTGTCGCCCAGTTTGACGTCGCTCAGGTCGAGCTTGCCGGTTTCTACGTAAACCCGCACATCTCCGCCTTTTGGGGTCAATGCACGAATACTGCCGATGGATTCGATGATGCCGGTAAACATGGAGTCCTCCTCGAGAACAGGGCCTTCTGGGCTGCAGCCGGGAATTATACGCTGACCGTTGGGACAGGTATGGCAATGACTCGCCAGTCATCGCCAACCGCGCGGATTTCGGTAATTTTGAGCTCGGGCGCATCTTTCATCTGCGCCAGCGGCCAGTCCAGCAACGGTCGCGCCGTGGAGCCGAGGAACTTGCCGGCAATGAATATCTGGAACTCGTCCACCAACCCTTGCTGAGCAAACGCCCCGGCCAGACGCGGACCTGCTTCGACCAGGACCTCGTTGACGCCACGGGCAGCCAGTTCAACCAACAACTTGCGCAAGTCGACCTGGCCATCGTCGCCCGCCACGATCAGGCATTCCGGACCGTTGGCGTATTGCTCTTCGATCGCCATGCACGTGGCAACCAATGCCGGGCCGGCCTTGAAGAACGGCGCGTCCAGCGGCACCCGCAGGCGACCGTCGATCAGCACGCGCAGTGGCGGACGGCTCATGGCCAAGGCCGTTTGTTCGGGATCGAGGCCCAATTCATCGGCTCGCACGGTCAAACGGGCATAGTCCGCCAGCACCGTGTCGGCACCGGTCAGCACCACACTGGCCTGAGCACGCAGCCGTTGTACCGCCGAACGCGCCGCTGTGCCGGTGATCCATTGGCTTTCGCCGCTTTCCATCGCCGTGCGACCGTCGAGGCTCATGGCCAATTTGACCCGCACGAACGGCAAGCCGTGCTCCATGCGTTTAAGGAAGCCTTCATTAAGCTTGCGCGCCTCGCCTTCCAGCACGCCGCTTTCGGTGGCAATGCCGGCTTGGGCCAGGCGTTGCAGACCGCGACCGGCGACTTCCGGGTTCGGGTCCTGCATCGCCGCAACGACGCGCGCCACACCGGCTTTCACCAGCGCATCGGCGCAGGGCGGCGTACGGCCGTGGTGGCTGCACGGTTCGAGGGTCACGTAAGCCGTGGCGCCTCGCGCCTTGTCGCCAGCGGCGCGCAGGGCGTGGACTTCGGCATGGGGCTCGCCGGCGCGCACATGCCAGCCTTCGCCGACAATCTGCCCGTCACGCACCACCACACAGCCAACCCGCGGGTTGGGGTGCGTCGTGTAATGACCTTTACGCGCCAGTTCCAGGGCGCGGGCCATGTAATGGGCGTCGAGGATGGCTTGTTCCGGGGAGGTGGTCATTCTTTCACCGGTTCACGGGCGAGGCGATCGATCTCTTCGCGGAACTCGTTGAGGTCCTGGAAGCGTCGATACACCGAAGCGAAGCGGATATAGGCGACTTCATCAAGCTTTTTCAGCTCGGCCATCACCAGTTCGCCGACCACGAGGGATTTGACCTCGCGTTCGCCGGTGGCGCGCAGTTTGTGTTTGATGTGCACCAGCGACGATTCCAGGCGCTCGACACTCACCGGGCGCTTCTCCAGCGCCCGCTGCATGCCGGCACGGAGTTTTTCTTCGTCGAACGGCTGGCGACTGCCGTCGGTTTTGATCAGGCGCGGCAACACCAGTTCAGCGGTTTCGAACGTCGTGAAACGTTCGCCGCAGGCCAGGCATTCACGCCGGCGGCGCACCTGTTCGCCCTCGGCGACCAGACGCGAGTCGATGACCTTGGTGTCGTTGGCACCGCAGAAGGGACAGTGCATGGTGGCAGGCAACAAAAAATGGGAGGGCCATGGTAGCGCATCCCCGTGGCAAGACAAGCCATAGGGTTTGCGGTATACAGACGGGCTATAATGTTTTCACCTTGCCGGAGCCGCCAATGCCGTTACGACCGCTCGTTTTGCTCAGTCTTTTCAGCCTGCTGGTGGCCTGTGGCAGCGATGCACCCAAGCCCCAGCCACCGACGCCCGGCCCGGCGCCGCAACAGGCGCAGAAGAAAGCCAAGGCATCTGCCGAGCTCGGCCCGCTGCCGGCTTACCAACGTGAAATCAGCGGCACCCTGCTGGGCGTGCCGGCCGATGCTGAAGTCGAACTGGCGCTGCTGGTGATCGACGACAAGGATCGCCCGCAGCAATTGCTCGCCAGTGCCAACCTGATCGGCACTAATCAGGTGTTGCCGTTTCGCCTGCGTTTCAACCCTGAATCCTTCCCGGTTGGCGCTCGCGTTGAACTGCGCGGCCGCGCCAGCCAGTCCGGGCAGTTGATTCTGCATCTGCCGGCGCAACTCATCACACAGCCGACGACCCAGGCCCTGGGTCAGCTGCAATTCGTCAAAGCGCCATGATTGCACCGCTCGACCTGCAACAGGCGTTGGGTGAACTGCTTGGTGACGCACAGCTTGTAGCCTGTGAGTTACCAGGCACCGAGCTGAAACTCTGGCTGATCGACGGTGACAACATGGACCGCGCCTTCAGCCCCGAAGAAACCCGGCGGATTCTCCACGAGCCGCCGTACTGGAGTTTCTGTTGGGCCAGTGGGTTGGCCGTGGCCCGCTATCTCGCCGAACACCCGCACTGGGTCGAAGGCAAACGGGTGCTGGATTTCGGTGCCGGTTCCGGGGTGGCCGCGATTGCGGCAGTGAAGGCCGGGGCGCTGGAAGTGGTGGCCTGTGACCTCGACCCGCTGGCGATTGCCGCGTGTCGGGCGAATGCCGAACTCAATGATGTGCAACTGCGCTACTCGACGGATTTTTTCGCCGAAGCGGATCGGTTTGATCTGATTCTGGTGGCCGATGTGTTGTACGACCGGGAAAATCTGCCGTTACTCGACGAGTTTCTCAGCCGTGGCCGGGAAGCGTTGGTGGCGGATTCACGGGTACGGGACTTTCGCCATCCGCTATATCGGCGCATCGAGATGCTGGAGGCGATGACCTTGCCGGACCTGGCCGAGCCCGAAGAGTTTCGGCATGTGAGCCTTTACCACGCGCGGCGTACTTGAAGCCGACATGTCACCCCGCTTTCAGCCGCCCCCTACCAAGCTTTATAGTGGTTCCATCCATGCTTTTACGAGATCCCCCATGAGTCAGGAAACGCCGTACATTTTCGACGCCACGACTGCCGATTTCGACCAGTCGGTGATCGAGAACTCTTTTCACAAACCGGTACTGGTGGATTTCTGGGCCGAATGGTGTGCGCCGTGCAAGGCCCTGATGCCGATGCTGCAAACCATCGCCGAGAGCTATCAGGGCGAGTTGCTGCTGGCCAAGGTCAACTGCGACATCGAGCAGGACATTGTTGCGCGTTTCGGCATTCGCAGCCTGCCAACGGTGGTGCTGTTCAAGGACGGTCAGCCGGTGGACGGTTTTGCCGGTGCGCAACCGGAATCCGCTGTGCGCACGATGCTCGAGCCTCATGTGCAAATGCCGCCGCCGGCCGCCGCCGATCCGTTCGAACAGGCTCAGGCGCTGTTCGATGACGGCCGTTTCGCCGACGCCGAAGCCACGCTCAAAGTCTTGCTGACTGAAGACAACACCAATGCCAAGGCCCTGATCCTCTACGCCCGCTGCCTCACCGAACGCGGTGAACTGGGTGAAGCGCAAGTCGTGCTCGACGCGGTCAAGACCGATGAACACAAGGCCGCGCTGGCCGGCGCCAAGGCGCAGATCCAGTTTCTCGGCCAGGCCAGGGATTTGCCGGATGCGGCAGACCTGAAAGCACGCCTGGCGAAAAATCCGCAGGACGATGAGGCGGTGTATCAACTGGCGATCCAGCAACTGGCCCGTCAGCAATACGACGCGGCGCTGGATGCCTTGCTGAAACTGTTCATCCGTAATCGCAGCTACAGCGAAGGCTTGCCGCATAAGACCTTGCTGCAAGTGTTCGAACTGCTGGGCAACGATCACCCGCTGGTGACCACGTACCGTCGCAAGTTGTTTGCCGCGCTCTATTGAAATCAAAAGATCGCAGCCTTCGGCAGCTCCTACGCGGGATATGTATTCCCCCTGTAGGAGCTGCCGCAGGCTGCGATCTTTTTTTGTGGCTTACTCGATCCAGCTGTAGAGCGGCGTATCCCCGCCGCTCACCACTTTGACGTCTGCGCAGTGGCGCAAGCGCACCAACAAGCGCTTGCCCGCTGCTGCGCTGCCGGTCAGCCCTTCCAACTGCTCCAGCAAATCCGGCCCGCTCAATTGCCCGGCCTTGCGCAGCAGTTCTTTGGCGATCTGCCACAGCGCCTCGTCCTGATTCACCGGTTTGACCGGTGTTGCACTCGCCTCGGGTTTGGCAGCCTGCAACTGCGCACCGAGCTGCGCCCAGTCGCCCTCATCCAGTTCCAGAGTCAAATCCACCGGCCAGTCGCCGATGCTTCCGCGTATTCGCAACATAAGTCTGCTCCTGCCCACACATGACTCGCATGCTCCCATGGGTCTTGCACAACGCCAAGCAGACGGTCAAACTCTCGGCACTTTCGTTATAAGATTACATAACAAATTTTTCATTTTACTTTTCGGAGACCCGCCATGCGCCGTCTGCTGCTCGCTTTGCCGTTTGCCCTGTTGCCGCTGGCTGTCGCCCACGCGGCTGTCGAGCATGATCACGACCATGAGCACGGCAGCCTCGGCGCCCACGAACATGGCGTCGGTCGTTTGAATGCGGCGCTGGACGGCCAGACCCTGGAGCTGGAACTGGAAAGCCCGGCAATGAACCTGGTGGGCTTCGAACACGCCGCCACCACCGACGCCGACAAAGCCAAAGTCGCCGCGGTCCGTGCCCAACTGGAAAAACCGCTGACGCTGTTCAACCTGCCGAAAGCCGCCGGTTGCGTGGTCGCGACCCAGGAACTGGAGAGCCCGCTGTTCGGTGACAAGCCGGATGCCGACGATCATGACGAAGATGATCACGAAGACGCCAAGGACGGTCATGAACATCACCATGACCACAGCGAAATCCACGCCCATTACCAATTCAGCTGCTCGGCCCCGGGCGCGCTGAAGACCCTGGACCTGGCGACTATCTTTAATACGTTCCCGGCTACCCAGAAGATTCAGGTACAACTGATCAGCCCGAGCGGGCAGCAAGGGGTTGAAGTGACGGCCAAGGCCGCTGCCCTGAAATTCTGATCCAACACCAATCCCGTAGGAACGCCGAACGCGGCCCGAGCCTTCGGCAGCTCCTACAGGTCATCAACACCATGAAATCGGCGCCATGACCCAAGCACTCATCGAACTGTCCGACCTGGGCTTCAGCTGGCCTGGTCACCCGACGCTGCTGGACATCCCGGCGTTTCGCCTGGAGCCTGGTGAAACCCTGTTCCTCAAAGGCCCCAGCGGCAGCGGCAAGACCACCCTGCTCGGCCTGCTCGGCGGTGTGCAGAAGCCTGACCGCGGCAGCATCCGCCTGCTCGGCCAGGAGCTGACCGAACTCTCGGCCGGTGCCCGCGACCACTTCCGGGTCGATCACACCGGCTACATCTTCCAGCAGTTCAACTTACTGCCGTTTCTGTCAGTGCGGGAGAACGTCGAACTGCCCTGTCACTTCTCGAAACTGCGCGCCGAGCGGGCGAAACAGCGCCACGGCAGCGTCGATCAGGCCGCCGCCACCCTGCTCGCCCATCTGGGCCTGAAGGACGAAAACATTCTGGGCCGCCGCGCCGATTCGCTGTCCATCGGCCAGCAGCAACGGGTCGCTGCCGCGCGTGCGTTGATCGGTCAGCCGGAACTGGTGATCGCCGACGAACCGACCTCAGCCCTGGACTACGATGCTCGCGAAAACTTCATTCGCCTGCTGTTCGC
Organism: Pseudomonas sp. GM18; assembly: GCF_000282195.1. Classification (GTDB taxonomy): domain Bacteria; phylum Pseudomonadota; class Gammaproteobacteria; order Pseudomonadales; family Pseudomonadaceae; genus Aquipseudomonas. The sequence continues at coordinate 52,532 of NZ_AKJT01000005.1, forward strand.
AGAATGCCGCGAAGCCGGCTCGAGCCTGTTGTTCGTCAGTCACGATCAGAGCCTCGCGCCGCTGTTCGATCGCCACCTGTCGCTGGCCGATCTCAATCGCGCCGCCACCCCGTCCGAGGTTTGAGATGTATTTGTTTCGTCTAGCCATGGCCAGCCTGGCTAACCGTCGCTTCACCGCGATCCTCACCGCGTTCGCCATCGCCCTGTCGGTCTGCCTGCTGCTGGCGGTGGAGCGGGTACGCACCGAGGCCAAGGCCAGTTTCGCCAGCACCATCAGCGGCACCGACCTGATCGTCGGCGCGCGTTCCGGCTCGGTGAACCTGCTGCTGTATTCGGTATTCCGCATCGGCAACGCCACCAACAACATCCGCTGGGACAGCTTCGAGCAGTTCGCCAACAACCCGAAAGTGAAGTGGGCGATCCCGATGTCCCTCGGCGATTCCCATCGTGGTTATCGGGTGATGGGCACCACCGAGGCGTACTTCGAGCATTACCAGTACGGCCATCAACAGCATCTGGAACTGGCCGACGGCCGTGCCTTCGCCAGCGATCCGTTCGAAGTGGTGCTCGGTGCCGAAGTGGCCGATGCGCTGCACTACAAGCTCGGCGACAAACTGGTACTGGCCCATGGCGTGGCAGCGATCAGCCTGGTCAAGCACGACGACAAGCCGTTCACTGTGGTCGGCATCCTCAAACGCACCGGCACCCCGGTGGACCGCACGCTGCACATCAGCCTCGGCGGCATGGAAGCGATCCACATCGACTGGCACAACGGTGTACCGGCGCGTGGTAACGGTCGGGTCAGTGCCGATCAGGCGCGCAACATGGACCTGACACCGCAGGCAATCACCGCATTCATGCTCGGCCTTAACAACAAGATTTCGACCTTCGCGCTGCAACGTGAAATCAACGAATTCCGTGGCGAACCGATGCTGGCGATCCTGCCGGGTGTGGCGCTGCAGGAGTTGTGGAGCTTGATGAGCACGGCAGAAAAAGCCTTGTTCGTCGTCTCGCTGTTCGTGGTGCTGACCGGGTTGATCGGCATGCTCACGGCGATTCTCACCAGCCTCAACGAGCGCCGCCGCGAGATGGCGATTCTGCGCTCGGTGGGCGCGCGACCATGGCATATCGCGACTTTACTGGTGCTGGAAGCGTTTGCCCTGGCGCTGTCGGGAGTGATTGCCGGCGTGGCGCTGCTGTATGTGGGCATCGCCGTGGCGCAGGGTTACGTGCAGTCGAATTACGGTTTGTACCTGCCGCTGGCCTGGCCAAGCGAATATGAATGGACGCTGCTCGGTGGCATCCTGATCGCCGCGCTGCTGATGGGCAGCGTGCCGGCCTGGCGCGCCTATCGCCAATCCTTGGCCGATGGCCTGTCGATCCGCTTATGAGGACGTTGAAAATGCCCCGCGTGCTGCTTGCGCTGTTGATGCTGGTCGCTCTGCCGCTGTGGGCGGCCGAGCCGAAAGACCTGACCTGGTCGGAAATGATCCCGCCGGATGCCCCACCGGAAGTGCCGAACATGACGCCACTGCACGACCTGTCGAAGATGAGCGACGCGTTGTCCGCAGAGTCGGCGCCGGCCGCCAAACAGGACATGCCAAACGCGCCGGTGGTGAAAAGCCTCGATGGCCAGAACATTCGCTTGCCGGGGTACATCGTGCCGCTGGAAGTCAGTGAAGAAGGCCGCACCACCGATTTTCTGCTGGTGCCGTATTTCGGCGCCTGCATCCACGTACCGCCGCCGCCGTCGAACCAGATCGTGCACGTCAAAAGCGAAGTCGGCGTGAAGCTTGATGAGCTGTATCAGCCGTACTGGGTCGAGGGTGCGTTGCAGGTCAAGGCGTCCACCAGCGAATTGGCGGATGCCGGGTATCAGATGGAGGCGCAGAAGATTTATGTGTATGAACTGCCGGAGTGAATCCTCCAGTCATTCGTATCGTTGACATCGCCAGGATCGCAGCCTTCGGCGGCTCCTACAGGATCGGGTTTTCACTCGGTCAATGTAGGAGCTGCCGAAGGCTGCGATCTTTTAGGGGCATCACTGTTTCGTTGAGCTGAGTCAAAAGACCGTATCAGTTGGATCCCTACCATTGGACATCAAACATTTTTAACGTCCTTTGGAGCCCCCATGCACAAGTCCCTGCTCAGCGCTTCGCTGCTTGCCCTCGCGCTCACAGCCCCGCTCGCCCATGCCCACACCGCCGGCGACATCATCGTTCGGGCCGGTGCGATCACCGTGAATCCGACGGCCGACAGCTCCAGCGTCAAGGTCGATCAAGGCCCGCTGAAGGGCGCTGATCTGGGTGGCAAGGCCACCATGAGCAGCGACACGCAACTGGGCCTGAACTTCGCCTACATGATCACCAACAACCTGGGGATCGAACTGCTGGCGGCTTCGCCGTTCGAGCATGACGTGAAGCTCAAAGGCACCGCGCTCGACGCCGCCAACGGCAAACTCGGCACCCTGAAACACCTGCCGCCGACCCTGAGCCTGGTCTACTACCCGCTGGATTCCAAGTCCGCATTCCAGCCGTATATCGGCGGCGGTATCAACTACACCTGGATCTACGACGAGCACGTCGGCAGCGAAGCCAGCGCCAATGGCTTCAGCAACTTCAAGGCGAATAACTCCTGGGGCCTGGCCTGGCAGGTCGGTGCCGATTACATGCTCACCGACAACGTGATGATCAACGCCCAGGTGCGCTACATCGACATCGACACCCGTGCCACCGTCGAGAACAACGCCGTGGCCCCGGGCACCCGCGCACGGGTGAACGTGGACGTCGATCCGTTCATCTACATGGTCGGCCTGGGTTACAAGTTCTAAAGAACGTTCACGTGGTGGTGAATGAGGCGTTGTGACGGCCAGACTCAAACTGATGGCGACCGATACGCGGTCGACCGGGAGCAAAACTCCCCCGTCACGGGGATTGCATCAGCGATAACGCAAATTCCAGCCGTGAAAAAGGCGCCTTCAAGGCGCCTTTTTCACAGCGGTGTAAAACCTCAGTGCCCCAACAACCGCGCCAGGCCAACGCTCATCGGCGTCTGCTCCGGGTAGGTGAACCGCTCCAGTAAACGCCGGTTATTCGCTCGTGAATGGCGGATGTCACCGGAACGCGCCGGGCCGTAGCTTACGGGCGGCAGCTTGCCGACCACGGCTTCAAGGGCTTCAAGCATCTGCTTGAGAGTTGTCGCCTGATTCCAGCCGACATTCACCGCCCCGACCTCGACCTGCGGTTTCTCGATGGCTTGCACCAGCACGTCCACCAGGTCCTCGACGTAGACAAAATCGCGCGTCTGCTCGCCATCACCAAACACGGTGATCGGCAGGCCTTTCTGCGCTCGCTCGCTGAAAATGCTGATCACACCGGAGTACGGCGAGGACGGATCCTGGCGCGGGCCGAATATATTGAAGAAGCGGAAAATCACCGGTTCCAGACCATGCTGGCGGCGATAGAAATCGAAGTAATGCTCGCTCGCCAACTTGTCCACCGCATACGGCGTCAACGGTGCCTTGGGCGTGTCTTCGTCGATCGACTCGCCTTCGCCATTGTTGCCATAGACCGCTGCGCTGGACGCGTACAACACGCGTTTGACACCGGCCTGACGCATGGCTTCGCAGACGTTCAGCGAGCCGATGAAGTTGCTCTGGTGAGTTTTCACCGGATCGTCCACCGAAGCCTGCACCGAAGCCACCGCGGCCAGATGCGCCACCGCGCTGCAACCGAGCATCGCCTGCGCCACCAGGGCGGCATCGGCGACGTCGCCTTCGATCAGTTCGACGAGGGGATTGTCCATCGGCAGGTTGCTGCGTTTGCCGGTGGACAGGTCATCGAGAATCCGCACCGAATGCCCTTTGGCGAGCAAGGCATCGGTCAGGTGCGAACCGATGAAACCGGCGCCGCCGGTGATTAAAACAGGGCCGTCAGCCATGGCGATAAAACCTATCCAGTAAGCCCGGGAGTGCCGCGCGCCAGGCGCGGGGCTTGATCCCGAAAGTGTGCAGAATTTTCTTGCAGGCCAGCACCGCGTGTTGCGGTTCTTCGGCAGCGTCGGGCCGCGCGGCGTGAGCCTGGGCGGTCGGCGCTTCGATGGCCAGCGGATGCAGGGCGCGAGCTTCAGTCAGAATCGCCTGCCCCAGTGCCAGCGGCGTGGTCGCCTCATGCCCGGCGTAGTGGTAAGTGCCCCACAGCGGCGCCGCGCAATCGAGTTGCTTGAGCACCGAGATGATCACCCGGGCGGCGTCGTCCACCGGCGTCGGATTACCGCGGCGATCATCGGCCAACAGCAGTTCTTCGGCTTTCTCGGCCCGGGCCAGGAATCGCCCGAGGGTGCCGTCGGGGCTGTCGTCGAGCAGCCAGCCGAAACGCAGCAACACGTGCTGCGGACAGGTGGCGCGCACGCTTTGCTCGATGCGCCACAAGGCCTGACCGCGCAGGCCCAACGGTACCGGTTCGTCTTTTTCGCTGTAGGCGGTCGCCCGGGAGCCATCGAACACGCGATAACTCGACGGTTGCAGCAGCACGATGTTGTGATGCTGGCACAGCTCGGCCAGACGCTCGATGGCGCGCTCCTGCCCGGCCAGACGCTGCTCGCTGACGGTCTCCGCCTGGAACCAGTCGAAATAGTAGGCGAGATTGATCAACGCATCCGGACGGGTATCGTCGAGCAGTTGCGTCAGGCTCGCGGCGTCCCAGCCGTCTTGTGGTGGGCGGGGGGCGAGGAAACCGATGTCTTCCTCCGCACCGAGGCGAATCAGCGCCTGCCCAAGGGCATTTCCGCCGCCCAGTAACATAAGGCGCATTCGCATAGAGTCAGCAGGCCCAGTCTGATTGGAACGATGGCTTTATCGACAGCGCCCGCAGGCGATGTCCTCAATAATTGCCGGAATCGTTGCATTTTGCGGGTTTAGTGCGCAACCGTCATCCGTAAAGTGTAGTTCCCGAGGATTTGTGGTGCTGCTACGGGCCTCAGGATCAACACAGACCCTGAGCGGTACTTGCAACTTCCCCGCCCCACCCGCATAAATTACTTCATGAATCTGCCCATCCCCACGGACGCTGCACTGGCAGGCTTTCACCCCGCCGTCAGCGCCTGGTTCAGCAACACTTTCGCGACGGCCACCGCCGCCCAGGCCCGGGCGTGGCCGTTGATCCGCCAGCGCCGCTCAACGCTGATTGCCGCGCCCACCGGCTCCGGTAAAACCCTCACCGCGTTTCTGGCCGTGCTCGACGATCTGGTCCATCGCGGGCTGGAGAACCCGGATGGCCTGCCGGACGAAACCCTGGTGGTCTACGTTTCGCCGCTCAAGGCGCTGTCCAACGACATCCGGATCAACCTGCAAACCCCGCTGGCCGGCATCACCGAGCAGTTACGCGTGATGGGCCTGCCCGACGTGCCGATCAGCACCGCCGTGCGCACCGGCGATACGCCGCAAAAAGACCGCTCGGCCATGCGCAAAACCGCGCCGCACATTCTGGTCACCACCCCGGAATCCCTTTACGTGCTCCTTGGCTCTGACTCCGGGCGGCAAATGCTCGGTACCACGCAAACGGTAATCGTCGACGAAATCCACGCCATCGCCGCCAGCAAACGCGGCAGTCACCTGGCCCTGAGCCTGGAACGTCTGCAAGCGCTTTGCCCGCAACCGCTGGTGCGGATCGGCCTGTCGGCCACGCAAAAGCCCATCGAAGCGGTGTCACGCTTTTTGGTCGGCCGCGATCGCGCCTGCGAAATCATCGACATCGGTCACGCCCGCCCACGGGATCTCGATATAGAAGTGCCGCCGGTGCCGTTGTCGGCGGTAATGGCCAATGACGTATGGGAGCTGGTCTACGACCGCCTCGCCGCCCTCGCCCGCGAGCACCGGACCACGCTGATTTTCGTCAACACCCGGCGCCTGGCCGAACGCCTGAGCCGGCACTTGAGCGAACGCCTCGGCAAAGAGGCCGTGGCCGCCCACCATGGCAGCCTGGCCAAGGAATTTCGCCTCGACGCCGAGCAACGGCTCAAGCGCGGCGAGCTGCAAGTGCTGATCGCCACCGCCTCGCTGGAGTTGGGGATCGACATTGGCGACGTCGACCTGGTGTGCCAGATCGCTTCGCCGCGCTCGATTGCCGGTTTTCTGCAACGGGTCGGCCGCTCCGGGCACCAGGTTGGCGGCACGCCCAAGGGCCGGTTGTTCGCCACCACCCGCGACGACCTGATCGAATGCGCCGCCCTGCTCGATTGCGTGCGCCGTGGCGAACTCGACACCTTGCAGATCCCCGAAGCGCCGCTGGACGTGCTGGCCCAACAGATCATCGCCGAGGTCAGCTGCCAGGAATGGCAGGAACAGGCCCTGCTGCAGATGCTGCGCAACGCCTCGCCTTACGCCAGGCTCGACGAAAAACATTACCAATCGCTGCTGCACATGCTCGCCGAGGGCTACAACGGTCGCCAGGGCATCCGCAGCGCTTACCTGCACCGGGACGCTGTAAGCCACACCTTGCGCGGTCGTCGGGGCGCCAAGCTGACCGCCGTAACCAGCGGCGGGACAATTCCGGACAACGCCGACTACAGCGTGTTGCTGGAGCCTCAGGGGCTGAACATCGGCAGCGTCAACGAAGACTTCGCGGTGGAAAGCATCGCCGGGGATATCTTTCAGCTGGGCAATACCTCGTACCGAATCCTGCGGGTCGAAACCGGCAAGGTCCGGGTCGAAGACGCTCAGGGTCAGCCGCCGACCATTCCGTTCTGGCTCGGCGAAGCACCCGGTCGCAGCAATGAACTGTCGTTCGCCGTGGCCCGCCTGCAAGCACAACTCGATGATCTGCTCGCTGCCACACCCGGTAATCTGCAACCGGCGCTCGACTGGCTGACCGACACCCTTGGCCTGAACCTCGCCAGCGCCGAGCAACTGATCGACTACCTGGCCCGGGCCCGCCTGACCCTCGGTGCCTTGCCGTCGCAAGACACACTGGTGATGGAGCGGTTTTTCGACGAGTCCGGCGGTACGCAACTGATCATCCACTCGCCGCTCGGCAGCCGCATCAATCGCGCCTGGGGCCTGGCCCTGCGCAAGCGTTTCTGCCGCACCTTCAACTTCGAATTGCAGGCCGCCGCCAGCGAAGACGCCATCGTGCTGTCGCTGTCCACCAGCCACAGCTTCGAGCTGGACGACGTGTGGCGCTACCTGCACAGCAACAGTGCTGAACATATCCTGACTCAAGCAGTGCTCGAGGCCCCGCTGTTCGGCGTGCGCTGGCGCTGGAATGCCGGGGTCGCCCTCGCGCTGCCACGCTACAGCGGCGGCCGCAAAGTACCGCCGCAGATCCAGCGGATGAAAAGCGAAGACCTGATCGCCAGCGTGTTTCCCGATCAGATCGCCTGCGTGGAAAACCTCGCCGGCGAGCGCGAGATTCCCGACCATCCGCTGGTGGAACAAACCCTCGACGACTGCCTGCACGAGGCCATGGACAGCGAAGGCTGGCTGGCGCTGTTGCGACGTATGGAGCAGGGCGACATTCGCCTGATCAGCCGTGATTTGCCGGCGCCTTCGCCACTGGCGGCAGAAATCCTCAGCGCCCGCCCCTACACCTTCCTCGACGACGCGCCGCTGGAAGAACGCCGTACTCAGGCGGTGCTCAACCGCCGCTGGAGCGATCCGCAGTCCACCGATGACCTCGGCGCGCTGGACGCCGAGGCGATTGCCGCCGTGCGCGACGAAGCCTGGCCAACGCCAACCGGCCTTGATGAAATGCATGAGGCCTTGATGAGCCTGGCGTGTATTACCGAAAGCGAGGCCCAGGCCAACCCCAATTGGCTCGAGTGGCTGAACACCCTGGCCGACAGTGGCCGCGCCAGCCGCTTGCAGATCAATGCCGAGCATTCGCTGTGGTTGGCGCTGGAGCGGCTGACCTGCCTGCGGGCGATTTATCTACAGGCCACGTTGCAGCCAGCGCTGGAGGCGTTGCCGGGTTTCGATGAAATCTGGGAACCGGACGAAGCGGTGCTGGAAGTGATCCGTGCGCGGCTCAGCGCGTTTGGTCCGTTGCCACTGACGGCGATTGCCGAACCGCTTGGATTACCGGCGCTTCAAGTCACTCAGGCCCTGGCGCAACTGGAACGCGAAGGTTACGTGCTGCGCGGGCAATTCAGCCCGGGCGCCCGTGAAGAGGAATGGTGCGAACGGCATCTGCTGGCGCGAATTCATCGATACACAGTCAAACGGCTGCGGCGGGAAATCGAGCCGGTGGCGTTGCAGGATTTCATGCGTTTTCTGTTCGACTGGCAGCATCTTTCCACCGCAAGCCGAGGCCAGGGTAGCGCAGTGTTGCCGGCGATCATCAGCCAGTTCGAAGGCTACCCCGCCGCCGCTTCGGCATGGGACAGCGACATTCTGCCGGCGCGGCTCAAAGACTATTCGGCGAGCTGGCTGGATGAGTTATGCCGCAGCGGCAAACTGGTCTGGACGCGCCTGACTGCGCGCAACAAGAGCACCGGCACGGCATTGCGCAGCACGCCAATTCTGCTGCTGCCGCGTAGTCAGGTCGGGTTGTGGAGCAGCTTGACCGAGCAGACGCCGGTCAGCGAACTGTCGCCCAAAACACAAAAGGTCCATGCAGCGCTCAGCCAGCACGGCGCGCTGTTTTTCGATGAGCTGATGCACGAGGCCCATCTGCTGCGCTCGGAACTGGAAATCGCCTTGCAGGAACTGGTGGGTGCCGGACTGGTAAACGCCGACAGTTTCGCCGGGTTGCGGGCGCTGATCACCCCGGCCAGCAAACGCCAGAATCGTAGCAGCCGACGTGGTCGCGGGGCGTTTGTCGGCGGCATGGACGATGCCGGGCGCTGGGCGTTGTTGCGTCGTGGTACTGCCGCACCGGTTGTGGATAAGCCGATTGTGGATAAACAACGCCCGACGTCCACGCCCACAGAAACCCTGGAACACATCGCCATGACCTTGCTGCGCCGTTACGGCGTGGTGTTCTGGCGCGTGCTGGAGCGTGAGGCGGATTGGTTGCCGAGTTGGCGGGAATTGCTGCGCACGCTCCATCGGCTGGAAGCCCGGGGCGAGATCCGTGGCGGGCGGTTTGTCAGTGGTTTGGCCGGTGAACAGTTTGCGCTGCCCGAGGCGATCCCGTTGCTGCGCGAAGTCAGGCGGCGCCCGCATGACGGCAGTTTGATCGCGGTGTGCGGGGTGGATCCGCTGAACCTCGCCGGCACCCTGTTGCCGGGCGCGAAAGTGCCGGCGCTGGCGAGCAATCGACTGGTGTACCGCAACGGCTTGCCGGCCGCCGCCGAAATCGCCGGCAAGCAGCAGTTCTGGCTGGAGCTGGATCAACAGGCCAGTGCTCAGGTCCGTAGCAAACTGATCCAGCATTGATGTTGTCTGGTCCTGCCCCATCCGCGCCAACACAAATCAGCCCTCGCGATATTTGACCTGCACGCAAATATCAAATGCCCACCCCTGTATTTTTCCGCACGACCCAAACCCCGACACTGCGCTCCATCAATCAATCCACCGGAGTTGCAGCCATGCCCATTGCCTTGCTGGCGCTGACCCTCAGCGCTTTCGCCATCGGGACGACGGAGTTCGTCATCGTTGGCCTGTTACCCACCATCGGCGCCGACCTCGGCGTCAGCCTGCCGTCCGCCGGTCTGCTGGTCAGCCTGTATGCACTCGGGGTGGCCGTCGGCGCGCCGGTGCTGACCGCCCTCACCGGCAAAGTCCCGCGTAAATTGCTGCTGTTGTCGCTGATGGTGCTGTTCACCCTCGGCAACTTGTTGGCCTGGAAAGCGCCGAGCTATGAGTCGCTGATCATTGCGCGGATCGTCACCGGCCTGGCCCACGGGGTGTTTTTCTCGATTGGCTCGATCATCGCCACCAGCCTGGTGCCGAAGGAAAAGGCCGCCAGCGCGATTGCCATCATGTTCACCGGCCTGACCGTGGCGCTGGTCACCGGCGTGCCACTGGGGACGTTTATCGGTCAGCATTTCGGCTGGCGTGAAACCTTCCTCGCCGTGTCTGCATTGGGTGTGATCGCCTTCATCGGCAGCCTGCTCTACGTGCCGAAAAACATCGCCCACAGCAAACCGGCTTCGCTGTTGCAGCAATTGCAGGTACTCAAACAACCGCGCCTGTTGTTGGTGTATGCCATGACGGCGGTCGGCTACGGCGGCTCGTTCATCGCCTTCACCTTTCTGGCGCCGATTCTTCAGGACATTGCAGGCTTCAGCGCCAGTACCGTCAGCCTGGTGCTGCTGGTGTACGGCATCTCGGTGGCCGTCGGCAACATCTGGGGCGGCAAGCTGGCGGACAAACGCGGCCCGATCGGTGCCCTGAAAATCATCTTCGCCCTGCTCGCCGCCGTGCTGTTCGTGCTGACCTTCACCGCCGGCAATCCGTGGCTGGCCCTGGCCACTGTGTTGGTCTGGGGTTCGGTGGCGTTCGGCAACGTGCCGGGCCTGCAGGTGTATGTGGTGCGTCAGGCCGAACATCACACCCCGCATGCGGTGGACGTGGCGTCGGGCCTGAACATTGCGGCGTTCAACCTCGGCATTGCCGGTGGTGCGTGGGGTGGCGGTTTGATCGTAGCGAACATGGGGCTGATCCATACCGCGTGGATCGGTGGCCTGGTGGTGTTGGTGGCGCTGGCACTGACAGCCTGGAGTGGTCGTCTTGATCGGTTGGGCCCGGTGTATGCCGAGCCGGCTGAAGGTTCGACCCGGATCGTTGCCGGGCACTAACCACTGTGGGAGCGAGCAGGCTCCCACAGTTGATCGGTGGTGTTTTGTCGAACGTGTACCGTCCGTAGCCCCGTCGAAACTTTCTCGCTCGCCTCGCAGTCATCAAAAGACAGGGCTGTCCGAGGATGGGAGGCGACATGGCGGCGACTCATATCGGCATTTCAGGCTGGCGCTACACGCCCGTCGCCTGCTTGAGCGCTTCCATCTCGACAAAGACCTTGTCACCGCCCCCGGCGAGCCGGCTGCCGAAGGAGTACTGCCATGAGCATTCCCGATCCGGTCGGCACGACGGATGAACAGCAACCCATCATCAGCACCGTGAGTCGCTTCACCGTGCTGACGGTCAACACCCACAAAGGGTTCACCGCGCTCAATCGACGCTTCATCCTCCCCGAGTTGCGCGACGCGGTGCGCAGTGTGTCCGCCGATGTGGTGTTTTTGCAGGAGGTCCACGGCACCCACGAGCATCATCCCCAGCGCTACAACAATTGGCCGGCGATGCCCCAGTACGAATTCCTTGCCGATAGCCTGTGGCCGCAATTCGCCTACGGGCGCAACGCGGTCTACCCGGCGGGCGATCACGGCAATGCGCTGTTGTCGAAATTCCAGATCGTGCGTCACGACAATCTCGACGTGTCCATCAGCGGCCATGAAAACCGTGGAATCCTGCATTGCGTGCTGCGGATGCCCGGCGATGGCCGGGAAGTGCATGCCATTTGCGTCCACCTGGGGCTGCGCGAAAGCCACCGGAGGGCACAACTCAAGCTGCTGATCCGACGCCTGGAAGAGTTACCGCAGGATGCCCTGGTGGTGGTCGCCGGCGACTTCAACGACTGGCGCCAGCGCGCCGATGCGTTGCTCAAGCCTTGCGGGTTGCGTGAGGTATTCGCCGAGCGGCATGGCAAACCGGCGCGCAGTTTCCCGGCGCGCTTACCGACGTTACGCCTGGACCGTATTTACGTGCGCAACCTTAAGGCCAGCCATCCGCAAGTACTGGCGGCACGCCCCTGGTCCCACCTTTCCGACCATGCGCCGCTATCGGTGGAGATCGAGCTATGAGTAGCCCGTCGATGGAAAAGGCCACGGTCGAACAGGTCTCCCCACCGCCGCCCGTGCGCGAGCCGGCGGCGACTGACGTCGAATACAACTGGCACGGTAACAACCGGGTCCAATTGCTCGAAAACGGCGAGGCGTACTTTCCACGGGTGTTTGATGTACTGCGTCAGGCCCAGAGTGAAATCCTGCTGGAGACCTTCATTCTGTTCGAGGACAAGGTCGGCAATGAGCTTCAACAGATCCTGATTGAAGCGGCGCAACGCGGCGTACGTATTACCGTCAGTCTCGATGGATTCGGCTGTGGCGAACTGAGTACGGCGTTCCTCGTCGCCCTGAGCAATGCAGGTGTGCGCCTGCAAATATTCGATCCCGCTCCGCGTCATCTGGGCATCCGCACCAACTGGTTCCGCCGTCTGCACCGCAAGATTGTGGTGGTCGACGGCGCGATTGCGTTCCTCGGCGGAATCAATTTTTCCGCCGACCATCTGGCCGACTTCGGCCCCGAGGCCAAACAGGATTACTCGGTTGAAGTGCAAGGCCCGGCGGTGGCCGATATTCATCATTTCGCCTTGCTGCAAGGCGGTCGCCCGGCCCGGGCCAAATACTGGTGGCAACGCCGCCGGCAGCGGCATGCTGAACTGGCGGTCGACGATCATGACGGTCAGGTACGACTGGTGTATCGCGACAACGCAGAACACCCAAAAGATATCGAAGAGGTGTATTTACAGGTGCTGCGCAGTGCCCGGCGTCGCGTGGTGATCGCCAATGCCTACTTCTTTCCAGGCTATCGGCTGCTGCACGAGATTCGCAATGCGGCACGCCGGGGGGTCGAGGTGCGCCTGATTCTTCAGGGACAACCGGACCTGCGGGTGGCCAGACTCGCCGCGCGCATGACCTACGACTATCTGCTGCGGGCCGGGGTGTTGATCTACGAATATTGCGACCGCCCCCTGCATGGCAAAGTCGCCCTGGTCGACGAGGACTGGAGCACTGTTGGCTCAAGCAACCTCGACCCGCTGAGCCTGTCCCTGAACCTGGAAGCCAACGTGCTGATCCGCGACCGGGCGTTCAACCGCGACCTGTTCGAGCGTCTCGACGAGTTGAGCAGCAATCACTGCAAGGTCATGTCCACGGACACGGCGCCTCGCGGGCGGATCTGGCACATGACCATCGGCTTTCTGGTGTTCCACTTCCTGCGGCATTTTCCGGCGTGGGCCGGCTGGCTGCCGGCGCATAAACCGCGTCTCAAACCCTTCATTCATCCGACCGGGAGCGCCAAGGCATGAGCCATTCCCGAGCGCAGCCTGCCCCGCACTCCGACACGCCGGGTAAACACCACTGGCACCGCTGGAAAAGACCGCTGACGATGCTGTTTTTCCTGGCGCTAATCGTTTTGTTCACGATGCTCGCCCAGCGCATCGAATGGAACGAAGTGTTCGATACCTTGGCTGATTTCAAAGTGCGTACGCTGATCATCGCCTCCGGTGTGACCCTGGCAAGTTTTCTGGTCTATGCCTGCTTTGACCTGATCGGGCGCACCTATATCCGGCAGAACCTGACCTGGCGACAAATCTTGCCGGTGGGGATCATCAGCTATGCCTTCAACCTCAACCTGAGCGCTCTGGTCGGCGGCATCGCCATGCGTTATCGGCTTTATTCGCGGCTCGGCGTGAGCAAAGGCAACATCGCGAAGATCCTCGGGCTGAGCCTGGCGACCAACTGGCTCGGCTACATGGTGATTGCCGGCACAGTGTTCAGCAGCGGCCTGATGCGAATGCCGCCGGGCTGGAAAGTGAGCAGCAATGCACTGCAAGACGTGGGGGTTTTGTTGCTGCTGTCGAGCATGGGATATCTGGCGGCCTGCCGGTATTCCAAGCGCCGGAAATGGTCGGTTCGCGGCGTGGAAATCATTCTGCCGTCGCTGCGCATGGCAATTCTGCAACTGGCCCTCGGCGCACTGAACTGGTCGCTGATGGCGGCGGTGATCTTCACGTTGCTGCCGAGCAAACTGGACTATCCGCTGGTGCTTGGTGTGTTGCTGCTCAGCGCCATTGCCGGGGTCATCACCCATATTCCGGCCGGGCTTGGCGTGTTGGAGACGGTGTTCGTGGCGCTGCTGCAGCATGAGGTATCGCGGGGCAGCCTGGTGGCGGGGTTGATCGCTTATCGGGCGATCTATTTCATTCTGCCGCTGTTGATCACCGTGGTGATGTATCTGGCGGTGGAAGCCAAGGCCAAGTCGTTGCGGATCTCGAAGAAACCTTCTTGAGAATGATGGTGCGGCGGATGCCGCCATCGCGAGCAGGCCAGCTCCCACATTTTGATCTGGTGTGCTCTGGCTACCGGGCCACAACCGCTGGCGGCGTCACGCCAAACCGCGTCCGGTAATCACTCGGCGCCAGCCCGGTAATCTTTTTGAACGTCGCCCGAAACGCACTCGGGTCTTGATAGCCCACGGTCCAGGCAATGTGATCAATGGTGCCGTTGGTGAACTCGAGCATTTCCCGCGCCTTGCCGACGCGCAGGTGCTGGCAGTACTCGGTGGGTTTCAACCCGGTCGCCGCGCGGAATCGCCGCAGGAAGGTGCGCTCTTCCAGCCCCGCCCGTTCGGCCATCGTCGCCAGCGAGACATCGATCGCCCCGGTGCTTTGCAGCCAATGCTGGACCTTGAGAATCGAGGCATCGCCATGGCTGAGAATCGGTGAAAAATTACTGCCGCACTCGCTCGCGCTGTCGCTGTGCTCCACCACCAGAAACCGTGCCGTGCCGGTGGCAATGCTCGGCCCCAGCAGGCGGTTCACCAGCCGTAACCCCAGCTCTGACCAGGCCATCAGCCCGGCCGTGGTAATCAGGTCACCGTCATCGACGATGGGCGTGTCAGCCTTGAGCTTGATCGCCGGGTAACGCTCGGCGAAGGCTTTGGCCGAGGTCCAATGAGTGGTGGCGCTACGGCCGTCGAGCAGGCCGCTCTCAGCCAACAGGATCGAACCCACGCAAACCCCGCCCAACGTCGCGCCGTTGGCGTGTTGCTGACGAATCCAGCGGATCAGCCCTTGCGGTGCCTGGCCCTCGGAAAAGCCGCCAATCGACGGCGGGATCAACACCGCGACCAACGCACCGGCCGGACCGGGTTGACTGTCGTAGACCCGTTCTGGCGCCTGATCGCCCTCGACCCGCCAATGACTGACCCGCAGCAACGGCAACTGCGCCGTCTGATGCTCGGCGGCAATCCGGTTGGCCACGCCGAACAGATCCGTCAGCCCATGCACCGCCGCCATTTGCGCGCCGGGATAGATCAGCACGCCCAATTCGACGACTGCCCTTTCTACGCCCATTGTCAGTTTTCCCCCTTCTATTGTCGGTGCGGCCAATCCTCGGACGGCCTGCAAAACCTAATACTTGAATCACACCCAACAAGCACTTCGAGGAAACACTCATGGCCAAGCAAGCACTCATCGTAGTCGATATCCAGAACGACTACTTCCCCCAAGGCAAGTGGCCTTTGGCAGGCGCCGATGCCGCCGCAGACAACGCTGCACGGCTGATCCAGGCCTTTCGCGAGGCCGGTGACGCGGTGGTACACATCCGCCACGAATTCACCTCCGACGCCGCACCGTTCTTCACCCCGGGCTCCGACGGCGCGAAGCTGCACCCCAAAGTCCTGAACCGCGCCGATGAACCGGTGGTGCTCAAGCACTTCGTCAACTCGTTCCGCGAAACCGAACTCAAGGACATCCTCGACCAGCAAGGCATCGAGCACCTGGTGGTGGTCGGCAGCATGAGCCACATGTGCATCGACGGCGTCACTCGTGCCGCAGCGGACTTCGGCTACACGGTCACGGTGATCCATGACGCCTGTGCCACCCTTGATCTGGAGTTCAACGGCGTCACCGTCCCGGCCGCCCACGTTCACGCTGCCTTCATGTCGGCCTTGGGTTTTGCCTATGCAAGCGTGGTGTCCACCGACGACTTTCTGGCTGGTTAGATGAGAAGCGGGCTCCCACAGGATTGCGCTTAACTGACTGGCATTGCACAACAGGCCTTCTTTTCATACACCTGCGCAACCGTCGAAAAAATCTCACGCGTGAGCTATTGAGATCCGCAAAAATTGCCTGTAGTGTTTCTCACGCGTGAGTTTTTTCACAACGGGATCAGCACCATGAAAAGCAGCTCTCCATCAGATCCGCCTACCGGGTCTGTTACCGATTCAGCGAGCCGCAAGGGAGAGCGCTCGAAACCCTCCGCGAAAAAACCATCGAGCTTTTACATGAAGCAGATGCGCGCGGGCCTGGGTGCCGCCGGCTATGTGAAACACGAGACTTGGGTGCTTCCCGAAAATCGAAGCCTGCTCAAGCAAATGGAGAAACAGCTACGCCAACCGATTCTGGCTGGCTCATTCATGTCGGAGAATTACATGAGCGCAGGTAATAACTGGAACATCGATCGCCTCTACAGCGCCCTTCAGGCCCTCGACGAAGTGGTTGCGAACGAAATCACCCTCTCCCTCGTTCAAGGCTCCGAGTCCAGCATCAAGCTGGAAATGAACGATTTCGGTGGCTTGCCAATTTACATCGCGGTGGTGGGCGATCAGATCATCGTGGATACGGTCCTGGTCGATGTCGAGTCGATCAACGACATCCCGGCATTCAACGATGCCGTTCTGCGCAGCCGGGAAATGTTCCCGTTGTCCTCGATCGGTATCGAGTCCATGCCCAACGGGCAGATCGTTTACAACATGTTCGGCGCGCTGAGCTCCGACTCCAGCCTGACCAACGTCGTAACCGAGATCAAAACCCTCGTCGACAACGTCCAGCGCGCCAGCGAAGCCTTTGAACGCTTCTTCAATTAATTATTCGGGAACAGGATATATCCAATGACTCAGTCCATCTGGAGCAAATTGTTCACCGCGCTGCGTGGCGGTGCCAACGAAGTCGGCGAATCGATCGTCGACCAACAGGCCCTGCGCATCCTCGACCAGGAAATTCGCGATGCTGACAGCGCGCTGGCCAACGCCAAGCGTGAGCTGGTCACCATCATGGCCAAGCACAAACTGTCGGCTGACCGCGTCAGCGAGTACAACGCCAAGATCAAGGACCTGGAATCCAAGGCCCTGGCAGCCATCCAGGCCAACCGCGAAGACCTGGCACTGGAAGTGGCCGAAGCCATTTCGACCCTGACCAATGAACTGGATGTCGAGCAAAAACAGGCCACCGAATTCGGTGGTTATGCTGACAACATGCGCAAAGACATCACCAAGGCCGAAAACCGCATCAAAAGCCTGCGCCAGCAAGTGGACATGGCCAAGGCTCGTGAAAGCGTACAGAAAGCCCAGGTCAGCGCTTCAATCGCCAGTGGCGGCGCCAACGGCAAGCTGGAAACCGCCGTCGGTACACTGAACCGCCTGCAGGCCAAGCAGCAGCAACGCGCCGCTGAACTGCAAGCCCAGGACGAACTGGCCGATGCTTCGACCGGCACCGACCTGGAACGCAAACTGCGCGAAGCCGGCATCACGCCGGACGAAGGCAGCGCCAATGCGATCCTGGAACGCCTGAAGAAAAAATCGGCCGAGTAATTCTCCAAGCTGTGGAACCTGTGGGAGCGGGCCTGCTCGCTCCCACATGGATTGCGCTTGGCTGACAGGCATTAATTGATCACCCTTCTTTACTGCCGAATCGAGGTCAAGGATGGATGCCCTGAAGGGTTTCAAGACAATCGCCGGCCTGGCCCTCTTCATGGTTGCGCTGCAACTGCTCAATGTTGCGACCGGCTACAGCCTTAACGCCTTCGGCCTGGTTCCGCGAACCTTGCACGGACTGGTCGGCATCATCACCTCGCCTTTCTTGCACACATCTTTTGCGCACCTGAGCGCCAACCTGATTGCCTTTTTGATCCTCGGCACCCTGGTCATTGTCGAGGGGCTCAACCGGTTCATGGCCGTCAGCGCTATCATCATTTTGCTGGGTGGTTCGCTGATCTGGCTGTTCGGTTTTGCCGGCGTGCATATCGGTGCCAGCGGCTGGGTATTCGGGCTGTGGGCGTACCTCCTGTCCCGCGCCTGGTTCCAGAGGAGCTGGAGCAACCTGATAACGGCCAGTGTCGTGGCCCTGCTCTATGGAGGGCTGATTGTTGGCTTCCTTCCTCGCCGGGGTATTTCCTTCGAAGGACATATCTTTGGTGCGATCGCCGGGTTTATTGCAGCCAAGGTACTGTTATCTACGCCGCGCAGCAGGTTTAATGCCGCCCGGTAACCGCACTTGAGCACTCAGGCGCCAGAGCGATTACGTCGCCAGGAATGAGCCCCCAAGGAGTCAGGGATGTAATGTCGATTTTCCTTTTATTGCGCGCGTACGCGGCGTCCTTCTTCCATCGCTTCGGCTGGGCCGGCCTGGCCATTGCGCTGGGCGTACACCTGAGCACGGCCTGGCTGGGTCTGGTGCTTCTGGGCGAACAACACCTCACCGCCCCTGCCACGTTCACCTACTTCTATCTCACCACCACGCTCACCGTCGGCTACGGCGATCTTGCGCCACAGACAGCCGCGGGACGGATTTTCGTGGCTACCTGGATCATGCTCGGGGGCATTGCGCTGCTGACGGCAGCCATCGGCAAAACCACCAGCAGTGTCATCGATGTATGGAGAAAAGGCATGAAGGGCAAAGGCGATTTCACCGGCAAGGTCGGCCATACCGTTCTCATCGGCTGGGAAGGCGCGTCCAGCGAGCGGGTCATTGAATTGTTGCTGCAGGACGAAACGTCCAATGACAACTTGATCGTCATTTGCGATTGCGACCTCGAAGAAAATCCCATGCCGGGCAAGGTGGCCTTTATCAAAGGCGAAAGCCTGTCCTCTGCCGCACTTTTGCTGCGTGCCGGCGTGCCTGACGCCGAACGCGTACTGGTGCGTACCCATTCAGACGATCTGACCCTGGCCACCGTGCTGGCGGTCAATCAACTGAGCCCGGTCGGGCATGTGGTCGCCCACTTCAATGAAAGTGAAATCGCCGCGCTCGCCAGTGCGTACGCGCCCAGCCTGGAATGCACCTCAAGCATGGCCATCGAGATGCTGGTGCGCGCCTCTCAGGATCCGGGCTCGTCAGTGGTCATCAATGAATTGCTGTGCGTGGGCCAAGGCGCCACCCAATACCTGATGAGACTGCCTGAGACCTTCGAAGCCACGTTCGGCGATCTGTACGCACAGATGAAAGAACACCACAACGCGACCCTTATCGGCTACCGCGCCCAAGGTGCCCGACAGCCTTCGATCAACCCGCCCGGCGCCACTCGCGTAAAGGGCGGCGAACTCTTCTACATCGCCTCCACTCGCCTCAAGGAAATCTCCAATGGGATGGTTTAAACAGTTGCTGGGGCTTGAGGCCCCGAACGCGGGCACGAATACCGATTCGAAATGGACAGCCAACGACAACCTGCCAGTCACCGGCCCGCTGGGCCTGGCATTGGGCAAGGGCGTGATGTTCGATACGACCCTGAAATTGTTGCTCGACGAAAAAACCGCAGTGACCATTCCCGGCTCCCAGCAGATCTGGAGCGCCGGCACCATTGATCTCGGGCAGTCGAACTGGCTGTCGCGCTATTACATGAACGACGAAGACTACTGGCTGCAAGTGCACACCACCGGTGACATCGCCGGGCAGGTCGAGTCGGTGATCCTGTTCAATTACCTCAGCTACGTCACCATCAACAGTGAAGCGGAGCTGCGTCGGCTGGCCGGCCCTCAAAGCCTGATCGGGTTGCCGACCTACACCCACAACGGTGTCGAATACACCCGCGAATGGGGCACCGAGAACGGCCAGACCGAACTGGTGCCGTTGAGCGAACACCTGAAGAATCCGGATGAGACCTACAGCATCGGGCACCGTTCGATGTTGTACGCCCGCGAAACCGGCCTGACCGATCGCCGGGAATTCCTGCTGTTTTCCGTCGAAGAAGACGCCGAAGGCACCATCAGCTTGA
This sequence comes from Pseudomonas sp. GM18, assembly GCF_000282195.1. Lineage (GTDB taxonomy): Bacteria > Pseudomonadota > Gammaproteobacteria > Pseudomonadales > Pseudomonadaceae > Aquipseudomonas. Next base: position 72,296 of record NZ_AKJT01000005.1, read on the forward strand.
GCACTTCGCTGGGTATTTCGCTGTACACCACCGACCTGAACACTTTTTAAAAAGGAAGAAGTCCATGCTTGAAGCGCTCTCTATCTCCCTGAACAAAGCCGCCGTGCTCGGGTTTGTTTTGTACATTCTCGGCGCCGCCGTGCTGTTCGCCCTGTTCCAGTTCATCTACACCCGAATCACACCGCACAGGGAATTCGAACTGATCCGTGCGGGCAACGTTGCAGCCGCAATCGCCCTGGGAGGCGCCATCATCGGTTTCGCCATTCCGGCCAGCAATGTGATCGCCTACTCGATCAGCATTCTGGACTTCGTCGTCTGGGCAGTGATCGCCGCTTTCGTACAACTGCTGGCGTTCCTGGTGACCAGCCTGGTGCTGAAAGGCGCCTCTGAGCGCATCAAGAAAGGCGAAATCGCTGCGGGGATCTATGTCGCGGCAGTGGCCATCAGCGTCGGCATGTTGAACGCCGCGTGCATGACCCCTTCCCAGAACTGATTGCGCCACGGAGATCGCGATGAAACGAAGCAAGTACGTTCAGCTCTCGCTGGCGGCGTCAGTCGCCATGGCGATATCAGGCTGCGAGCCGACGGAAAAAACCTACGAGATACACAAAAAGTACAATTTCCAGTCCGTTCAGCAGTGCGCCGATGAAAAGCTCCCGGTCGACATCTGTTCTGACGCCTATATGAAGGCCATGGCCCAGCATCGAAGCATTGCGCCGGTGTACGACAACCAGGCTGATTGCGACGCCGACTTTGTTGCCGACTGGTGCCAGCAGGACTCCGCCGGCAAATTCATCCCCAAACTCGGCGGTTTCGAACTGAGTGCCGATGGCGAGGTGACGCAGTCCGAAGTGGACGCGGCCAAGGCTAAATTGCCTGCATCGGAAGCGAGTGCCGCAGGGTCGGGCTTCTCCGGCAGTAGCCTGCTGACGGGACTGCTGATCGGCAACATGCTCAGCGGCAACCGCAACAGTTACTACTCCGAACCGGTCTACCGCTATCGCGATGATCGCGGTGACTACTCGTCCTCGACACTCAGCCAGCGGGTCTCGACGGGATCGACCTTCAGCAGGTCCAATCAGGCGCGGTACGGCAGCAGCAGTTATAGCGACACAATCGCTCGCAGCAAGCCGGTGTCCGTTGCATCGTCCACCTCCCGCGGCGGCTTCGGCAGCCAGGCCAGCGCACGCAGTGGCTGGGGTGGGTCAAGCAAGAGCTTTGGCGGTTCGAGCAGCTAAGGGAGCAAGGCCATGAAGAAAATCCTCTGCGCCGAGCGTCATGACTGGAAACAGACCGCCGAAAGTCTCGGCTTTCTGTTCCATACCATCGACGATGAGCCCTATTGGGACGAGAGCGCGTACTACCAGTTCACGCTCAAGCAGATCGAGAACGACCTCGAAGACCCGACCACCGAGGTTCATGAGATGTGCATGGACCTGGTGGCGCGAGTGGTGCAAAGCGAAGAGTTGCTGGAGCGCCTGAGCATTCCCGCGCCGTTCTTCGACATGGTTCGCACTTCATGGCTCGAAGGCCACCCGCACCTGTATGGGCGCATGGACTTCTCCTACAACGGCACCGGGCCGGCCAAGTTGCTGGAACTCAACTACGACACGCCGACCAGTCTGTATGAGGCTGCGGCGTTTCAGTGGGGCTGGCTGGAGCAATGCATCGAACGCGGCTTGCTGCCCAGGCATGCAGACCAGTTCAACAGCATCGACACCAAGCTGCATCAGGCCTTTGCTCAACTGCAACTCAAACGGCCTTTCTATTTCGCCTCGATGAAAGACTCGGTCGAAGACAAGGGCACCACCGATTACCTGCGTCTGGTCGCGGAAAAGGTCGGCATCGAATCGCGTCACATCGATATCGAGGACATCGGCCTCACCAGTGACGGACGTTTCGTCGACCTCGAAGATCGCTGGATCCCTCACCTGTTCAAACTGCATGCCTGGGAGTTCATCTTCCACGAACCCTTCGGCGCAGCGATTGCGCAGAGCGACACACAGTTTTTCGAACCGCCCTGGAAATCGATCATCTCCAACAAGGGCATCCTGCCGCTGCTGTGGGAGTTCAACAAGGGTCACCCGAACCTGCTCGCGGCGCACCTGGACGCTGACCCGAGCAAAGCGGTGCCCAAGGGCTGGGTGCGCAAGCCGTTCTTCTCACGGGAAGGCGCGAACATTGAGCTGCAAACCGCTGACGGTCTGATCGTAAAAGAGGACGGCCCCTACACCGACGCGCCGTTTATCCTTCAGGAATTTGCTCCGCTGCCGAAGTTTGGCGACAGCTACACGCTGATCGGCTCCTGGGTGATCGGGGATCAAGCGGCCGGCATCGGCGTGCGTGAGGACAACAGTCTGATTACCAAGGATTCGAGCCGGTTCTTGCCGCATCTGATACTCGACTGACCCCTCCATCGCCCACTAAATAGGCCTGGTGTCGACATATCGTCAGACACCCACAAGACTTACTGCGGAAATGCCGGATAATGGCGGCCATTCGTTTAGCCGTTATTCTGGTAATCCCCCATGGAAATCAAGGTCAACTTTCTCGACAACCTTCGACTTGAAGCCAAGTTCGATGACTTCACGGTGGTGGCCGATCAACCTATCCGCTACAAGGGCGATGGCTCGGCACCGGGTCCGTTCGACTACTTCCTGGCTTCGTCGGCGCTGTGTGCGGCGTATTTTGTGAAGTTGTACTGCGATACGCGCAATATCCCCACGGATAACATCCGTCTGTCGCAGAACAACATTGTTGACCCGGAAAACCGCTACAACCAGATTTTCAAGATCCAGGTCGAGTTGCCGGCGGACATCTCCGACAAGGACCGCCAAGGCATCCTGCGTTCCATCGACCGTTGCACCGTGAAAAAAGTGGTGCAAGCCGGGCCCGAGTTTGTGATCGAAGAAGTGGACAACCTCGACGCCGATGCCCAGGCGTTGCTGATGCCTGCTTCCAACTCAGAGGCAAGCACCTACATTGCCGGCAAGGATCTGCCGCTGGAGCAAACCATCGCCAACATGTCGGCCATTCTGGCGGACCTGGGCATGAAGATTGAAATCGCCTCGTGGCGCAATATCGTGCCCAATGTGTGGTCGCTGCACATCCGCGATGCGCACTCGCCGATGTGCTTTACCAACGGCAAGGGTGCAACCAAGGAAGGCGCGTTGGCGTCGGCGCTGGGCGAGTTTATCGAGCGACTCAACTGCAACTTCTTCTACAACGACCAGTTCTGGGGCGAACACATCGCCAACGCAGAGTTTGTGCACTACCCGGACGAACGCTGGTTCAAGCCTGGCCGTAAAGATGCACTGCCGACCGAAATCCTCGACGAGTACTGCCTGAAGATTTACAACCGCGACGGCGAGCTGCGTGGCTCCCATCTGATCGATACCAACTCGGGCAATGAAGAGCGCGGCATCTGCTCGTTGCCGTACGTGCGCCAGTCGGACGGCGAGGTGGTGTATTTCCCGTCCAACCTGATTGAAAACCTGTTCCTGAGCAACGGCATGAGTGCCGGTAACACGCTGGCCGAAGCCCAGGTGCAGTGCCTGTCGGAGATCTTCGAGCGCGCGGTAAAACGCGAAATCATCGAAGGTGAATTTGCCCTGCCGGATGTGCCGGCTCACGTGCTGGCGAAGTACCCCGGAATACTGGCCGGTATTCAGGCGCTGGAAGAGCAAGGGTTCCCCGTGCTGGTGAAGGATGCGTCCCTGGGGGGTGAATTCCCGGTGATGTGCGTCACGTTGATGAACCCGCGCACCGGCAGCGTGTTCGCCTCGTTCGGCGCGCATCCGAGCCTGGAAGTGGCGCTGGAGCGCAGCCTGACCGAGTTGCTGCAGGGCCGCAGCTTCGAAGGCCTCAACGACTTGCCCCAGCCGACGTTTGAAGGTCATGCAGTGACCGAGCCGAATAACTTCGTCGAGCACTTTATCGATTCCAGCGGCGTGGTGTCGTGGCGCTTCTTCAGTGCCAAATCGGATTACGAATTCGTGGAGTGGGACTTCTCCGGCCAGGGTGAAAACTCGAATACCGAGGAAGCTGCGACCTTGTTCGGCATTCTCGAAGGCATGGGCAAAGAAGTGTACATGGCGGTCTACGAGCATATCGGTGCAACGGCCTGCCGTATCCTGGTGCCAGACTATTCGGAAATTTATCCAGTAGACGATCTGATCTGGGACAACACCAACAAAGCGCTGTTTTTCCGCGCCGACATCCTGAACCTGCATCGCCTGGACGAAGAGGAACTGCAAGCGCTGGTTGAGCGTCTGGTGGAAAGTGAGCTGGACGACTACACCGACATCACCACCTTGATCGGCATCGAATTTGACGACAATACGGCCTGGGGTCAGTTAACGATCCTGGAGTTGAAGCTGCTGATCTATCTCGCCTTGCAGCAATTTGAAGAGGCGAAAGAGGCGGTGGAAATGTTCCTGCAGTACAACGACAACACGGTTGAACGTGGCTTGTTCTATCAGGCCATCAATGTGGTGCTGGAGATGAAACTGGACGAAGACCTGGAACTGGAAGACTACGAGGCCAACTTCCGCCGGATGTTTGGCAACGAGCGGATGGATGCCGCGATCGGATCGGTGGACGGCAGCGTACGCTTCCATGGCTTGACGCCGACCAGCATGAAACTGGAGGGGCTCGATAGACACCTGCGCCTGATCGACAGCTACAAAAAACTGCACATGGCGCGGGCTAACGTGACCAATTTATCCAGCTAACAGCGCCCACAAAAAAGCGAAGCCAGATGGCTTCGCTTTTTTTATTGCTGACTGGATAGCTGCTTCTTAGAACGGAATATCGTCATCAAAGCTGTCGAAATCCGGAGCTGGCTGAGGAGCAGCCTGCGGTGGAGCCGGGCGCGACTGTTGCGGTGCCGACTGCTGCGGACGCGGAGCCTGCTGGCGTGGAGCTGGAGCGGATTGCTGGTAGTTATTGCCCCCGCCTTGTTGATCGCCCTGTTGTGGACGGCCGCCCAGCAGTTGCATGGTGCCTTGCATGTCGACCACGATTTCAGTGGTGTAACGCTTGATACCGTCTTTTTCCCACTCGCGGGTCTGCAGCTTGCCTTCGATGTAGACCTGCGAACCTTTACGCAGGTATTCGCCGGCGATTTCGGCCACTTTGCCGAACATCGAAACACGGTGCCATTCGGTCTTCTCGACCTTCTGACCGGTTTGCTTGTCGGTCCACTGTTCGCTGGTCGCCAGACTCAGGTTGGTCACGGCGTTACCGTTAGGCAGGTAGCGAACTTCGGGATCCTGGCCGCAAGTGCCGACCAATATGACTTTGTTAACCCCACGGGCCATAACGTTCTCCTAGGCTACGCACGCTGCCTCGGCCGGGTTGTTCACCAGGCGCTCAAGGGTCGTGCGATCCAATAGTTCTGTGTCCAATTTGATGTAAATCGCCGCTTCATCAGCAACGATCACCGCATCTGTTACCCCTACGACGGCCTTCAGGCGCTCAACCAGACCCGCTTCGCGGATCGCCTCGGGCGACAACGGCAAGCGCAGGCTCGTGACGTAAGGTGGTTCGCGCATGGTAACAGCAAAGGCCAGCCAAAGTGCAGCCAGCCCGGCACATCCCAGGAACACAACCGACAAACCGCCGTGCTGAAACAACCAGCCGCCGAGGATCCCGCCCAGTGCCGAACCGAGGAACTGACTGGTGGAATAAACCCCCATTGCCGTGCCTTTGCCGCCTGCCGGTGAAACCTTGCTGATCAGCGATGGCAAGGACGCTTCCAGCAGATTGAACGCGGTGAAAAACACCACCGTGCCGATTACCAGAGCCCGCAAGCTGTCGCCGAACTGCCAGAAGAATAGCTCAGTGAGCATCAGCGTCACGACGGCGCCGAGTAAAACTCGTTTCATTTTGCGTTTCTTCTCGCCGTAGATGATGAACGGGATCATGGCGAAGAAGGAAATCAGCAGCGCGGCCAGGTACACCCACCAGTGCTGCTCCTTGGGCAAACCGGCTTTTTCGACCAGCGCCAGGGGCAATGCAACGAAGCTCGACATCAACATCGCGTGCAACACAAAAATGCCCAGGTCCAGGCGCAGCAGGTCCGGGTGCTTGAGCGTCGGTATCAGCGCCTGACGCGCGACACCGGACTCGCGGTGCTGCAATGGCCCGGTGGCGCGTGGCACCATGAACATCACGATGACGATGCCGAGCAGTGCCATCGCGCCGGTGGCGAAGAACAATCCGGACAGGCCGAAGGCACGGGTCAGCAACGGTCCTACGACCATGGCGACAGCGAACGACAGACCGATCGTCATGCCGATCATGGCCATGGCTTTGGTCCGATGCTGTTCCCGGGTCAGGTCCGACAGCAACGCCATGACCGCCGCAGAAATCGCCCCGGCGCCTTGCAGGATGCGTCCGGCGATGACGCCCCAGATCGAATCGGCATTGGCCGCCAGCACGCTACCCAGGGCGAAGACGATCAGCCCCAGGTAAATCACCGGACGTCGACCGATGCGGTCGGAAATGAAGCCAAAGGGAATCTGAAAAATCGCCTGGGTCAGGCCGTAAGCGCCAATCGCCAACCCGATGAGGGCCGGGGTCGCGCCTGCCAGGTCCATCCCATAGGTCGCCAGCACCGGCAACACCATGAACATGCCAAGCATACGGAAGGCGAACACCAGCGCCAGACCGCTTGCCGCGCGGGTCTCACTGCCACTCATGCGTTCGCTGTGGGGATCGTGCATGGAAAAACCTCATGTGAACCGGCGGCGATTCTACCAGTCCCATCGATTGACGGGGTACATCGCGACGCTTTGACGCGCAGCTTTCATGTATGGCTGCGATGCCCTCATTCGATAGTGTGCATCCATCCAGTATTTGGCCGTATACTCCTACGTTTTCGACGCCCGCCGAGCGAGGCCACTTTGGACAAGATCCTGATTCGTGGGGCCCGAACCCACAACCTGAAGAACATCGACCTGACCCTGCCACGGGACAAACTGATTGTTATCACCGGCCTGTCCGGATCCGGCAAGTCGTCCCTGGCCTTCGATACGCTGTACGCCGAAGGCCAGCGCCGCTATGTCGAATCGCTGTCGGCCTACGCCCGGCAGTTCCTGTCGATGATGGAAAAACCTGACGTCGACACCATCGAAGGCCTGTCGCCAGCGATCTCCATCGAACAGAAGTCGACCTCGCACAACCCGCGTTCGACGGTCGGCACCATTACCGAAATCTACGACTACCTGCGCCTGCTTTACGCTCGCGTCGGTATTCCGCGCTGCCCGGACCATGACATTCCGCTGGAAGCCCAGACCGTCAGTCAGATGGTCGACCTGGTGCTGGCGCAACCGGAGGGCAGCAAACTGATGCTGCTGGCCCCGGTGATCCGCGAGCGCAAGGGCGAACACCTCTCCGTCTTCGAAGAACTGCGGGCCCAGGGTTTTGTGCGGGCCCGGGTCAACGGCAAGCTCTGCGAACTGGACGAATTGCCGAAGCTGGATAAACAGAAGAAGCACTCGATCGACGTCGTGGTCGACCGCTTCAAGGTCCGTGCTGATCTGCAACAGCGCCTGGCCGAATCGTTCGAGACCGCGCTGAAGCTGGCGGACGGTATCGCGCTGGTGGCGCCAATGGACGACGAGCCCGGCGAAGAAATCATCTTCTCCGCACGCTTTGCCTGCCCGATCTGCGGCCACGCCATCAGCGAGCTGGAACCCAAGCTGTTTTCCTTCAACAACCCGGCCGGCGCCTGCCCGACCTGCGATGGCTTGGGGGTTAAACAGTTCTTCGACACCAAACGACTGGTAAACAGTGAACTGACCCTGGCCGAAGGCGCAATCCGCGGCTGGGACCGGCGCAACGTCTATTACTTCCAGATGCTTGGCTCGCTGGCTGCCCACTACAAGTTCAGTCTCGAAGTACCGTTCAACGAACTGCCGGCCGATCAGCAGAAATTTATCCTGCACGGCAGCGGCTCGCAGAACGTCGACTTCAAGTACCTGAACGACCGTGGTGACATCGTCAAACGCTCGCACCCGTTCGAAGGCATCGTGCCGAACCTGGAACGCCGCTACCGCGAAACCGAATCGGCTTCTGTCCGTGAAGAGCTGGCCAAGTTCCTCAGTACCCAGCCTTGCCCGGATTGCCGCGGCACCCGTCTGCGTCGCGAAGCGCGGCATGTCTGGGTGGGTGAAAAAACTCTTCCGGCGGTCACGAATCTGCCGATTGGCGACGCCTGTGAGTATTTCGGCGTACTGAAACTAACTGGCCGCCGTGGCGAAATTGCCGACAAGATCCTCAAGGAAATCCGCGAACGCCTGCAGTTCCTGGTCAACGTTGGCCTGGACTACCTTTCCCTGGATCGCAGTGCCGATACGTTGTCCGGCGGTGAGGCCCAGCGTATCCGCCTGGCCAGTCAGATTGGCGCCGGCCTGGTGGGGGTTCTGTACATCCTCGATGAACCGTCAATTGGCCTGCACCAGCGGGACAACGACCGATTGCTGGGCACCCTCAAGCACCTGCGCGACATCGGCAACACGGTAATCGTGGTCGAGCACGACGAAGACGCGATTCGTCTGGCCGACTATGTGGTGGATATCGGCCCGGGCGCAGGTGTGCACGGTGGACATATCGTTGCCGAAGGTACGCCGGACGAAGTCATGGCTCACCCTGATTCGCTGACCGGCAAGTATTTGTCGGGCCGAGTGAAGATCGCTGTTCCAGCCAAACGCACACCCCGTAACAAGAAGTTGTCGTTGTCCCTGAAGGGCGCTCGCGGCAACAATTTGCGCAATGTCGACCTGGAGATTCCAATCGGCCTGCTGACCTGCGTGACCGGCGTGTCCGGCTCGGGCAAATCGACGCTGATCAACAACACGCTGTTTCCTTTGAGTGCTACCGCGCTCAACGGTGCAACGACCCTGGAAGCGGCGGCTCACGACAGTATCAAGGGCCTTGAGCATCTGGATAAAGTCGTCGATATCGATCAGAGCCCGATCGGTCGCACGCCGCGCTCCAACCCGGCAACCTACACCGGGTTGTTCACGCCGATTCGCGAGTTGTTTGCCGGCGTACCGGAATCCCGCTCCCGCGGTTACGGGCCGGGGCGTTTCTCCTTCAACGTGAAGGGCGGACGCTGTGAAGCCTGTCAGGGCGATGGCCTGATCAAGGTGGAAATGCACTTCCTGCCAGACATCTATGTCCCGTGCGATGTCTGCAAGAGCAAGCGCTACAACCGCGAAACCCTGGAGATCAAGTACAAGGGCAAGAGCATCCACGAAACCCTCGAGATGACCATCGAGGAAGCCCGGGTGTTCTTCGACGCGGTTCCTGCCCTGGCGCGCAAGCTTCAGACACTGATGGACGTAGGCCTTTCGTACATCAAACTGGGCCAATCGGCGACGACGCTGTCGGGCGGTGAAGCCCAGCGGGTGAAACTGTCCCGCGAGTTGTCCAAGCGCGATACCGGCAAGACCCTGTACATCCTCGATGAGCCGACTACCGGCTTGCACTTCGCGGATATCCAGCAACTGCTCGACGTATTGCATCGTCTGCGTGACCACGGCAACACCGTGGTGGTAATCGAGCACAACCTGGATGTGATCAAGACCGCCGACTGGCTGGTGGACCTGGGGCCGGAAGGCGGCTCCAAGGGCGGCCAGATCATCGCCGTCGGTACGCCGGAGGATGTGTCGGAGATGAAGCAGTCGCATACTGGCTACTATCTCAAGCCATTGCTGGCTCGCGACAAGGCCTGAACCGGGCCCATGAAAAAGCCCCTGTCACTTTGTCGGTGACAGGGGCTTTTTTGTAAAAGATCAGAACTGCGATTGCAGGTAATTCTCCAGACCGATCAACTTGATCAAACCCAGCTGTTTCTCCAGCCAGTAGGTGTGATCTTCCTCGGTGTCATTCAGCTGAATACGCAGGATCTCGCGGCTGACGTAATCCTTGTGCAGCTCGCAAAGCTCAATGCCTTTGCACAGCGCGGCACGAACTTTATATTCCAGGCGCAGGTCAGCGGCGAGCATGTCCGGCACGGTGGTGCCGACATCGAGATCGTCTGGACGCATGCGCGGCGTACCTTCGAGCATGAGGATCCGACGCATCAGCGCGTCAGCGTGCTGCGCCTCTTCTTCCATCTCGTGGTTGATACGCTCGTAGAGCTCGGTGAACCCCCAGTCCTCGTACATCCGCGAATGGATGAAATATTGATCACGCGCTGCCAGTTCGCCTGTCAGCAACGTGTTGAGGTAATCGATTACGTCTGGGTGACCTTGCATCGCCCTACATCTCCCTGCTTGAAAGTCTGTAGTTTGAACCAAGCTGACCCGAAGGTCACTCGCCCGACGCAATAAAAGCGAAGATATTCTGAGAAAAGCGGTTTAAATAACGCCAAAACCGCCCAAATGAGGGCGGTTCTGCTTATCGTTTAGACTTCGTTAAGCTGTACACCCAACGCCTTTGCGATACCTTCTCCATAAGCCGGGTCAGCCCTGAAGAAATGCTGCAGTTGACGGTCAACCACGTCACCGGAAACCCCGGCCATGGCACCGGCGATGTTGTTGATCAGCAGAGTTCTCTGCTCATCGTTCATCAGACGGAACAGCGCACCCGCGTGGCTGTAGTAGTCGGTATCTTCGCGATGATCGTAACGGTCAGCCGCGCCACTCAAGGCCAAGGCAGGTTCCGCGTAGCGCGGTGCCTGTTTCGGTGATTCCACGTAGCTGTTCGGCTCGTAGTTTGGCGCCGCACCGCCATTACTGCCAAACGCCATCGAACCATCGCGCTGGTAAGTGTTAACCGGACTGCGGGGCGCATTCACCGGCAGCTGCTGATGATTGGTACCCACACGGTAGCGGTGAGCATCCGCGTAAGCGAACACACGCCCCTGCAGCATGCGGTCAGGTGACAGGCCGACGCCTGGGACCATATTGCTCGGACCGAACGCGGCCTGCTCGACTTCAGCGAAGTAGTTCAGCGGATTGCGGTTGAGCTCAAGCTCGCCCACTTCGATCAGCGGGAACTCTTTCTGCGACCAGGTCTTGGTCACGTCGAACGGGTTCTCGTAGTGAGCCGCGGCCTGGGCCTCGGTCATGATCTGAATGTTGACACTCCATTTCGGGAAATCACCGCGCTCAATGGCGCCGAACAGGTCACGCTGTGCGTAATCCGGATCGGTACCGGCCAGGCGTGCCGCTTCTGCCGGAGCGAGGTTCTTGATCCCTTGTTTGGTTTTGTAGTGCCACTTCACCCAGTGACGCTCACCGTTGGCGTTGATCAAGCTGTAGGTGTGGCTGCCGAAGCCGTGCATGTGACGGTAACCGTCAGGGATGCCGCGGTCCGAAAACAGGATAGTGACCTGGTGCAGCGCCTCAGGCGAATGCGACCAGAAATCCCACATCATCTGCGCGCTTTTCAGATTGCTTTGCGGCAGACGCTTCTGGGTGTGGATAAAGTCAGGGAATTTCAGCGGATCACGGATGAAGAACACCGGCGTGTTGTTACCGACGATGTCCCAGTTGCCTTCCTCGGTGTAGAACTTCAGGGCAAAACCGCGTGGGTCACGCTCGGTGTCAGCCGAACCGCGCTCGCCACCCACAGTGGAGAACCGCAGGAAGGTCGGGGTTTGTTTGCCGACGGCCTCAAACAGCTTGGCACTGGTGTACTGAGTGATATCGCGAGTCACAGTGAACGTACCGTAAGCACCCGAACCTTTGGCGTGTACGCGACGCTCCGGGATGTTTTCACGGTTGAAGTGAGCAAGCTTCTCGATCAGGTGGAAATCGTCGAGCAGCAAAGGACCACGAGGGCCGGCGGAGCGGGAGTTCTGGTTGTCGGCGACAGGAGCGCCACTGGCGGTCGTAAGTGTTTTGTTTTGGCTCATGCGATCTCTTCCTCTGTCAGTCTTGAACTGCCGGCTAATCGGCTTGGTGGCAAGTATTGATCATCAACATGACAGCCACAAATTCATTAATTTGCAGACCTCAATAGAAAATTACTAATGATCAACCCACGCATATAGTGCAGACAGGAAAAGGTTTGGAGCTTGTACGTACAGCGCATTTCTTACGGGCACAAAAAACCGGGCACTAAGGCCCGGTTTTTTGTTTCAGACTGACGTCTTACTCAGCGGATACAGCTTCACCGCCAACAGCACGATCAACCAACTCGACGTACGCCATAGGCGCGTTGTCGCCAGCGCGGAAACCGCACTTGAGGATGCGCAGGTAGCCACCCTCACGGGTAGCGTAACGCTTGCCCAGGTCGTTGAAGAGCTTACCAACGATAGCTTTCGAACGAGTACGGTCGAAAGCCAGACGGCGGTTAGCCAGGCTGTCTGTCTTGGCCAAAGTGATCAGCGGCTCAGCAACGCGGCGCAGTTCTTTGGCTTTTGGCAGTGTAGTTTTGATCAGCTCGTGCTCGAACAGCGACACCGCCATGTTTTGAAACATGGCCTTGCGGTGCGAGCTGGTGCGGCTCAGGTGACGACCACTTTTACGATGACGCATGGTTCATTCCTTACCAAACACAACGTTCGGTGATTACGACGATCAGGCAGTCGCCTTGTCGTCCTTCTTAAGACTTGCAGGCGGCCAGTTGTCGAGGCGCATGCCGAGGGACAGACCGCGGGAGGCCAGAACGTCCTTGATTTCAGTCAAGGATTTCTTGCCAAGGTTCGGAGTCTTCAACAGCTCTACTTCGGTACGCTGAATCAGGTCGCCGATGTAGTAGATGTTTTCCGCCTTAAGGCAGTTAGCCGAACGTACAGTCAGTTCCAGATCGTCAACCGGGCGAAGCAGGATCGGATCGATCTCGTCTTCCTGCTCGACAACCACTGGCTCACTGTCACCTTTGAGATCGACGAACGCAGCCAACTGCTGTTGCAGGATGGTTGCAGCACGGCGGATAGCCTCTTCAGGATCCAGGGTACCGTTGGTTTCCAGATCAATAACCAGCTTGTCCAGGTTAGTACGCTGTTCGACACGGGCGTTTTCCACCACGTATGCGATACGGCGAACCGGGCTGAACGAAGAGTCAAGCTGCAAGCGACCGATGCTGCGGCTTTCGTCTTCATCGCTCTGACGCGAGTCTGCCGGTTCATAACCACGACCACGAGCTACGGTGAGCTTCATGTTCAGGGCGCCGTTAGACGCCAGGTTAGCGATTACGTGATCGGGGTTAACGATCTCGACATCATGATCCAGCTGAATATCGGCAGCGGTAACCACCCCCGAACCCTTCTTCGACAAGGTCAGCGTAACTTCGTCTCGACCGTGCAGCTTGATAGCCAGACCTTTAAGGTTCAACAGGATTTCAATTACGTCTTCCTGTACACCTTCGATGGCGCTGTACTCGTGGAGCACACCGTCAATCTCGGCCTCGACTACTGCACAGCCGGGCATTGAGGACAACAGGATGCGGCGCAGCGCGTTGCCCAGGGTGTGGCCGAAACCACGCTCGAGAGGCTCGAGTGTGATCTTGGCGCGGGTTGGACTGACAACCTGCACATCAATATGGCGGGGTGTCAGGAACTCATTTACCGAAATCTGCATGGATGCACCTATTTTCTAGCCCTTACTTGGAGTAGAGCTCGACAATCAGGCTTTCGTTGATGTCGGCGGACAGATCACTGCGAGCAGGAACGTTCTTGAAAACGCCCGACTTCTTCTCAGTGTCTACTTCTACCCATTCTACGCGGCCACGTTGGGCACACAGATCGAGAGCTTGGACAATGCGAAGTTGGTTCTTTGCTTTCTCGCGAACTGCGACCACGTCACCAGCACGAACCTGGTAGGACGGAACGTTTACGGTCTGACCGTTAACGCTGATCGACTTGTGCGATACCAGCTGACGGGATTCGGCACGAGTAGAGCCAAAACCCATACGGTATACAACGTTGTCCAGACGGCATTCGAGCAGTTGCAACAGGTTTTCGCCAGTTGCGCCTTTCTTGCCAGCAGCTTCTTTGTAGTAGCCGCTGAATTGACGCTCGAGAACGCCGTAGATACGACGGACCTTCTGCTTTTCACGCAGTTGGGTGCCGTAATCGGACTGGCGACCGCGGCGTTGGCCGTGGATACCAGGTGCTGCTTCGATGTTGCACTTCGATTCGATCGCGCGCACGCCGCTCTTCAGAAAGAGATCGGTGCCTTCGCGACGAGCGAGTTTGCATTTTGGACCAATGTAACGAGCCATTCTTTACAATCTCCTGGATTACACGCGGCGCTTCTTCGGCGGACGGCACCCGTTGTGCGGGATTGGCGTCACGTCGGTGATGCTGGCGATCTTGTAGCCACAGCCGTTCAAAGCGCGGACTGCGGATTCACGACCTGGACCTGGACCTTTGACGTTAACGTCGAGGTTTTTCAGGCCGTATTCCAGCGCAGCTTGACCAGCACGTTCAGCAGCTACTTGAGCAGCGAACGGGGTGGACTTGCGGGAACCGCGGAAACCCGAACCACCGGAGGTAGCCCAGGAAAGAGCGTTACCTTGACGGTCGGTGATGGTCACGATGGTGTTGTTAAAAGAAGCATGGATGTGGGCGATGCCATCAACCACTGTCTTTTTAACTTTTTTACGAGGACGAGCAGCAGGTTTTGCCATGATTAATTTCCTGTCGATTCGCTGGGGCGATTACTTGCGGATCGGCTTACGCGGACCTTTACGGGTACGCGCGTTGGTCTTGGTACGCTGACCGCGTACTGGCAGACCACGACGATGACGCAGACCGCGATAGCAACCGAGGTCCATCAAACGCTTGATTTTCATGTTGATTTCGCGACGCAGGTCACCTTCAGTGGTGAACTTCGCCACTTCGCCACGCAGCTGTTCAATCTGCTCGTCGCTCAGATCTTTGATCTTTGCCGCTGGGTTTACCCCAGTCACCGCACAAATTTTCTGTGCAGTAGTGCGACCAACACCATAGATGTAGGTCAGCGAGATAACAGTATGCTTGTTATCTGGAATGTTAACGCCTGCAATACGGGCCATTCAGTGGGACTCCAATTGACAGCTACCTACGCCCCGGAAGCCAAGAAATAGGGCGCGAGATAATATCGCTGTAATAACAAATAATCAACCCGGCAGCGCACTAGCTGCCGGGCTTGAAGCACAATCACACTCAGCCTTGGCGCTGTTTGTGACGCGGTTCCGCGCTGCAAATTACTCGAACAACACCTTCGCGGCGAATAATCTTGCAGTTACGGCACAGCTTTTTCACCGATGCACGAACTTTCATCACCAACTCCTCGAACCTTATGGGTACTCAGCGCAACATGCCGCTGCCGTAACCCTTCAGGTTGGCTTTCTTCATCAGGGATTCGTACTGGTGCGAAACGAGGTGCGATTGTACTTGGGACATGAAGTCCATCACAACCACGACCACGATCAGCAACGAGGTCCCGCCAAGGTAGAACGGTACGTTTGCTGCAACCACCAGGAACTGGGGCAACAGGCAGACGGCCGTCATGTAAAGAGCACCGAACATGGTCAAGCGAGTCAGAACGCCATCAATGTAGCGCGCAGACTGCTCACCTGGACGGATGCCCGGAATAAAGGCACCGGACTTCTTCAGGTTTTCCGCTACGTCTTTCGGATTGAACATCAACGCCGTATAGAAGAAGCAGAAGAAAATAATCCCTGCACTAAACAGCAGAATATTCAACGGCTGACCAGGAGCGATCGACTGCGAGATGTCCTGCAACCAGCCCATACCTTCAGACTGACCGAACCAGGCACCCAACGAAGCCGGGAACAGCAAAATGCTGCTCGCGAAAATAGCCGGAATAACACCGGCCATGTTCACCTTCAGCGGCAAGTGGCTGGTCTGCGCAGCGAAGACCTTGCGGCCCTGCTGACGCTTGGCGTAGTGAACAGCAATACGACGCTGGCCACGCTCAATGAACACCACGAAACCGATAATCGCTACTGCCAGCAAACCGATGGCAACCAGGGCGAAGATGTTGATATCACCCTGACGTGCAGACTCGAAAGACTGCCCGATCGCTCTCGGAAGACCGGCGACGATACCCGAAAAAATCAACATCGAGATACCGTTGCCAACACCACGCTCAGTAATCTGCTCACCCAGCCACATCATGAACATCGCACCAGCCACAAAAGTGGATACCGCGACGAAATGGAAGCCAAAGTCACCAGTGAACGCAACGCCCTGCCCCGCCAGACCAATGGACATGCCAATAGCCTGGACGAGAGCGAGGACGACAGTGCCGTAGCGGGTGTACTGGCTGATCTTGCGACGGCCAGCTTCACCTTCCTTCTTCAACTGCTCCAGCTGCGGGCTGACGGCGGTCATCAGTTGCATGATGATCGATGCCGAAATGTACGGCATGATCCCCAACGCAAAGATGCTCATCCGCTCCAGCGCGCCGCCGGAAAACATGTTGAACAAGCTAAGAATGGTCCCCTCATTCTGTCGAAACAGGTCCGCGAGTCGGTCCGGGTTGATACCTGGAACCGGGATGTGTGCGCCTATTCGGTAGACGATAATCGCCAGGAACAGAAAACGCAGACGAGCCCAGAGTTCAGACATACCGCCTTTGCCGAGCGCAGAGAGAGCACCTTGCTTAGCCATTTATTCCTCGAACTTGCCGCCAGCTGCTTCGATAGCCGCACGCGCACCTTTGGTGGCGCCGATTCCCTTTCCGATGGTGACAGCGCGAGTAACTTCGCCGGACAGCATGATTTTCACACGCTGAACGTTGACGTTGATCACGTTGGCATCTTTCAGGGACTGCACGGTGACGATGTCGCCTTCCACTTTAGCCAGCTCGGACAGACGCACTTCTGCGCGGTCCATGGCTTTCAGGGAAACGAAACCGAACTTCGGCAGGCGACGATGCAGCGGCTGTTGACCGCCTTCAAAGCCTGGAGCAATGGTGCCACCGGAGCGGGAAGTCTGACCTTTGTGACCACGGCCACCAGTCTTACCCAAACCACTACCGATACCACGGCCCGGACGATGCTTTTCGCGACGGGAACCCGGCGCTGGACTCAGATCATTGAGTTTCATCGATTAACCCTCGACACGCAGCATGTAGTAAGCCTTGTTGATCATCCCGCGATTCTCGGGAGTATCCTGGACTTCTACAGTGTGACCGATGCGACGCAGACCCAGACCCTTAACGCACAGTTTGTGGTTAGGGATGCGGCCGGTCATGCTTTTGATCAGCGTAACTTTAACGGTAGCCATGATCAGAAGATCTCCTTGACGCTTTTGCCACGCTTGGCGGCAATGGATTCAGGAGACTGCATTGCTTTCAAACCTTTGAAAGTGGCGTGAACCACGTTTACCGGGTTAGTCGAGCCGTAGCACTTGGCCAGAACGTTCTGAACGCCAGCAACTTCGAGGACAGCACGCATAGCGCCGCCAGCGATGATACCGGTACCTTCAGAAGCAGGCTGCATGTACACCTTCGAAGCGCCGTGAGCGGACTTCATTGCGTACTGCAGAGTGGTGCCGTTCAGATCAACCTGGATCATGTTGCGGCGAGCAGCTTCCATTGCCTTCTGGATCGCAGCAGGCACTTCACGCGACTTGCCACGGCCGAAGCCAACGCGCCCTTTACCATCACCAACCACGGTCAACGCGGTGAAAGTGAAGATACGGCCGCCTTTAACGGTTTTGGCTACGCGGTTAACTTGAACCAGCTTCTCGATGTAGCCTTCGTCGCGCTTTTGGTCGTTATTTGACATAACTTAGAACTCCAGCCCAGCTTCACGAGCAGCATCAGCCAGCGCCTTGACGCGGCCGTGGTACTTGAAGCCAGAGCGGTCGAAAGCCACCTGCGAGACGCCAGCGGCTTTAGCACGCGTAGCGACCAGCTGGCCAACCTTAGTGGCCGCGTCGATGTTGCCAGTGGCACCATCACGCAGTTCTTTATCCAAAGTCGAGGCACTTGCCAGGACTTTGTTGCCGTCGGCCGAAATGACCTGGGCGTAGATGTGCTGCGACGAGCGGAACACGCAGAGACGCACGACTTCGAGTTCGTGCATTTTCAGGCGTGCTTTGCGAGCGCGACGCAGTCGAGTAACTTTTTTGTCGGTCATTTGCTATGCCCTACTTCTTCTTGGCTTCTTTACGACGGACGACTTCGTCCGCGTAGCGCACACCTTTGCCTTTGTACGGCTCTGGTGGACGGAAGTCGCGGATCTCGGCGGCCACTTGACCTACCAGCTGCTTGTCGATGCCCTTGATCAGGATATCGGTCTGGCTAGGAGTCTCAGCGGTGATGCCTTCCGGCAGTTCATAATCCACTGGGTGCGAGAAGCCAAGAGCCAGGTTCAGCACTGTGCCTTTTGCTTGCGCTTTGTAACCAACACCGACCAGCTGGAGCTTACGCTCGAAGCCTTGGCTTACGCCTTGGACCATGTTGTTTACCAACGCACGAGTGGTACCAGCCATTGCGCGAGTTTGTTGATCGCCATTGCGAGCAGCGAAACGCAGCTCACCAGCTTCTTCAACGATCTCAACGGACGAATGGATGTTCAGTTCGAGAGTACCCTTGGCACCCTTCACCGAAAGCTGTTGGCCTGCGAATTTGACTTCGACACCGGCTGGCAGCTTAACGGGGTTCTTAGCGACGCGTGACATGCTTATCCCCCCTTAGAACACAGTGCAAAGAACTTCGCCGCCGACACCGGCAGCGCGCGCAGCACGATCCGTCATCACACCTTTGTTGGTGGAGACGATAGACACACCGAGACCGCCACGAACTTTTGGCAGATCATCGACGGACTTGTACTGACGCAGGCCTGGACGGCTAACGCGCTTCACTTCCTCGATGACCGGACGGCCTTCGAAGTACTTCAGCTCGATGGACAGCAGTGGCTTGATTTCGCTGCTGATCTGATAACCCGCAATGTAACCTTCGTCCTTCAGGACTTTGGCAACAGCTACCTTCAAAGTAGAAGATGGCATGCTTACGACGGACTTTTCAGCCATCTGGGCATTACGGATTCGAGTTAGCATGTCCGCTAACGGGTCCTGCATACTCATGGGCTAGACGCTCCTAATACACAAAAAATTAGCCTTGCGGCTACTACGTGTCGCCGAGTACATCCGCGCAAAAAAAGCACGGGCTCAGGCGAGCCGGGTATTCTAGACACACCCCACAAATGAATCAAGCCCCAATAGGGGCTTGATTCAAGTTCAAGGTCACCGATGGTCAGGATCTTGCGACCCTGAACACCGAGACTTTGACAGTGCTTACCAGCTGGCTTTAACCAGACCAGGTACGTCACCACGCATTGCAGCTTCACGCAGCTTGTTACGGCCAAGGCCGAACTTGCGGTAAACGCCGTGTGGACGACCGGTCAGGCGGCAGCGGTTACGCATGCGCGAAGCGCTTGCGTCACGTGGCTGCTTCTGCAGAGCTACTGTAGCTTCCCAACGCGCTTCTGGACTTGCGTTCAGATCAACGATGATAGCTTTCAGTGCTGCACGCTTTTTGGCGTACTTGGCAACCGTGAGCTGACGCTTCAGCTCGCGGTTTTTCATGCTCATCTTGGCCATTTTCCTACTCCAATCAGTTGCGGAACGGGAATTTGAAAGCACGCAACAGGGCGCGACCTTCATCATCGTTCTTGGCAGTGGTGGTCAGGGTAATGTCCAGACCGCGGAGAGCATCGATCTTGTCGTAGTCGATTTCCGGGAAGATGATCTGCTCTTTAACGCCCATGCTGTAGTTACCACGACCATCGAAGGACTTGGCATTCAGGCCGCGGAAGTCGCGAACCCGAGGCAGGGAGATCGACAGCAGACGATCCAGGAACTCGTACATACGCTCACGGCGCAGAGTCACTTTGACGCCGATCGGCCAACCTTCACGGACTTTAAAGCCTGCGATGGATTTCCGAGCGTAGGTCACAACGACTTTCTGGCCGGTGATCTTTTCCAGGTCAGCAACAGCGTGCTCGATGACTTTTTTGTCGCCGATCGCTTCGCCCAGACCCATGTTCAGGGTGATTTTGGTAACGCGCGGAACTTCCATCACGTTCGAAAGCTTAAGTTCTTCCTTAAGTTTCGGTGCGATTTCCTTCCGGTAAATCTCTTTTAGTCGTGCCATGGTCTTCTACCTAGCAGTGTTCAAGCATCAACCGCTTTTTGGGTCGACTTGAAGACACGAATTTTCTTACCGTCTTCTACTTTGAAACCAACGCGGTCAGCCTTGTTGGTTTCGCCGTTGAAGATGGCGACGTTGGAAGCGTGCAGTGGCGCTTCTTTCTCGACGATACCGCCCTGTACGCCCGACATCGGGTTAGGCTTGGTATGACGCTTGACCAGGTTCAGACCACCAACGACCAGACGGTCATCAGCAAGAACCTTCAGCACCTTACCGCGCTTACCTTTGTCTTTGCCGGCGATCACGATGATCTCGTCGTCACGACGAATCTTTTGCATGTCGGATCTCCTTACAGCACTTCTGGGGCGAGCGAAACGATCTTCATGAACTTCTCAGTACGAAGTTCACGGGTCACTGGCCCAAAGATACGGGTGCCGATCGGCTCTTGCTTGTTGTTCAGAAGAACAGCAGCGTTGCCATCAAAGCGGATAATGGAGCCATCTGCACGGCGAACGCCGTGACGAGTGCGGACTACAACAGCAGTCATCACTTGGCCTTTTTTCACCTTACCGCGAGGAATTGCTTCCTTCACGGTAACTTTGATGATGTCACCGATACCAGCGTAACGACGATGGGAGCCACCCAGCACCTTGATGCACATAACGCGGCGAGCGCCGCTGTTATCGGCCACATCGAGCATGGATTGAGTCTGAATCATATAATTTCTCCGACCCCTAGTCCTTAGACTTCCACAGCGCGTTCGAGAACATCAACCAGCGCCCAAGACTTGGTCTTGGCCAAAGGACGAGTTTCACGAATAGTGACTTTGTCGCCGATGTGGCACTGATTGGTTTCGTCGTGCGCGTGCAGCTTAGTCGAACGCTTAACGTATTTACCGTAGATCGGGTGCTTAACGCGACGCTCGATCAGAACGGTGATGGTTTTGTCCATCTTGTCGCTGACAACACGGCCAGTCAGCGTACGGACAGTTTTTTCGGCTTCAGCCATGATTACTTACCTGCCTGCTGGTTGAGCACAGTCTTCACGCGAGCGATGTCACGCTTAACTTGCGAGAGCAGATGAGACTGCCCCAACTGGCCAGTTGCTTTCTGCATACGCAGATTGAACTGGTCGCGCAGCAGGCCGAGCAGTTGCTCGTTCAGCTGCTGTGCGGATTTTTCACGAAGTTCATTCGCTTTCATCACATCACCGTCCGTTTAACAAAGGAGGTGGCGAGCGGCAGCTTTGCAGCAGCCAGGGCGAAAGCCTCACGCGCCAGCTCTTCAGAAACACCCTCGATTTCATACAGGACTTTGCCTGGCTGAATCTGGGCAACCCAGTACTCCACGTTACCCTTACCTTTACCCATCCGAACTTCGAGTGGCTTTTTGGAAATAGGCTTGTCCGGGAATACACGGATCCAGATCTTGCCGCCACGTTTAACGTGACGGGTCAGTGCACGACGCGCTGACTCGATCTGACGAGCGGTGAGACGACCACGAGCAACAGACTTCAGCGCGAACTCGCCGAAGCTGACTTTGCTACCGCGCAATGCCAGGCCACGGTTGTGACCAGTCATTTGCTTGCGGAACTTCGTACGCTTTGGTTGCAACATTTGGCGTACCCCTTACTTAGCAGCTTTTTTACGAGGCGCTGGTGCTTGTGGTTTCAGTTCTTCTTGGCGACCACCAATTACTTCGCCTTTGAAGATCCAAACCTTTACACCGATCACACCATAAGTGGTGTGAGCTTCGTAGTTGGCATAGTCGATGTCGGCACGCAGGGTGTGCAGTGGCACACGACCTTCGCGATACCATTCAGTACGTGCGATTTCAGCACCGCCGAGACGACCGCTCACTTGGATTTTGATGCCTTTGGCACCAATGCGCATGGCGTTCTGAACAGCGCGCTTCATAGCGCGACGGAACATTACGCGACGCTCCAGCTGCTGAGCTACGCTCTGCGCAACCAGCATACCGTCGAGCTCCGGCTTGCGGATCTCTTCGATATTGATGTGCACAGGCACACCCATTTGCTTGGTCAGGTCCTGACGCAGTTTCTCAACATCTTCACCTTTCTTCCCGATAACGATACCTGGACGAGCGGTGTGGATGGTGATACGTGCAGTCTGAGCCGGACGATGAATATCGATACGGCTTACGGACGCGCTTTTTAGTTTGTCTTGGAGATACTCACGCACCTTCAGATCAGCGAACAAATAGTCCGCATAAGTCCGACCGTCTGCGTACCAGACGGAGGTGTGCTCCTTGACGATTCCCAGGCGAATGCCAATGGGATGTACTTTCTGACCCATCTCTTCGACTCCGTTACTTGTCAGCAACCTTGACAGTGATATGGCAAGACCGCTTGACGATGCGATCAGCACGGCCTTTGGCACGTGGCATGATGCGCTTCAGCGAACGCCCTTCGTTGACGAAAACGGTGCTGACCTTCAGGTCATCAACGTCTGCGCCTTCGTTATGCTCGGCGTTGGCTACGGCCGACTCCAGCACTTTCTTCATGATCTCGGCGGCTTTCTTACTGCTGAAAGCCAACAGGTTGAGCGCTTCGCCCACCTTCTTCCCGCGGATCTGGTCGGCGACCAAGCGGGCTTTCTGGGCGGAGATTCGAGCGCCCGACAACTTAGCGGCTACTTCCATCGTTCCTTACCCCTTAACGCTTGGCTTTCTTGTCTGCCACGTGCCCACGATATGTGCGGGTACCGGCAAACTCGCCCAGTTTGTGGCCGACCATGTCTTCGTTCACGAGAACTGGAACATGTTGACGACCGTTATGCACAGCAATGGTCAGACCGACCATTTGTGGCAGGATCATGGAACGGCGCGACCAGGTCTTAACTGGTTTGCGATCGTTCTTTTCCGCCGCCACTTCGATCTTCTTCAGTAGGTGAAGATCAATAAAAGGACCTTTTTTCAGAGAACGTGGCACTGTCGTATCCCTCTATTTACTTGCGACGACGGACGATCATTTTGTCGGTACGCTTATTACCACGAGTCTTCGCGCCCTTAGTCGGGAAGCCCCATGGCGATACCGGATGACGACCACCAGAGGTACGACCTTCACCACCACCATGTGGGTGGTCAACCGGGTTCATGGCAACACCACGAACGGTTGGGCGAACGCCACGCCAGCGTTTGGCACCAGCTTTACCCAGCGAACGCAGGCTGTGCTCGGAGTTCGAGACTTCGCCCAGGGTCGCGCGGCACTCAGCCAGCACTTTACGCATCTCACCAGAACGCAGACGCAGGGTCACGTAGACACCTTCACGAGCGATCAGCTGAGCCGAAGCACCAGCGGAACGAGCGATTTGCGCGCCTTTACCTGGCTTCAATTCGATGCCGTGTACGGTGCTACCAACTGGAATGTTACGCAGTTGCAGAGCGTTGCCCGGCTTGATCGGTGCCAAAGCACCTGCGATCAGCTGGTCGCCAGCACTCACACCCTTAGGCGCGATGATGTAGCGACGCTCGCCATCTGCGTACAGCAGCAGAGCGATGTGAGCAGTACGGTTTGGATCGTATTCGATACGCTCGACAGTGGCAGCGATGCCATCTTTGTCGTTGCGACGGAAATCGACCAGACGATAATGCTGCTTATGGCCACCACCGATGTGACGAGTGGTAATACGACCATTGTTGTTACGACCACCAGACTTCGATTTTTTCTCGAGCAGCGGTGCGTGAGGAGCGCCTTTATGCAGCTCCTGGTTGACCACCTTGACCACAAAACGGCGGCCAGGGGAAGTCGGTTTGCATTTAACGATTGCCATGATGCACCCCTTCCTTACTCAGCACTGCTGCTGAAATCGAGATCTTGGCCTGGCTGAAGGGAGATAACTGCCTTCTTCCAGTCATTACGCTTGCCCAGACCGCGAGCAGTGCGCTTGCTCTTACCCAGAACATTCAGGGTAGTAACACGCTCTACTTTCACGCTGAACAGGCTTTCGACGGCCTTCTTGATTTCCAGCTTGGTTGCGTCAGTGGCAACCTTGAAAACGAACTGGCCTTTCTTGTCTGCCAGAACCGTAGCCTTCTCGGAAACGTGCGGGCCAAGCAGAACTTTAAATACGCGTTCCTGGTTCATCCCAGCAGCTCCTCGAATTTCTTCACGGCCGACACGGTGATCAACACCTTGTCGTATGCGATCAGACTAACTGGATCGGAACCTTGCACATCACGTACATCAACGTGCGGCAGGTTACGAGCAGCCAGGTACAGGTTCTGATCAACAGCGTCCGACACGATCAGAACGTCGGTCAGGCTCATGTTGTTCAGTTTGCCCAGCAGGTCTTTGGTTTTCGGCGTTTCAACAGCGAAATCCTGAACCACGACCAGACGATCAGTACGCACCAGTTCAGCAAGGATGGAACGCATTGCTGCGCGATACATCTTCTTGTTCAGCTTCTGGGAGTGATCCTGAGGACGAGCTGCGAAAGTGGTACCGCCGCCACGCCAGATTGGGCTACGGATAGTACCGGCACGAGCACGGCCAGTACCTTTCTGACGCCATGGGCGCTTACCGCCACCACGAACGTCGGAACGGGTCTTTTGCTGCTTGCTACCTTGACGGCCGCCGGCCATGTAGGCCACGACTGCTTGGTGAACCAGCGTCTCGTTGAATTCGCCGCCAAATGTCAGTTCGGAAACTTCGATCGCTTGAGCGTCATTTACATTTAATTGCATGTCAGCTTCCCCTTAACCGCGAGCCTTGGCTGCTGGACGTACAACCAAGTTGCCGCCAGTAGCGCCAGGAACAGCGCCCTTGACCAACAACAGATTGCGTTCAGCGTCCACGCGCACTACTTCGAGGGACTGCACGGTCACGCGCTCAGCGCCCATATGACCGGACATTT
This sequence comes from Pseudomonas sp. GM18, assembly GCF_000282195.1. Classification (GTDB taxonomy): domain Bacteria; phylum Pseudomonadota; class Gammaproteobacteria; order Pseudomonadales; family Pseudomonadaceae; genus Aquipseudomonas. The sequence goes on from NZ_AKJT01000005.1 coordinate 97,241, forward strand.
TTTTGCCCTTGAATACACGACCAGGAGTCTGGCACTGGCCGATAGAGCCTGGAACGCGGTGGGATACGGAGTTACCGTGGGTGTTATCTTGCCCGCGGAAATTCCAACGCTTGATCGTACCCTGGAAGCCTTTACCCTTGGACTGACCGGTTACATCAACCAGTTGACCAGCAGCGAAGATTTCAGCGTTGATCAGATCGCCGGCCTGGTACTCGCCTTCTTCAAGGCGGAATTCCATTACGGTACGACCAGCGGCAACGTTCGCCTTAGCGAAGTGGCCAGCTTGCGCAGCTGTAACACGCGAAGCACGACGCTCGCCTACAGTGACTTGCACTGCACGATAGCCATCGGTCTCTTCAGTTTTGAACTGGGTGACGCGATTCGGCTCGATCTCAATGACCGTGACCGGAATGGAGACACCTTCTTCGGTGAAAATACGGGTCATACCGCATTTACGACCGACTACACCAATAGTCATGTTGTAAACCTCATGAGTGTACGGGGCTTTCACCCGCTATGGCCGCCCATTTCAGAGCGTTACACGACTAAGACCGAGTCTTAGCCGAGGCTGATCTGCACTTCCACACCGGCCGCAAGATCAAGCTTCATAAGAGCATCAACGGTTTTATCCGTTGGCTGGACGATGTCCAGAACGCGCTTATGAGTACGGATCTCGTACTGGTCACGCGCGTCTTTGTTGACGTGCGGGGAGACCAGAACGGTGAACCGCTCTTTACGGGTAGGCAGTGGAATTGGACCACGCACTTGAGCACCAGTACGTTTCGCGGTTTCCACGATTTCCTGGGTGGATTGGTCGATCAGGCGATGGTCAAAAGCCTTCAACCTGATACGGATTTGCTGATTTTGCATTGGATTTCAGACTCCGGCTGCTATTCCCACCGGGCGCAATACGCCCGTTAAAAGGAGGCGCAATTCTATAGACGCCCCAGATAGGTGTCAACCCAATAAAAAAGCCCCCGCTGAGCGGGGGCTTTTTCAAAGCATCGAAGCTATCTCAAAAGAGAAGCTTACTCGATGATTTTGGCTACGACGCCAGCGCCGACGGTACGACCGCCTTCACGGATAGCGAAACGCAGACCGTCTTCCATCGCGATGGTTTTGATCAGGGTAACAGTCATCTGAATGTTGTCACCTGGCATTACCATTTCAACGCCTTCTGGCAGCTCGCAGTTACCAGTCACGTCAGTAGTACGGAAGTAGAACTGTGGACGGTAGCCTTTGAAGAACGGAGTGTGACGACCGCCTTCTTCTTTGCTCAGAACATAAACTTCTGCGGTGAACTTGGTGTGCGGCTTAACGGTACCTGGCTTAACCAGAACCTGACCACGCTCCACGTCATCGCGCTTGGTGCCGCGCAGCAGCACGCCGCAGTTCTCGCCAGCACGACCTTCGTCGAGCAGCTTGCGGAACATTTCAACACCGGTGCAGGTGGTGACGGTAGTGTCACGCAGACCAACGATTTCCAGTGGATCCTGAACGCGAACGATACCGCGCTCGATACGACCAGTCACAACAGTACCGCGACCCGAGATCGAGAATACGTCTTCGATTGGCATCAGGAACGGCTTGTCGGTCAGACGAACTGGTTCTGGGATGTAGCTGTCCAGAGTTTCAACCAGTTTTTTGACGGCAGTGGTGCCCATCTCGTTATCGTCCAGACCATCCAGTGCCATACGAGCGGAACCGATGATGATTGGAGTGTCGTCGCCTGGGAAGTCGTAAGTGCTCAGCAGATCGCGCACTTCCATCTCAACCAGTTCCAGCAGCTCAGCGTCGTCTACCAGGTCAGCCTTGTTCAGGAAAACCACGATGTACGGAACGCCTACCTGACGGGACAGCAGGATGTGCTCACGGGTTTGTGGCATCGGACCATCAGCGGCCGAGCAAACCAGGATAGCGCCGTCCATTTGAGCAGCACCGGTGATCATGTTCTTCACATAGTCAGCGTGACCTGGGCAGTCAACGTGAGCGTAGTGACGGATCTTCGAGTTGTACTCAACGTGAGCGGTGTTGATGGTGATACCGCGAGCTTTCTCTTCTGGTGCGCTGTCGATCTTGTCGAAGTCAACACGAGCCGAACCGAAAACTTCGGAGCAGACGCGAGTCAGAGCAGCGGTCAGAGTGGTTTTACCGTGGTCAACGTGACCGATGGTGCCAACGTTGACGTGCGGTAGGGAACGATCAAATTTTTCTTTAGCCACGACAATTAACTCCTTGCCTAAAGGACTGAATCAGCCTTGTTTTTTGGTAACGGTTTCGACGATGTGCGACGGAGCCGTATTGTATTTTTTGAATTCCATAGAGTAGCTTGCGCGACCCTGAGACATGGAACGAACGTCGGTCGCATAACCGAACATCTCGCCCAACGGAACCTCGGCACGAATTACTTTACCGGAAACCGTATCTTCCATACCCAGAATCATGCCGCGACGACGGTTAAGGTCGCCCATCACGTCACCCATATAGTCTTCAGGCGTAACAACCTCTACCGCCATGATCGGCTCAAGCAACTCACCACCACCCTTCTGGGCCAGTTGCTTGGTCGCCATGGAAGCAGCCACCTTAAACGCCATCTCGTTCGAGTCGACGTCGTGGTAAGAACCATCAAACACGGTAGCCTTCAGGCCGATCAGCGGATAGCCGGCAACAACACCGTTCTTCATCTGCTCTTCGATACCCTTCTGGATAGCCGGGATGTATTCCTTAGGAACCACACCACCCACTACTTCGTTCAGGAATTGCAGACCTTCCTGACCTTCGTCAGCAGGTGCAAAACGGATCCAGCAATGACCAAACTGGCCACGACCGCCGGACTGACGAACGAACTTGCCTTCGATTTCGCAGCTCTTCGTGATGCGCTCACGGTACGAAACTTGAGGCTTACCGATGTTGGCTTCGACGTTGAACTCACGGCGCATCCGGTCAACCAGGATGTCCAAGTGCAGCTCGCCCATGCCGGAGATGATCGTTTGACCAGTCTCTTCATCAGTTTTGACACGGAAAGACGGGTCTTCCTGAGCAAGTTTGCCCAGAGCGATACCCATTTTTTCCTGGTCATCCTTGGTCTTAGGCTCTACGGCAACCGAAATAACCGGCTCCGGGAAGTCCATGCGAACCAGGATGATTGGCTTGTCAGCGTTGCACAAAGTTTCACCAGTGGTGACGTCCTTCATGCCGATCAAGGCCGCGATGTCACCAGCGCGCACTTCCTTGATTTCTTCACGGGCGTTTGCGTGCATTTGCACCATACGACCCACGCGCTCTTTCTTGCCTTTTACCGAGTTGATCACGCCGTCGCCGGAGGCCAACACGCCCGAGTAAACCCGAACAAAGGTCAAGGTACCCACGAATGGGTCGGTAGCGATCTTGAACGCCAGAGCCGCGAAAGGCTCGTCGTCGCTTGCATGACGCTCCATTTCCTCTTCCTCGTTATCCGGGTTGGAACCCTTGATAGCAGGAATGTCGGTTGGAGCAGGCAGGAAGTCGATAACGGCGTCGAGAACCAGGGGAACGCCCTTGTTCTTGAAGGAAGAACCGCAAACAGCCAGAACGATCTCACCAGCGATAGTACGCTGACGCAGAGCGGCCTTGATTTCCTCGATGGAGAGCTCTTCCCCTTCGAGATACTTGTTCATCAGCTCTTCATTGGCTTCGGCCGCAGCCTCGACCATGTTGCTGCGCCACTCTTCAGCCAGCTCTTGCAGCTCGGCAGGAATGTCCTTGCGAACAGGGACCATACCCTTGTCAGAGTCATTCCAGTAGACAGCTTGCATGTTGATCAGATCGATCTGACCCTGGAAGTTGTCTTCGGAACCGATAGCCAACTGGATTGGCACCGGAGTGTGACCCAGACGTTGCTTGATCTGACCGATCACGCGCAGGAAGTTAGCGCCAGCACGGTCCATCTTGTTTACGTAAACAAGACGTGGAACGCCGTATTTGTTGGCCTGACGCCATACGGTTTCCGACTGAGGCTCAACACCCGAAGTACCGCAAAACACAACGACAGCGCCGTCGAGTACGCGCAGGGAGCGCTCAACTTCAATAGTGAAGTCTACGTGGCCCGGGGTATCGATAACGTTGAAACGGTGTTCGTGCGAGTACTGCTTCTCAGAACCTTTCCAGAAGGCGGTGATAGCAGCAGAAGTAATGGTAATACCACGCTCCTGCTCCTGCACCATCCAGTCTGTGGTCGCGGCGCCATCATGCACCTCGCCCATTTTGTGACTTTTGCCAGTGTAAAAAAGGACGCGCTCGGTGGTGGTGGTTTTACCAGCATCCACGTGAGCAACGATACCGATGTTACGGTAGCGGCTAATCGGAGTAGTACGAGCCATAAAGCCCTCGCAAAATTAGTGAAGCTAAAATTAGAAGCGGTAGTGCGAGAAAGCCTTGTTGGCTTCAGCCATACGGTGCACGTCTTCACGCTTCTTAACAGCAGCACCTTTACCTTCAGCAGCGTCCAACAGTTCGCCAGCCAAACGCAGAGCCATAGACTTCTCGCCGCGCTTACGGGCGAAGTCTACCAACCAGCGCATTGCCAGCGCGTTACGACGGGACGGACGAACTTCGACCGGAACCTGGTAAGTAGCACCGCCTACACGGCGCGACTTTACTTCGACCAGCGGAGCGATGGCGTCGAGAGCTTTCTCGAAGATTTCCAGGGGGTCGCTGTTCTTGCGTTCTTTAACCTTTTCCAGCGCGCCATAAACGATACGCTCGGCAACGGCTTTTTTGCCGCTTTCCATCACGTGGTTCATGAACTTGGCCAGGATTTGGCTTCCGTATTTTGGATCGTCAAGCACTTCGCGCTTGGCTGCTACGCGTCTTCTTGGCATGGATAAGCCCTCAAACGGTCTTCAGGTTCGCTCGGAATCGGTGCCCTTTCGGGACGCCTCCGACCTTACTCTTATCGACTCAGAAAAATAGAAATCGGTTTTTTGCTGCAAGCGACTATTACTTCGGACGCTTGGTACCGTACTTCGAACGACCTTGGTTACGACCTTTAACGCCGGAAGTATCCAAAGAGCCGCGAACGGTGTGGTAACGAACACCTGGCAAGTCTTTTACACGACCGCCGCGGATCAGTACCACGCTGTGCTCTTGCAGGTTGTGGCCTTCACCGCCGATGTACGAGGAAACCTCGAAACCGTTGGTCAGACGCACACGGCATACTTTACGCAGTGCCGAGTTAGGTTTTTTCGGCGTAGTGGTATACACACGGGTGCATACGCCACGACGTTGCGGGCAGTTCTGCAGCGCAGGCACGTCGGATTTCTCGACGATACGCTTACGCGGCTGACGTACCAGCTGGTTGATAGTTGCCATCTACTAGCTCCACTGTTGTCTTGCGACGCTATTGTCTTGCAAGAAAAGCAAAATGGCAGGAACGAATCCCCGCCAAATTTAGGGGTACAAGAGTCTAAAGAGGATCTTGTCCCCAGTCAAGGCAAGGCCCCGACCTCTCCCCCCATCCAACCTCGACAAATTGTCTCGACTGGATGAACGGAGCGATCAGGGCCTGCACTCATTTACTACCGCAGAACTCAGTTACCGCTCGAGTTCAGCGCTTCGGTCAGTGCAGCTTCCACTTCACTGGCGCTTACGCGCAGCGGTTTGTCAGCATCACGGCGGCGCTTGCGCTCGCTGTGATAAGCCAGACCGGTACCGGCCGGGATCAGACGACCCACGACCACGTTTTCTTTCAGGCCGCGCAGGTAATCGCGCTTGCCGGTTACCGCCGCTTCGGTCAGTACGCGAGTGGTTTCCTGGAAGGAAGCCGCCGAGATGAACGATTCGGTGGACAACGACGCCTTGGTGATACCCAGCAGAACGCGAGTGAACTTGGAGACAAATTTGTCTTCATTGCTCAGACGCTCGTTCTCTACCAACACGTGAGTCAATTCCATCTGGTCGCCCTTGATGAAACTGGAATCGCCGGATTCAGCGATCTCAACTTTACGCAGCATCTGACGCAGGATGGTCTCGATGTGCTTGTCGTTGATCTTCACGCCTTGCAGACGGTAAACGTCCTGGATCTCGTTCACGATGTACTTGGCCAGCGCACTCACACCCAGCAGACGCAGGATGTCGTGTGGATCGCTCGGACCGTCGGAGATAACTTCGCCGCGATTTACCTGTTCGCCTTCGAAGACGTTCAGGTGACGCCACTTCGGAATCAGCTCTTCGTACGGATCGCTACCGTCGTTCGGGGTGATAACCAGACGGCGCTTGCCCTTGGTCTCTTTACCGAACGCGATGGTGCCGCTGACTTCAGCCAGGATCGAGGCTTCTTTCGGACGACGGGCTTCGAACAAGTCGGCAACACGCGGCAGACCACCGGTGATGTCACGGGTCTTCGAAGTCTCTTGCGGAATACGAGCGATAACATCACCGATCGCGATCTTCGCACCGTCCGCTACACCGACCAGGGCGTTAGCAGGCAGGAAGTACTGAGCAATTACGTCAGTACCCGGCAGCAAGAGATCCTTGCCGTTGTCATCAACCATCTTCACAGCAGGACGGATATCTTTACCAGCAGCTGGACGGTCTTTGGCGTCGAGTACTTCAATGTTGGTCATACCGGTCAATTCGTCAGTCTGACGCTTGATCGTGATGCCTTCTTCCATGCCCACGTAGGTCACGGTACCTTTCATTTCGGTAACGATTGGGTGAGTGTGCGGATCCCACTTGGCCACGATCGCGCCAGCGTCGACCTTGTCACCTTCTTTAACCGAAATTACAGCACCGTACGGCAGCTTGTAGCGCTCACGCTCACGACCGAAGTCATCAGCGATTGCCAGCTCACCGGAACGGGACACAGCAACCAGGCAGCCATCCACTCGCTCAACGTGCTTCAGGTTATGCAGACGGACGGTACCGCCATTCTTCACCTGAACGCTGTCGGCTGCGGAGGTCCGGCTTGCCGCACCACCGATGTGGAACGTACGCATGGTCAGCTGGGTACCCGGCTCACCGATGGACTGGGCAGCGATAACGCCGACCGCTTCACCGATGTTCACCTGGTGACCACGAGCCAAGTCACGGCCGTAGCACTTGGCGCAAATGCCGTAGCGGGTTTCGCAGCTGATCGGCGAGCGCACGATCACTTCGTCGATGCTGTTCAGCTCGATGAACTCGACCCACTTCTCGTCTACCAGAGTGCCGGCAGGAACGATAACTTCCTCGGTACCTGGCTTGAATACGTCACGGGCAATGACACGACCCAATACGCGTTCACCCAACGGCTCAACAACGTCACCGCCTTCAATGTGCGGAGTCATTACCAAGCCATGTTCGGTGCCGCAATCGATCTCGGTCACAACCAGATCCTGCGCCACGTCTACCAGACGACGAGTCAGGTAACCGGAGTTCGCCGTTTTCAACGCGGTATCCGCCAGACCCTTACGAGCACCGTGAGTAGAGATGAAGTACTGAAGTACGCTCAAACCTTCACGGAAGTTCGCAGTAATCGGCGTTTCGATGATGGAACCGTCCGGCTTGGCCATCAGGCCACGCATACCGGCGAGCTGACGGATCTGCGCAGCAGAACCCCGTGCGCCCGAGTCGGCCATCATGTACATCGAGTTGAAGGATTCCTGGTCGACTTCGACGCCATGACGGTCGATGACTTTCTCTTTCGAGAGGTTGGCCATCATCGCCTTGGAAACTTCGTCGTTCGCCTTGGACCAAAGGTCGATCACTTTGTTGTACTTCTCGCCCTGGGTTACCAGGCCGGAGGCGTACTGACTTTCGATCTCTTTCACTTCGTCGGTGGCTGCACCGATGATGCGGGCTTTTTCATCCGGGATAACGAAGTCGTTAACACCGATGGAAACGCCGGAGATGGTCGAATAGGCAAAACCGGTGTACATCAACTGGTCAGCGAAGATCACGGTCTCTTTCAAACCAACCACGCGGTAGCACTGGTTGATCAGTTTGGAGATCGCTTTCTTCTTCATCGGCAGGTTGACGACGTCGAAGGACAGACCTTTTGGCACAACCTGGAACAACAGCGCACGGCCGACGGTAGTGTCGACGATACGAGTGTTGGTCACGCTACCGCCATCACGATCGTTCACGGTTTCGTTGATCCGCACCTTGACCTTGGCATGCAGTGCGGCCTCGCCGGCACGGAACACACGGTCAACTTCCTGCAGATCCGCGAACACACGACCTTCGCCCTTGGCGTTGATCGCTTCACGAGTCATGTAGTACAGACCCAATACAACGTCCTGCGACGGAACGATGATTGGCTCACCGTTGGCTGGCGACAGAATGTTGTTGGTCGACATCATCAACGCACGCGCTTCCAACTGGGCTTCCAGTGTCAGCGGTACGTGCACGGCCATTTGGTCGCCGTCGAAGTCGGCGTTGTACGCAGCACAGACCAGAGGGTGCAGCTGGATAGCCTTACCTTCGATCAGTACCGGTTCAAACGCCTGGATACCCAGACGGTGAAGGGTCGGTGCACGGTTGAGGAGAACCGGGTGTTCGCGAATCACTTCAGCGAGAACGTCCCAAACTTCTGGCAGCTCGCGCTCGACCATCTTCTTGGCCGCTTTGATGGTGGTAGCAAGACCACGCATTTCCAGCTTGCCGAAAATGAACGGCTTGAACAGCTCGAGAGCCATCTTCTTCGGCAGACCGCACTGGTGCAGACGCAGGGTCGGACCAACGGTAATTACCGAACGACCGGAGTAGTCAACACGCTTACCGAGCAAGTTCTGACGGAAACGACCTTGCTTACCCTTGATCATGTCAGCCAGGGATTTCAGAGGACGCTTGTTGGAACCGGTGATAGCGCGGCCACGACGACCGTTGTCGAGCAAGGCGTCGACGGCTTCCTGCAACATACGCTTTTCGTTGCGCACGATGATGTCCGGAGCGGACAGATCAAGCAGGCGCTTCAAGCGGTTGTTACGGTTGATTACTCGACGATACAGATCGTTGAGGTCGGAAGTCGCGAAACGACCGCCATCCAATGGGACCAGTGGACGCAGATCTGGCGGCAGGACCGGCAGAACGGTCAGCACCATCCACTCTGGCAAGTTGCCGGAACCCTGGAAGGCTTCCATCAACTTCAGACGCTTGGACAGCTTCTTGATTTTGGTTTCGGAGTTGGTTTGCGGAATTTCTTCACGCAGACGGCCAATCTCGTGTTCCAGGTCGATAGCGTGCAGCAGTTCACGGACAGCTTCGGCACCCATGCGGGCATCGAAATCGTCGCCGAACTCTTCCAGCGCTTCGAAGTACTGCTCGTCATTGAGCAGCTGACCTTTTTCAAGGGTGGTCATGCCTGGATCGATAACGACATAGCTCTCGAAGTAGAGAACGCGTTCGATATCACGCAGGGTCATGTCCATCAGCAAGCCGATACGGGACGGCAGCGATTTCAGGAACCAGATGTGAGCTACTGGCGAGGCCAGTTCGATGTGCGCCATGCGCTCACGACGAACTTTTGCCAGCGCGACTTCAACGCCGCACTTCTCGCAGATCACACCACGGTGCTTCAAGCGCTTGTACTTACCGCACAGGCACTCGTAATCCTTTACCGGGCCAAAGATCTTGGCGCAGAACAGGCCGTCACGCTCAGGTTTGAACGTACGGTAGTTGATGGTTTCCGGTTTTTTAACTTCACCGAACGACCACGAACGGATCATCTCAGGCGATGCCAATCCAATACGGATGGCGTCGAACTCTTCGACTTGACCCTGGTTTTTCAGCAAATTCAGTAGGTCTTTCAAGGCCTTTCCTCCTGGCGGAGCAGAGAGCGGGCAATCCTGCCCCGCTCTCGATTCGCGTCACGTGTTATTCGGTTTCCAGATCGATATCGATGCCGAGGGAACGAATTTCCTTGATCAACACGTTGAAGGACTCGGGCATGCCCGGCTCCATACGGTGATCGCCGTCCACGATGTTTTTGTACATCTTGGTCCGGCCGTTCACATCGTCCGACTTCACTGTGAGCATTTCTTGCAGAGTGTAAGCAGCACCGTATGCTTCCAGTGCCCAGACCTCCATCTCCCCGAAACGCTGACCACCGAACTGCGCCTTACCACCCAGCGGCTGCTGGGTAACCAGGCTGTACGAACCGGTAGAACGAGCGTGCATCTTGTCGTCTACCAAGTGGTTCAGCTTCAGCATGTACATGTAGCCAACAGTAACCGGGCGCTCGAACTTGTTGCCGGTACGGCCGTCGGTCAGCTGCATCTGGCCGCTTTCTGGCAGGTCTGCCAGTTTCAGCATGGCCTTGATTTCGCTTTCCTTGGCGCCGTCGAACACTGGAGTGGCCATTGGAACGCCGCCACGCAGGTTCTTCGCCAGATCCAGGATTTCCTGGTCGGAGAAGCTATCCAGATCTTCGTTACGACCGCCGATCTGGTTGTAGATCTCGTCCAGGAAGGTGCGAAGTTCAGCAACCTTACGTTGCTCTTCGACCATCCGGTTGATCTTCTCGCCCAGACCTTTGGCCGCGAGGCCCAGGTGGGTTTCAAGGATCTGACCAACGTTCATACGCGAAGGTACGCCCAACGGGTTGAGGACGACGTCGACCGGGGTGCCATTGGCATCGTGCGGCATGTCTTCAACCGGCATGATCACGGAGACCACACCTTTGTTACCGTGACGACCGGCCATCTTGTCGCCCGGCTGGATGCGGCGACGGATTGCCAGGTAAACCTTGACGATTTTCAGCACGCCTGGAGCCAGGTCATCGCCCTGCTGCAGCTTGCGCTTCTTGTCTTCGAACTTGTCGTCCAGCAGACGGCGGCGATCAACGATGTAGGCCTGAGCCTTCTCGAGCTGCTCGTTCAGAGCGTCTTCAGCCATGCGCAGTTTGAACCACTGGCCGTGCTCAAGACCGTCGAGAACTTCGTCGGTGATTTCCTGACCTTTCTTCAGACCGGCGCCGCCTTCGGCTTTGTGGCCGACCAGAGCGGAACGCAGACGTTCGAAAGTGGCGCCTTCAACGATACGGAACTCTTCGTTCAGGTCCTTGCGGATCTCGTCGAGTTGAGTCTTCTCGATCGACAGTGCGCGAGCATCACGCTCAACGCCGTCGCGGGTGAAGACCTGTACGTCGATGACAGTACCCTTGGTGCCGGTAGGCACACGCAGGGACGTGTCTTTAACGTCGCTGGCTTTTTCACCGAAGATCGCACGCAGCAGTTTTTCTTCCGGAGTCAGTTGGGTCTCGCCTTTCGGAGTGACCTTACCTACCAGGATGTCGCCTGCGCCTACTTCAGCACCTACGTAAACGATACCGGCTTCGTCCAGCTTGTTCAGTGCAGCTTCACCCACGTTCGGGATGTCTGCAGTGATTTCCTCTGGCCCAAGCTTGGTGTCACGCGCCACACAGGTCAGTTCCTGGATGTGGATCGTGGTGAAACGGTCTTCCTGAACAACACGCTCGGACAGGCAGATGGAGTCTTCGAAGTTGAAGCCGTTCCATGCCATGAACGCGATGCGCATGTTCTGACCCAGAGCCAGTTCACCCATATCGGTGGACGGACCGTCGGCCATGATGTCGCTGCGCTGAACCCGATCACCCTTGCTCACCAGCGGACGCTGGTTGATGCAGGTGTTCTGGTTGGAGCGGGTGTACTTGGTCAGGTTGTAGATGTCGACACCAGCTTCGCCGGTTTCAACTTCATCATCAGCAACACGAACCACGATACGGCTGGCGTCGACGGAATCGATCACGCCGCCACGACGAGCCACGACGCAAACGCCGGAGTCGCGAGCCACGTTACGTTCCATGCCGGTACCTACCAGCGGCTTGTCAGCACGCAGGGTTGGTACAGCTTGACGCTGCATGTTCGAACCCATCAACGCACGGTTGGCGTCGTCGTGCTCGAGGAACGGGATCAACGACGCAGCAACCGAAACTACCTGCTTCGGCGATACGTCCATCAAGGTGACGTCTTCCGGCGCCTTGACGGTGAACTCGTTCAGGTGACGAACAGCTACCAGCTCGTCGACCAGGACTTTCTTGTCGTTCATCGTGGCCGAAGCCTGAGCGATCACGTGATCGGCTTCTTCGATGGCGGACAGGAACACGATCTCGTCAGTGACCAGAGCGTCTTTCACCACACGGTACGGGCTCTCGAGGAAACCGTACTGGTTGGTGCGCGCATAGGCGGCCAGGGAGTTGATCAGACCGATGTTCGGACCTTCCGGCGTTTCAATCGGGCATACACGACCGTAGTGAGTCGGGTGTACGTCACGGACTTCGAAGCCAGCACGCTCACGAGTCAAACCGCCAGGGCCGAGTGCAGAGACACGACGCTTGTGGGTGATCTCGGACAGCGGGTTGTTCTGGTCCATGAACTGGGACAGCTGGCTGGAACCGAAGAACTCTTTCACCGCCGCAGCCACTGGCTTGGCGTTGATCAGGTCTTGCGGCATCAGGCCTTCGCTTTCAGCCATCGACAGACGCTCTTTGACCGCACGCTCAACACGCACCAGGCCAACGCGGAACTGATTCTCGGCCATTTCGCCTACACAGCGAACACGACGGTTACCCAGGTGGTCGATGTCATCGACGATGCCTTTACCGTTACGGATGTCGACCAGAGTCTTCAGTACCGCGACGATGTCTTCTTTGCACAACACGCCCGAACCTTCGATCTCGGTACGACCGATACGACGGTTGAACTTCATCCGGCCGACCGCAGACAGGTCATAGCGCTCAGGACTGAAGAACAGGTTGTTGAACAGTGTCTCGGCAGCGTCCTTGGTTGGCGGCTCGCCTGGACGCATCATGCGATAGATCTCGACCAGCGCTTCCAATTGGTTGCTGGTGGAGTCGATCTTCAGGGTGTCGGAGACGAACGGACCGCAGTCGATATCGTTGGTGTACAGAGTTTCGATGCGAACAACGCCCGCCTTGGCAATTTTTGCCAGGATTTCGGTGTTCAGCTCGGTGTTGCACTCTGCCAGGATTTCGCCGGTAGCCGGATGCACGATGACCTTGGCGGTAGTGCGACCCAGGACGTAGTCCAGAGGCACTTGCAGCTCTTTGATCCCGGCTTTTTCCAGCTGGTTGATGTGGCGAGCAGTGATACGACGACCCTGCTCGACAATAACCTTGCCTTTGTCATCCTGAATATCGAGGACAGCAATTTCACCACGCAGGCGCTGAGGCACCAGTTCCAGGCTGAGGTTTTCACCCTGCACATGGAAGACGTTAGTGGTGTAGAACGCGTCCAGCACTTCTTCAGTGGTGTAGCCCAGCGCGCGCAGCAGTACCGATGCAGGCAGTTTGCGACGACGGTCAATACGCACGAAGACGCAATCTTTCGGGTCGAACTCGAAGTCCAGCCACGAACCGCGGTAAGGGATGATGCGCGCGGAGTACAGCAGTTTGCCGGAGCTGTGCGTCTTGCCACGGTCGTGGTCGAAGAACACGCCCGGGGAACGGTGCAGCTGGGAAACGATTACACGCTCGGTACCGTTGATTACGAAGGTACCGTTCTCAGTCATCAGGGGGATTTCACCCATGTAGACTTCTTGCTCTTTGATGTCCTTGATCGCTTTGTTCGACGACTCTTTGTCGAAAATGATCAGGCGCACTTTTACCCGCAAAGGTACGGCGTAAGTTACACCGCGCAATACGCATTCTTTGACATCAAATGCCGGTTCGCCCAGGCGATAACCGACGTACTCCAGCGCAGCATTGCCAGAGTAGCTGATGATCGGGAAAACGGATTTGAAGGCCGCATGCAGGCCCACGTCGCGGAACTGATCTTTAGTCGCTCCCGCTTGCAAGAATTCACGATACGAATCCAGCTGGATGGCCAGGAGGTACGGCACATCCATGACGTCCGGCAACTTGCTAAAGTCCTTGCGGATACGTTTTTTCTCAGTATATGAGTAAGCCATCAGCGTTCCCCAGCTTGGTCACCTGCTTGTTTGGCCCCTCCCGACGGGAGCAGCCAGAAAATCGTGCAAACCCCATGGTTTGCGCCACCACATCGGGTGGATACAGCTCGTTACCAGCACCGACCCAGTCGGCTGCCAATAACGGAAAAAGGCCGGTGGCAAGAGCCACCAGCCATCAGCCTTTCGCTTAACGCTCGGGCTGGAGGAGCAAAGTCGATGCTTACTTCAGCTCGACTTTAGCGCCTGCTTCTTCCAGAGCTGCTTTGGCTTTGTCAGCTGCGTCTTTGGCAACAGCTTCCAGAACCATGGCAGGAGCGCCGTCAACTACAGCCTTGGCTTCTTTCAGGCCCAGACCGGTCAGTTCACGTACAGCCTTGATCACGTTAACTTTCTTCTCGCCAGCTTCGGTCAGCATGACGTTGAATTCAGTTTGTTCTTCAACAACGGCAGCAGCAACAGCTGGGCCAGCGGAAGCAGCAGCAGCGGAAACGCCGAACTTCTCTTCCATTGCCTTGATCAGCTCAACGATTTCCATTACGGATTTTTCGCCGATTGCTTCGATGATTTGCTCGTTAGTCAGAGACATGACTATTAATTCCTGTATTGGGGTGACAGCCTACGCGGCTATCGAAATAAACAATAAACGCTGAAAGGAGTCGCTCAGCCTTAGGCTGCGGCAGCTTCTTTCTGGTCGCGAAGTGCCGCCAGAGTACGAGCCAATTTGCTGGTTGCGCCTTGAATCACGCTCATCAGCTGAGAAATTGCTTCGTCACGGGTCGGCAGAGTTGCCAGCACGTCGATTTGGTTAGCTGCGAGGAACTTGCCCTCGAACGCAGCTGCCTTGATCTCGAACTTATCCTGACCTTTTGCAAACTCTTTGAAGATACGAGCAGCAGCGCCCGGATGTTCTTTCGAGAATGCAATCAAGGTAGGGCCGGTGAACACGTCGTTGAGAACACTGTACTCAGTGTCAGCAACGGCGCGCTTGAGCAGGGTGTTACGTACGACACGTACGTAAACGCCAGCTTCACGAGCCTCTTTACGGAGTCCGGTCATCGCGCCTACTGTTACGCCACGGGCATCAGCCACGACAGCGGACAGAGCGACTTTGGCAGCCTCGTTGACTTCAGCGACGATGGCCTTCTTGTCTTCGAGTTTAATTGCCACGGGTTTAACTCCTGCTTGTTACCGTTTCATCCAGTCGAAACCGGATGTCGTTTTGGTGTCTGATTCGGTAAGGAACCGGGAGCACCATCTGCGTAGGCTTGAGGTTTAAGACTTGCGTCGCCTACGGTCTTGGACAGCCCCCGCCAGGCAGGGACCCCAATCTTTCAATTGGCGCAATCGCTTGCGCCAACCTGTGTCTTACGCGTCGAGCGAGCCTTGGTCGATGACCAGACCTGGACCCATGGTGGTGCTCAGGGTAACGCGCTTGACGTAAATACCTTTCGAGGAAGCTGGCTTGATACGCTTCAGATCAGCGATCAGGGCTTCAACGTTTTCCTTCAGCTTGACGGCATCAAAGCCGACTTTGCCAACGGAAGTGTGGATGATGCCGTTTTTGTCGGTGCGGTAACGAACCTGACCAGCCTTGGCGTTTTTAACCGCGGTAGCTACGTCTGGAGTCACAGTGCCGACTTTAGGGTTAGGCATCAGACCACGTGGACCAAGGATCTGACCCAACTGACCTACAACGCGCATTGCATCCGGGGATGCGATTACTACGTCATAGTTCAGGTCGCCGCCTTTCATTTCGGCAGCCAGGTCGTCCATACCTACACGGTCAGCGCCGGCAGCCAGAGCGGCCTCGGCAGCTGGACCCTGAGTGAACACAGCAACGCGAACGGTCTTGCCAGTACCGTGCGGCAGCACGGTAGCGCTACGAACGACCTGGTCGGATTTACGCGGGTCAACACCCAGGTTCACAGCAACGTCGAACGACTCGCTGAACTTGACAGTCGACAGCTC
Source organism: Pseudomonas sp. GM18 (assembly GCF_000282195.1). Classification (GTDB taxonomy): domain Bacteria; phylum Pseudomonadota; class Gammaproteobacteria; order Pseudomonadales; family Pseudomonadaceae; genus Aquipseudomonas. Next base: position 113,114 of record NZ_AKJT01000005.1, read on the forward strand.
GGACAGCAGAGCAGCAGCGTCTACAAAGTTGTAGGCCTTGCCCGCTTCGATTTTGCCGGCGATAGCCTTTTGACGCTTGGTCAGCTTAGCCATTACACACCCTCCACGTTAAGGCCCATGCTACGAGCAGAACCGGCGATAGTACGCACGGCTGCTTCCATATCAGCTGCAGTCAGATCCGCGTTTTTGGTTTTCGCGATTTCTTCCAGCTGAGCACGAGTCACAGTGCCAACCTTAACGGTGTTCGGACGAGCGGAACCGCTAGTCAGACCAGCAGCCTTCTTCAGCAGAACCGAAGCAGGGGTGGATTTGGTTTCGAACGTGAAGCTACGGTCGCTGTAGACAGTGATGATCACTGGAGTCGGCAGACCCGGCTCAAGACCCTGAGTACGGGCGTTGAAAGCCTTGCAGAATTCCATGATGTTCACGCCGTGCTGACCCAGAGCAGGACCAACAGGTGGGCTTGGGTTAGCCTGAGCGGCCTTCACTTGCAGCTTGATGTAAGCGGTAATCTTCTTGGCCATGAGGCACTCCAATTACGGGTTCAAACGCCTCGAAAGGCTCCCCGGTTACTTGCGCGTTTATCCCAGTGACGACAAAACCCCACAGCCTAGGGCTGCGGGGTTGGGATGCTTGCTCAGCTAGACCTTTTCGACCTGGCTGAACTCCAACTCTACCGGAGTAGAGCGACCGAAAATGAGCACCGCCACTTGGATCCGGCTCTTTTCGTAGTTAACTTCTTCAACCGTGCCGGTAAAATCAGCAAACGGCCCGTCGTTGACACGTACCGACTCACCCGGCTCGAACAACGTCTTCGGCTTCGGCTTATCGCTACCATCAGCAACACGACGCAGAATCGCTTCTGCTTCTTTATCTGTGATTGGCGCAGGCTTGTCGGCAGTACCACCGATGAAGCCCATCACTCGAGGAGTATCCTTGACCAAGTGCCAAGTACCCTCGTTCATGTCCATCTGAACCAGCACATAACCAGGGAAGAATTTGCGTTCGCTTTTGCGCTTCTGGCCATTACGCATCTCAACCACTTCTTCAGTGGGAACCAGAATTTCGCCGAAGCCATCTTCCATGCCAGCCAGCTTTACGCGCTCGATCAACGAACGCATGACATGCTTCTCGTAACCGGAGTAAGCATGCACAACGTACCAACGCTTAGCCACGGGACACCCTTAGCCGACGATCAAGGAAACAAGCCAACCGAGCAGGGAATCAAGCCCCCACAACAGCAACGCCATAACCAGAACAACAGCCACAACGATCAACGTGGTCTGCGTGGTTTCTTGGCGAGTTGGCCAAACGACTTTACGAATCTCGGTGCGCGCTTCCTTGACCAGTACAAAGAAAGACTTGCCCTTAACCGTCTGCAGGCCTACAAAGGCAGCTACAGCAGCAATGACCAGCAAAGCGAGCACGCGGTACAGGATCGGCGAAGCAGAGTAATACTGATTGCCAACAACGCCAACAATCACCAAAGCAACTACTACCAGCCACTTGAGCAGATCGAAGCGAGAGCCTTGAGCTTCAGCTTTAGGAGTCATCTATGAAGATCCTGTGAAAAGAAAGCCAGACACACCTGGTGAATCTGGCAGGTCAGGAGGGAATCGAACCCCCAACCTACGGTTTTGGAGACCGTCGCTCTGCCAATTGAGCTACTGACCTAAAACAAAATCAGGCCGACCATTATGCCGGCCTGAAAAAGACTTTACAACAATTTACTCAACGGCCCTGGCTATGCACACCAGCACCAAAGACGCACAACCACCCTCTCAGGCAACAACGCGCATCTACAACCCATTAAAACAAAGGCAGATATTTTCATATCTGCCTTGTTATATGGAGCTCTTGAGCGGATTTGAACCGCTGACCTCACCCTTACCAAGGGTGTGCTCTACCAACTGAGCTACAAGAGCGTAACACTTTGCAGGACCTGCAAACCTGGAGCGGGTAGCGGGAATCGAACCCGCATCATCAGCTTGGAAGGCTGAGGTTCTACCACTAAACTATACCCGCGGAGCTTGCAGCTCTCGCTAAAAATGGTGGAGGGGGAAGGATTCGAACCTTCGAAGTCGTAGACGTCAGATTTACAGTCTGATCCCTTTGGCCGCTCGGGAACCCCTCCTAAGCGAGCCGGCATTCTATACTATGCCAGCCTTCTGTCAAGCATTTTCTCATTAAAAACCTGAGGTTAGCTGCGTTGACCTCGCTTTGCACCGTCAACCTTTAAAAGGTCTTCACTGCGAAGCGGGCGCCATTCTATGCAAACTATTCAGCAGGTGCAACCCCCTCACACGGCATTATTTTATGTTTTAACTCATTGAATTCTTTAGAAAGGCTTTGCAGCTGCAAGTCATCCAGCAAACGCCGGCTTTCCGGCGCCACACGCACCCAGTAACCCGCATATTCAGGGAGATCTTTCGGCAAGGACTGAAACCTGATGTCCATGCCACTCAATCGATGCTCGATTGCCTGAGCGACTTCCTGCCGGGCAGAACCGCCCAGATAGAGACAACTGCTTTCCGCCTGCGTGGACTTTCCTTTGTCTCGGGTCGTATCAGTCGCCTCGCTCAACAAACGAATGTCCTGCTGAGATCCCCGATACAAACTCAAGGGGGTCACATCCTTCGCGCGAAGCGGGGCCTCCTGTTGATGCCAGATGTAATAGAACACATTGAGAACAAGCAGTAGCAGGAACAACCAACGCATAAAAACCTCAAGACAAGGGACACGCCATAGCCAATCCCACAAACACCAGATCCGGAACCACCTTGGCCTCAGGCACAACCTCGGAGACCAGATCAGCATCCCCCCCAGTGAGGAATACAGCGAAATCCTCCCCCCAATAGCTGCGCGCCAACTCTAGCTGAGCCTGGACAAAGCCCCTCAACATCAGCAAGCAACCCCGCTCGACCGCCTCGACGGTAGTACGCCCAGGAACAAGACTCTCCAAAGCGCGCTCGGCAGCAAGGTCGCCATAGCGGATTCTACGGGTATGAGTACGCAACTGGTTACGCATCAAGGGCATTCCCGGACAGATGAACCCCCCAAGATGCTCGCCATCCCTAGCGACAAAATCAGCAGTGACTGCAGTACCGAAGTCGAGCACCAGACAAGCACCTGAAGCCAGGTGAAATCCTCCGAGCATTGCAAGCCAGCGATCGAGTCCTAGCCGCTCGAACTCTTCATAGCCATTACGAACCCCGGACATTTCGCGAGCCGGTGTGGCGCACACCACTGAAACACCGAAAGCCTCCTTCAACAAAGACATCAAGGCTCCGGTCTCTTCGGCAGTTCTGACGCTAACTAACCGACAATGCTTGAGAGCGAGCCCCTTGAGCCCCCTCAAGCTCTCCAGCAGCGCGAGATCCGAATCAACGACACCCTCACCAACCACCCGCACGACATCCGCGCCGAGCACACGCCACTTAATGAAACTGTTTCCACAATCGAGCTCAAGAATCATCACGCAACCTCAGGCTGAGCTCACCACCACTAAAGACTTTTTCCACGCCATCCACCTTCAAGCGCAAGGCACCCTGACCATCGATACCCAGCACCTCTCCATCTATCTGACTAGCTCCAGCAATCAACGACACAGCACGTCCCTGCCATAGATGATTTTGCTCCCACTCCGCCCGGATAGCCGGAAATCCGCCGACCTGGTGGCGACTCAAGTAGGCCTGGAGCATCACCCCTAACTTTGCAACCAGGTGATTGCGATCAACCGCCCTGCCCGACTCGAGCCGCATGGACGTCCACTGCTGGTCGACTTCATCGGTCATCTGCATGTTCACATTGATCCCAACACCGATCACTACATGACACACATCTGCAGGATCGCCCACTAATTCGAGCAATATTCCAGCAATTTTTTTCTGACCAACTAGAACATCATTGGGCCACTTCAACCCTACCCCTGAAATACCAAGCTCTCGCAAGGCCTGCATGACGGCGAGCCCAACAACAAGACTCAAGCCTTCCAGCTGCCGCATCCCACCCTCAATGCGCAACACCAGGCTGTAATAGATGTTTTCTGCGAACGGACTCACCCACTTGCGCCCACGTCGTCCGCGGCCGGCCGTCTGCCTCTCGGCGAGCACCAGAAATGGCGCAGCCTGCCCACGATCGATAGCGCGCAAGGCTTCAGCGTTGGTAGAGTCAATTGAATCAAAGACTAGAATGGGCCACTCACAAGAAGGCGCCCGCGCGCATATCTCGACAGGATCAAGCAGCGTCAATGGCGCAGCCAACTGATAGCCGCGACCGCGCACTTTATGAATGGATAAACCGAGCTCAGCCTCCAAATGCTGAAGCTGCTTCCATACAGCGCTACGACTGACGCCCAAGGCGACGCCCAGGGCCTGGCCCGAATGGAATCGGCCATCCTTAAGAAGCTTTAACAACGTCAGCATGCAAGTCTCGCCTCACAATGAGGCCCGCATGATAGCCATGCCCCGAGCAGTTGCATAGAAACCCTAAAGGTCAGTTTTCCTGCGGACAAAACAAAACCCCT
>NZ_AKJT01000006.1 GCF_000282195.1 Pseudomonas sp. GM18
GGCAGCACCGCCGGTGGCGGCCAGCCCCGTCCTTTCGCCCGTGCCGTCGAAGCCGATGGCTGGCTGCACGTGTCCGGCCAGGTGCCGGCGGTGGATGGCGAAATCATCGTGGGCGGGATTGTCGAGCAGACTCACCAGACCATGAAAAACCTGATCGCGATTCTGGAAGAGGCCGGTTACGGTCTGGAAGATGTGGTCCGTACGGGCGTATGGCTGGAAGACCCGCGGGATTTCTGGAGTTTCAATAAGGTGTTTTCCGAGTACTTCAAAAGCGAACACGCCCCGGCCCGGGCCTGTGTGCAGGCGAACATGATGGTCGATTGCAAGGTCGAGATTGACTGCATCGCCTACAAGAAAAAGGCCTGAGGCTATAGATCGTTCCTACGCTCTGCGTGGGAATGCCTCAACGGACGCTCCGCGTTCGGCTCTGGATGTGACGCGGAGCGTCACGGGATGCATTCCCACGCGGAGCGTGGGAACGATCAGCGTGGGAACGATCATTAGCGGTAAACTCCCGGCACTTTGAATGGGACCACTGAAATGACCGAAGACACCATCAAGCGCCGGGCTCGCGGTCTGGACCGGGCGTTCGACATCCTCGATTTCCTCAAGGAAATCGGCCAGCCCCTGCGCCCGAACGAAATCGCCAGCGGCATCGGCAGCCCGAAATCCACGGTCTATGAACTGGTCGCATCCTTGTTGGAGCGGCGCATCCTCGAGCCCGTGGGCAAGGACGGTCACGTTTACCTCGGCCGTCAGTTGTACTTCCTCGGGCAGGCGCATTTGCGTCATTTCGACCTGTCCCGCGAGGCCGATCACGCTTTGCAGGAAATCGTCAGCCAGACCCGCGAAACCGCGCAGATGTGCCTGCTCAACGGGCGCAAATACACCGTGGCATTGATGAAAGAGGGTGAGCGGCATTTCCGCATTTCCTCGGACATCGGCGAAAACGCGCCGATTCCCTGGACTGCTTCCGGGCGCCTGCTGCTGGCGCACCTGAGCGATCAGCAAATCGTCGATTTGATCGACCCCGACGACTTCATCCTGCCCGACGGCGAACGCCTGCCGCTGGAGCAGTTTCTCGTGGAGATCCGCCAGGCCGCCATCGACGGATTCTTTTCCTTCGACAGCGTCGCCGACACCTTTACCCATTGCTTCGCCGCCCCGGTCAAAGATCCGAACGGCGTGGCCATCGCGACCCTGTGCATCGTCGCCCCACGGGCCGATGCGAAGAACAATTACAACGACTATCGCCGGGTGCTGATCGACAGCGCCAACAGCCTCGCCCGGCGTATCAACGAATAACAGCGGCTGCCTGCGGCCGTGTGTGAGGAGAACGACCATGTCTACTGCCATCAATACCGCCGCCGTGGAAAAGGGCGCTGCCCAGACCGGCGCCAACCTGGTGCGGGACGTCAGCCTGCCGGCACTGGTGCTGCACCGCGACGCGCTGGAACACAACATTCGCTGGATGCAGGACTTCGTCAGCCACAGCGGCGCAGAACTGGCGCCTCACGGTAAAACCAGCATGACCCCGGCGCTGTTTCGCCGGCAACTGGACGCCGGTGCCTGGGGCATCACCCTGGCCAGCGCCACGCAAACCCGCGCGGCTTACGCCCATGGTGTGCGCCGGGTGCTGATGGCCAATCAACTGGTCGGTACGCCGAACATGGCGCTGATCGCCGACCTGCTGGCAGACCCGACCTTTGATTTCTATTGCATGGTCGATCACCCGGATAACGTCGCCGACCTCGGCGCGTTTTTCGCCTCGCGCGGCGTGCGCCTGAACGTGATGATCGAGTACGGCGTGGTCGGCGGTCGTTGCGGTTGCCGCACCGAAGCCGAAGTGCTGGCGCTGGCCAAGGCTATCAATGCTCAACCGGCGTTGGCGCTGACCGGCATCGAGGGCTACGAAGGGGTGATTCACGGTGATCATGCGGTGAGCGGCATCCGCGAGTTCGCCGCCTCCCTGGTGCGTCTGGCGGTGCAATTGCAGGACAGCGGCGCGTTCGCGATTGCCAAGCCGATCATCACCGCGTCGGGGTCGGCCTGGTACGACCTGATCGCCGAGTCGTTCGAAGCGCAGAATGCCGGCGGGCGCTTCCTCAGCGTGCTGCGTCCTGGCAGTTACGTGGCCCACGACCACGGCATCTACAAAGAAGCGCAATGCTGCGTGCTCGACCGTCGCAGCGACCTGCACGAAGGTTTGCGCCCGGCGCTGGAAGTCTGGGCGCATGTGCAGTCGTTGCCGGAACCGGGTTTTGCGGTGATCGCCCTGGGCAAGCGCGACGTGGCTTATGACGCCGGTTTGCCGGTGCCGTTGCTGCGTTACAAGGCCGGCGTGGTGCCGGCGATCGGCGATGATGTGAGTGCCTGCAAGGTAACGGCGGTGATGGACCAGCACGCCTTCATGACCGTGGCGCCGGGGGTTGAGTTGCGAGTGGGCGATATCATTTCGTTCGGGACTTCGCACCCGTGTTTGACGTTCGACAAGTGGCGTATCGGGTGTCTGGTGGATGAGCAGCTGAATGTCCTCGAAACCATGGAAACCTGTTTTTAAGAGCCCCCACAACATGAACAACATCAGCACCCTCGGGCCCAACACCCCGCGCATTGCCCTGATCGGCGAGTGCATGATCGAATTGCAGCAACGCGCCGACGGCTCTCTGCAACAAAGCTTCGGCGGCGATACCCTGAACACTGCGGTCTATCTGGCCCGTGAACTGGGCGATGACGGCACGGTGGATTACGTCACCGCCCTGGGTGACGACAGTTTCAGCGATGCGATGTGCCAGAGCTGGGCCAGTGAACACATCGGGCTGGGCATGGTCCAGCGTTTATCCGGTCGCTTGCCCGGCCTGTATTGCATTCAGACTGATGCGGCCGGCGAGCGGCGTTTTCTCTACTGGCGCAATGAAGCGGCCGTGCGCGATTGCTTTACCACCCCGGCGGCCGCGCCGATCCTGGCGGCGCTGCCGGATTACGACGTGTTGTATTTCAGCGGCATCACCCTGGCGGTGCTCGGTGAGCAGGGCCGGGAGAAGCTTCTGGATACCCTGATCGAAGCCCGGCAGCGGGATGCGCGGATTGTGTTCGACAACAACTATCGACCACGCCTGTGGGCCTCGGTCGAGGACGCACGAGCGGCTTATCGTAAAGTTTTGCCCTATGTCGACCTGGCGTTGCTGACGGTTGATGACGAGCAGGCACTGTTCCACTTTTCCGATTGCGCAGCGGTGTTTGCCGCTTACGAGCAGATGGGCACGCCCGAAGTGGTACTCAAGCGCGGTGCCGAGGCATGTTTGATTCGTTGTGACGGCGAGTCGTTCGAAGTGCCGGCGCAGGTGGTCGAACGGGTGGTGGACACCACGGCGGCGGGGGATTCGTTCAGTGCGGCGTATCTGGCTTGCCGTTTGAAAGGTGGTAACCCGGTCGAGGCTGCAGAAGCGGGGCATCGGTTGGCGAGTCGGGTGATTCAAGTGCCCGGGGCACTCATCCCGAGATAGGCGATGGGGCCCTGAAGCCAGCCGATCAATCCCGGTAAAACACCTGGACCAGGTGATAACCGAACTTGCTCTTGATCGGCCCATGCACCACCCGCAGCGGTTTTTTGAAGATTACCGCATCGATCGCCCCGACCATCTGCCCGGGCCGCACTTCGCCAAGATCCCCGCCGCGTTTGCCGGACGGGCACGTGGAGTATTTCTTGGCCAGCACATCGAAGGCTTCGCCCTTGGCGATGCGTTGTTTGAGCTGCTCGGCTTCTTCCGAGGTTTTCACCAGAATATGGCGGGCTTGGGCTTTCATGGGCAGTACCTTGCAACGGTGGTGGCTATGTTGGTGCCAGCGGGGCGCGCGCGATTATGCCTTAACTCAGCCGGCTTGGCCGATCATCGTGCGAATCTTGTTGGCCAACAGGTCCATGGAAAAGGGTTTGGCCACCATGTCCATGCCTTCCTCCAGGAAGCCCTGGCGTTCGGCGGCTTTCTCGGCATAACCGGTAATGAACAGCACTTTGAGCTCTGGGCGGTGCTGACGAGCGATTTCTGCCAGTTGCCGACCGTTCATGCCCGGCAGCCCGACATCGGTCACCAGCAGATCGACCCGCAGGTCGGACTCCAGCAAGGGCAGGGCGCTCTGCGCATCTTCGGCTTCGTGGGCGTGATAACCCAACTCTTTGAGCAGGTCGAGCACCAGCATGCGCACCGCCGGATCGTCTTCCACCAACACCACGGTTTCACCGGCAACCGCTGGCGGTGCCTCACCGATGACCGGCAGCTGAGCGTGCTCCGGCAGGGCGACGTGCAACCGTGGCAAATACAGGCGAACGCTGGTGCCCTGGCCCGGCCGGCTGTGCAGGCTGACGTGCCCGCCCGACTGCTGGGCGAAACCATAAATCATCGACAGCCCAAGGCCGGTGCCCTGGCCGATGGGCTTGGTGGTGAAGAACGGATCGAAGGCCTTGGCCAGTACCGACGGGGTCATGCCGGCGCCGTTGTCGCTGACGGCAATCATCAGGTAATCCCCGGCCCTGACCGGCTCCAGCGGGGTGACGTCGCTGCCGTCGAGGTGAACATTGGCGGTTTCGATCAGCAACTCGCCGCCATCGGGCATCGCATCCCGGGCATTGATCACCAGGTTGAGCAAGGCGTTTTCCAGTTGGCTGACATCGGTACTGACCGGCCAGACCTCATCGGCCAGCTTCAGTTTGAGCTCGATGTGATCGCCCTTGGTCCGGCTGAGCAAGTCTTCCAGAGAGTGCACCAGCTGGTTGGCGTCCAGTGGTCTGCGATCCAGTGACTGACGCCGGGAGAATGCCAGCAGACGGTGGGTCAGGGCGGCGGCGCGATGGGCCGAGGACACCGCCGCTTCGGTGAAGCGACCGATCTCGGCTGCGCGCCCATCGGCGATGTAGCGTTGCATCAAATCGAGGCTGCCGATGATCCCGGTGAGCATGTTGTTGAAGTCATGGGCGATGCCGCCGGTGAGCTGGCCGACCGCTTCCATTTTCTGCGCATGCCGTAAGGCGTCTTCGGCGCGCTCACGCTCGAACATCTCGTTCTGCAGTCGCTGGTTGGCTTCGGCCAGTTGTTGGGTGCGGGCGCTCACGCGTTCTTCCAGGGTTTCGTTGAGGTTGCGCAGAGCCTCTTCGGTCTGTTTGCGCTCGGTCTCGTCGATCACGAAGATGTAGAAACCATTCACCGCGCCGTCCGCGCCATGGCGTGGCAGGTAGTTCATCAGGGCCTGGCGGGTGCTGCCGTCGCGGTGGTCGGCGCTGATGCTGAAACAACAGGTCCTGCCTTTCAGCGCCTCGGCGATGTGTTCGGCGCGCAGGGCATAGGCTTCATCGCCAAGCACTTCACGAATGGTCCGGCCGTAAAGCTCCTGGGGCGTCAGGCCATACCATTCCAGGTAGGCGGCATTGTTCAGGCGAAAGCGCTCTTCGCGGTCCACGTAACTGATCAGGATCGGCATGGCGTTGATGATCAGTTGCAGCTCGGTCTGGCTTTGGCGCAAGGCCTGTTCGATGTGTTTGCGTTCGGTCAGGTCCAGCGCGGCGCCGAGGAAACGGATCGGCCGGCCATGGTGGTCCTTGTAGCAACGACCCCGGGCAAACACCCAGCGCAACTGGCCGTCGGCCTGCAGCAAGCGATATTCCTCGGCGTATTCGCTGCCATGGGTGATGCAGTGCTTGATGCTGCGGGCGATCATGGCGCGGTCTTCGGGGTGCACGCCGTGCAGGTATTCGCTGATCGGCAACTGGCTGGCCATGGCCGGATCGACGCCATGCAATTGCGCGAAGTGCGCATCGGCGATGAAACGGTCTTCGCCAATGTCCCAGTCCCAGGTGCCGACGGCATCGGTGGCGGCCAGCGCCAGTTGCAGACGCTGCTCGGTTTCTTGCTGGGCCTTGAGGCTGGCGGCAGAGCGTTGTTCCAGTTCGAGGGCGATGCGGCGGCGTTCGTTGGTTTCGATGGCCGTGACCAGAATCCCGGCAACCTCGGCGCTTTCATTGCGAATGGGGCTGTAGGTCAAATCCAGCCAGAAGTCAGAATCCCGACCGTCGCGTTGCAAGGTAAAGCGCTGTTCGCTGTAGGTTCGCACCTGGCCCTGTAGGACGGCGCTGTAAATCGGGTCAGTAAAGTCTTTGAGTTCCGGCCAGATCAGGTGCGTCGGTTGTCCGAAAGCGTGAGGGTGTTTGCTGCCGGCGAGGAAGGCGAAGCCGTCGTTGTAGATCTGGGTGAGCTGCGGGCCCCACAGCAACAACATCGGCATCGGCGAGTGGATCACGATGTCTACCGCGGTGCGCAGGCTCTGCGGCCAGTTTTCGGCGGCACCCAGCGGGTTGTTTGTCCAGTCCAGTCGGGCAATCAGGGCCTGGGCATCGCTGGCGGTTGGTGGTGCGTTCATCTACATGTCCTGCGCGTGAGTCAGTGTGGCGGCGTCTACTATCCTTGCTGGGCGGTAGACGCTGGATGACCCGCATGGGGTCATTTTTTTATTGAATGCTTCGCGGGTGCTTTTTGCCATGGAAATCGATGCACTGCTGCAGATGCTGGCCAGCCGCAATGGCTCCGATCTTTACCTGTCCACGGGCGCGCCACCCAGCGCGAAATTTGACGGTGTGCTCAAACCCCTGACCGATCAACCGTTCAAGCCAGGAGAAGTGGCGGCTATTGCCGCGTCCATCATGGACGCCGAACAGCGCCTGGAGTTCGATCGGGACCTGGAAATGAATCTGGCACTTTCCCTGCCCGGGGTCGGGCGTTTCCGGCTCAATATCTTCAAGCAGCGCAATGACGTGTCGATCGTGGCGCGCAACATCAAACTCGATATTCCACGCTTCGAAGACCTCAACTTGCCACCGGTGCTGCTCGAAACCGTGATGCTCAAACAAGGGCTGATGCTGTTCGTCGGCTCGACCGGCTCGGGCAAGTCGACCTCGCTGGCGGCGTTGATCGATTACCGCAACCGCCACAGCAGCGGCCATATCATCACCATCGAAGACCCGGTCGAGTTTATCCATCGGCACAAGAAGTCGATCGTCAATCAACGCGAGGTCGGCGTCGATACCCGCAGTTTCCATGCCGCGCTGAAAAACACGTTGCGCCAGGCGCCGGACGTGGTGTTGATCGGCGAAATCCGCGACCGAGAGACTATGGAACATGCGCTGGCGTTTGCCGATACCGGCCATCTGGTGATTTCCACGTTGCATGCGCACAACGCCAATCAGGCGCTGGACCGGGTGATCAATTTCTTTCCGGAAGAACGCCGGGCGCAACTGCTCAACGACCTGGGTAACAACCTCAAGGCGTTTGTGTCCCAGCGTTTGGTGCGTACCCGCGACGGGCAGCGCCGGGCGGCGGTGGAGGTGATGCTGGGCACGCCAACCATCGGCGACCTGATCCGGCGCAATGAGTTTGGCGAGCTCAAGGGGATCATGGAGAAGTCTTCAGAGGCAGGGATGCAGACGTTTGACGGGGCGCTGTTCGCGTTGTTTGCCGAGGGCGCGATCGATGAGGCGGAGGCGTTGAAACATGCGGATTCGGTGAACAACTTGCGCTTGCGCCTGAAAATGCACGCCGAAGCCACGCCCGGCCCCCATACGCCGTCGGGTGAATGGGGTTTGATGGACTAGCGCCGGCGTCAGTCGTTCAGTTCGGGGCGGTCGCGAAACTGCTCCAGTGCCTCGGGGTTGGCCAGTGCATCGGTGTTCTTCACCTTCTGGCCATGCACCACATTGCGCACCGCCAACTCGACCACCTTGCCGCTGATGGTCCGTGGGATGTCCGTCACCGCGACAATTTTCGCCGGCACATGCCGTGGCGTGGTGTTGGCGCGGATGATCTGGCGAATCTGTTGTTGCAGCGCTTCGTCCAGTTCGACGCCATCGCGCAAGCGCACGAACAGCACCACTCGCACGTCATCCTGCCATTGTTGACCGATGGCCACACTGTCCAGCACCTGCGGGACTTTCTCCACCTGACGGTAGATTTCCGCCGTGCCGATGCGTACGCCGCCGGGGTTGAGCACCGCGTCGGAGCGGCCGTGGATCAGCATGCCGCCGTGGGGGAGTTGCTCGGCGTAATCGCCCTGGGCCCAGACGCCGGGGAACAGGCTGAAATACGACGCGCGCAGTTTTTCCTGTTGCGGGTCGTTCCACAGCCCAATAGGCATGGCAGGAAAATGCCGGGTGCACACCAGCTCGCCTTTTTCACCGATCACCGGCTGGCCAGCGTCGTTCCACACTTCGACCGCCATGCCCAGGCCCTTGCACTGCATTTCGCCACGGCGCACCGGCAGCAGCGGATTGCCGATCACAAAGCACGAAACAATGTCGGTGCCGCCGGACATCGAAGACAGGCACAAATCGGACTTGAACGCGCGGTAGACGTAATCGAAGCTTTGCGGCGACAACGCCGAGCCGGTGGACAGTATGGTTTTCAGGCTGCTCAGGTCATGACTGTCGCACGGCTTCAAGCCATTGCTTTCCAGCGCGGTGAGGAATTTCGGGCTGGTGCCAAAGACGTTGAGGCGCTCGTCGTCGATCAGGTCGATCAAGCGCTCCGGGCCTGGATGAAACGGCGAGCCGTCATACAGCACCACCGCGCTGCCGACGGCGAGCGCCGAGATCAGCCAGTTCCACATCATCCAGCCGCAGGTGGTGTAGTAGAACAAACGGTCGCCGGCGCCGAGGTCGGTGTGCAGGCCATGTTCCTTGACGTGTTGCAGCAACACGCCGCCGGTGCCGTGCACAATGCATTTGGGCACGCCGGTGGTGCCGCTGGAATAGAGGATGTACAGCGGATGGGCGAAGGGCACGGGAACGAATTGCGGCTCGCCGCCCGGGTCGTAAAAGTCGTCCCACAGCGTCACGTTGGCCTGGCAGCGGAAATCCTCGATGCGCGCCTGAGGGCGTGCATAAGGCACAACAATCAATTGCTGCAAGGATGGCAGTTGTCCGAGGATTTCATTGACCTTGGTGGTCTGGTCGATCTCTTTGCCGGCGTAGCGGTAACCGGCGCAAGTGATCAGCACTTTCGGTTCGATCTGGCCGAAGCGATCGATCACCCCGTGGGTGCCGAAATCGGGTGAAGAACAGGACCAGATAGCGCCCAGGCTGGTGGTGGCGAGCATGGCCACCAGGGTTTGCCAGGTGTTCGGCATGCACGCCGCCACGCGGTCGCCGAGGCCGACACCGGCGGCTTTCAGGCCGTTTTGAAATCCAGCGACGTGGCTTGCCAGTTCGGCCCAGGTCAGTTGTTCCCGTTGGCCGTTTTCACCGATGGCCACCACTGCCACGGCATCGTCACGACGGCGCAACAGGTGTTCGGCGAAGTTCAGGGTCGCGCCGGGGAACCACTGGGCGCTGGGCATTTGCGCGCCTTCGATCAGCACTGCGTCTGGCTGATCGTGAAAACGGACGTCGAAGAAATCGACGATCGCCTGCCAGAAGGCTTCCCGCTGGTCGATGCTCCATTGGTGCAGGGCAGGGTAGTCGGCGATTTCAAGGGTGTGTCGCTGATTGATGAAGCGCCGGAAGGCCTCCATGCGGGTCTTGCCGATGCGCTCGGTGCCGGGTTGCCAGAGGATGTCGGACATGGCTTGGCCTCTTCTTGTTTATGCATCAGATCGTTCCCACGCTCTGCGTGGGAATGCCTCAATGGACGCTCTGCGTCCGCTTTTGGGACGCGGAGCGTCCCGGGCTGCATTCCCACGCGGAGCGTGGGAACGATCATGCGTGGGAACGATCAGTGTCTGGGCTGGCGGCAGGTTACTGCGCCAACCACCCACCATCAATATTCCACGCCGCACCACGCACCTGGCTACCGGCTTCGCTGCATAAAAACAGCACCAACTCACCCAGCTGCGGCGGCGTCACGAATTCCAGTGACGGCTGTTTCTCGGCCAGCAAGTCGTGTTGCGCCTGCTGCGGGTCGATCCCGGTCGCGGCGCGATCGTCGATTTGCTTCTGCACCAGCGGTGTCAGCACCCAGCCCGGGCAAATGGCATTGCAGGTAACGTTGCTGGTGGCGGTTTCCAGACCGACCACTTTGGTCAGGCCGATCACGCCATGTTTGGCCGCGACGTATGCTGCCTTGCCCACCGAACCGACCTGGCCGTGCACCGAGGCAATGTTGATGATGCGTCCCCAGCCCTTGGTACGCATGCCCGGCAGGCTCAAGCGGGTGCTGTGGAACACCGATGACAGGTTGATCGCCATGATCGAGTCCCAGCGCTCCACCGGAAAATCTTCCACCGACGCCACGTGCTGGATGCCGGCATTGTTGACCAGGATATCCACGCCACCGAACTCACGCTCGGCGTACTCGATCATGTCGGCGATCTGTGCCGGGTCGCTGACGTCGGCCGGGTGATGTCCGACCTTGCTGCCGAATTGTTCTACTTCGGCAATCACTTTTGACGCATCGCCGAAACCGTTGAGGATCAGGTTGGCGCCAGCCTTGGCCAGGCTCAGGGCGATCCCCAGACCGATGCCGCTGGTGGAACCGGTGACCAGTGCGGTCTTGCCCGAAAGAGTCGTCATGAACACCTCACACAATGCCAGTGGCGTAGAAAGTACCGATCACCACAAAAACAGCGAGTGTCTTGATCAGCGTAATACAGAAAATGTCTTTGTAGGCCTCGCGGTGGGTCAAACCGGTGACCGCCAGCAAGGTAATCACCGCGCCGTTGTGCGGCAGGGTGTCCATGCCGCCACTGGCCATCGCGGCGACCCGATGCAGCACTTCCAGCGGAATATTGGCGGCGTGGGCGGCGCTGATGAAACTTTCGGACATCGCCGCCAAAGCGATGCTCATGCCGCCCGACGCCGAGCCGGTGATGCCGGCCAGCAGGGTCACGGTAATCGCTTCGTTGACCAGCGGATTGGGAATGCTCTTGAGCCAGTCGGACAGCACCAGAAAGCCCGGCAACGCCGCGATCACCGCACCGAAACCGTATTCCGACGCCGTGTTCATCGCCGCCAGCAGCGCGCCGCTGACCGCACTTTTACTGCCTTCGGCCAACTTGCCGCGAATCGCCTGAAAGCCGAACACCAGCACCATGATGATGCCCACCAGCAAGGCCGCCTGGACCGCCCAGATCGCCGTCAGCTTGGCAATGTCGGTGGTCACCGGGGCAGCCATGCCCGGCAGCGCGAGGCTGTGAGTCTTGCCGTACCACACGGGAATCCAACGGGTGAACAGCAGGTTCATCAGGCCCACCAGCAACAGCGGCGACAGCGCGATCCACGGGTTGGGCAGCTGGATGTCCGGCGCGGTTTCCGGCTCGTTGCGCAACTCTGAACCATAGCCTTCACCACTGCGCTGGGCCTTGTTGCGCTGGCGCTGCAGAAACAGCATGCCGGCGCAGAACACGAAAATCGCGCCGACCACACCCAGCCACGGCGCCGCCCAGGCGGTGGTGTTGAAGAAAGTGCTGGGGATGATGTTCTGGATCTGCGGCGTGCCGGGCAGGGCGTCCATGGTGAACGAGAACGCGCCGAGGGCGATGGTCGCCGGGATCAGGCGTTTGGGAATATTGCTCTGGCGGAACATCTCGGCGGCAAACGGGTACACCGCAAACACCACCACAAACAGCGACACGCCGCCGTACGTGAGCAGGGCGCAGACCAGCACGATCACCAGCATCGCCTGGCGAGTACCAAGCAAACGAATCGCCGCTGCGACGATGGAGCGGGAGAAACCTGACAACTCGATCAGCTTGCCGAACACGGCACCGAGCAGGAATACCGGGAAATACAGTTTGACGAAGCCGACCATTTTCTCCATGAACACCCCGGTGAAGACGGGGGCAACGGCGGAAGGGTCGGTGAACAGGACGGCGCCGAGGGCGGCGATCGGGGCAAAGAGGATAACGCTGTAGCCACGGTAAGCGGCCACCATCAGCAGCGCGAGGGCTGCCAAGGCAATGATCACACTCATGGTGTGTCTCTCCAGGATTGTTATTTTTGTAGGGTGAAGCTTGGTGGAGAGGGCTATAGCGGATTTCGTGCCAGATATCTAAGCTGTTGAAATATAAAGAATTTATGTTTTTTATGAACATTGCGAAGGATTTTTGTCTCTATTCGGAGACGATTTGGCACTTTAAAAGATCGCAGCCTTCGGCAGCTCCTACAGGGAAACGCGGAAATCACCGTAGGAGCTGCCGAAGGCTGCGATCTTTTGATCTTGAAAATCCATCTACAAATAGAGATGCATGTCTCTTTATTGAGACTCGGCAATCCCTAACGCCACCATCTTTTTGTACAACGTCGACCGCCCCAGCCCCAACCGCGCCGCCGCTTCAATCACCTTTCCACCGCATTGCGCGAGGGCCGATTCAATCAACTGCCGATCAAACCGTTCGCGAGCCTCGCTGAAGGTTTCATGGGCAATCGGCTCAAGGGGCAGAGGCGCCGCACGCTCCACCGGGGTAAAACTGCCAATCGCCGCGCGGATATCCGCCGAGTTCAGTATCAAATCATCACTGAGCAACGCCGCCCGTTCCAGCACGTTGCGCAGTTCACGAATGTTCCCCGGCCAGGCGTGTTGCCCCAACAGATCCAGGGCTTCGCGATTCAATTCGTGCTGACTGCGCAGCTCTTCGAGGATCGCTTCGCTGAGGGCCGGCAGGTCGTCGAGGCGATCACGCAGAGGCGGGACCTGAATCGGCAGCACGTTGAGGCGGTAATACAGATCGGCGCGAAACTCGCCGCGTTTGATCGCCGCCACCAGGTCGGTGGAGGTGGCTGCGATCACTCGCACATCACTCTGAATCACTTCGTTGGAGCCCACCGGCTCGAATTCCTTTTCCTGCAACACCCGCAGCAACTTGCTTTGCAGCGGCAGCGGCATGTCGCCGATCTCGTCGAGAAACAGCGTGCCACCCTGGGCGATTTGCAACTTGCCAGCGCGGCCCTTGCGATCGGCGCCGGTGAACGCGCCGGGCGCGGTGCCGAAGAACTCGGCTTCCAGCAGCGACTCGGGAATCGCTGCGCTGTTGATGCTGACGAAAGCTTTATGCGCCCGGGGCGATGCGCCGTGGATTGCCTGGGCCAGCAGTTCCTTGCCGGTGCCGGTTTCACCGAGCAACAGCACCGGCGACTCGGCGCTGGCGCTGCGTCGGGCGCGGCGTTTGACTTCGAGGCTGGCGGCGCTGGTGCCGATGAAGTGCGCGAAGTTGTACTTGGTCTGCCGCGCCCGCAGCAGCGAGCGGGTGGACGCCAGTTCTTCCTGCATGCTCAGGTAGCGCTTGAGCATCGGCGACAGGCTGCGCAATTCATCGAACAGGGCAAAACCGATGGCGCCGATCACCGCGCCGGCATCGTCGTGAATCGGCAGGCGCATCACCACCAACGGTTCCTTGGGGGTGTCTTGCATGTCCAGCAGGATCGGCCTTCCGGTGCGCACCACCTCGCGCAACAGGCTGCCGGGGATCACGCTTTCACAGGCCCTGCCGATGGCACCGGCGGCCGACTCCAGGCCGAACCGCCGGGCATAGCGCTCGTTCATCCAGACGATGTTCGCGTCGCGGTCGACAATCACCGTGCCTTCGCTCGATTGCTCGATGATCTCGAACAGTGAGCGGATCGCCAGGGTGCGAACGCGCTGGTAGTCCTTGAGGCTTTCGGTGGTGTTCATGGGGGTCATGTCCAGGATGTGTGGTGTCTGTGCCCGCGAAGGCCGCGACGCGGTCCAACGGCATGCCGCCGATTATGCCTACCCCGGATGCGCCGCCGCCAACAGCTCTTTGGTGTAAGGGTGCTGCGGTGAGTCGAACACGTCGTGGCTGGCGCCGCTTTCCACCACTTTGCCGTCCTTGATCACGATCATGTCGTGGGCCAGGGCGCGCACCACCGCCAGGTCGTGGCTGATGAACAGGTAGGTCAGGCCATGTTTCTCCTGAAGCTGGCGGAGCAGGGCGACCACTTGTTTTTGCACTGTGCGATCGAGGGCCGAGGTCGGCTCGTCGAGCAGGATCAGCTCCGGCTTCAGCACCAGCGCGCGGGCAATGGCGATGCGCTGGCGTTGCCCGCCGGAAAACTCGTGCGGGTAGCGATGACGGCTTTGCGGATCGAGGCCGACTTCTTCCAGCACCCGGATCACCTGGGCTTCGCATTCGTCAGGGGTGGACTGGCTATGGACCTCAAGGCCTTCACTGATGATCTGCGCCACCGACATCCGTGGGCTGAGGCTGCCGAAGGGGTCCTGAAACACCACCTGCATTTTCTTGCGCCACGGTCGCAGCTGCTTTTGCGTCAGGCTATCCAGCGGCTCACCCTGAAAGCGAATGCTGCCTTCGGAATCGAGCAAGCGCAGGATCGCCTGGCCGAGGGTGGACTTGCCCGACCCGGATTCACCGACAATACCCAGGGTCTTGCCGCGCTGAACGTTCAGGCTGATGCCATCGACTGCGCGCAGGTAAGTTTTGCGCTGGAACAGGCCGCCACCAATGGCGAACTGTACGTGCAAATTATCCACTTCCAGCACGTTTTCACGCTCGTCCCGGGGCAGCGCTTCACCCTCCGGCTCGGCGTTCAGCAGCACGCAGCTGTAAGGATGTTTCGGCTCGGTGAACAGCGTTTCGCAGGGCGCCTGCTCGACGATTTCCCCGGCGCGCATCACGCACACCCGCTGGGCGATGCTGCGCACCAGATTGAGGTCGTGGCTGATCAGCAGCAGCGACATGCCGAGCCGCTGTTGCAGGGATTTGAGCAGCAACAGGATTTTGCGCTGCACCGTCACATCCAGCGCGGTGGTCGGCTCGTCGGCGATCAGCAATTCCGGCTCGCAGGCCAAGGCCATGGCGATCATTACCCGTTGTCGCTGGCCGCCGGACAGTTGATGAGGGTAGGCCTTGAGCCGCTCTTCGGGCTTCTGGATGCCCACCAGTTGCAGCAATTCGAGAATCCGCGCTTGCGCCGCCTTGCCACCCAGCCCTCTATGCAGCAGCAGGGTTTCGCCGATCTGCTTTTCGATGCTGTGCAGCGGGTTGAGGGAGGTCATCGGCTCCTGGAAGATCATCGCGATCCGGTTGCCGCGCAGCTCACGCAAGGCAGTAGTGTCGGCGCCGATCAATTCCTGGCCGCGATAGCGAATGCTGCCGGTGGTTTCAGTGCCGCTTTCGGGCAGCAGTTGCAGGATCGAGTGGGCGGTCACCGACTTGCCGGATCCGGATTCGCCGACCAGCGCCAGGCATTCGCCGGGGCGGATGTCCAGGCACAGGTTGCGCACCACGGTCTGGCCACTGAAGGCCACGTTGAGGTCACGGATTTCGATCAGGTTGTCAGTCATATCAACAGTCCGCGTCAAGATCGTGGATCAAAGGCATCACGCAACGCCTCGCCAATGAACACCAGCAAAGAAAGAATCAGCGCCAGGGTGAAAAACGCCGTCAGCCCCAGCCAGGGTGCTTGCAGGTTCTGCTTGCCTTGGCCGATCAACTCGCCCAGGGACGCGCTGCCGGCCGGCATGCCGAAACCGAGAAAGTCCAGCGCCGTGAGGGTGGAAATCGCCCCGGTCAGGATGAACGGCAGATAACTCAGGGTGGCGTTCATTGCGTTGGGCAGAATGTGTCGCACGATCACCTTGCGGTCGGTCAGGCCCAGCGCACGAGCGGCTTTGACGTATTCCAGGTTACGCCCGCGCAGGAACTCGGCGCGCACCACGTCCACCAGGGCCAGCCAGGAAAACAGTGCCATGATCCCCAGCAGCCACCAGAAATTCGGCTCGACGAAGCCCGACAGGATGATCAGCAGGTACAGCACCGGCAGCCCCGACCAGACTTCCTGCAAACGCTGACCGATCAGGTCGACCCAGCCGCCGTAATAGCCTTGCAGCGCGCCGGCGGCGATGCCGATCAGCGCGCTGACGAAGGTCAGCATCAGCGCAAACAGAATCGACACCCGCGCACCGAAAATCACTCGGGCCAACACATCGCGCGCCTGATCGTCCGTACCCAGCCAATTGACACTTGTGGGAGGGCTCGGCGCCGGTTTGTTGAGATCATAGTTGGGGGTGTCGTCGCTGAACGGGATCGGCGGAAACAGCAACCAGCCGCCATCCTTCTTGATCAGCTTCTGCACGTAATCGCTGCGGTAGTCGGCTTGAAATGGCAACTGGCCGCCGAACTCCTGTTCGGTGTGGCGTTTGAGTGCCGGGAAGTACAGCGAGCCCTGATAACTGACCACCAGCGGTTTGTCGTTGGCGATCAACTCGCCACCGAGGGTCAGCAGGAACAAGCCGACAAACAACCACAGCGACCACCAACCCCGGCGGTTTTTCTTGAAGCGTTCGAAACGGCGACGGCCCAGCGGCGAGAGCTTGAACATCAGGCGTTCCTCGCGGCGAAGTCGATACGCGGGTCGACCAGGGTGTAGCAGAGGTCACCGACGATTTTTATCAGCAAGCCGAACAAGGTGAAGATAAACAGCGAACCGAATACCACTGGATAGTCCCGAGAAACCGCGGCTTCGTAACTCATGCGACCCAGGCCATCGAGGGAAAAAATCACTTCGATCAGCAGCGATCCGGCAAAAAATACGCTGATAAGGGCCTGCGGAATCCCCGACACCACCAGCAGCATCGCGTTGCGAAACACATGGCCATAAAGCACCCGGCGTTCGCTCAGGCCCTTGGCTCGGGCGGTGACCACGTACTGGCGGGTGATTTCATTGAGGAAAGAGTTTTTGGTGAGGATGGTCAGGGTCGCAAAACCGCCGACCACCAGTGCCGTCACCGGCAGCACCAGGTGCCAGAAGTAATCGGCGATTTTACCCACCATCGACAGCGACTCGAAGTTGTCCGAGACCAGGCCGCGCACCGGAAACCAGTTCAACGAGGTGCCGCCGGCGAAGACCACGATCAGGAACATCGCGAACAGGAACGCCGGCATCGCGTAACCGATGATGATCGCGGTGCTGCTCCAGATGTCGAAATGGCTGCCGTGGTGCACGGCCTTGCGGATGCCCAGCGGAATCGACACCAGATAAGTGATCAACGTCGCCCAGAGCCCGAGGGAAATGGTCACCGGCATTTTTTCCAGGATCAGGTCGGTGACCGTGGCGCCGCGGAAAAAGCTCTTGCCGAAGTCGAGGCGGGCGTAGCTCTTGAGCATCAGCCACAAGCGTTCCGGCGCCGGCTTGTCGAAGCCGTATTGCTTTTCGATCTCCTTGATCAGCTGCGGATCGAGCCCACGGCTGGCCCGTGAGCTGCCGTGCATGGTCTCGCTGGAACCGCCGCCGACACTCGCGCCGCCGATGCCTTGCAGGCGTGCGATGGCCTGTTCTACCGGGCCGCCGGGCGCGGCCTGGACGATGGCGAAATTGACCAGAAGAATGATCACCAGTGTCGGGATGATCAGCAGCAAACGCCGCAGTACGTAAGCCCACATCAGCGAGGCCCTCCGGGTTTACCGCGCTTGATGAGTTCGGCGGTCATCTGTTCGTTGGTCAGGGGTGTGGAGCTGACTTCCCACCAACTCTCGATGGCTTCGTCATTGGCCGCCTGCACGGAAGGAATGCCGAAACGGTTCCACCACACGGTCGAACTGCCGGGCGGGTAATAGTTGGGAATCCAATAGAAGTTCCATTGCAGGACACGGTCCAGGGCATGGGCGTAGCGCAGCATGTCGGCCTGGGTGGTGGCGCGGACCAGGCCGTTGATCAACGTATCGACCGCCGGGTTCTTCAGCACCATGTAGTTGTTGGAGCCCGGATCGCTGGCCGCCGCCGAGCCAAAGTAGTTGTACAGCTCGTTACCCGGCGAGTTGGTGACCGGGTAGCCGGTGACGATCATGTCGTAGTCCCGGGACATCAGTCGGTTGACGTACTGGGAGGCGTCGATGCGACGAATGTCCAGGTCGATGCCGATTTGTTTCAGGGTGCGCTTATACGGCAGCAGCAATCGGTCCATGCCGTTCTGACTGATCAGGAAGGTGAAGCTCAGCGGTTGACCTTCGGCGTTGACCAGTTGATCGCCATCGGGTTTCCAGCCGGCCTGTTCGAGCAGGTCCAGGGCTTGCAGTTGTTTGTCGCGAATCACGCCGCTGCCATCGGTTTTCGGTGCTTCGAAGACCTGAGTGAAGACTTCGTCGGGGATCTGCCCGCGCAGCGGTTCGAGAATCGCCCGCTCACCCGCGTCGGGCAGTTGTCGGGCAGCGAGGTCGGTGTTGGAAAAGAAGCTCTGCTGGCGGATGTACAGGTCGCGCATCATCTGCCGGTTGCTCCACTCGAAATCCCAGAGCATGGCCAGCGCCTGGCGCACGCGGCGGTCCTGGAATATCGGGTTTTGCAGGTTGAACACAAAGCCTTGGGACGGTTGTGGTGCCTGCGTTGCCAGGTGGGCTTTTTGCAGGCGACCGTCGCTCAGGGCCGGACTCTCGTAGCCGATGGAGTAGGCGGTGGCGGAGAATTCGCGGTTGTAGTCATAGGCGCCGCCACGCAGGACCTGACGGGCGACGTCGGTGTCGCCGAAGTACTCGATGCTGAAATGATCGAAGTTGTAGAGGCCGCGGCTGACCGGTAAATCCCTGGCCCACCAGTCGGCGTTACGCTCGAAGGTGATGCTGCGCCCGGAATCGACCTTGCTCACCCGGTACGGCCCGCTACCCAGTGGTGGCTCGTAACCGCCACCGTTGGCGAAGTCGCGAGTCTTCCACCAGTGCTCGGGAAACACCGGCAGGGTGGCGATGTCGAGGGGCAGGGTGCGGTTTTCGTTGCTCTTGAAGTCGAACCGAATGGTTAGCGTTGATTCCACTTCGACGCCTTTGACGTCGGCGAATTGCGTGCGATAGCGCAGGCTGCCCTGAGTCATCAGCAGATCGAAGGTGTAGCGCACGTCTTCGGCGGTGATCGGCATGCCATCGGCGAAACGGGCCTTCGGGTTCAGGTAGAAACGCAGGGACAGTCCATCATCGGAACGCTCCATCTGCTGCGCCAGCAGGCCGTACACGGTGTAGGGTTCGTCCAGCGAACGCACGGCCAGGGGCGAGTAGATCAAACCATCGACTTGTGTGACGCCAATCCCTTTGTCGATGTACGGCAGGACGTGGTCGAAATGACCGATCTCCAGCGCCGAGCGACGCATCGTGCCGCCCTTGGGCGCTTGCGGGTTGGTGTAGGCGAAATGACTGAAACCGGCGGGATATTTCGCCGGTTCACCGTACACGGTCAACGCCTGTTGCGGTGCAGCGTTCACACCGGCGGCGCCCAACAACAGGGCCACGGCAGTGAACAGAAAAGTGGGGAAAGCCAGTCGCATTGTCAGCCTTAGAGCCGGGTGATCGATAAGCACAATTTGTACGCTAGCGGCGCGTCCCTCGCCAGCCGTATCACGTAACGAAAACACAACGGCCCACCAAAAGGCGGGCCGTTGTGCAGAAAACTCAAGGGTTGATCAGTCCTGACGGCTGGTCACTTCCAGCAGGTGGTAACCGAACTGGGTCTTGACCGGGCCTTGCACCACGTTGATCGGCGCGCTGAAAACCACGGTGTCGAATTCCTTGACCATCTGGCCTGGACCGAACGAACCCAGGTCACCGCCCTGGCGGCTCGATGGGCAGCTGGAGTTGGCTTTGGCGACTTCGGCGAAATCGGCGCCGGCTTCGATCTGGGCCTTGAGTTCGTTGCACTTGGCTTCGCTGGAAACCAGGATGTGGCGGGCAGTGGCTTTGGCCATGGGGAAATACTCCATTCAATGTTCAGTAAAGTGCGGAGCCTACCGGATTCAGTGGGCTATTTCTCTCTCAAAGTGTCGTCCGGCTTTTATGGCATGGCTTAAAGGCCGGCATTTCTCAAGCGTTCAGCATGCTGTACATACAGGTCGATCGGGTCGATGCCCTTGCGGACCTGACCGGTGGTCTGGCTGAGGCTGTCCAGATGATCCAGCGGATAGTCGGAGCGGATCACTTTACCCAGATGGGAGCTGAACCGGCCGACCATGCCGTCATTCTGCTCGGCTTCGGTGGTGAAGTAGTGGGAGAACGCCCGCAGGAACCCGTGCAGCGGGTTGAGCGCATAGAGCCCCTCGTCGAGGATGTTTCCCTGCAGGATGCCGCTCCAGGAATAGTAGCGCACGCCGTTCACCTGTTCGCGACCCTTGCCGCCCCAGGTTTTCGGCAACCCTTGAGGGTACTTGTCGTTGAATGCGCCGACGCCTTCGGTGGTCAGCGCGTTGAGCGCGGCGATGGCATTCTGCGGCAGGTGCCGGTTGCCACTGAGCAACGACAGGAAGTCGGCGAACAGCGTGGCCACCGCCCCGGCGACCTGTTCCGGCAGGCGCCCGGGCGTCAATGCCTTGCGCAGGAAGTCGGCCAGTTCCGAGCCGTGGTTCGGCCCGCTGACCGATGTCACCGAAGCGACCACCTCTGGCGCCAGCGCCCCTGCATATCGTGCAGCCAGTGCGCCCTGGCTGTGACCGATCAGGTTGACTTTGCTTGCGCCGGTTCCTTGCAGAACCCGGTCGATCTGCACCAGCAGCTGTTCGCCACGGGTTTCATTGCTGTGGGTAGCCGACAGGTGCGGGATGAAAACCCTCGCGCCGGCGCTTCTGAGGGCCTGTTTGACGTCATGGAACAGTTCCAGTTTGCCGATGCGATCGAAGCCGAAGAGCCCGTGGACCAGCAGGATCGGATAGTCAGTGGTTGCGTTCCGTAGCATGTGCATTTCCTTTTTCGTAGTAGGTCAAGTGTGTGCTCAAGGGCGCACTCTAAAGCACGCCAGCCACTCGGCGATGTATGAAAAAGCCGCTGTAACCTGATGAAAACGGAATAGAAATGGTACGAAAACTCGAATGAGCGTGAGGTCTTGGTCGGAATATCCGGACATCTTTTTAACGATGGCCGAGATCTTTCTCTCAATGACCTACCTCTGGTAGGTCATTTTTCCGTGTAAACCGACGCGATCGCCCTGAGTCGCGGATCTCGGCGCCACAGCTTAATTTGGCTGTTGAGTGCTTCGTTGTGCACGAAGTCGCTCGGCTCCCTGCAACAACAATTGTTCCGTCCCGGCCCAGCCAAGGCAGCCGTCCGTTACCGACACCCCGTAACGCAACGACGGGCTCAACGGTTGGCAGCCTTCGAACAGATGGCTCTCAATCATCATGCCGACCAGCGAGCGATCACCGTGCAGGCGCTGTTCAAGCACGTCGTTGAACACGGCGGGCTGACGCAGCGGATCTTTACCGCTGTTGGCGTGGCTGCAGTCGACCATGATCCGGGCCGGGATCTTGAGTCTGGTCAAGTCGCTGTGCACCTTGGCGATGCTGTCGCGGTCGTAGTTCGGCCCGCGATGGCCACCGCGCAATACCAGGTGAGTGTCGGGGTTGCCCGGTGTCTGGATAATCGCAGGATGGCCCTGGCTGTCGACACCGAAATGACGATGCGGATGAGCGGCCGAGCGCATGGCGTCGCTGGCGACAGCCACACCGCCATCGGTGCCGTTCTTGAACCCTACCGGCATGCTCAGGCCGCTGGCCATTTCCCGATGGATCTGCGATTCGGTGGTACGGGCGCCGATCGCGACCCAGCTAAGCAGGTCGTCGAAGTAACCGGCGGCCATCGGTTGCAGCAGCTCGGTGGCAACGGGCAGGCCCAGTTGGAGCATTTCGCGCATCAATTCGCGGGACAGGGTCAAACCGCCCGCCATGTCATCGCTGCCATCCAGATGCGGGTCGTAGGCCAGGCCTTTCCAGCCGACCGTGGTGCGGGGTTTTTCGACGTAGGCGCGCATCACCAACAGCATCTCATCACTGACTTGTGCAGATAGACGGGCCAGGTTGGCGGCGTATTCGAGGGCTGAACGTGGATCGTGAATCGAGCAGGGGCCGACGATCACCAGCAGACGGGAGTCTTCACCGTTGAGGATCGCGCGGACGGCCTGGCGGTGGGCGGCGACTTGTTGGGTCAGGGCATTGCTGAGTGGCAGTTGCTGTTTGAGTTGCAATGAGCTGGGCAGACGCAAGGTCAGCGCTTCATTGGCAGGGCTCAAGGTGGACAGCGGCAGAGCAGAGACGGACGAGTTCATATTCGGGCTTCCTGGGCTGGCGGCGGGTTCGTCCCGCGCGCTCGGCCCTACTGGGGTGTTCGACAATTGGCCGGATTGGCTACGTGTGTGTGCTTGCCACCTGTGGGTGACCGATCGGAGGCGGCAGGCTGTCCCGAGCGGAAGCTGGTAAATCGCCAGGCGGTAAAAGTGTCGTAACGGTAATAAGTGGCGTAATTCATGTTCAAAACTCCTGGATGTCTGGTGTGACGCTAAAAATGTTCAGGGCTGAAAAAACAAAACCCCCGGTCGGGAGGCCGACCGGGGGTTGAGAATTCTCTGGTGGCGACCCGTTTAAAGTGGGCGCCGTGTGGGTATCAGGCGCGCCAGTGGCTAAACCAATACCCAAAATAAAAGCTGACCGAAGCACAAACGTCATTCACCCGGGCAGTCGCAACCGAGCGCGGGGCGCTGGTGGTACGAAGCTGTGAGAGGGCGTTGAACATGGTCTGTCTCCGATGAGTGAGCCGAGCTTACTAGAGGCCGGTACGCGGATTCAATCAGAAAATGCTATCGAGCATCACGGGGCGTATCTATCGGTTGAGTACGTCGGGGGTTGTGACACACTTTGCGCAACGGGCGGCGTTTAACCGGCGCCCAACCATCAAAGTCACAAGGACGAACCATGACGACACTGACCATCGCCGCTGCTCAATCGATCTCCGTCGCCGGTGATCTTGCCGCCAATATTGCCCGGCATCTGCGCTTCATGCAGGTTGCCGCGGAGCAGGGCGTGCAATTGCTGGTGTTTCCGGAACTGTCGCTGACCGGCTACGAGCGTGGTCTGGCAGCGGCGCTGGCCATCGCGCCAGACGCCAGAGTGCTGCAACCACTGCGCGATTTCGCGCGGGAAGTCGGTGTGACCAGTGTCGTCGGGGTACCGATTCGTCTGTCGGACGATTCGCCGGTGTTGATCGGTGCCCTGGTATTGGGAGCCGATGGGTCGCTCGGGGTTTACAGCAAGCAGCACCTGCACCCAGGGGAGGAGGTGGCGTTTGCCCCGGGAACAGGCGGTTCGACATTGAAGATCGGTACCGACACTGTCGCGCTGGCGGTGTGCGCCGATTTTTCTCACGCCAGTCACGCAGCCGCGGCGGCACGGCAGGGCGCTGATCTTTATGCCGCGGGCGTACTGATCACAGAAAACGGCTACGCTCCAGATACCGCACTGTTGCAAGGTTATGCCCACACCCACTCGATGGCGGTGCTGATGGCCAACCATGGTGGCGCAACGGGGGGCTGGGAGTCGGCAGGGCGCAGTGCAATCTGGGCAGCGGACGGCTCGTTGATTGCGGCGGCACCGGGGACGGGGAACCTTATGGTCGTTGCTCGTCGCAATGCTGACGGCTGGAAGGAGCAAATCGTGGCTGTCGCGGAGGCTTGAATGGGTTTCGAATTGCGCCCGGCAACGTCTCGGGACCTGGACTTCGCTCGTGACCTGACTTGTCGAAATATGCTGCGCTACTACATTCAACATGATCTGTTGTGGCTGGACGAGGCTTTCGATGTTGCCTGGGAGGGACGCGAAAACTGGCTGATTGTGCGTGACGACACGCTGATGGGGTATGTCAGTCTGAGCCGTGACGCCAGAGCCTTGTATATCCGCGAATTGCATTTACTTGAAGCGCACCGGGGGCAGGGCGCCGGTTCCTGGGTGATCGATCAGGTATTCGCCATGGCCTGCAAGGAACGGCGTCCGGCATTGCGTCTGACCGTATTTGAAAATAATCCGGCAAAAATACTTTACGAGAGAAAGGGCCTGAAGGTGGTCGGCAAGGACCAGTGTTTCCTGAGAATGCAGCGTGATATCAATGGACTGCATCGCTGAAACACACTGGCAGCAAGCCTCGCCAGAAGAATTGACACTTTTTATATGCTGCTTTCCGCTAGGTCTGCCAGTCGCTTTTTGCTAAGGTGTCCGGCAACCCAATAAGACCAAATCGCGAGGTGTCTGCTTGATTAGGGTGCTAGTAGTCGATGACCATGATCTCGTTCGTACAGGCATTACACGAATGCTGGCTGACATCGATGGCCTGCAAGTAGTCGGTCAGGCCGAGTCGGGAGAGGAATCCCTGCTCAAAGCGCGTGAGTTGAAACCCGATGTGGTGCTGATGGACGTCAAGATGCCCGGGATCGGCGGTCTTGAAGCCACGCGCAAATTATTGCGCAGTCATCCCGACATCAAAGTCGTCGCGGTCACCGTGTGCGAAGAGGATCCGTTTCCTACCCGCCTGTTACAGGCAGGCGCTGCGGGTTACCTGACCAAGGGCGCCGGATTACCGGAAATGGTCCAGGCCATTCGCCTGGTGTTTGCCGGGCAGCGCTACATCAGCCCGCAGATTGCCCAGCAACTGGCGATCAAGTCGTTCCAGCCAACCAACGATTCGCCGTTCGACGCTTTGTCTGAGCGGGAAATCCAGATTGCGTTGATGATTGTCGGCTGCCAAAAGGTACAGATCATCTCCGACAAACTGTGCCTGTCGCCAAAAACAGTGAATACCTACCGTTACCGTATTTTCGAAAAGCTTTCGATCAGCAGCGATGTCGAGTTGACGCTGTTGGCGGTTCGTCACGGCATGGTTGATGCCAGCCTCTGAAAATGACTGAAACCTTCGATCCAAGTGCTTTTCTGTCGACGGTCAGTGGGCGGCCGGGTGTCTATCGCATGTTCGACAGCGATGCCCGTCTGCTTTATGTCGGCAAAGCCAAGAATCTCAAGAAGCGTTTGGCGAGCTACTTCCGCAAAACCGGTCTTGCCCCCAAGACCGCCGCGCTGGTAGGCCGTATCGCCCAGGTCGAAACCACCATCACGGCCAACGAAACCGAGGCCTTGCTGCTCGAGCAGACGCTGATCAAGGAATGGCGCCCGCCGTACAACATCCTGCTGCGCGACGACAAATCCTACCCTTATGTCTTTCTCTCGGATGGCCAGTTCCCGCGCTTGAGCATCCATCGCGGAGCGAAAAAGGCCAAGGGCAAATATTTCGGCCCTTACCCCAGCGCCGGAGCGATCCGCGAAAGCCTGAGCCTGCTGCAAAAGGCTTTTTTTGTTCGTCAGTGTGAAGACAGCTATTACAAGAACCGCACGCGACCCTGCCTGCAATACCAGATCAAACGCTGCAAGGCGCCGTGTGTCGGCCTGGTGGAGCCTGAGGTATATGCCGAAGATGTTCGCCACTCGGTGATGTTTCTTGAGGGGCGCAGCAATGCGTTGGCGGACGAATTGTCCGCGGCCATGGAAGAGGCTGCGGTCAATCTCGAGTTCGAGCGTGCCGCCGAATTGCGCGACCAGATCTCATTGCTGCGCCGGGTCCAGGACCAGCAGAGCATGGAAGGCGGGACGGGCGATGTCGATGTGATCGCGGCGTTCGTCAATCCGGGTGGCGCCTGCGTGCACTTGATCAGCGTACGCGGTGGCCGGGTGTTGGGGAGCAAGAACTTCTTCCCGCAGGTGGGAATTGAAGAAGACGTTTCCGAAGTCATGGCGGCGTTTCTCGGCCAGTACTTCATCAGCAGTCCCGAACGCGACTTGCCGAGCGAGCTGATCGTCAACGTGGTTCACGAAGACTTTCCGACTCTGATTGCGGCCATTGAAGAGCTGCGCGGTCGTGAACTGACCATCAGCCATCGTGTACGGGGCACGCGAGCGCGCTGGCAGCAATTGGCGGTCACCAATGCCGAGCAAGCGCTGGGCGCACGTCTGGCGAACCGGCAACACGTCGCGGCACGTTTCGATGCCCTGGCCGAAGTGCTGAGCCTGGACGAGCCGCCGCAACGTCTCGAGTGCTACGACATCAGTCATTCCAGTGGCGAGGCCACCGTGGCGTCGTGCGTGGTGTTCGGCCCGGAAGGCCCGATCAAGTCCGACTACCGCCGCTACAACATCGAAGGCGTCACGCCAGGCGACGACTATGCCGCGATGCATCAGGCCCTGACCCGACGCTTCAGTAAGTTGAAGGACGGGGAGGGCAAACTGCCGGACATTCTGCTGGTCGACGGCGGTAAGGGTCAGCTGTCGATGGCCCGTGACGTGCTCAATGAGCTGGCCGTGCCCGACCTGATTCTACTGGGCGTGGCCAAGGGGGCAACGCGCAAGGCCGGTTTCGAAACCTTGTACCTCAACGACGCGGCCCATGAATTCACCTTGCGCGGTGATTCCCCCGCGTTGCATTTGATCCAGCAGATCCGCGACGAAGCTCACCGTTTTGCTATCACCGGGCACCGTGCACGGCGCGGAAAGACTCGCCGCACCTCGACGCTTGAGGGGGTTGCCGGTGTCGGACCGACACGTCGACGCGATTTGTTGAAACATTTTGGTGGATTGCAGGAGCTGTCTCGTGCCAGCATCGAAGAGATCGCCAAAGCACCCGGGATCAGTAAAAAGCTCGCAGAGTTGATTTATGCAAATCTGCACAGCGAGTAGAATGCCCAACTCACCTCGTAGCCAGTTGTGCCGATGAATATCCCTAATCTGATTACCGTTCTACGCGTCCTGCTCATCCCGATCTTCATTTTGCTGTTTTACTTGCCTTACCACTGGAGCTATCTGGCGTCCGCTTCGGTTTTTGCCTTTGCCGCCGCGACCGACTGGCTGGACGGGTATCTGGCCCGACGTCTGGAACAAAGCACACCGTTCGGGGCTTTCCTCGATCCAGTTGCGGACAAGCTGATGGTCGCCGTTGCGCTGGTGCTGCTGGTGCAAGAACACGGCAACCTGTGGCTCACACTGCCGGCCGCCGTCATCATTGGTCGCGAAATCGTCGTCTCGGCACTGCGCGAGTGGATGGCCGAACTCGGCGCCCGTGCCCATGTGGCGGTGTCGAACCTGGGCAAATGGAAAACCGCCGCGCAAATGCTGGCGCTGGTGATCCTGCTGGCCAATCCGTCGGACTTCAGCTTCTGGGTCCTGATGGGGTACGCCTTGCTGATGGTGTCCGCTGGCCTGACTTTGTGGTCCATGGTCCAATACTTGCGGGCCGCCTGGCCGCATCTGAAGACGGATGTGGAAAAGAAATAAAACTTTTTTGAATCAAGGGGTTGACGGGGCATCTGGATTCTATAGAATGCGCCTCACCAAGACGCGGGAATAGCTCAGTTGGTAGAGCACGACCTTGCCAAGGTCGGGGTCGCGAGTTCGAGTCTCGTTTCCCGCTCCAAATACAGAAAAACGCCACTCATTGAGTGGCGTTTTTTTTGCGCGTTATTTTGTTGTCAGCATTGAAAAAAGAGGCTTTTGCCTCTTTTTTCGTTCCAGTAGGTTCCACTCGAAACCACGACCAGCCACGATTGCCGAAATTGCGCCTGAAAAAGGTTAGTTGCAAAGTAATCGAGCTGTCGCACTGACAAAAACCAGCAGAACGACCAGGCAGCCCAGGGCGAATGACAAAGTGCTTAGGTGGGCGACCGCTCCGATAAATACCGGACCGATCAGAATGCCCGCATAGCCCATGGAGATGACAGCGGGGATGGCTACTGCCTGTGGCATACGTTGCTGCCGGCCTACGGCGGTAAAGAGCACAGGGACAATGTTTGAGCAGCCAGCGCCGACCAGGGCGTAGCCAATCAAGGATGCGGGCCAGCCATCGATTCCGAGCGACACGACCATGCCTGCGGCTGCGCAGAGCCCGCCTAGCGCAACGACGCGCACGCCGCCTAATTTGCTGACGATGGC
The DNA here is from genome assembly GCF_000282195.1 of Pseudomonas sp. GM18. GTDB lineage: Bacteria > Pseudomonadota > Gammaproteobacteria > Pseudomonadales > Pseudomonadaceae > Aquipseudomonas. Next base: position 27,717 of record NZ_AKJT01000006.1, read on the forward strand.
ATCTCCTGTCAGGCGGCCCACGGTCATCGCTGCGGCGAAGGATGCGTAGCCCAGACCGGCGATGCTCGGCTCTAACCCTCGGCTCGACACAAGGAATACCGCGCTCCAGTCGAGTATTGCCCCTTCAGTGAGGAATACGATGAAACAGAGCGTCCCTAAAAACAGCACGATACCCCTGGGCACCGCGAATAATGGCCCACCCCGTTCAGTGCCATAAGTCAGAAAAGCAGGCGCTGCCTTGTAAAGCGCCCCCAAAACTGTGGTAACGATGCAGAGTGCAGCAATCAGCGGATCCAGGCCGAAGGTCAGTAACGCGGTCATCGCCCCGGCGCCCAATATGCCTCCGACGCTGTAAAGGCCATGGAAGCCGGACTGAAGTGCCTGCCCGCTGTTTTTCTCGACAATGACGGACTGTATGTTCATGGCGCAATCAAGCATGCCCATGCTGGCACCGAAGATAATGACGGCTATCGCCAGGCCAGGCAGCCACACCACGGTGCTCAAAAGCGGAAAAACGGCACACAGTGCAATAGTCGCCCAGATTACGACTGGTCGGCATCCATAGTGTGCGGTGAGATAGCCAGCGAAGGGCATGGCCACAATAGATCCGCCGCCCAGGCCAAGCAGTAGCAACCCCAAGCCACCATCGTCCAAGCCAGTACGTGCTTTAACCAACGGAACCAGAGGCGCCCAAGCGGACATGAGTAGACCCGCGATGAGGAAGGCTATGCGTGTAGACATCCGCTCGCTGTGGTTAGCCGTGGGTACCAATACCGGCGATGGAGCATTCATGTTTCTCGGTAATCCTTATCGATGATGCTAGTCATCATTTGCTCGGCTTAGACATTGCGGATTTCTTTTTTTTTGCGTGCATGGGTTTCGGAAAACTTAGCGCCGGCGCTCATACGTCGCTCTATAACTACTCGGCGCCACACCAAAGAAATCGCGAAATCGCATATGAAAATTGGCGAAACTACAAAAGCCAGTCGCAATAGCGATATCGGTGATCGGTCGATTGCTCTGCAGAATAAGCTGGCGAGCTCGAGTCAGGCGAAGCTCAAGATAGTAACGTGTGGGGGTGGCGCCCACGAAACGGCAGAAGCGGCGTTCTAATTGTCGCCTGGAAATCTTCACGCATTCAGCCAGTTCGTCGATCGATAGCGGTTCTTCGATATTCTTTTGCATAAGCTCTAAAGCGAGCTTTAGTGTCTGCGGCAAGGTGGGGTCCGAGTCAACTACGACAGTTGATATCCCAGAGACTTCAGACGTTTGATCGCAACTGAGTATTTCCTCTACAGCATGGGTCAGCGACACATCTTTTTTAGCCGTGATGAGTTCCAGCATCATCCGTAACGAGCTACTGGCGCCAGCGCACGTGATACGGTTTCTATCCATTACGTGAGTTCGACTGGAGACCAGGACTTTGGGGAAAACATCCTCCATCATCGCTCGCCCATCTGGATGGAAAGCACACTCATAACCATCCATCAACTGAGCTTCAGCCAGGAAAAATGCACCGTTCCACAAACCGCCCATGGTCGCGCCATGAGAGGCGACGTTGCGTAGCTTGCGCCGTAATTGTGGGTCGCTGATCAGCTTTACTCGTAAACCACCGGCAACGATGAGGACATCTATACGATCTGGTAATTGTGATAGCTCCAGGTCTGCTGAAATTGCAATCCCCAGATCGCTCATTACCAGACGACTCTTAATACCGACGGTCAGCACTTCGAAAGCCGGTGTCTCGCTAATCAGGTTTGCAGTCACCAGCGCGTCTATAGCGCCGGTGAAGGACATCATCGAGAAATTGTTTAAAAGCACGAAAGCTACTCGAGTCACCACCTGCGGCTTCAATGGTTTCTCAGCCGTATAGGCGTACCCCATATTCTTGTCTTTAAGCACGCTCTCGAATATGAATGGCATAAATCCTCTTTGATACCTGAACGAATAGCTAAGAAACCATTGCGGGCTCTAGACAGTGGTTTTTGGAGCGGACAACAACAAATCAAAGAATGATTGGCAGTCATCACTGTCGGGCAATGCTGCAACACTGCTCTTAATCGCATTGCTGAGAGTGGTTCCCAAGCTGTCATCGGCCAGCAGATGGTATTTAGCAGTGAGTTCGTCACTCGACATAGGGTTGTCGGGGTCGCCCTTGGCCGTCGCCGTAGGGCTCGTAAGAAGGGTGCCGTCTTTCAGGGTAACGGTCACGCGGGAGAGAATTTCCTCCGGGAACCTGGCTGACAGGTCAGGCGCTTCATGAAGGGTTATTTTCTCGCTGATGCTCAAAATGTCTGGCGAATGAATGGAGTCCCCGGTGACCTCGTCAGGGCCCAGCTTTCCACGAACGATCAAGGCGGCGAGTGGGAACGCCAGTGCGTACTGGGCCTCGTCTGCATTCTTCGGAAAATGCCCCTGCAAGCACACAGACTCATGGAATGTCTCGACATCTATGGTCTCGATCGACTCAGCTGTGATGACTGGATGCGCTCTCATCAAATCGGTCATGGCCGTGAGAGCCGGTTGCGCCCAGCGACATACCGGCCACGGTTTGAAATATTGCTCGTCGATCTCCCAGCGGGTTCCGATGTCCTGCCAGAAAGTGGAAGTCTGCAAAGGTTCAACGGTGGCAGCTGGAGCGCCAGTGACACCTATCTGTGCCATCAGTAGTGCGTTCAGCCCTGCATACGCACCGGCGCCATGGGCATCACGCAGCATCGTGGGAAAGTTCACCAGGCGCATCATCGGGCATCTCGGGCCAAAGTACTCCGCGATACCCAGCGCATGACGGAACGTCGTTTCATCCAGCTTCATCAGGCGGGCTCCGGCGCAAACGACCCCGATCCCGGAAAAGGCCCCTGACGCATGATATTCCTGGGCAGTGGCCATTAATGCCTGGCCCGCACGCAAGGCTGTCTCGTAACCGATGCACAGTGCGGTGAGGAACTCCTCGCCGCTAATGTCTTTGCCTTGACTGCGGTACGCGTCCACCAATGCAACGATGGCCGGGACAACGGTTGCACCTGCATGCCCCTTGGATGTGAAGTGGCCTTCATGTGCATCCAGGCTATCAACGCAAAAACCGCCTGCATACGCGGCGCCCAATGGGTGTACGGCCCTGCCGTCGAACCAAAGGCGGCTGGACAGCTTGTTGGCAGAGTAGTGGGCGTCAGCGTACGTTTTAAGCATCACGCTGGTTTGATTGTTGCGAGCTCCGGCGGCTACACCAATGATGTCGAGCAGGCATGTTTTAACCAGCTCACGTGTATGCAGGGGCGCGTCCTTGTAGCTGAAATTCTGGACGAATGAATACAGCTGCATTTCATGATTCCTGAATGATGAATGCCGAAACGGATAAAAAAGTTGCCCGGCGACGGGCAACCTTTTAGGCAGCTTTAGATGAAGAGACTATTTCTTTGCTGTGGCGGTATTTGCTGCAGCGCGTGCGTCTGCCAACCAACCGTCGTACTTCGCGCGATGGGCTGCGATCCATTCTGCGGCGTGACGAGTAATGTCAGCCGCACTTTTTTCGCCATTGTGCATTTTAAGATTTTGCACGCTTTCATCGTCGGTAGTGATCTGCATTTCAGACAAGAATTTCACGGCAACTGGATTTTTCTCGGCGAACTCTTTGTTAAGAACAGCTTTGACGGTGTCTACCGGGAAGCCCAGGTTTTTGCCATTAAAGGTAGTGTTGGTATCGTTTTTGCCACTCGGAAGATCGGTGCGCGGTACGGTCAACCAAACAACGTCTTTATCTTCGATCAATACACCGGAGATCCACTGAGGTACCCAGGTGAAATAGAGAATCGGCTTGCCTTGTTTGTAGCGAGCGATGGTGTCGGCCATCAGAGCGAAATAAGAGCCCTGGTTATTTGAAACGGTCTTTAACAGGTCATACGCTTTCATATGGTGCGCAATGATGAGCTCACAGCCCCAGCCAGGGTTGCAACCCGTCAGGTCAGCTTTACCGTCACCATTACTATCAAACAGCTTGGCAATCTCTGGTTTCTGCAAATCTGTGAGAGACGTGATGTGGTGTTCATCAGCCGTTTTTTTATCAATCATGTAGCCCTGCAACACGCCCGGCATAATATCGCCGGTTTTCACCATCGTCTCATCGCCGCCGGCTTTTTTGTAGAACGCCTCGTGCAGTGTCTCCCACATATGCACCGTAAAGTCAGCGTCACCATTAGAAAGCGCAACCATCATGGTGGAGTATTCGGTTTCCTTTGGCGTCTGAACGTTGTAGCCCAGTTCTTTGAGACCCGCCATTGCAATCTCTCCCCGAAATCGTTCTTCGGCGATTGATGGGAAAATTGGCGTGATTGATACCCCTTTTCCGGGCTCTTGCGCAGTGGCGGCCGATGCAAATACAGGTGATACCGCTAATACTAAAAGCGCCACAGAATGAATAAATTTTTGTTTTATTCCGGATGTTGTGAGGTTCATTATCGTTTACCTGGGTGGATTAGGATGTTGGCAGTTCTTTTGGTTCACGACGCGCCGCTAAGCGGGTTAACTTTCTTTGGGACTAACTTCTATTGTTCTAACGGTATTTTTTCTTTTCAGGCGATAAAACACACCCACAGGGCCTGTTTGGTACCAGTGCTCACCTTTGGTTGCTCTGTTACTGCGCTCGCCCATCGCTTGTGTCAGGCGATCAAGGAAAATCGCCAGCAATACCAGGCCCACACCACCGACGGTTGCCAAGCCCATATCAAGGCGGCCAATCCCACGAAGCACCATCATTCCCAACCCGCCAACCGAAATCATGGATGCAATCACCACCATCGAAAGTGACAACATTAATGCCTGATTCAAACCCGCCATGATGGTCGGTGCAGCCAAAGGAAGTTGAACTCGCCTCAGCATTTGGCGCGGAGTACATCCGAAAGCCCTGGCGGCCTCAACCTTATCTTCCGGTACTTGCCGAATTCCCAGGTTAGTGAGCCTGACAAGTGGTGCCACCGAAAAGATGATCGTGACCAGCACGCCCGGTACGTTTCCGATACCGAACAGCATGACGACGGGTACCAGATAGACGAATGCTGGCAGCGTTTGCATCGCGTCCAATACCGGACGAACAAGCATTTCCAATCGGTCGCTACGGGCGCACAGGACACCCAGCGGTATGCCAATAACGGCGCAGAAAAACAGTGAAGTGAGCACCAGTGCGAGGGTGATCATCGCGTCACTCCACACGCCGATCACTCCTAATAAAGTGAGAGTAACGAAGCACAGGATACCTATTTTTCTTCCTCCCACCTGCCAGCCAAAGAGCGTTGCGATGATAATAAATATCGACGGAGGAATAGACAGCAGACCGTACTGAATGCCATTAAGAACTTGATCGATTGGCCATCTTATCGAACGAAATATCTCGCGGAAATTATGAACCAAATAATTCAGGGCAACTTCTACCCATTGGCCCAAAGGGATGTTGATGGATTGAAACGGGTCTAGAAGACTGAATTCGTTCATGCTAATCACCTGAATGTCTGAGCCTGGCAAGCCAGAGAGTTGAGACTATTAGTGACGGCTCATTGTCTGGAGCAGTAGGCTCTTGGAGATCGTGCCTTTGAAAACACCCTGGCGATCCAGCACGGCAACCGGATTAACGGCATTGGCGACGATGTGAAAGACGTCATGAAGTGGGACGTCAGCCTGCAGCGTGGGTGTGGACTGATCCATGGCGTAGGGGTGTTCTGCACAAATCTTGGCAACATCGCCAGCCTTCAGGATCTTCGAGGCATCGAAACCTTTGAAGAACGCTTTGACGTACTCATTCACCGGGTTGCAAAGCAGCTCTTGTGGGGTACCGATCTGTACCACTCGGCCACCCTCCATAATCGCGATGCGATGGCCGATGCGAATAGCCTCTTCAATGTCATGCGAGATGAAGATGATGGTGCGATGTTGTTCTGCCTGCAGGCGGATCAATTCGCCCTGCATTTCGCTGCGAATCAATGGGTCGAGAGCAGAGAAGGCTTCGTCCATCAGCAGGATGGCAGGGTCATTGGCCAGCGCCCGCGCCAAACCTACGCGTTGTTGCATACCGCCAGACAATTGGTGCGGATAGCTGTATGCGTGCCCTTCGAGCCCCACCTGTTTGAGTGCCTCAAGTGCACGTTTATGCCGCTCGCTCTCTCCGACACCAGAGATTTCCAGACCGAAAGCAACGTTGTCGATCACACTCATGTGTGGCATCAGCGCAAATGACTGAAACACCATGCTCATGTCTTTGCGACGAACGCCAAGAAGATCTGCGTCCGAAAGGCCAGTGATTTCTTGTCCGTTAAGATGGATTGTTCCGGAGGTAGGCTCGATCAGTCGGTTGAATAACCGCACCATCGTCGACTTTCCAGAACCGGAAAGCCCCATGATGACGAAAATCTCTCCACGTTTTACGGAGAAACTGGCGTTAAAAACGCCAACGACTTGGCCGGTTTTGCTGAAAATTTCATTCTTGTCAGCACCGCGAGCCAGCATCTCCATCGCGAGCTTCGGCTGAGGGCCAAAGACTTTATAAATATTTTTTACCGAGAGTATCTCGTCACCAAGACTCATAACCCCTCCTGTTGCAATTACGGCGTAAGATCAAGAACTTAGGTGTACATGTCTTGATCAGTTAAGACGGTGCTTGTAGGGGCAGTCAAGCTGAGAGAAAGGTTGGGAATTAGTCATGGTGACCATCCTCTTTATTATGTGATGTTTATTATTTTTGTTTTTGTCGGCGCTGAATTGAGCAGTACCTTGAGAACCAAGTTATTACCTAATAGAGTCAGCGTCTAACAACATTTATTCTGACCAATCAATAACCTCATGTTATCGATTCTGCGTTGATGTCCATTTTCGATGCCGGCAGTGCCTGTTATTAAGCGAAGCGCCGTTCCCCCTGTCTTAGACCTTCTCTTTCAGCTACTCTCAAGCGTACGCTCCAGGTGGAATCCTCCCGCCGATCTCATCCCTTAAGGTCCTTTCCAGGGGCCTCGAACCGGACATTGAATACTCTAGGTTATGGTTAAGCACATCGATCCAGACATGACGTTGCTGAAAATGCCGTCTCTGAAAGCAGTCAAGTCATTCGTAGCCGCCGCCAAATATCAGAGTTTCACGCGAGCGGCAGAGGCGCTGTGCGTTACTCAGGCGGCAATCAGTCGTCAGATACGGGAGCTTGAAACGTACCTTGGGGTTGATCTCTTCAAGAGGGTCGGTCGAGCGGTCGAACTGACTGAGGCCGGCTCCATTTTTTTCGATGCCGCGCAGCTATCCTTCGTAAACATTTCCCAGGCGGCGGAGCGCATCCGCACCAACAATGCAGGCAAGCGCACGCTGACGCTTTGCTGTTCTCCAGCATTTTCGGCTCTTTGGCTAGCAGCCAAGCTGCCGGGTTTTTTCACTCAGAACGCCGACATCGATCTGAACCTGGTGACCACTCAAAACTTTTTGTCGATGGAGCCCGGTGTAACACCGGACATCTTCATCACCAAGATGGCCAAGGTTCAGGATGGTTATCGTAGCTATCCGTTGTTTCATGATGTCATCTACCCGGTGTGCACACCTCGATATAAAGAGGAGCATCCTGAGCTGTCCAGCCTGGAAGGGTTGCGCGATGGGGTTTTGCTAAATCTCAGCCCCTATGGCAGATCCCAGGTGGCGGAGCACGTCGATTGGGGCGTTTGGCTGGCTTATCACGATGTCGATATTGAAAAGCGGCCTCACGATAGCCCTCACGTTTTCAATGCAAACGACTACAACCTGGTGATAAGCATGGTGTTGACCCACCAGGGAGTAGCTCTTGGATGGAATCATCTGGTTGAAAACCTGATCGAAAACGGATCACTGGTTCGTCCGGTCGAAGAGGAAGTGGTTCTTCATGAGAGCCAGCACTATCTTACTTTTCGTGAAGACCGGGTGAATGATGAAGCGTGTTGTCGACTACGAGACTGGATTCTCGCGCAGTTCTCAAAAGCCGTTTGAACGGTACTGACGGCGGCGGGAATTTTTACGCCGACAAGGGGAGGGTGTAAGAAGACACCGCTCGCAATGTTCGAAGAAAAAACAAAGGTAGGCCGGTGGTGATAATTCGTGGTTCTCACCACCGGCAGTGTTGCCCTTACCCGACAGACCTTAACGGGATCGTGTCATTGAGTTGCTCAAGCATCGTTTTGCAGTACCAATCATCAAACTGACACACGCCAATTTCGCTGGCCACCGATAACGGCCCTGGCTCGTAAGCTGGAGAGTTAACCCCGACCTGTGCGCCTTCGACCAATGTGCGGTCTTGATCATTGGTGGCAAGCCAAACCTTGGTGAGTCGATCGAGATCGTAGTCGACACCTTCCTGTGCGTCTTTCTTAACAATCCATTTCGTAGTGACCATCGTCTCGTTCGGGCCGAGAGGCAGGACGCGGAAGCTCAGCGCGTGATCACCCAGAAAGTGGTTCCAGGTCGATGGGTAATTGAAATAAAGCAGGGCACCGATGTTGGCTTCACCCGTGGTGTCCAACCGGCCTGATACCGCAGGCTTGCCATCCATCGTGTAGCTGACGGCCCCTGAAAACAGTGGTATGCGAGTCATTCGGAAACGACCATCCTCGTCCATGACCAGTCGGCTAGGCAGGCCTGCCGCTTCGCAGCGATCCCAATGCTCCTTGAGTTCGAGATCCTCATCACCGCCAGCGCCGCCCACTGATGGGTTGTCCACGAATGAGTGCATCAATTCCGGGTGGGTAAAATCGCAGTGGTAGCACTCGCGGTTGTTCTCGAAAACCAGTTTCCAGTTTCCCTTCTCGATGATGTTCGACTCGAACGCGACTTTGCAATCATCCAGGTTATGAGGCGCAACGAAAGGAGTCAGAGCTTTTCTGAATGATGAAAAATCAGGGGCTACGTCAGCTACGCATACATAGATGTAGCTCTCGACTACCTCACAATGGACGGGTTTCAGCCCATGCTGAGACTTGTCGAAATCGTCCCCCATGTTCCCGGCGAAAAGCAGTTTACCGTCCAGCTCGAATGTCCATTTGTGGTAAGGGCATACCAGCTTGGCGACCTTGCCGCTGGCTTCCGGACAGACCTTGGAGCCGCGGTGGCGACAAGCGTTGTGGAATGCACGAATCTGTTTATCTGCGCCACGGACGACGGCGACGGGATAATCGCCGACTTGCAGCGACAGGTACTGGCCCGACTTTTCCAGCTCAAATGTATGCCCTGCGAAGATCCAGCTTTTGTGCCAAATCTGTTCCAGATCCTGCCGATAGACGTCTGGGTTGCTATAAAGGGCACCCGGCAGCGCATGGTCAGGTTTGCGCTGCGCAATAAGATTTGAAACTGCCGATTTAGTGCTCACGGTCAACACACTCCAAAAACCAGGGGGGGGCGACACGTTCAGTCGGCTCAGGTCAGTGAGGCTAAACGGTCTTTGAGTTCGTTTCTACAGCGTTTAAATCGAGCTTGGGCAAACGGGTCGCCAATATGGACGGTCGTACCCGGAAGTCTTCAAGCGCTAATTCACCGGTAAAATATCGCTGTTCTAAAGACTACGTCGGCAATCACACCCCAACAAGAAACTTTTCCGCTTATCAATGCATAAACAAATGTTATCGATTGATAACTGAGCTATGAGGGAAAAATCGTAATATGTTGAATTTAAAGAGAAAATAATTTTTCTTCCTCGGCTCTATATCGCCTTAAAGATGCATGCGCGAGAAATACACGCTATTGACCACTCTATTGCCCCATGCGAGTCTGAATTCAACAGTTAACGGTGCCTGGCAGCAAAACAACCTCTTTTAGAGGTCGAAAGTGCGGTAATTGATCTCGTGTTTGAATGCTGGCAACAGTCCCGTGAAAACATGGAAATTTTTATTGCGCCTCAAGGCATCAAGGCTGACGCGCTCGTTGATCTTCCACGTAACTCGCATTCGGAGAATTTATCTTGAAATTTGAAGGTATTTATACGCCAGCAGTAACTCCTCATAAACCTGACGGGGAGATCGACTGGAGTGTGTACTCGGAAGTTTTGGAGTCGCTGATTGAGGCGAAGGTACACGGCATTATTATCGGCGGGTCGACCGGCGAATATTATGCGCAGACTTCAGAAGAGCGTACTGAGCTCGCCGCTTATGCGAAAGATGTCATTGGCACGCGGACGCAGCTGATCATCAGCACCGGCGCGATTCGCACTGAAGATTCTGTTCAGTACGCGAAAGATGCCAAGGCTATCAATGCGGACGCCATTCTTGTCACTTCTCCGCCGTATGCGTTGCCGACGTCCGAGGAAAACGCGATCCACGCCCTGACCATTGATCGCGCGGCCAATCTGCCGATCATGCTTTACAACTACCCGGGGCGCATGTGCGTTTCTATGGACGCGGACTATTTCACCCGTGTGAGCCAATCGAAAAACGTCGTGGCCATCAAGGAAAGTTCCGGCGACATGGGGCAAGTGCATCTGCTCGCTCGCGAGTTTCCGAATATCGCACTGTCATGCGGATGGGACGATCAAGCGCTGGAGTTTTTTGCCTGGGGCGCCAGAAGTTGGGTCTGTGCGGGATCGAACTTCCTGCCGAGGGAGCACGTAGCGCTTTATGAGGCGTGCGTGATCGAAAAGAACTTCGACAAGGGCCGCCAGATCATGTCAGCAATGATGCCGCTGATGAATGCGCTGGATGGCGGCAAGTTCGTGCAGTCGATCAAGTACGGTTGCGAGCTTAACGGACTGAAAGTAGGGGATGTGCGGTTGCCGCTCCAGCCGCTTCATGCCGAAGAAAAGCAAAGCCTTGCCTCGGTCATCGCCGAACTTAAACGCAACGTAGCCAACATCACTTCGGGAGCCAGCCATGGGTGATCTTCTGAGCAAGGCCGAATACGCGGCCCTCGCGAAAAACATTTCGTTTCCTTCCAACGCATTCATCAATGGCGCGTTCAGATCAGCCATCTCTGGCAAAACCTTCGCCACGACCAATCCGGCGACAGGTGAGTTTTTGGCAAATATCGCCGCCTGTTCATCTGAGGACGTCGACTTTGCGGTCGCTAATGCTAAAGAGGCCTTCGAGGATGGCCGCTGGAGATCGATATCTCCCAGGGAGCGCAAAGCTGTTCTGCTGAAATTCGCGAACCTGCTTGAAAGCCATCAACACGAACTGGCCGTCCTCGAGAGTCTCGATAGCGGTAAACCCGTCAGTGAATGCCAGTTGGTGGACGTGCCGGACACTATTCACACCCTGCGCTGGCACGCAGAACTGATCGACAAGATTTATGACAACACCGCCCCGGTGGGCAGCGACGCGCTGACCATGGTGGTCCGTGAGCCGATTGGCGTTGTGGGTTGCGTATTGCCCTGGAACTTCCCACTGCTGATGCTGGCCTGGAAAATTGGCCCGGCGCTTGCCGCAGGCTGCTCGGTCATCATCAAACCAGCCGAACAGACCACGCTGACCACGTTGCGTGTCGCGGAGCTGGCGTTTGAAGCGGGTGTTCCCGCTGGCGTGCTCAACATTGTGACCGGCACCGGCAAAGAAGTCGGCGAACCGATTGGCTTGCATAACGACGTCGACATGGTGAGCTTCACCGGCTCCACCGCGACTGGCCGTCGTTTCCTGCATTACGCTGCTGATTCGAACCTGAAACGCATCGTGCTTGAGTGCGGCGGGAAAAATCCGGCCGTGGTGATGGACGATGCTCAAGACCTGGATCTCGTCGCTCAGCATGTCGTCAATGGCGCGTTCTGGAACATGGGCGAAAACTGCTCCGCGACCTCGCGCCTGATCGTCCAGGAGTCCGTCAAGGATGAGTTGCTGCAGCGCATGGGTGCCTACATCCGCGAATGGAAGATGGGCGATCCACTGGATCCGGAAAACCGCGTAGGGTCGTTGGTCAGCCCGGAGCATTTCGCAAAAGTGAAGTCGTACCTTGAGCACGCCACCGCCGGGAAGCTTGAAGTGGTGTACGGCGGCGCAACCAAAGACGGTGCCTTCGTCGAGCCGACCGTGATTGACGGTGTGGATCGAGACAGTCGGTTGTTCCAGGAAGAGATCTTTGGCCCGATTCTTTCGGTCACCACGTTTAACACGATCTCCGAAGCAATCGCCCTGGCCAATGACACGGTATACGGCCTGGCGGCCTCGGTTTATACCGGCAGCCTGCGCCGGGCGATCAAATTGTCGCGAGAAATCCGCGCCGGCATCGTCACCGTGAACTGTTTTGGCGAGGGCGATGCGTCGACGCCATTCGGCGGCTACAAAGAGTCAGGGTTCGGCGGTCGGGACAAATCCATTTTTGCCCATGACCAGTACACCGAAATCAAAACCATCTGGATCGATGTGTCTGATCGGTCGGATGAAGAGACCGAAAAATGAGCACCCATACCATCAAGCGCCTGCCGGTAGACACCGGGGTTTCAGGTTGGGAGGCGATTTCCGCACGCACTGCGCCTGTCCGCATGCTTGATGGAAACGTGTCGGCGGATTGGCTGATTATCGGTGCCGGTTTTGCCGGCCTTTCTGCCGCTCGCAGGCTTTCGCAGTTACACCCGGGTGACAGCATTGTTGTGGTCGATGCTCATGAAGTTGCCAAGGGGCCAGCAGGCAGAAACTCTGGCTTCATGATCGATGTGCCACACAGTTTGTCGTCCGGGGAGTATTCCGTTGCCAGTGAGTCCGCAACCGCTCTGGAAATCACGCAAAATCGTTTCGCGATTGATTTTGCCGCACAAGCCGCACGCGAGTACGGCATGTCCGCAGACACCTTTGACCCTTCAGGGAAGATCAACGCTGCCGCCACTGAGCGTGGATTAAAGCTGAACGTCAATTACGCCAAATCCCTTGAGCGCATTGGCGAAAAGTTCGAGATGTTTGATGCAGTGCAAATGCGTGAAATCACGGGGTCCACTTATTACCAGGGTGGGATCTATACCCCCGGCGCAGTGTTGATTCAACCCGCACAATACATCAGAGACCTGGCAGCAGGGCTGGAAGGGAAAATCACTCTCTTTGAGCGCTCTCCAATTATTGAATTGTCGAAGCGGGGTAGCGGCTGGACAGCTCGGTCTCATCGCGGGGTTGTTAATGCGCCCAAGATCATTCTGGCGGTCAACGGCCACATTGAAGACTTTGGTCATTATCAAGGGCGCCTGCTGCACGTCTTTACGTACGCCTCCATGACGGCAGCGTACAGTGATGACGCATTCAAGAAAGACGTGCCGGGTAAAGCCAAGTGGGCATTGTTGCCGGCTGATCCCATGGGAGCGACCGTTCGCAAGATCTCTTCAGACGGTCTCTCACGTATCGTCATCCGGACAAAGTTCACCTATGACCCGAGTATCCAGGTCACTCCAGAGCGTGTAGCTACGGTTGCCAAAGAGCAGCGACATTCCTTGGATGCACGCTTTCCAGAACTGAAATCCACTCCGTTGGAGTTCAGCTGGGCCGGTCGTCTGTGTTTGAGCCGTAACAGCGCCGCTGCATTTGGCGAGATCGAAGAAAATCTCTATTCGGCTTGCTGCGAAAATGGGTTGGGAACGGTCAAGAGTACCCTCGCAGGTGTGATGGCGGCGGAGTTGGCTTCGGGTACACGTTCTGATTTTCTGGATAGTTTCAGTCACGCGCCAGGACCCAGCAGGCTACCCCCCAAAATAATAACGAAGCTGGGCGTCAGTTCGGTCATTCGTTGGCATGAGTTTTGGGCCGGGCGAGAAGGTTAACAAGTTTAAGTTGTCGGCTTTTCCTGGAAAGGCCGTTTAATAAGTCACTAATAAGAACGGATTAATCCATGAAGAATATTTGGAAGGCATTCTGCGCGCTCGCGCTTGTGGGCATGATGAGTTTGCAGGCACAGGCAGAAGAAAAAACCATCGTAATGGGGACTATGTCCTGGGAGGACTTGGTGCCCATTACCGGCATAACCAAGAAAGTACTTGAGAACGCGGGGTACACCGTAAAAGTCGTGGAGTTTTCCGAGTGGGGTATCGCCTATGCTGCACTCAGCAAAGGGGATGTTCAGGTGTTGGCATCCCAGACTGATTACGCTGCAGCCGATTACTGGAAAAAGAACAAAAACAAAATCGAGAAGCTGTCGCCGGTCTCCTATGGTCTTTATCAGGGTATGGCAGTACCCAGTTACGTAGATATCGATTCCATTGAACAGCTGAACGCAAACTCGGAAAAACTGGGGAATAGAATCATTGGCATCGAGCCGGGTTCGGGTTTGATGAGTGATGCGAACAATGTCGTCAAAGCGTATGACATCAAGCTCAAGCTGGTCGAAGGCAGTACTTCCGCAATGACCGCGGCTTTAAAGTCGGCAGTCGACCGCAAGGAATGGGTGGCGGTAACCGTCTGGGATCCTTCATGGATGACCAAGAAGTTTGATCTCAAGTTCCTGAAAGATCCAAAAGGGATCTTCCCGCCATTGCAGGGTTATTACTGGATCGGTCACAAAGGCTTCGCCGAAGCCAATCCGCGTGCGCGCGAACTGATGGCCAGTGTTTATGTGCCCATCACGGACATCACTGCGATGAATGCCGAAGTCAAGGATGGCAAGACCATGGATGAGGCCATCAAGGGCTGGGTAGATGGCCATACAGAACTTGTAAGTCGTTGGGGAAATATCAAGAACTATTGAGTTTTGTTTGTTTGCCACTGCCGCCCTTTGATTAATTAGAGAAGCCAGCAAACAACTGGTTCGATGGATTGCGAAATGACGATGGCTACAATTAATACTGACGAAGTGCTGGTGGATTGCCAGTCGGTTTGGAAAATCTTCGGTAAAAATGCACCGGCAGCCATGGACGCTGTTGTTCAGCAGGGTCTTTCAAAGACCCAGATCCTGCAAAACTACGGCTGCGTGGTCGGGGTTTCCGATGTCAGTCTCCAGGTTCGCCGGGGGGAAATCTTTTGCATCATGGGTTTGTCCGGCAGTGGCAAATCCACCCTGATAAGGCTGCTCAACAAGCTGATCACCCCGAGTTCGGGGAAAGTGCTGGTCAAAGGCAAGGACGTTTCTTCCTTGTCGCCCGCACAGCTGCGAGAGGTGAGGGCGCGTCACATCGGTATGGTCTTTCAGAGCGTTGCCTTGCTGCCCAACCGTACGGTTCTGGAGAACACGGCATTTGGGTTGGAAGTGCAGGGCGTGGGCAAGGCCGAACGTTACAACGTGGCCGAGCAGGCGCTGGCGAAGGTTGGTTTGAGCGAGTGGACTTCACGCTATCCAAGCGAGCTGTCCGGGGGCATGCAGCAGCGAGTCGGGCTGGCACGTGCACTCACTGCCGACCCGGAAGTCATTCTGATGGATGAGCCGTTCAGTGCGCTTGATCCGCTGATTCGCCGGCAGTTGCAGGATGAGTTCCGCCAGCTCACCAAGGAGCTGGGCAAATCTGCGGTCTTCATTACCCACGACCTGGACGAGGCCATCCGCATCGGTGACCGCATCGCGATCATGAAAGATGGCGCCATCATTCAGGTCGGCACCGCCGAGGAGATCGTGCTCAATCCGGCTGACGACTACGTGGCGGAATTTGTCGCCGGCATTTCCCGATTGCATCTGGTGAAGGCTCACTCGGTCATGACGTCTGTCCAGGCCTACAAGGCAGCACACCCGACTTGCGACATCACCAGGCTCACCAAAACCACGCTTGACGCCGATATCAATGAGCTTATCGGATTGACGATGAAGTCCGAGCGCGACGCGCTTGCCGTCGTCGATAACGGAACAGTTGCAGGGATCATTACGCCCCGTGATCTGCTGCGTGGCGTTCAAGGCATTCCCAACGAATTGGCGCCATTACCAACCGTCAATGCGATGGAGGCGTCGGCATGAGCACGCCGGATTTTTCTAGCCAGTTTGATACCTCCATTGATACAGGACTGGAATGGCTTTCGGATAACGGCGAGTTCGTGTTCGATGCCGTCAATGCGGTGTTGAAGGGTATTTACGAGGGCGTGCTGTGGTGTATCGCCTATCCACCGCATTACGTCGTAGCGATGGTCATGGCGTTGATTGGCTGGCGTGTTGCCGGCGTTCGCTTTGCGATTCTCGCCGGTCTGGCCTTGTTGTTTTGCGACATCATTGGTTTGTGGCCAGAGACGGTCAGCACGCTTGCCCTGGTGCTCACAGCCACCGTGCTGGCACTGGCTGTCGCCATTCCGCTGGGAGTCATCGCTGGTCTGGCGCCTGCCTTTGATCGTGTGGTTGATCCTTGTCTGGATTTGATTCAGACGATGCCGCCTTATATCTACCTGCTACCGGCCATTGCGCTGCTCGGCTACGGCCCGGCCACGGCGCTGTTGGCGACTTTTATCGTCGCGCTTCCCCCGGCTCTACGACTGACCTCCCTGGGGATTCGTATGACGCCAAGGGAGTTCATCGAGTTGGGAGATGCCAGCGGCGTCACCGCAATGCAGATGTTTTTCAAGATCCGCTTACCGTTCGCCATGCCTAGCATTATGGCCGGCGTTAACCAAAGCCTGATGATGGCGTTCGGCATGGTGGTCATCGCCGGCATCGTGGGTTCGGGTGGTTTGGGCGAGGCGATCTACGGTTCCATCCGTACACTGGATATCGCCAAGTCGATCAACGCGGCCATCGCTATCGTCATTCTGACCATGATTCTGGATCGTCTGGCGCAGAGCGCTGCACGGACGCGGGTGGGGGCTTGCCAATGACAACGCACATTCAGTTTTCTCCAGGCGATTACCTGGCTCCCGCCGTTGACTGGCTGAACGCCAATTTGCATGGGTTGTTCAAGGGCATCAGTCAGCTCATCGAGGCGGTACTGGGTGCGGTGGAGGGCGCGTTGCTTGCTCCCCATCCCTATTTGTTCATCGGCATTGTCGTTGTAGCGGCGTTCTTTTTTGCCAATAAGCGAGTCGCTGTTTTTGCTGCGGTGATGTTGGCTTTCTGTTTGTTCGCTGGCCTTTGGGGCGCGTCCATCCAGACAATTGCGCTCGTCAGCGTGTCGGTCCTGATCTCTGTTGCCATCGCTTTTCCGCTGGGGGTTTTGGCGGCCCGGGTGAAGCGTGTCGATGAAGCATTGCTGCCGATTCTGAACATCATGCAAACGGTGCCGCCTTGGGTTTACCTGATCCCTGCAGTGATGCTGTTCAGCCTGGGACGGGTGCCGGCGATCATCGCGACCATCGTGTATGGCATTCCACCGATGCTCAGGCTAACGACCCTTGCCTTTAAGCAGCTGCCCAAGGATCTACTCGAGTTGGGCCAGGCGTCCGGTGCTTCGCCCAAAGACATTTTGTTCAAGATAGAACTGCCGACTGCCGCACCCACACTGTTGGTAGGCCTGAACCAATGCATCCTCATGTCCCTGGCGATGGTGGTGCTGGCAGGTTTGGTGGGGGCGGGCGGTCTGGGGGCTGAAGTGACCCGAGGCCTCTCCAGGATGGAGATGGGATTAGGGCTTCGAGCTGGCCTGGCCATTGTCGCTATTGCTCTGCTGTTGGATCGACTGTCACGCGGTGCGTTGCAGCGTCATTCCCCAAGAAAACTTCTTTGAAAGGGCTTCAGTATGAGACGCAGCTTTTTTTGCATTGATTCGCACGCGTGCGGCAACCCGGTTCGGGTCGTAGCGGGAGGTGCACCGCTGATGCCCTCGGTATCGATGGCGCAGCGGCGCGATATTTTCGTGCGTGACCATGACTGGGTACGCACCGCATTGATGTTCGAGCCCCGGGGACACGACATCATGTCCGGCGTCATCATCTATCCAACGGTACGTGATGACTGCGACTTCGGTGCATTGTTTATCGAAGTCAGCGGCTGCCTGCCAATGTGTGGAGCGGGCACGATCGGGTTATCGACCGTGGTCATTGAAGAGGGCCTGGTTACACCTCGTGAACCGGGAAAGCTCGCCATTGAAACACCCGCAGGACGCGTCGATGTCGAATACACCATGGGCGGCGAATTTGTTGAGTCCATTCGCTTATTCAACGTGGCCAGCTACCTGCACAGCGCTGATGTGGTCGTGGATGTGCCAGGTGTCGGCACGTTTACGGTGGATATCGCCTACGGTGGGAATTTCTACGCGGTGGTCGAACCACAGGAATGCTGGGCTGGTTTTGAAGGGCAGACGACAGCTGACATTGTGGGGTTGAGCCAGAAGCTGCGCTCGGCGCTGGCAGAGATTTGTGATCCTGTGCATCCAGAGAACAGCAGGATCAGCGGGGTTCATCACATTATCTGGTGTGACAAACCACAAAGCAGAACCGTGCATGGCCGCTGTGCGGTGTTTTATGGCGATAAAGCCATTGATCGTTCTCCCGGTGGCACCGGTACCTCGGCCCGCATGGCTCAACTGTATGGAAAGGGACGGTTGAACACAGGCGACATTTATCGACTTGAAAGTCTGATCGGTACGATCTACGAGGGGAAAGTCGAGGCTGCTGTCAGTGTCGGCTCCTTTGACGGCATGAAGCCAAGCATTAGCGGCTGGGCTGAGGTCATAGGCCACAACACCATTTTCGTAGATGACAAAGACCCTCTGGCCCACGGGTTCCAGCTCGCCTAAACAGCTTGGGCATGGCTTCAGCGGTTGATTCTTCGGCGGCGAAGAGTCAACCGTGATTTGCACAAGGTCTGCGTTCGTTAGAGTAAAGAAGCGAGGCGTAAAGTGATCGAGCGACGAGATTTCAGCGGCTGCATGAAGGGTAAAAACCTCCGTTATCTGGGTGAGATTCGAGTAGCGCCGACGTCCCATGCCCGGGCAGGATTTTTACTGCTCGAACACTTCTCGTTGCCTGCATTTACGCAAGCGCTCGATACGATGGTCACCGCCAACCTTTTGCATCCCACGTCGTTCTCTTCACAAACCTTCGGGTTGCAAGACGGTGAGGTCACCAGCGACCTCGGCTTGGTCATTCGGCCTGATGCACGCCTGGAGGTTGCAGCCCTTAAAAACCTCAATTTGTTGGTCATATGCGGCGGCTACCGGACGGAACTCAAAGTCAATCACGAGCTGATCAGCCTCCTGAAAACAGCATCAGAGCTTGGTATCACACTGGCCGGGCTATGGAATGGGGCGTGGTTTTTGGGCGTGTCAGGTTTGCTTGAAGGGTATCGTTGTGCGATTCATCCCGAGCACCGACCCGCGCTCGCAGAAATTTCAAAGGTCACTCATGTCACCAGTGAAGCCTTTGTCGTGGATCGAGACAGGCTCACGGCTTCGAGTCCGGCGGGGGCTTTTCACATGGCCCTGGAGTGGATCAAGGGGCTGCATGGCAAGGCGCTTGTCGAGGGCATCGAAGACATTCTTTCTTTTGACGAGTCGCGGTATCGGCGTATCAAACCGACGCAGAACATCTCGTTGAGCGCCCCCCTTAAAGAGGTGGTCAAGCTGATGGACGCCAACCTTGAAGAGCCGCTGCAAATGGACCAACTGGCGGTCTATGCCGGACGTTCCCGTCGACAGATAGAGCGCTTGTTCAAAGAACAACTGGGTACCACGCCGCAGCGGTATTACCTGGAATTACGCATTACCGAGGCACGGCGATTGCTGCAGCACACGGAGCTGTCCCAGGTCGATGTTCTGGTTGCCTGTGGTTTTGTTTCTCCCAGTCATTTCAGCAAGTGCTACAGCTCCTATTTTGGTTACCGGCCTTCGAAAGAAATTCGGCTGGTGAAATAAACAACGCCTGTTAAATCCTTTGTGACTGGTGGTACTTACCGCGACGGTGGGCTATCGATTTCGTGCCGTTGCTGTTTGTGCGAGACCTTCTTTAGCCTTGGGGCCCCAATGAATATCAAACAAAAACTGACTTGGGCTTTTGCAGTCATTGCTTCGTTGCCGATCATTCTGGTCGCGGCAATGGTCATCGTTAATCTGCGAAGCGACGCTGAAAGTAGCTTCGTTGACAGTAGCGGTCGGGAAATCCGTCAAGTGGCCAACGCTATGCATCTGTTCTTCGACGGCATTAGCCAGAACGTCGAGTATGTGGCTTCTAACCCGGTGGTTACCGCAGCCGGCCACGATGTAAAAAACTTCATGAATGATCCGTCGGCGGCCATGCCCGCGTCTGATACGGACAAACGGATTCTCGCGTTTTTCACCGGTCTTGCCCTGAGCCATCCGTCCTATACCTATGTCTCCTATGGCTTGAGTAACGGCTCTTATGCGACCTGGCCAGGCGATCAGAAGATTGCCAACTATGATCCGCGTCCCCGTCCCTGGTACAAGCTCGCTCTGGCTAATCCCGGCAAAACCTTGCGTACTGAAGCCTACTACTGGGCCGGCGACGATGCCGTTCTGGTGAGCACTGTTCGCACCGTTGACAATGCTTTAGGCACCGCCGCTGGTGTGGTCAACATCGACGTATCCCTGAACCAGCTTACGGCCATGATCAAGCAGATCAAACTTGGGGAGAGCGGCTATTTGTTGCTGATCGAGAACAACGGTACGGTGCTGGTTGATCCGAAAAGCCCGGAGCATAACTTCAAGAAATTGGGCGAGCTGGGTCAAGGTTTCAGCGAGCTGGCCAAGGCGGGCTCCGGCCTGGTCAAAGTGAACATCGATGGCGAGCCGTTCATGGCTAACGTGTTCCCTTCGGATCAGCTGGGTTGGCGTTTCATCGGGCTGATCAAGCAAGACGAGGTCATGGTATCGGCCACCCGTTTGACCTGGCTGATTGGTGCAATCGCCACAGTGTTAGCCGTGATCTTCGCGATGCTTGGTTCCAGCTTCGCAACGCTTATCGTGCGCCCGATTCGAGGTGTTTCCAGCGGTCTCGAAGGCATTGCTCAAGGCGATGGCGACTTGACGAAAAACCTGACAATTCGTGGCACGGATGAGACTGCACAGTTGGCAAGCTGGTTTAACCAGTTTCTGGGGGCGATTCGCGACCTGATACAGCACATTGGTCTGGCGGCGACCAGGATCCTCGACAGTTCCACCAGCTCGACTCAAGTGTCGAACGATATGGCGGAAGCTGCCGGGCGCCAGCGTGAAGCGGTGGACATGGTCTCTACGGCCTTTCACCAGATGGTCGCTACAGCCAATGAAGTGGCTCGCTCTTGCAGTCAGGCTGCGGAGTCTGCTGACAGTGGTCAGCGTCAGGCTCGTGAAGGTCAACAACAGATCGATGATGCGGTGCAGAGCGTTGATCAGTTGAGTGCCGAGATCACCCGATCGGCCAAGGACATGACGCAGCTGGAAAAAGACAGCAACGACATTCAGTCGATCCTCGATACCATTCGCTCGATTGCGGAACAGACGAACCTGCTGGCCCTCAACGCTGCGATTGAGGCCGCGCGAGCCGGGGAGCAAGGACGTGGCTTTGCTGTTGTAGCAGATGAAGTCCGTGCGCTGGCCAAACGCACAGCCGACTCGACCGCCGAGATCGATACTTTGCTGGGGAATCTGGCCAAGCGCACAGCCGCGGTTGCGCACCAGATGCACGCCAGTCTGGACGTGTCGAATCAATCCGTGACCAGGATCGGCCAAGCGCGCAGCAGCTTTGGTCTGATCCGAGAGTCGGTGGATGTCATTCGCGACATGAACACTCAGATTGCCACAGCCGCCGAGGAACAACATCAGGTCGCTGAAGACATCAATCGCCACATCAGCCAGATCCATGGAGACGCACAATTGGTCGCCGAGCTGGCCAACTCAGCGCGTGGGGATTCGAAGAACCTGGCGTCCTTGTCGCTTGAGCTGGATGCGTTAGTGAAACGCTTCAGAACCTGATATTGCCGACACGCTAAGGAGGAGGGCATGACCGAAGTGCGATTGAAGAGCGATCAAACAAAAAACACGGCGTACTTAACTACGCCCACCGTTGCCGCTAGTCCTGGGGTTGCAAGGCCCCAACTCGGGATTTTTTTATGCCTGCTTTCTATGCTTATCTTTGCGAGCCAGGACGGAATAACCAAGGTGCTTGTCAAAGACTTCCCGGTTACCCAACTGGTCATGGTTCGTTACTGGGTGT
Source organism: Pseudomonas sp. GM18 (assembly GCF_000282195.1). Lineage (GTDB taxonomy): Bacteria > Pseudomonadota > Gammaproteobacteria > Pseudomonadales > Pseudomonadaceae > Aquipseudomonas. The sequence goes on from NZ_AKJT01000006.1 coordinate 49,652, forward strand.
TTGTCGTTTTTGCCCTCGGATATGCTGCCTGCCAAGGTAGGGGCAAAGAGTCATTTCGCAGTAAGCACCCTTGGCTCCAAATCATTCGAGCGCTGTTAGCCGTGGGTGAAACCATACTGTTTGCAGTGGGGCTACGATATTTGGGCCTGGCCGAAATGCATGCGCTCTATGCCGTATTTCCGCTGATGGCACTGGCATTGGCGGGGGCCGTGCTTGGAGAGTTCATAGGTCTGCGGCGCTGGATTGCCGCCGCCATCGGGTTCACCGGGACACTGATCATCCTTCGACCAGGCGCGGGCGTTTTTGAACTCGCGGCGCTGATTCCGCTGCTGGCGGCTTTGGCGTTCGCCGTGTTCAACGTACTGACGCGCCGGATTAGCCAGCACGACGCCTTTGCGACGAACATGCTCTTTATGGCAGGTGTGGGGGCACTGACGGTCACATTTGCGGGGTTGCCCGCATGGGTTGTTCCGACTCCGGTCCAGGGCCTCTTGATGGGGATTCTGTCATTGATGGGAGTAGTCGCTCAGATTCTCTTCATTCAAGCACTGAAATACGCGACCGCTTCCTCCCTGCAGCCTTTCAACTATGCGCTTCTGGTGTTCGCCACGTTGATTGGAGTGATCGTTTTTGCCGAGCGCCCTGATACCTGGGTGGTTGTTGGAGCCACGTTGGTGATTATCGGTGGGCTTTATGCGATTAAAGCGAAGGCGTGAACCTACCTGAGTGTATGAAGTACTCAATGTGTGGTTGGCTTCTAAAAAAGGGCAGCTCAAAGCTGCCCCTTTCCCAACCTACTCCTTAGGCCGCGCTAAACAGCTTGTGCGGATCCATGACGAATTTCTTCGGCACTCCGGCATCGAACTCGTGGTAACCGCGCGGCGCGTCGTCCAGGCTGATCACCTGCACGCCGACGACCTCGGCAATGTTGATCCGGTCCCACATGATCGCCTGCATCAGCTGACGGTTGTACTTCATCGTCGGGGTCTGGCCGGTGTGGAAGCTGTGTGACTTGGCCCAGCCGAGGCCGAAACGGATGTTCAGGCTGCCATGCTTGGCGGCTTTGTTGACCGCGCCCGGGTCTTCGGTGACATACAGACCGGGGATACCGATATTGCCGGCGACCCGCACCACGCCCATCAGCGCGTTGAGCACATCGGCCGGGGCCTCGTGCTGCGCGCCGTCATGGCCGTGGCCTCGGGCTTCGAAGCCGACCGCATCGACCGCACAATCGACTTCCGGCTCACCGAGCAGGTTGGCGATTTGCTCGTGCAGCGGAGTGTCCAGGGTCAGGTCGGCGATCTCGAAGCCCTGGGCCTTGGCATGTGCCAGACGCAGCGGATTGACGTCACCGATTATCACCACCGCCGCACCCAGCAGACGGGCGGAGGCGGCAGCAGCCAGTCCGACCGGACCGGCACCGGCGATATACACCGTGCTGCCAGGGCCGACGCCGGCGGTCACCGCACCATGGTAGCCGGTCGGCAGGATATCGGAGAGGCAGGTCAGGTCGCGGATTTTCTCCATTGCCTTGTCGCGGTCGGGCAGCTTCAGCAGGTTGAAGTCGGCATACGGCACCAGCACGTATTCGGCCTGGCCGCCAACCCAATCGCCCATGTCCACATAGCCATAGGCACCGCCGGGGCGCGCCGGGTTGACCGTCAGGCAGACGCCAGTGTGTTGTTCCTTGCAACTGCGACAACGGCCGCAGGCGACGTTGAACGGCACCGAAACCAAGTCACCGATCTGCACGTTTTCCACGTCACGGCCCTTCTCGATCACCTCGCCGGTAATCTCATGGCCAAGCACCAGCCCGACCTGGGCCGTGGTCCGGCCACGCACCATATGCTGGTCGGAGCCGCAGATATTGGTCGAAACCACGCGCAGGATCACGCCATGGTCAATGCGCTTGCCGCGTGGGTCTTCCATTTTCGGATAGGGGATGGTCTGCACCTCGACCTTGCCTGCGCCGAGATACACGACACCACGATTACCAGACATGATTTCACCTCGCTTTTGTTGTTGTGAGAACACGGCCCTTGTACTGCGAAGGGTCGCGCGGCCTTACAATGCGGCGGTATATGTCTTGCGTTTGCGCGTGAATGCAGAATGGTTGGAAGTCACCTTCCAACCACGCGTGATTAGCAGTCATCGTATCGATCCTACGCCTGGTATCAGCACTCTGCGAGGGCATTTAGCACCCAATTACCCTCCCGGTTGGCAGGGCTGGTCGTCTGGAAGAAGTGGCTGGTGCCGTTACGT
>NZ_AKJT01000007.1 GCF_000282195.1 Pseudomonas sp. GM18
CCGCCAGTGGCCACCGGTGTCATGGCTGACACACAAGCCAATGTCAGTGCCGGCATAAATCACCTCCGGCACACCAGGGTGGAAGCTCAAGGATCGGGTGATCGCATCGAATTCCAGGTCCTGCCCCAGGCCAAGGCGATGCCAGGTACGGCCGTCGTCGGCGCTGCGGATCACAGCCTGACCGACGGTGGCGACCAAAAGGGTTCCGTTACTCATTGCTGTTGCTCCTCAAATGAAGATGCCACGGGTCAGGCCGCCATCGATACCGATGGACTCCCCAGTCACTGCCCCAGCCTTGGGAGACGCCAGAAAACCAATCAGCCAGCCCATTTCGATAGGTGCCAAGGTGCGGCGAATCGGTGTCGCGTCGATGTAGCCTTGCTCGACCTGTTCCGCGGTCTTGCCCTGCTTGACCCCTTCACGCTCGTACAGCTCTTGGATATGCGGGGTATCCACCACGCCGGGGTGAATCAGGTTGACGGTGATGCCGGCCGGGCCCAATTGGTCGGAAAGGGTTTTGGTCATATGGGCAATGGCCAGGTTGCGCATGCCCGACAGCACTTTGCTGCCACGCCCGGTCAAGCCGCCGATATTGATGATGCGACCGAAGCCACCGGCTTTCATGTGCGGGGTCACGGCCTTGGCGCAACGGAAGTAACCGATCACCTTGGTGTTGAGGTCGGACAGTAGTTCGTCATCGCCGGCGTGCTCGATGTCGTTGCGCACCACCCCGGAAGGCGCCGCTGCACCGTTGACCAGAATGTCGATGCGGCCGAAGTGTTTGTGCGCGGCTTGCACCATGTCCGATACGGCGGACATCTGGTTGGTGTCACAGAACAGTGGCAGTACTTCGTTACCCGTCTGCGCGGTGATTTCTTCGGCCGCTTGCTGGAGAAACTCCATGCGACGTGCGCAGATCACCACTTTGCAGCCTTCCTGGGACAGAAAACGTGCGACTTCCTTGCCGATGCCCATGCCACCGCCGGTGACGATCGCCACGCGGCCTTGCAATTCCAGATCCATAGCAGTTCCTCTTGTGATTATTCAGCTCAGGCGAGATCGACAAACACGCTCTTGGTCTCGGTGTAGGCGTCGATCACATTTTTTCCCATTTCCCGGCCCCAGCCGGATTGCTTGTAGCCACCGAACGGCGAAGCCGGGTCGACGACGTTCCAACAATTGATCCACACCGACCCGGCCTTGAGCTGCGCCGCCACCCGGTGGGCTGAACGCAGGTCACGTGTCCAGAGGCCGGCGGCCAGGCCGTAGGGCGAGTCGTTGGCGCGCAGCACCAGTTCATCGATGTCGGACCAGCTCATGACCGTCAGGACCGGGCCGAAAATTTCTTCCCGGGCAATACAGGCGCGCTCGGCGCGATCAAGAAACACGCTGGGCTGAATAAAGTGCCCGCGCTCCAGGTGGGCAGGCCTGCCGCCACCACAGATCAGTTCCGCGCCCTCCTCCAGGCCCCGCTGCAGGTAGCCGCTGACCGTACTCAATTGCCGCGCCGACACCAGTGGCCCCATGCTGCTGGCCGGGTCCAGGCCGGGGCCCAGGACGTGAGCAGTCGCGTGACGCTGGAGCTCTTCGAGGACCTGATCGAGCACACTGGCGTGCACATACAGACGCGATCCCGCCGTGCAGACCTGGCCCTGGTTATAGAAAATGCCATCGGCAGCGCCCTTGGCGGCCCGCACGATGTCGGCGTCCGGCAAGATGATGTTGGGCGACTTGCCCCCCAACTCCAGCGATACCTTTTTCATATTGCTGGTGGCGCCTTGAGCGATCAGCCGACCCACCTGGGTGGAACCGGTGAAGGCGATCTTGTCCACGCCTGGATGCTGGGCCAGTGGCGCGCCGGTTGCGGCCCCAAGGCCAGTGACCAGGTTGACGACACCAGGAGGGAAGCCGGCGGCCTCGATCAGTTGCACCAACCGAATCGCCACCAACGGCGTTTGCTCGGCAGGCTTGAGTACCGCGACACAGCCCGTCGCCAGCACAGGGCCCAGCTTCCACACGCACATCGTCAGCGGAAAATTCCACGGCACGATCAACGCACAGACCCCTACCGGCTCGCGCAGGGTGTAGTTGAGCATCGGTGCGCCACTGGCCGGCGATACAGGCAGCGTGCTGCCTTCGATCTTGGTCGGCCAACCCGCGAAGTAGCGCACGATATTCGCCGCACTCGCCGCCTCACCACGAGCGGTAGCGATTGGCTTGCCGTTCTCCAGGGTGATCAGTTGCGCCAGTTCCTCGCGGTGCTGATCAAGCAATTCAGCCAGACGAAACAACAGCAGTCCGCGCTGGGCCGGCGACTGCCGGGCCCATTCGCCGTTGAACGCTGTGCGAGCGGCATCGACGGCAGCATCCACGTCACGCGCGTCGCCTTCGGCCACCTCGGTCAATGTGCTTTCAGTGGCGGGGTTCTCCACCGCAAAACGGCGACCGCTGGCCGCGTCCTGCCAAGTGCCGCCCAGGAACAGACGACCGGGCTGGGACAACAAGGCCTGGACCGCGGGTAATAATTGGATCTGACTCATAGCCCCCTCCTTCACAGCGCCATTTCAATCAGGCATGGACCGCTTTCGGCTTTGGCATTGGCCAAGGCTCGTTGCAGTTCGGCATTGGTGTGCACCGTACTGGCGGGTACGCCGTACCCTTTGGCCAGCGCCTTCCAGTCAATACGTGGGCGATCCAGCTCCGTCAGGCTCAAGGCTTCAGGGCCGAACTCGGTCACGCCAAAGCGGCGCAACTCGTTCTGCAGGATCGCGTAGCGATGGTTGGCTGCAATCAGGATCACCACGGGCAATTGCTCGCGGGCAATGCTCCACAGGGTCTGGATGGTGTACTGCGCGCTGCCGTCGGATTGCAGGCAGAAAACGCGGTTGCCGCGCTCCGCCAGGGCGGCGCCGAACCCCACCGGAATACCCTGGCCGATCGCGCCACCGGTGTTGGTCAGTACACGATGCCGTGCGGCATTGGCGGAGGCCGTGAAAAACGGATAACCGCAGGTGCCACCCTCCACCGAGACAATGCTGTCGTCCGGCAGTGAAGCCGCCAATACTTGCCCCACGGACTGAGGCGTCAGTTCGGCATGGCCGGGTGGCAGTGCAACGCCGATTGGCGTTGGCACATAAGCGGGCGCATCGAGGGCATCGGCCAGGGCCGTCAGTGCTCCGGCGACGTCGTCTCCCACCTCCGCCAGCGACAGCAAACGCTCACGCTCTGCCAGGCGCGACGGGATGCCCTCGTAACCGAAATAGCTGATGGGCTCTGGCACCCCGGCGCAAACGACTGCGTCATATTGGTCGAGGATTTCAATGGCCACTTCCGGGAAATACGGCAGGCGATCCAGATCCGGCAAACCGCCGCCGCGGTAGCTGAGCCGAGGAAAGGTCTCGGCAAACAAGCGCACACCTGGCAGTCGGGCCAGGCGCCCCGCCGCTTCCAGACCGGCAACGGACAGTCCTTGATCGCCCACGATAAACACCAGCCGCTGCCCATCACGCAGTGCCTGCGCCACCGCCTCGATCCGGTCACCGGCGAAACGCCGAACCGGCGCCTGCACCGCTGCGAACTCACCCTTGTGAGCCACGGCATTGGCTTGCAGATCCATGGGCAAAATCAGGCTGGCGATCTGCCCTTTGGCCTGCCAGGCAGCCCGCACGGCTTCCTGCAAGTCTTCCCCTGTCCCTGACGCGGTGCGCGAGGTGCGCACCCAGCCAGAGACGGTCCCGGCCAAGGCCTGGATGTCACTGGCCAGCGGCGGATCGTAATTGACGTGCCATGAGGCGTGGTCGCCAATCACATTGACGATGGGCGTATTCGCGCGGCGGGCGTTGTGCAAGTTAGCGATGCCGTTGGCGAAACCAGGCCCCAGGTGAGTCAGGGTCATCGCCGGCTTGCCGGCCACTCGACCGTAGCCGTCCGCCGCGCCGGTGCAGACCCCCTCGAACAAGGACAACACCGGCTTCAGGGCTGGTGCGTCAGCCAAGGCCGCCACCAACGGAATTTCTGTCGTCCCGGGGTTGGCGAAGCAGTATTCGATACCACTTGCCGCCGCGGCCTTCACTATCAGTTGTGCACCATTCATATCCGGCCCTCTTGCTCGAACGCTTGTCGTGTTTGAGATTTATCACACACAAGAGATGACAAAACAACCTATTTTTTATCGTTAAAATCATATTATGAGATTTTTGCAATTTTAACACCTAAAAAAACCGCGACTGCGGTTATATTTCTCAAGTACTGCAATGCGGTCTTTCCATGACCGGCTCGCCTACCTATAGTGCGTACCTATTTGCCCCCTACATGCATTCGCCCCCTACATGCGATCCCCTTCCTAGGAGAAAAATGAGCAGTCTGAGCAAAATGCTGAGCGTCCTGGACCTCTTCGGGCCCCAAACGCTGAAAATCGCCCCCGACACCATCGCCGAACGCATGGGGTTGTCGCGGGCAACCGTGTACCGCTACGTCAAGGATCTGTGTGACGCCGGTTTACTGACCCGAGTGGATGCCGGCCATTACGGCCTGGGGCCGCGCATCATCGAACTGGACTGGATGATGCGTCAGTACGATCCCATTCTTGTGGCGGGTCGTGAGTTGATGCACGAACTGTCCGAGGAGACCGGCCTCGCCGTGTTCGCCAGCGTTTTTTATGACGGCCACATCATCAACACCTACATCGCCGAACCCACTGACACCTACCGCTTCGCTTTTGGACGCGGCCAACCGTTGCCGTTTTTTCGCGGTGCACAGTCCAAGGTGCTGATCGCCTTCCAAAAGGGCCGGCGCCTGCAACGCTTGTTTGAAGAGCACCTGGCCAATACGCCCGACAACCCTTACGACTGGGCCAGTTTTTCCAAGGCAACGAAGAAGATCCGCAAGGACGGCTATTGCCTGACGCAGGACGAACTCAACCTGGGGCTCACCGGTATCGCCGCGCCCATCATCAATCGCGAAATCGATGAGGTGGTCGGCAGCCTGTCGGCCGTCGGCAGCAGCCAAAGCTTCAAACTGCTGCGTCAGGAAACGGTCATCGACATGGTGATGGAGACGACCCGACGCATTGCCGAAAACATGCAAAATCAGGTCGCCGCAGCCGAGTAACAGACAGCGACTGTGTCGTCAGAACGGAACAGCCAGTGTCAATTGGCTGTACACGTTGGTGCCGTTACCCGCTACCTGATTGCCTCCGGTCGTTGCATCCTGTTTTGGCTTGTAGAACCCCATCAGCGGGGTAATGATCAGGTGCGGGTTGACGGCCCACTCGGCATACAGATCCAGCTCACGCCCATCCAGGTTCAGCGCGTTGCTTTTGCGCAGGGTGTCGTAATCAAAATACAGCGCACCCAGGGTCAGGTTTTCCATCGGCGTGGCTTTCAGACCGACATGCTGGATAGCCGTATTGCTGTTGAACGGTCCAGCGTAATTGCCAGCGACTTCACCCTGAAACCACGTACCGTATCCCGTACTCAAACCGGTAAACAGTGAGTCCCAGCGCTGCGAGTAACGGGTGTAGCGGTACGTCAGTTTCGGCGCCCAGGCGACGTCGGCGAACGTGTAGCCGGCCTCGGCATACCAGGCTTTCTGAGGGCCGGCATCCTTGTCCTGCCAGGCGTATTCAAAGGCCAGGCTGGCATTCTCGATTCCGGCGTCGCCTTCACCGCGAACGCTGTAGACGTTCATGCCCTTGCGCTGCCGCTGAAAATCGCTTGCCCATTGATCGTTCACGTCAAGGCCATGCACCCAGGTCAATCCCAACGTGCCCGCCTTGGCGGTGTAGTCCAGGGTGCCTGCGGCCAATTCGGTTTCGGCTTGAGCACGGTTGTCAGACTTGAGCCACGCCAGGCTGCCGTGCACCCCATCCTGCCCGCCCAGACGCACGACGGCGGTTTGATCGAAAGCGTGCCGCGCGGCCAGATAATAAGCACCGCCACGGTTCAAATGACCATCGACGGGCCCTTTGCCCATGTTCGGCCCATCATCGTTGATCAGGAACCCGCGCCCCAGCTTGACCACCTGGCGCCCGCCGGAGACATCGACCCCATCCTTGCCCAGCACCGGGAACAGATCACCGGAGCGCCAGCCCAGGTAAGCATCCTCGATCTTGGTAGTGCGTTCGGTACCGAGGGTGTTGCCGGCAGGGTCACCATCCCCCCAGGTAGCGGAACTGACCAGGCTGAACGCACCGTAAGCGGTGCCATTACCAGCCAACGCCTGGTCGCCACTTAATCCGTACTTGATAAAGCCTTCCCGCCAGGTAGATCCCCCCGGCGTGCCGTCATAATTCTTGCGACTGTTGAACTGACCGAACACAGCCAGGATATCGGCGTTGACGTGGCGGCTCTCATCGGCGTACAGCTCGTACGCCTGAGCCTGGCCGATGGCCGAAAGCGCCAATGCACTGACAAAACTGCTCCTTGAACATTGAGTTCGCGATAGATAGCGCATGGTTGAAGCTCCTTATGGTGCGCGTTTGATGGGTGGACATAAAACCGACGCAACCTCGCTGCGTCGGTTTCTTGTGCGCCGACTAGCGACAGTTGGCTAGGGCCGTATCCAGGGCGGACGCGATCATACCGGCTTCATCGGACGTGAGGGTTAAGGGCGGCGAAAGAACGATCTTATTAGCGATCGGACGCACCAGCACCCCGATGCGGCGCGCTTCATCAGCGATGCGTGAGGCACGGCCGGAGGCCGGATCGAGCGGCTCGCGGGTGGTCTTGTCCGCCACCAGGTCCAGCGCAATCATCAACCCCTTGCCGCGCACTTCACCCACCACGTCATAGCGCTCAGCCAGTGGTTGCAACTGCTCCAGCAACTGCGCTCCCACCCTCCCCGCATTCCCCGGCAGATCCTCGGCTTCGACGATATCCAGTACGGCCAGGGCCGCCGCACAGGCGGTCGGGTGCCCGCTGTAGGTGTAGCCGTGCATGATCACACTGCTGAAACCCGGACCGTTTTCGATCGCATCGACAATGCGCTGGTTGAAGACTGTAGCCCCCATGGGGATGTAGCCGGCGGTGATGCCTTTGGCCAGGCACAGAATGTCCGGGGCGACGCCCCAGCCTCGACTGCCGAGCATGCAACCTGAACGGCCAAAGCCAGTGACCACCTCATCGGCGATCAGCAGAATACCGTGGCGATCGCAGACTTCTCGCAGACGTTTCCAATAGTTCGCCGGCGGCACGATCACACCACCCGCGCCTTGCACAGGTTCGGCGATCATCGCCGCAATGGTCTGCGCCCCCAGCAACGCGATCTGATCTTCAAGCTGGCGAATACAGTGGTTCGTCAGCTCCTCGGGGTCACGGCAATCCCAGGGGTTGCGATACAGCCAAGGCGTGTCGAGTAAATGGCAGCCCGCAAGCAGTTGCCCGTGGTTGTAATGGTAAACACCATTGCCGCCCACCGAAGTGCCGCCCATGTGCACGCCGTGGTAGCCGTTGCGCAGCGACAGGAAGCGGATGCGTCCGGGTTCGCCACTGGCGATCCAGTATTGGCGCGCCATTTTCAACGCGGTCTCCACCGCATCGGAGCCACCGGAACTGAACAGCACCCGCGTCATGTTCTCTTGGGCAAACATGGACGTCAGGCGCTCGGCCAGGTCGAACACTCGGGGGTGAGCGATGCCGTCGAACGTCTGGTAATACGCCAGCTCATCCAACTGCGCGGCGATGGCTGCTTTAACCGAAGAACGGTTGTGTCCAACGTTGACGTTCCATAAGCCGCCTACGCCGTCGAGCATGCGATGCCCCTCGATGTCGGTGATGTAGTTGCCCTCACCGCGGGCGATGATCAAGGTCTTGGACCGATGCGCCGGTGCGGAAGAACTCATCGGGTGCCAGAATTTCTTCTGCGCTGTCTTATATTTCTCGTACATGATTCAGCTCCTCACTCAGTGTCACGCTTTCTTTTCGCGCACCGACAAGCCGCCCGATATAGGAACGGATCGGTATTTTCGTATTGGTTGAACTGTGCTGCGCGGGGCTTTAAAGTTTGTGGCTACCCAATGCCAGGTACCGTTCCGGCGACGTCTTGCGAAGTCGAGCCGCCAGGAACACGCCGGCCAGCAGGGCCGCGGGAATAATGGCGCAGAGGCTGTATGACAAGGCCACGCTGGCGCCCGTCAGTACATCGAAATGCACCACGGCGAGTACCAGGACCGCCATTAGGGCAAGGCAAGAGAAACCGGGGAAAATCCGCCCACGCCAGATCCCCAGCTTGAGTTCGGGGTGGCGCCGGAAGAAGACGAATACCGCTGCCGAAGTGATCGCCATCAGTAAAATCACGCAAAGCGTGGCCAGGTTGGACAGCCAGGCAAACAGCTGCAGGATCGGATCGGCATCCATGGCGGCAAAAATCAGCACGACCACGGCAGAGATCAGGCTTTGCAACGCCGAGCCCATATGTGGACTCTGGTGGACGCGATGGGTAGTGCCCAGCCGGTGCGGCAACAGGCCGTCACGCCCGATCGCGTAGAAGTAGCGTGCCGCTGCGTTATGAAAGGCCAGCAGCCCGGCATAGATACTGACCATGAACAGCACCCGGATAATCTGAGTCAGATACGGGCCGACAAAGTGGTCGGACATGCCATAGATAAACGTCGTCGGGTCCTGCAAAGCCTGAAGCGTGGTCACGATTTTGTCCGCCCCTACGCCCACCACCATCGACCAGACCGACAGCGCGTAGAAACCACCGATCAGCAATACCGAGCAGTAGGTGGCAATCGGGATGGTGCGTTGCGGGTTCTTGGCCTCTTCGCCGTAAATGGTCGTGGCCTCGAAACCGATAAACGCCGCGAAGCAGAACAGCAAGCCGATTGACGGTGTGCCGCTGAACACATGACTGCGATCAAACGAGTCGAGATTGATGCCACTGTCACCCCCGGTCTTAAGAATGGCGAAATCCAGGGTCAGAATGGCCAGATACTCGGCAATCACCACAATCGAGAGCAACCGGGCCGAGAGATCAATCTTGCGATAACCCAGAATCGCGATGCTGGCCATCGCCATCAACGAGTAAGACCACCAGGGTAACTCCAGGCCGAAGACGGTGGCCATGGTGCCGCTGACCACGCCCCCGAACATGCCATAGAGGCCGACCTGAAGGATGTTATAGGCAAACATCGCCAGCACCCCCGCCGCTCCTCCTGCCATACCACCCAGGCCTCGGGAGGTGAAGGCATAGAAACCACCGGCGTTGGTGACATGCCGGGACATGGTGGTATAGCCCACTGAAAACGCCAGCAACACCAGCAAAGCCAGGAGCAACAACGCCGGTGTGCCCGCGCCATTGCCCACCATGATGCCAATGGGAAAGCCACCGGCAATGACACTTAACGGGCTCGCCGCCGAAACCACGAAGAAGATAATGAAGCCGACACCCAGGGCGCCACGCTTCAACTCCGTCGAGCTGTTGATCGGGATAGATACGCTCATGTTCTTGACCTTATTGTATGAGGCAGTCGCTGTGGGATCGGTGCAGTCAACCGCTCACTGTCACCGAATAGCTTATTGTTCTTGTCGCACGCTGGATTTGATCCTATGCCTCCCCGTGAACGCCTCGCTATCCCAAATCGGTAACATCGCAGACCCCGCCCCAAAACAGGTCAAGGCAACCTGCAGGGTTGTGCCGATTCGGGATAACCGCCTGGCTTTTCATGCCCGCAACATAGCCTCGCGAGGTCTTGACCCAGAGGCGGGCCGCCATACCCTGACGTTGGAGGGATCGCCGTATCTATCCACTTCGGCGCAGGAAATCCAAGCCATGCTCTTCACTCGTCTTACCCTCCAGTCGCGCATCACACTCTTGAGCGGGCTGTGCCTGCTGACGGTCATGGGCGCGTTGATCGGCGCCTCGATGTATCAGAACCAGCAAGGTGCCACGCTGTTGAAACAGCAGAGCAGCCAATTGCTCGGAGAGTCTGCCCTGCAAAGCCTGCAAGCCCAGACCGCTGCCCACAGCCAACGAATCGAACGATTTTTTAACGAAACAGCGCTCTATGGCCAGGGGTTCGCCCAGCAGGTCCTTCTATTGCGCGCACAAACGCTCAACGGTCGCTTGACGGCGGAACAACTGCGCCACGACCTGATCGGCATTACGCGCCAGGCCCTGTTGAACCGAGACAAGGTACTCGGCCTGTATGTGGTGTTGCTACCGGATGCACTCGCCGGCAGCGATGCCGACTTCACAGGACAGCGCGACTTGGCCAGTAATGAAAAGGGACGTTTTGCCCTGTATTGGTCGCAGAGCCAGCCGGGACAGCTGGTTCAGGAAGTGCTCAGCGAACCCCAGATCTACGCCAACACCGCCCCAGCCGACAGCGAACCGGAGAATGCCTGGTACCTCTGCCCCCAGGCACAGTTACGCACCTGTGTAGTAGAACCCTATGCGGTCGAGGTGGAAGGCCGTAAAACCCTGATGAGCAGTATTTCCGTGCCGCTGATCGACAAGGGTAAAACCATCGGGGTCGTGGGCATGGACATCAGCCTCGAAACCTTGCAGATGCTCGCGACCCAATTCAGGGAAGACCTCTATGGGGGCCAAGGCGAAGTGACCCTCCTGTCGGCAGCAGGCCGGGTGGCCGGCCATAGCGGTACCGTCTCGCAGGTCAGCATTGACGTACGGCAAACACTGCAAACCGTGGCCGCCAATCCACCGTGGCAACTCCAGATAAAGGTTCCGGAAGCCTTGGTACAGGCCCCTGCTCGAGCAATGCAAACGCAATTGGACGACAAGAGCCGCCAGGCCAACTGGCTCAATCTGTGTCTCGGGTTGCTGGCAAGCGGCCTGGGCCTGCTGCTGATCTGGCTCGCCGCCTATGGAATAACGCGCCCACTGCTCAAAGTTGCCGGCCTGCTGAATGCCATTGTCGAGGGCAACGGCGACCTGACCCAGCGTCTGCCGGGTGGCCGTCACGATGAACTGGGTCAATTGGCTAACGGGTTCAATCGCTTTCTCGATAAATTGCAGCCCATCATTCGTGACATTCAGTCGGCCTCCCTGGATACACGCAACACCGCCGATCGATCATCACTGGTTGCCCAGGAAGTCAGCGCAGGCATGCAAAGGCAGTACCGGGAGGTCGAACTGGCCGCCACTGCGCTGCATGAGATGAGCGCCAGCGCCCAGGAAGTGGCGCGTCACTCTCACCTGGCGGCCGAGGCAGCGGCGGTCGCCGAAAGCGCGAGCCGGTCGGGCCATGAAATATTCGCCAGCGCTGTGTGCAGCATCGACCTCCTGGACCAGCGCCTTGAGACAACCCTCAAGCAAGTGCACACGCTGGCTGACAACAGCCAACAGATTGGCCAAGTGCTGGATGTCATCTGCGCCATTGCACAACAGACCAACCTGCTGGCCTTGAATGCCGCCATTGAAGCGGCCAGGGCCGGCGAACAGGGGCGCGGTTTCGCCGTGGTGGCCGACGAGGTCAGGCACCTGGCGAGCAACACCCAAAGCTCGGTCGAGCAAATTCGCACGGTGATCGAAGCGCTGCAACACCTGAGCCAGGACGTGGTGCACAGCACCCACCTGAGCCGCGAACAAGCCAGTCACAGCGTGGCTCAAGTGGAACAGACCCGCACGGCCCTGGAGCGTATCGCCAGCGCCGTGGACGTGATCGAACAACTGAACCAGCAAATCGCCAGCGCAGCCCTTGAGCAAAGTGCAGTCGTTGACGACATCAGCCATCGGGTCAGCGATATTCGAAGTGTCAGCGAAACACTGACCACCCGCATGCAGGACGCCTCACAGGCCAGTCACTCGCTGCATGCCATGGCGAACCACCAGCAACAACTGGTGGGCCATTTCCGGGTGTGAGCCGATGGGCGAGGTTACGGTTTTTTGCGGGTGTGCAGCCAACCGCCCCCTCACCTCACTGCAAGGCGATACGCGCCGTCAGTTCCGATGCCGCGCCGGTCACCAGGTCACACAGGTAGCTCTGCTGAAACGCACGGAACCGCTCACTGCGCCCAACCAGGGTCATGCTCCCGAGGACTCGCTGCTTTTCGTCGAAGATCGGCGCCGCGACGCCACTGCGTCCCGGGTGCAGCTCGTTTTCGCTGATACAGTAGCCCTGCTTGCGAATGGCGAGCAGGTTCTTGGTGAACGGCTTCCACTCCAGCCCCAGATGCAGCAATTGGGATGGGTTAGCGTGAGCGTCGTAAATTCGTCGGATCTGGCGCGGCAGCAGATAAGCCAATACGACCCGGGAGGTCGCGCTGTGAAAAAGATCGATCGGCCGCCCCTTGTCACCACCGACCGGTCCGGCATCGGAGCCACGATGGATCAACACGTTGACCACTGAGTCGCCATGCCACTCGCTGACCAGTGCATCCAGGCCGGTGTCGGCGACCAGTTTGTCGGCCAGGTCCCGGCTGCATGCCAACAACGGATCGTAGTTCGCCATCTGATGCTCCAGCGTGACGATTCGCGGGCCGAGCGCGTAACCGCGCGGCAATCGCTTCAAAAAGCCCGCGTCACCGAGTTCGCGCAGATAACGATAGGCGGTGGCGGGCGTGTAGCCGAGCTCCTGGCAAACGATGTCTATATCGATCACCGGCTGTTCCGGACGGAACAGGTCGAAGACCATGAGCAGGCGGCGAAGGCTATTCATCTTTTTCTACATCCTTGTGGAGTCGACGGTCACCCCGCCGCTGAGTGCTGCGGGCTACTGTTCAGGCACGAGCGCAATCGGTGATGGCAGCGCGGGCGGTATGGGACGGCAACTCTGCAAACAGCTCCTGGTATTCCGCCGCAAAATGGCTGAGGTGATAGAAGCCCCACTGGGCAGCAGCATCGCCGATCGAGAGATGCGACGCACGAGTGGACATCAAGGTTCGGCGCACACCGTTGAGCCTGACGGAGCGCAAGTAGTTCAGCGGCGTCGTCTCGGCAACCGAGCGGAAGCTGTTCTGCACGGTACGCCGACTCACGTGGAGTCGCTGGCACAACTCGTCGACGCTGGGCACGTTCATCATCTCTGCGGTCGCCAGGCGGTGGCATTTCTCGACAATGAAGCTGCGCGTGGAGCTTGGGGTGCGCTGGTGCTTGTCGCAGGCCGGGTCGGTCATGAGTTGCAGCAACTCGCCGAGCATGGCCTGCTCCAGCTCAAGCTCGCGCGCGCTGTCGAGTTCTTCGTTCACCAGGGCCCGGGAGAACATCGCCAGCAATCGGCGACGAGCTTCTGCAAATCGCGGCGTTGAAACCCTGATCACCGGCTGACGCAGCAACAGGCTGACCTCCTTCGCCGACGCTGTTTGCGCCAACGCCTGCTCGAACAATTCACGTTCGAAGGTAATGGACAGCAGCTCCATGCCCGTCGGCATATGGAACATGAACTCCTCGCCACCGTGAAGAAAGAACAGGCTGCTGTCATCCACCTCCCGCCCCTGCATCCGAATCGAACCCGGGACGGTGATCGGCACGGCAAAGCACATCTTGCCTCGGGGTGCCACGCCGTGCTGCACGACACGCTGGTTGATCTGCTCGCGAAATACGTGGCAACGCGCAGTCGTCAACTGCATCAGCGAACTCTCGGTCGAACCGGCGGTTAACTGGCTGTAGTCCTGGCTCCACTCCTGGACGGTGGCAGCATGGACATGGATGTCTCGAAAATGGCTAATACTCTGATTCTTCATGATGTACGGAAGCCTCTGCCAATATTCTTGTTTTTAGACCGCCATCCTATGCGCTATTTGCACATAGTGGAAATCCTGCAAATTCCTTGGGCAATTGTCAATTCGCCGGAATTTGTGTTCGGGGTGGTCCACTCATGTGCCGATTCGGGATACCGGCCAGGAACCCGCAACGAGGATGATCGGCACACAGAAACCGACATCCAGAGGTCGTCATGAGTGAAGCCAAACTAGAATCCCTCCACTTCGCGGATGCTCCGCGAATTACATCCAGCACACTTCCCGGCCCCAGGACCAGCGAGGCCCTGGCGTTGTCGGCGCGGACCGAGTCGATGGCGCGCGGCGGCGGACGCATGCCTGTGGCCATGGACCGCGCCTTCGGCGCGACCTTCAAGGACCCGGATGGCAACACCTACATCGATCTGTCCGCTGGCGTGGGCGTCAGCAGCGTAGGCCGCTGCCATCCGAAAGTGGTGCAGGCCATCCGCGAACAGTCCGAAGTGCTGATGCATGCCCTGGAAGTCAACAGCACCCGGCGTACCGAACTGGCAGCCAAGCTCTCCGAGATCGCGCCCGACGGCTTGCGTGGCGACTGCATCACCTTCTTCACGCAAAGCGGCAGCGATGCGCTGGAGGCCGCCATCAAGTTCGCCAAACGCATCACCGGGCGGCACCAGATCATCGCCTTCCACGGTGGCTACCACGGCGTATGGAACGCCTCGGGTTCCCTGACGACAGGCACGGCCTACCGCAAGGGCTACGGTGCGCAGATGGGGGGTGTCATTCACGCCCCCTACCCTTATGCCTACCGTTTTCCCTTCGACACCACTCACAAAAGCGCCGAGCAGATCGCCGGCGAGTACGTGGACTACCTGCTAAACACTCCCTACACCGCCGCCGATGACGTGGCCGCCGTGATCGTGGAACCAGTGCAGGGCGAAGGCGGCTACGTGCCCCCCTCGCCAGAGTTCCTGCAACTGTTGCGCAAGGCATGCGACCGCAGCGGTACGCTGCTGATCGTCGATGAAGTGCAGTCCGGCGCAGGGCGCACCGGCAAGATGTGGGCGGTCGAGCACTCGGGCGTGAAGCCAGACATGCTCACTTTCGGCAAAGGCATCGGCAGCGACCTGCCGATGGCCGGCCTGATCATGCGCTCGGACCTGGCGGCCGCGATTCCTGACGGATCAATGCCCAATACCTTCGCCGCCAACTCGTTGTCCGCAGCAGTGGCGCTGACCAACATCAGCATCCTGCAAGACCCGGAGCTCGATCTGCTCAACCGCGCTCACACGCTGGGGCTGGACGCGCAGGAACATATCCGTGGTTTCGACAGCCCGTTCGTTGGTGAAGTACGCGGTCGCGGCCTGATGATCGGTATCGAGCTGATCGAAGACCCGGTCAGCAAGGCTCCCCTGGCGCCCGAAAAAATCGGCCAGCTCATGGGCTACCTGTTGAACCACGGCGTGCTGATGATTCCCTGCGGTCGCTACAGCAACGTGATGCGTGTCATGCCCTCGCTGACGATCTCGCGCGCCCTGTTCTTCAAGGCACTGGACATCTTCGGCGATGCCCTGGCTTCCCTCAAGGCATGACCTGACCACTCCACATCACTCATGGATCCAAAAATGACTGAGCACTTGAATCACTTCATCGAAGGCGCGTCCTTCGAAGCCTCCGACGGCCGTCGCATAAACCTCGTCAACCCCGTGACAGAACAGGTTTACGGTAGCTCCGCACGCGGCACGGCGGAGGACGTGGACCGCGCCGTGGGGGCCGCGCATCGCCAACTTGAGGGTGGCGCCTGGAGCCAGCTCGACGGGGCCCAGCGCGGTCGATTGCTATCGAAACTTGCAGACCTGGTTGAACGCGACACCGAATTGCTGGCCGATCTGGACGCCAACGCCATCGGTCGCTCACCCATCGAACCGCGTCGGATGGACTTGCCTAACGCGATCGCCAATCTGCGCGCCGCTGCCGGCTGGGCCAACCATCTCGAAGGTCGCACCATTCCCACCGGTGGCTACTTCGGCTCCAAGACCCTCTCGTACACGGTACGGGAACCGGTGGGCGTGGTCGGAGCCATCGTTCCCTGGAACTCACCGCTGATGATCACGGTCTGGAAGCTCGCCGCTTTGCTGGCAGCAGGCTGCACCGTGGTCATCAAGCCTTCGGAAGAGACGCCGCAGTCTGCCCTGCACCTGGCGGCGCTGGCTCAGGAAGCGGGCTTCCCTGACGGCGTGATCAACGTGGTCACCGGCTACGGCGAGGAAGTGGGTCGCGCCTTGTGCGAACACCCGCACGTCGCCAAGATCAGCTTCACCGGCAGCCCCGAGGCCGGACGCGAGATCCAGCGCACCGCCGGTGTGCTGTTCAAGCGCGTGGCACTGGAGCTGGGCGGCAAGAGCCCACAAATTGTCTTCGACGATGCCTCTTTCGAGGACGCGCTGCGCGGCTGTGCACTCGGCCTGTTCGCCAACCAGGGCCAGGTCTGTGCAGCCGGCTCGCGCATCCTGGTACAACGCAGCATCGCAGATCGCTTCGCCGCGGCGCTTGCCGATGCCGCTCGAGCAGTCAAGGTGGGCGACCCTCGGCAGCCCGGCGTACAGATGGGGCCGGTGGCCAAGAAAGCGCAATTCGATCGCGTTAACCGTTACATTCAACTGGGCATCGACCAAGGCGCCTCGCTACTGGCCGGCGGTGTATCGAACCCTGGGCAGGGCTGGTTTGTCCGGCCGACTATCTTCGCCAACGCCCGCAACGACATGGCGATCGCCCGAGACGAAATCTTCGGCCCCGTCGGTACGGTGATCACCTTCGACAGCGAAGAGGAAGCTGTCGCACTGGCCAACGATTCCACCTACGGTCTGGCGGCCACGGTCTGGACGACCGACCTGGTGCGGGCGCACCGCGTAGCCGCTGCGGTGAAGGCCGGTGCCGTGGGCATCAACTGCTGGAGCCCGCTGGACGCCAACCTGCCCTGGGGCGGAGTCAAGACCAGCGGCATTGGACGTGAAGGAGGGATTAGCGGCGCGTTGGCCTACACCGAGGAGAAGGTCATCACCGTGCTGCTGCCTGCCTGAAAACAATCCCTGCACTGACTGAACCACCCTCGAAGCCTTGTGCCGTAGAGGGTGACAGTTTAAAAGTGCGGCCTTGATGCCTTTGATGATCAATGGAGAGACCGCAATGAACCCGATAAATCAAGAGACAATCGATCGGTACCCGATGTCCCTGCGAATTTTGCACTGGGTGCGCGCCGCGCTCATTGCAGGCCTCCTCTGGGCAGGCTGGCATATGACCGGTCTGAATGACGAAGTGGCGAGCAAGTACGAGCTCTATTACCCGTGGCACAAATCCTTTGGGGTGTTGGTGTTTCTGGTGGTCCTGACTCAGGTCGCCCTGCGTTTTCGGACCCCCGGGCTTCCGCAGCCGCTGGAAACGCTGGCGAGGTATGAAAGGTTCCTGTCAAGGCTTACGCAGCGTGTCATGTATGCGCTTGTCGTGATCGTGCCGTTGATGGGGTACTCAATGTCGAGCACCTACACGATGAGCGACGGGGTGTTCTTTTTTGGGGTCAACCTGCCGGAGCTCCTGCCGAAAAATGACAATTGGTTCGTCGTCTTCCAATGGCTGCACAAAGTGCTCGCCTACACCCTGCTCGGCCTGATCGTGTTGCATGTCGCGGGCGCCCTGAAACACCGGTTTTACGACCGGGACCCTCAAAACGACGTCCTGCGCCGCATGCTGTGACTTGATGAGGCGTGGACGCAAGACGTCCACGCCTTCCTGGCTCTGACCAGAGGGGGCCCAGTCACTTGCGTACGTGGTTCTTGAAGTCTTCAGCTCTGTTGTGCTTACCTGCTACCTGTTCGGCCCAGGTCTGACGAGGTGAGCCCGCCATGCTGAAATCACTCGTAGTTATCGCCGTTGGCGCGTCACTTGGTGCCTGGTTGCGCTGGCTCCTGGGCATGAAGCTAAACGCCCTGTTCCCCACGATTCCCCCGGGCACTGTGGTCGCGAACATGGTCGGGGGCTACATCATTGGCCTGGCTATCGCGTTTTTGGCCGCATCCCCCACCCTGAGTCCCGAGTGGCGCCTGCTGATCATCACGGGTTTCTGTGGCGGGCTTACCACCTTTTCTACGTTTTCGGCCGAAACGGTTGCCCTGATCCAGGAAGGCAGACTGCTCTGGGCGCTCGGCTCAATTTCATTGCACGTCGTAGGCTCGTTGGTGATGACTGCTGCCGGGCTTTTGTCCTATCAAATCATTGGCATGCGATGAGGAGATGAAAATGAAAGGTTTTCTCGTGATTTTTTTTACTCAACAGAACCGTCGTTATCAGGGAAAAATGCTTGGCGAATGGATTGTCGATGTGGCCAAGGAGATGGGGCTGCGTGGTGCGACTCTCTCTACAGGTATCGAGGGTTTTGGACACACCGGTCGGCTGCACTCTTCGCATTTTTTTGAACTCGCGGATCAGCCTACGGAGATTCGCATGGCTATCACCGAGGACGAATCCGAAAGGTTGCTCAAGAGGCTGGAGGTTGAGGAAATCTCTGTGTTTTACATAAAGACCCCAATCGAGATGGGCTTCGTCGGTAAAAAAGCCACTTAGCCTGGCCCCTCCTCGATCGCCTGTTGCCTGGCGACGTCCCATCGGGAATGCGCCACCGCCGGTGGCGCATCTGATCAAGATACCGGCAACAAACCTTTGTCGTTATGGCGCGAGCGGCGACTCAGAAAGTCACCCACACGATGAACTGGAAGTAAGTGTTCGTTGATGCGCTCCCGCTCTGCAGGCCACCGTCCCCGAGCCACTTCTCCGGCTTGTAGAAGCCGACCAGCGGCGAGAGTGTGACGTTATCCGTCACCATCCAGTCCAGAAAGAGGTCGACCTCGCGTGCGGTGAAGTCCCGCTCATGCCGACGGGAGAGCTGGTGATAGTTGAAGGCCATTGCGTTAAGGGTCAATTTCTCGGTCGGATTGACGGAGAGGAGCACGTCGTTGATCGCCATGTTCGAGGTCACTGAACCTGCGTAGTTCGCGGCGATTTCACCCTGGTATCGCTTGCGAAAACCTCCCTGGAACAGAAAGTCATAACCTTCGGAATAGCGCGAGTATCGATAGCTCACCGTCGGTTGCCATGGGGTGTCGGCGAAGGTGTAGCCCGCGTCGAAGAACATCGCCCGTTGTGACCCTGAACGTTTTTCCTGACGTGCCACCTCGAATGCAAAGTCGGCATTCTCGATCCCGGCATTGCCCTGCCCACGAATGCTGTAGATGTTCATGCCCTTGCGCTCAAGCCGATCACCAAAGGCAAATCGCTCTTCAACATCGAGGCCATGCACGTACGTCGAACCGATTGAGCCGACGGGCGTCGTGTAGTCGAGGGTGGCGGCAGCCACTTCAGTCTTCGACTGCCCGGGGTTATCGGATTTGAGCCATATCAGGCTACCGTGAAGGCCCTGCGTACCACCCAGTTTCAAGACTGCCGTATTCCCGAACGCCAGCCGCGGGCCAAGGTAAAAGGCGCCACCACGATTGAACCGGCCATCCGTGACGCCCTCGATTGGGTTAAAGGCCTTCCCGGGGGCGAACCCGTCATCAGTGATCAGGAAGCCATCCACCGTAACGAGCTGGCGGCCAAAAGAGAAATCAACGCCGTCCTTGCCCAGTGCAGGAATCAGATCGCCGGACTTCCAGCCCAGGTAGGCGTCTTCCACGGCCGTTCTTCTTTCATCCCCGGCAGTGAGCCCACCCGCGTCCCCATCGCCCCATGACCCCGTGCTGATCCAGCTGAGCCCGCCATAGATCGAACCGGCATTGATCTTATCCGTCGTGCCGTTGAGACCGTACTTGGCGAAGCCTTCTTGCCACCGCATCCTGCCGGGCTCCCTCTGCGGGTCGCCGATGTAGTTCTTCTCGCTGCCGAACCAGCCGAACCCCGCCCAAAGGTCGGCGTTCAGGACAGTTCCACCCTCGTCTTCGTTATAGAGCTGGTAGGCGTGTGCCTGCGGCTCAAACGTGCAGAGTGCAACCAGTGAAAGTAATGGGGCGTAATTGGCGGTGCGCATGACGTCTCTCCTGTTTTTATATTTATGAGGCGAGCCGCGAGTGTTCCGGCTTGGGTTGCCCGAGCGGTAACCCAAATCAGCACTTGCAAGGGGCTGACCGCCCCATCCCCCTTCGCGCGATACCTCCCCTGCTGCAAAACACCCTCAGCGCCTTCAATGGTTGCCGTTTTGGGCTACGGCCTCTGAACGCAACACCCCTATGCTGGGCCCATAAGAATCATAAGAACCGAGGCACCCGTCATGACCCCTTTGTCACCCTCCCCGCTGTTACGTCAGGGGCTTTGTCTTCTGACGCTCATCGCCTGCAGTGCCCTGCCGCCTGTTGCCAGTGCCCACCATTCGTTCGCGCTTTTCGACCAGACCCAGACGATCACGATCAAGGGTGTCGTCGAGCGCTTTGCCTGGACCAATCCTCACATCACGATTTACCTCGATACACCCGGCCCGCCGGCCCAGCGATTCAAGATCGAGACGGGCAGTGTCAACGCGTTGCAGCGCACTGGCTGGAGCGCTGACTCGATCAAGGCCGGCGAGAGCGCCGAAGTGTCCTTCAAGCCGCTGAAAAACGGTGAGCCGGGCGGGCTGCTCGTGGAAATCAAGATCGGTGACGTCGTGCTTTCGGGCGGCGGATGAGAGACGTCCCTCCCCGCCTTCATGACGACCGAACTGAACAGACCAGCAGCGTGGAGACGTTTCAATGAAACCGACACGAATCTTGAACACGGCAGTGATCTTCCTGGGCGTCGTCCTCGTCGCCGGGATGTGCAACGCGACACCTTCGAAACCCCAAAACGACAAACACAGCGTGGGCACACGCCCCGACATCAGCGGCACCTGGGAAAGAACCCCGGACGACTGGTTCGGTGAGAACCCGGACGATCCGGTGCACCCCGGCGGACCGATGGACCTGAAGGCGCCCTATGCCGACGAATACGCCGCGCTGAAGAAGAGACAAGCCGTGGCGAACGAGGCCGGAACACCGTTGGCCACAACGAGCTCCAGATGCCTGCCCGAGGGAATGCCAACATTGATGGCGGCGCTCTTCCCGATCCAGATCATTCACGACGACAAGCAAGTGATCGTCCTCGGCGAGTATCTCCAGCAGGTACGCCGAATTCTCTTGAACGAAGCGATGCCTGCGAAAGAGAAGCTGGACCCTAAATATCAAGGCCATTCGCGCGGTCACTGGGAAGGCGACACGCTCGTCGTGGAGACACAACGCGTACGAACGGACGTGAGCTTCTACGACGTTCCGCACGGCAAGGATATGAAGATCACCGAACGCATCAGGCTACGGGGGCCGGATCACTTGGAGAACCAGGTCGTGATCGAGGATCCGCAGGTGCTCAACACCCCATATCGCTTCACGTTCGACTACAAGCGATCCAACTACGCCATTCAAGAGTACGTCTGCGAGAACAACCAGATCGTGATCGACAGCGAGGGCAAGGCATCCCTCAGCCGCGAGTGAAGCCCCCATCAATAATCACCAGGAGGTGACCGGATGGAACGACTGACAACAATCAGCATCCTGCGGCCGACGCTGCAAAGCGCCCTGCTGTTGCTGATCCTCACGTCAAACACGTTCGCAGAGGTGCCGCGCATGCCCACGGCCATCGCGGTGCCGCCCTCCGGCAAGCCTCCGCTTTCTTCGGCGAAACGCCCGGGCACCGAATACAGCGACCTGGACAAGTACGGCTACGTCGAGGAGGAGTTTTACCTGCAAGGCGTCGCCCCGGCCATCACCGCCTCGGGCAAAAACCTCTTCGAGGCGCCTTACACCACCCGCATTCTGGTGCGTAAACCCGCAGACCCCGCGCGCTTCAATGGCACGGTCGTGATCGAGCCGTTCAGCTGGTTCGGCGAGCGCGGCGCGGGGTGGATCCTGACCCGCGACTACTTGCTGCGTCGCGGCTACGCGTACGTCGGGTACACGCTGAATGTGAACAAGCCGCCAGTCGATCCCAAGTTCATCTCAGACACCCCGGCTGCCCAGGCCGAGCAGATCGCTCAGTACGGACGGATCGTGAACTTCGAGTTCATGCGCCGCTTCGACTTTGCACGCTACGCGCCGCTGGGCACCTATTACGACCCGGAACACTTCACACGTGGTGAAGCTCCCGATCCGTTCGCGCCACAATCCCAGGGCATCGCGGCGCAACTGGCGTTGCTGCTTAAAACCAATGCAGCGCAAAGCCCGTTGGCAGGTCTCGACGTCCAACGCGTCTACGTCAATAGCTGGGCCGTGACCGCGCAAGTCTGGATGGACTACCTCGACCAGGGCCGGCACCAGCAATGGCGCATGCCCGACGCAAGGCCGCTGATCGATGCCTACATGACCGGCCGCATGGCCTACGGAGAAGTGGGCGGCGACGTCATCCGGCTGCCGCGCCAGACGCCCGACGGCGTGCCGTTCGTGACCGTCTACAGCCAGTCCGAACTGATGCACGACGTGATCGAAGGCATCAACCTGCCGCCAGACACCGACAGCCCGCAGATTCGCTACTACGAAGTGACCGGCATGCCGCACCTGCGGCTGGCCGACCTCGGTACGGAGCATACCGAACAGCTCGCTGCCGACATCGGCAAGGGCGACGACCCACGGTGCCGGACGCTGTACGACGAACCGGCGGAGCTGGTCGTCTCGGCGCTCCTGGATCGCATGGACCAATGGGTACGCGAGGGCAAACCCATGCCGAAGGCCCCGCGGGTCGCCCGCGAGGGCAAAGCCGCCGCGCGCGACCCCGCTACCGGCAACCTGCAAGGGGGCGTACGCCCGCCGTGGATCCAGGTGCCCAGTGCGACCTACCTCACTGATCAGGAGACCGGTTGCGGCCTGATCTACGACACCAAGGTGCCTTACTCCAAGGACGTGCTTGGCCAGCGCTACGGGAGCTTCAGCAACTACGAACAGAGATTCGAAGACGCCAAAGCCCTTTCGATCAAGGAAGGGTACCTACTGCCAGAAGATGCCGCGGGCCTGCGTTCGATCGCAGCACCTCAAGACTTCTAACCCAATGTGGAAGAACAGCAGATGTCATCATCACTCGTCATTGCCTGGATCTATGCGTCACCGTTGAGCACAACCTTCAGGGACATACTCTGGATCATACCCAGCGTCCAGAGCATTCATATCATGGCCATCACCGTGCTCTTCGGCTCGGCGGTGATCTCCGATCTTCGGCTGGCGGGTGTGCTCGCCACGGACGAGCCCTTGCGTGGCGTCGTTCGCCGGTACTACCCGTGGATGCGCAATGCGCTCCTCGTCCTGCTCTTCACGGGGTTGATCATGATCATCGCCGAGCCTGATCGCGTACTCGTCAACTCGACCTTCTGGCTGAAGATGGCCCTGGTCGTGAGTGCGTTCACCCTGACCTTGCTTTTACGGCGCCCCCTTCTGCGCCCTGCCGACGATGCACAACGTGATGGCAAGCCCCCTCTTGTCAAGGCGCTAGCCTGGCTGTCGATCGGCTTGTGGTGCGTCGTCATCATCTGTGGTCGCTGGATCGCCTACGCGATCTAAGCGTTTTCAACGAAAGCTCTGAGGTATTCGCCATGGACATTCAACCAACACTGCAAGCCCTCCAGGACACCTCTGTCGCCACCTTCATCCGAGAGTCGGGCTCGGCCTTTCCAGCCCTTGAGTCGGTGCATGTGATCGGCATCGCCCTGGTGTTCGGGACCATCGCCGTCGTGGATCTGCGGCTGCTTGGCGTTGCCTCCCATCGCCGCAGCGCGCTACGGCTGATACAAGATTTGCTGCCGTTCACCTGGGTCGCTTTCGTGGTTTGCGTGATCACCGGCCTGCTCATGTTCGCCGCCAATGCCACGACCTATGCCGAGAACACCGCGTTCTTGTGCAAGATGGGCCTGTTAATGCTGGCGGGGCTCAACATGGGGATATTCCACCTGGGCGTCTTTCGCCGCATTGCCGAATGGGACACGACGCTACCGCCTCCCGGCCAGGCGCGTGTCGCGGGGTTCAGTTCGTTGGCATTGTGGGCGGGCGTGGTATTCCTCGGCCGCTGGATCGCGTTTCTCTGATGGCTCGCCTATCGCCACGTTGGCATCACGCAAACAGCGCAATCAAGGTTGTGCGCCCGGTCTCTGGCCGATGGGAATCGCTGGCACTGCTGCTTGCGGCCCTGGCAGTCATTGCCAGCGTGGCGGGTTATATGATGCTGCGACCGCAGAAAGCCGGCCCACCGACACCCTTGAGCTGGCAGGTGCGTTCCTTCGATGGCCTGGGTGCGGTCGATCAGGCCATTCACAGCGCGCTGCTGCCTGCCGGCGAAGAAATCATCTGGTTCAACAACGATACCGGCGGCTGGATCACGCTGGAGCATGCCCAGAAGATTTTGCTGCCGCCCTTCTACCGTGACGCCTTCTGGAAGACCAATGGCGAGGTGCACTGGCAATTGATTCTGCCCGGCACCCACCAGCCCCATGCCGCTTCCGGCGACCAGCACGTCGACGCGCCTGTCACCCCGCCGGACCAGACCGCCAACAAGGTGTCGCAAGCCACCCAGGGCCAGGGCGCTACGGTCTATTACGGCTCCGCCGGCCGCGCGCCGGGCCAGAGCGCCTACCTGCTCGTCATCGGTCACGCGCATGCCGGTGTCATGTGGGCCAACCAGGCGACGATCTGGGTCCACCGCGACCCGAACGCGCCCTACCCTGGCATCGTCAAGCCCGAATCGCTGGTCGGCGATGGCTGGCGCCAGGTCATCCCTTACAACGGTGCCAGCGAAGTCGAACGCGTAAAAGGAACTCAGCCATGACCGTTTCTACGAAACACCGCGCACTGTGGCGCCGATGCATCGCGCTATTGCTGCTGATACCCGCCATCGCACTCGCCAGCCCGGCTCCCTCTTCGGGCAAGAAGCTCAAAATCGGCGTCACACTGCACCCCTACTACAGCTTCGTGGCAAATATCGTTGGAGATCGGGCGGAGGTCGTTGCGCTCATCCCGGCGCAGGCGAATCCGCACAACTACCAGCCGCAGCCCGATGACATCAGCCGCGCGATGAATATCGATGTTCTGGTCGTCAACGGCATCGGACACGATGAATGGGCCTTCCAGATCATCAAGGCCGCCGGCCGCGGGGCGACCCTGCCGATTATCCAGGCCAATGCCTCGGTTGCCCTCATTCCCATCGGCGGCGACCAGGGCGGCGCCAAGGTGGTCAATCCGCATACCTTCGTCTCCACCACGGCGGCGATACAACAGGTCTTCGAAATCACTCGCCGGTTGGGTGAGCTGGACCCGGACAACGCTGCGGCGTATCGACAAAACGCCCTGGCCTATGCCGCGCGGATCCGGGAACTACGGGCCCGCTTCATGACCCGCTTCGCCGAGCTGGATCTGTCTTCGTTCCGGTGCGCGACAACGCATGCCGGCTACGACTACCTGATGCAGGAGTTCGGCCTGTTCGTGAGTGCCGTCATTGAGCCGCGTCACGGCGTCGCGCCGACTGCGCGCCAGTTGGCCAACACCATCGACGCGATCAAGAAGGCCAATGTACGTGTGCTGTTCGCCGAGAAGAACTTCTCCATCGACCTGGCCAAGCCTATCGAGGCTGCCACCGGCGTGAAGGTATTCGCGCTGTCTCACATCACTGGCAATACCTACAGCCCGGACGAATTCGAGGTGGCAATGCGCGAAAACCTCGAGACCTTGGCCGAAGCCGTTGAGTTTACCCAGCGATGAAAGCGATGAAGGAGGAACCAGCGATGCGCGGCCCCGCCATAGTGTTCGATAACGTCTCCCTGCAACTGGGAGGTACGCAAGTGCTCGACGAGGTGAGCTTCCGGGTGGAAGCCGGTGCACTGCACTGCCTGGTAGGCCCGAACGGCGGCGGCAAGACCTCACTTGTGCGCTCGCTGCTGGGCCAGATGCCGCATTCGGGATCGGTCCGGTTCGAGGGCAAGGTCACGACACCGATGGGGTATGTCCCGCAATTTCCGGACTTCGACCGCAATGTGCCGATGACGGTCAACGATGTCATGGCCCTTCTCAGCCAACGCCGGCCGGCCTTCCTGGGCTCAAGCCGATCCGCCAGGGCGGCCAATGCCCAGGCCCTGGAACAGGTCAGGCGCATCGCGCAATCCATGACCGTTATCAACCGGCGAGTGCTGTTTCATGGCCCCCCCGACAAGGTCGCCCACCCGTTGGAATGTACCCAATGAGCGCCCTGTACGAATTGATTCGCAACCACCTCCAGGCGCTCGCCGCGAGTGGCCTCCTGCCGCAACCGTTCGAGTACGAGTTCGTGATCAATGCGTTGCTCTGCGCAGTACTCATCGGACCGCTGCTGGGTGTGCTGGGCTCGATGGTGATGATCAAGCGCATGGCGTTCTTCAGCCAGTCCGTCGGCAATGCGGCGATGACCGGCGTTGCCATTGGCGTGCTGATCGGTGAGTCCTACACCTCCCCCTACTTCTCAATGTTCGGTTTCTGCCTGCTGTTCGCACTGACGCTGAAGTACACGCAGCACCGCACCACGCTGGCCAATGACACGCTGATCGGCGTGTTCTTGTCCATCTCGCTGGCGGTCGGGGCTTCGCTGTTGCTGTTCGTGTCGGCGAAGATCAACACGCACGTGATGGAAAGCGTGCTGTTCGGTTCCATCCTGGCGGTCGACTACACCGACATGAACGTGCTGCTGGTCGTAACGGCAACGTGTGCTCTCCTCGGCCTGCCACTGTACAACGGCATGCTGTTGGCCAGCCTCAATCCGAGCCTGGCGCATGCTCGCGGCGTACGAGTGCGAAGCGTCGAGTACCTGTTTGTCGTACTGGTTACCCTGGTAACGGTAGCCTGCCTGAAGATCATCGGCGCAGTGCTCGTCGAAGCGCTTCTACTCATACCGGCAGCGGCCGCACGCAACATCAGCCGTTCACTCCCGGGGCTGGTCGCGCGCGCCATCCTGATTGCAACCTTTTCCTGCGTGGTCGGCATCCTGGCCCCCATGCAATTCCACATACCCGTGCCGACGGGCGGCGCAATCGTGATCGTCGCCGCCCTGGTGTTCATCGCCACCACCGTCATCCGCGCTACCGCGTCCCGGTTCAGAGGTGCCAGCGTATGAAATGGCTTTGCATGTCACCTCGACCCTGGCTAGCACTGCTGGCACTGCTGCTGGGCAGCCCGCTTTCTGCCTTTGCGGATGCCGGCAGGCAGCAGGTGCTTGTCGCACTGCCGGCGGTGTATGCACTCACCTCGGCACTCAGCGAAGGTACGACCGTCGAGGCCGTCCGTCTTCCGCCAGACGCTGCGACACCCATGGAAAGCCAGGCCAACGCGCTGTCGCGCCTGGAGGCCAGCGTGTTCCAGCAGGCCGCCGCCGTGGTCACCCTGGGCAGTCTCTGGCGCGCGGATCCGCTGTATGCGGCGGCACGTCGCCACAATCTGCGGATCGTCGAGATCGACGCCTCGCGTTCATGGGACACCATCAAGCCCGGCGTGGCCGTGACCCGCGTGCCATCGAACGACGTTCCCTGGGCCGCCGCGCGCGACGTCGATGGAGGCCCGTCGCCGTACGCCTGGCTCGGCCCCGTCAACGCCATGCGCATGTCGGCGCTGATCGCGGCCGACCTGGCACGCCTGTCCCCCTCCGATGCGCCTCGGATAGAGCGCAACCTCGCCACACTCGAAGGCAGATTGCGCCGGATCAAGGCCGACTACGGTGCCCGGCTGCTGGAAGTGCCGGATCTGCGCGTGCTGTCGCTGGCCAATGAGTTCATCTACCTGTTCGGCGAGTTCGGCATTTTTGTCGACGGCTGGTTCGTCCGGCAGGACATCGACTGGAGCGACGCCGACCGCGCCGCACTGACCCGATACCTGCGCGAGCGTGACATCCGCGTGGTGGTCCACAAGTGGGCACCGGACGCCAGGATCGCCAAGGCCATTCAGGACGGCGGCGCACGGTTGTTGATACTGGATGCGGGCAACCCGGGAATGCTCACCGACGCGGCCGGCGGGTACGACGCACTCCTGAGTTCGAACCTGGATGCCTTGCTGGCGGCCTTCGCGCCGACTGGCGCCAATACGAGCGGCGATCACAAATCGCCTCTCCAATGATCAACTGACCGTGGAGACCGAAGACCTTATGAAACCCCTGGGTTCAGCACCTCGGATACTGATGGCAGGCGCCCTTTTGTTCTGCCAGGCAGCCTTCGCCCATGCCCCCGTCCTCGACTGCTACATCGAGCACGATGACCTGGTGAAGTGCGAGGCGGGTTACACCGACGGCAGCTCCGCCGCTGGCAGAAAAATCCATGTCCAGGACACAAGCAACAAGCTGTTGCTCGAAGGAAGTCTCGGCCAGGACAACACCTTCACGTTCCAGCCCCCCGCCGGAAACTACTCCGTGGTGTTCCTCGGCGGAGACAACCATGACGCCACGATTCAGTCCTCCGACATTTCAAGGTGAAATCGACCATGCCGATCCAACGACGACTGCTCCAAACCCTTGCCGCTGCTACATTCGGCTGTTTGACCGGCGCAGCACAGGCCCATTTCCAGATGCTCTACCTTGAGGAAACGGCGCTGCCGCGCGCGGATAAACTGGAGTTCGCGCTAGTGTTCACACATCCCTTCTCCGGCGGCCCCACCATGGCCATGGATGAACCCCGCGCCTTCAGCCACATCGGTTCGCACGGCGGGGAAAAAATCGATCTGCGCCAATACTTGCGCCCTGTCCAGTGGCAGAGTCGCGATAACCAAGCGACCGCCTATCGTGCGTCGATTCCACGCGAGGTGGTGCGCTCACTGGGTGACCATATCTTCGTACTCGAACCCGAGCCCTACCTGGAAACCGAGGAAGGCGTCTACATCCAACAGTTCACCAAGCTGATCGTGAACGTAGGCGGAGTGCCCGGCAACTGGGCCGAGCCGCAGGGGTTGCCGGTTGAGATCCAGCCATTCAGCAAGCCTTATGCAAACTGGACGGGCGGAGTGTTCCGCGCCGTGGTGCTGGCCGACGGCAAGCCCGTTCCGTTCGCCGAGGTCGAAATCGAATACCTCAACCATGGCGTCGACATCGAGAAAAACGCCTTTGGCCAGCAAGAATATGTAACGGCACCTCAAGCCTCATTCAAAGCCCTGAGCACGTACACCGACTCCGCGGGCATCGTGACCATCGGCCTGCCCCGGGCCGGCTGGTGGGGCATCGCAGCGCTCGACATCGGTACAACGAAAACCCATAAGGGCAAACCCTTGTCGCAAGACGCAGTGCTGTGGGTGCAGGCCAGGGATATGAAATGAAAAACGCATAAAACACCCTCGCCTGACAGGCCTCACGAAAAGCGAGCCCCGCCCCCTCAGAAACGGATAGATATCGCCTCGAATCCGGATAGATGCACCGCACGGAAAGGCTTTCAATCGGGTTGTGCCTAAAACTACAAAAAGGGTGTACCTGATGAACAGCACTAGAAGCATTGCGCAGTGGCAAGATTACATTCAGGGTTGCCTGGATTTTCGGCCGGCCGAAGGTATTTACCGCGTCGCCCGTGACATGTTCACAGAGCCGGAGCTGTTCGACCTGGAGATGGAACTGATCTTCGAGAAGAACTGGATCTACGCCTGCCACGAGAGTGAAATCGCCAATCCCAATGATTTCCTGACGATGCGTGCGGGTCGTCAGCCGATGATCATCACCCGCGACGGGAGCAATCAGCTCCACGCGCTGATCAACGCTTGCCAGCACCGGGGCGCGACCCTGACTCGCGTCAGCAAAGGTAATCAATCTACCTTCACCTGTCCGTTCCACGCCTGGTGTTACAAAAGTGATGGCCGCCTGGTCAAGGTCAAGGCCCCGGGGGAATACCCGGAAGGTTTCGACAAGGCAACACGCGGCCTGAAGAAGGCCCGGATCGAGAGCTACAAGGGCTTCGTCTTTATCAGTCTGGACGTCAATGGCAGCGACTCGCTGGAAGACTACCTCGGCGATGCCAAAGTGTTCTTCGACATGATGGTCGCGCAGTCTCCGACCGGCGAACTGGAAGTACTGCCCGGCAAGTCGACCTATAGCTATGACGGCAACTGGAAACTGCAGCACGAAAACGGCCTGGATGGTTATCACGTCAGCACCGTGCACTACAACTACGTCTCCACGGTGCAGCATCGCCAGCAAGTCAATGCGGCCAAGGGCGGCGGTTCCGACACGCTGGACTACAGCAAGTTGGGCGCCGGCGATGCCGAAACCGACGACGGCTGGTTCTCGTTCAAGAATGGCCACAGCCTCTTGTTCAGTGACATGCCCAACCCGACTGTACGCGCCGGTTATGCCAGCGTGATGCCGCGTCTGGTGAAGGAGTACGGCCAGCAACAAGCCGAGTGGATGATGCACCGCCTACGCAACCTCAACATCTACCCAAGCCTGTTCTTCATGGATCAGATCAGCTCGCAGTTACGCATCGTACGCCCGGTGGCCTGGAACAAGACCGAGATCACCAGCCAGTGCATCGGCGTCAAGGGTGAGTCCGACGCGGATCGGGAAAACCGGATTCGCCAGTTCGAGGACTTCTTCAACGTTTCAGGCATGGGCACTCCCGACGACCTGGTGGAATTTCGCGAAGCACAGCGCGGATTCCAGGCCCGCCTCGAGCGCTGGAACGAAGTATCGCGCGGCAGTGAAAAGTGGGTCGAAGGCCCCACCGCGAACAGCGAGGTTCTGGGCATCAGCCCGGTACTGACCGGCACCGAGTTCACGCATGAGGGGCTCTACATCAATCAGCACGGATCCTGGCAGCGCTTCCTTCTGCAAGGTCTGGAACAAAAAGCCCTGAAGTTGAAGGAGGTGTGAAATGAGCGCACTACAACATTCCGTCGAACAATTTCTCTATCACAAAGCTGAACTGTGTGATCAGCAGGATTGGGACGCCTACATCGCCCTGTTTGATGAACAGAGCGAATTCCACCTGCCGCAATGGGAGTCGGAGCATGTGTACACCACCGATCCCAAGCGCGGCATGTCGCTGATTTACTACTCGAACCGCTCCGGTCTGGAAGACCGGGTATTTCGTCTGCGCACAGGCAAGTCGGCAGCGTCAAACCCGATGCCGCGCACCTTGCATCAAATCAGCAATGTGCGAATCAAGGAGATCGATAACGGCTTGCTTGAAGTCAAGGCCGCCTGGGTCACGCTCTACACCCGGCAAGGGTTGTCCGAGCAGTTCTACGGCCATGTGACCTACCATCTCAAAGCGGTGGCAGACAGCTGGAAGATCACCCGCAAGCACATCGTGCTGCTCAACGACACGATCAACTCAGTGCTTGATTTCTATCACCTGTGAACTGTGGGGCACGCTGTCATGAACCATAAAGTCGCTTTCAGCTTCGCAGATGGCAAGACCTCGTTCTTCGAGGTCAAACCAAACGAACTGCTGCTCGACGCCGCGCTACGCAATGGCGTAAACATCCCGCTGGACTGTCGCGAAGGTGTCTGTGGCACTTGCCAGGGTCGCTGCGAATCAGGCCAATTCACTCAAGACTACGTCGATGAAGAGGCATTGTCCGAGCAAGATCTGGCGCAACGCAAAATGCTCTCTTGCCAGACCCGCGTGCAATCGGATGCCTCGTTCTATTTCGACTTCGATTCGAGCTTGTGCAACGCTGGCGCAACCCGGTTACTGCAAACGGTGATCACCGGTGTAGAACAGGTTTCGGCCACCACGGCGATCCTCCATCTGGACGCTAGTTCCCACCAGCAGCAACTGGACTTTCTGCCGGGGCAATACGCTCGACTGCATGTACCGGGCACCAGTGAGTGGCGCTCCTACTCATTCGCCAACCGCCCCAATCCCACCAACCAATTGCAGTTTCTCATCAGGCTCCTGCCTGATGGCGTGATGAGCAACTTCATCCGTGAGCATTGCCGCCCTGGTCAAACACTCGAGCTCGAGGCCCCATTGGGGAGCTTTTATCTACGTCAGGTGACCAAGCCTCTGGTACTGGTGGCTGGAGGCACCGGCCTGTCGGCCTTCCTCGGGATGCTTGATAACATTGCAGAAAAAGGTGGCTGCGGGCACCCGATCCAGCTGTTCTATGGCGTCACGCAGGACAATGACCTGTGCGAAACTCAACGCCTGGCTGATTATCGCGACCGCATCGCCGACTTCGACTATCACCTTGTGGTTTCGAAACCCTCCGTGGATTGGCAAGGTAAAACCGGATGGATTCCTGACCACTTCGACCGTCAGTCGTTCGACGCCAACCCATTCGACATCTATCTGTGCGGTCCTCCGCCCATGGTCGACGCGATTAAAACCTGGTTCAACGATCAGAAGATCGAGCAGTTCCAGATGTATTACGAGAAGTTTATCGAAAGC
The DNA here is from genome assembly GCF_000282195.1 of Pseudomonas sp. GM18. Taxonomy (GTDB): domain Bacteria; phylum Pseudomonadota; class Gammaproteobacteria; order Pseudomonadales; family Pseudomonadaceae; genus Aquipseudomonas. The sequence goes on from NZ_AKJT01000007.1 coordinate 32,050, forward strand.
AATTCCAAACATTGAGCAACAGGGAAATATCCGGAGAGGCATCCAGATATTTCCCTGTTTTTTTTATCGTCTGACTACGTCGCAGCCAATCTCCCTCCCTCAAAAAATCAACGATCAAAACGCTCAGCCAAATGACGCAACGCTTCGGCCTGAGCCTCAAAACAAGGCATCCAGTACCCGGTAATAGGTGATGCCAGCGGCAAGATAGAGCCGCTGCAAAGCATGAAACGGAATTTTGCGCAGCGGCGTGATCGGAAACGGGAAGTCCTCCGTTTCCCCCGACAGTTTCGCTGCCAGATGCCGGCCTAACACCGTCGACAGCGCAATGCCGCGCCCGTTGTAGCCGAGCAAGATCGACAACCCGGCGGCGGGCTCATGAACATGCGGAAGAAAGCTCTGAGTCAGAGCAACCCGACCACTCCACCGATACTCGACAGGGACATCCAGCAGTTGCGGGAACAGCGCATTCAGCGAACGTTCCAGGTGTCCCCAGTCACTCTGTCGGGAAGGCTCCGAGAATGGCCCCCGCCCTCCCAGAAGCAAACGGCCTTGTGCATCTTGCTTGAAATAGAGCAGCAAGCGTCGTGAGTCCGAACAGACCTCGCCACCGGGCAGGATGGTCTTGCGTATCGCCTGCGGCAGCGGACGGGTGGCAATGATGAAGCTATTGGCCGCGACGACGGTTTGGCGCAAACCGGGCCACAGGTCGTCGGTATAACCATCGGTGGCCAACAACACCCGCTGCGCATTGATCTTGAATCCTTGCGCAGTGGACACATTCCAGCCTGATCGTTGCCGCTGCAGCCCCGTGACACGACTGTGACCGTGAATCATCGCACCCAGCCCTATTGCAGCCCTCGCCAGGCCACGGGCATAACTCAAGGGGTGCAAGCTGCCAGCCCGCGGGTCGACCCAGCCACCCAGGTAATTCTCGGTACCAATACGTTGACTCACGGCTGCCCGGTCCAGCAGCTCCACATTGACTCCCCGTCCTTGCCATTGCGCGGCACGTTGCTCGATGGCCTTCATCGCGGTTGCTGAGCAGGCCGGTTGAATCCAGCCTTTTCGGGTCGCATCACACTCAATGCTGTACTGGCGAATCAACGAAAACACTTCGTCAGCGGCTGAACCGGCAGCGCCGATCATCGCTTCGGCACGGGCCGGACCGAACTTGGCATGCAGTTGCTCCGGGTCGAACTTCAGCCCTGGAATCACCTGTCCGCCGTTACGCCCCGAGGCCCCCCAGCCGGGCTCGCCAGCATCCAGCACACAGACGCTGACACCCGCTTCGGCCAATCGCAAAGCAGTCACCAGACCGGTGTAGCCGGCACCGACGATGGCTACGTCCACTTGTTTGTCTTCGGCCAGTGCCGGCGTTTCCACCGCCGGTGTTGCCGTCGCTGCCCAGAGAGAGGCTGGCAGTTGAGGCGCGAAAGGTGCATTCATGCCTGCACCTCCCCGCTGTGATTGAGCAGTCGGCGGAGAAAGTCCTGTGTGCGCGGATGCGTCGGGGTACTGAGCACCTCCCCGGCCGGGCCTGACTCGACGATCTTGCCGCTGTGAAGAAAACATACCTTGTCGGCTACGTCTCGAGCGAAAGCCATCTCGTGTGTCACCACGATCATCGTCATGCCCTCATCAGCGAGTTTGCGCATCACCGCCAACACTTCGCCGACCAGCTCCGGGTCGAGCGCCGAGGTTGGTTCGTCGAAGAGAATCGCCTGAGGGTTCATCGCCAACGCTCTGGCAATGGCGACACGTTGCTGCTGACCACCGGACAGTTCGTCCGGGTAGGCATTCATCCGATGGGACAAACCGACCTTTTCCATCAGCGCCTCAGCGTTCTTGCGAGCGGTCTGGGGGTTCTCCTTCTTTACGTAGATCGGCCCTTCCATGACATTTTCCAGGGCTGTGCGGTGCGGGAACAGATTGAAGCGCTGAAAGACCATCGCCACCCGGCTGCGAATGCCGTGAATGCTCCTGTTGTGGCGATCAACACGTTCACTGCTGACCAGGATGTCGCCCTGATCGTAACTTTCCAGGCCGTTGATGCAGCGCAGCAACGTCGACTTCCCGGACCCCGAGGGGCCGATCAGGCAGACCACCTCGCCGTTTCGAACATGCAAGTCGATGCCTTCGAGGACCGCCACGCTGCCGTAACTCTTGTGAATGCCCTTGATCTCGATCATGACGTTCTCCGGGTGCTGAAGCGTGCTTCCAGACGACGCAGCGCAAAGGACAGTGGCAGGCTCATCGCAAGGTAGAGCAATGCCACCAGGGTGTAGACCGTCATGTTCTCGAAGGTCGAGGAGGCGATCAGCTGACCCGCGCGCGTCATCTCGGCCACGGTGATGGTCGATACCAGCGAGGAGTCCTTGAGCATCATGACCAGCGTATTGCCATAAGGCGGCAACGCAATGCGGAATGCCTGGGGCAACACCACCCGCCGCATCACCATCGCACCGCGCATACCCAGGGATTCCGCGGCCTCGATCTGCCCTTGCTGAATGGCCTGGATACCGGCCCGAAAGTTCTCTGCCTGATACGCCGAATACGCGATCCCCAGGCCAATGACACCGGCCTGCATCGCCGTCAGCTGGATGCCGAATTCGGGCAGGACGAAATAGATATAAAACAGCTGCACGATAATCGGCAGACCACGAATGATGTTCACCACGCTAATGGCGAACAAGGCGATCGTGCGTATTTTCGAGACCATCATCAGGGCGAACAGCAGCCCGATCAGCGAGCTGAGCACGAACGAGCCCGCCGTGACTTGAAGAGTGACCACCGCCCCCTTGAGCAGAATGGGGAGGAAGTCCAAAGCATTCTGGAGAATCATAAGGCTACCCACGAAACCAGGAGTGGAACGGCCCGTCGCGAAGGACGGGCGCCGAGACCGTCAGTTGAGTTTCCACTTCTCGATGATGTGTTCGAGCGAACCATCAGCCTTGATCGCAGCAATGCCTTTGTTGACCTGCGCAAGTGTTGCGCTGTCACCCTTGCGCACGATCAGGCAAACGTCACCCATCACCACTGGCTGATAGCTCTGTACCAGATGCACTTTATTCTGCGTGCCCTGAGCCAGTTGGTAGGCGACGATCGGGCGATCGGCAAAGCCTGCCTTGATACGGCCAAGCGCCAGGTCACGCATCAGGTCAGGAATCGAGTCATAACCACGCACTTCCTTGAAGACGCCACGCTTGTTCAACTCATCGATGAACACGGTGCCAACCTGGGCGCCTACCACTTCGCCGGCAAAGTCCTCCATCCGGGTGTAGGGCGTTTGATCGTCGACCCTGACGATCAGACCTTCGCCATAACTGAATACCGGATCGGAATACTGCACCACCTTTTCCCGCGCCGGAGTCCTGAGCATCGCGGCGGAAATAATGTCGATCTTCTGCGAGGTCAGTGACGGAATCAGCGAAGCGAAGGTGGTCTGCTGGATCTCCACCTCGAAGCCGCCCGCCTTGGCCACCGCCTGAGCGGCATCGACCATCATGCCCTGGATACTCTGGCTTTTGACGTCGAGAAAGGTGAAGGGAATACCGGTTGCGGTTGCGCCGACCTTGTAGGCAGGCTCGGCGGTCGCATTGGCTGAAGCAATGCCGGTAGTGAGGGCACAAACGAACGCGAGTGCACGAAAACGAGTAAGCATGGCGTATCTCCCATTGGACGTTTTTATTGTCTTAAGTCCGGTATGGATTGCCCCAGTGGATGGCAGTGGGCTCAAAACAACTATAAACGCTTTACAAAAATCGTAAAGAGATTTATTAATATCGAATATCGATATGTAAGAAGCAAAACAAAAGGATCTGCCATGAGCGATAACACTCATCCCCTGTTCAATCAGTCATTGGAAAAAGGCCTGGCGGTGCTGCGGGCCTTCAACGCATCCCGGCGCACGATGAATCTGGCGGATATCGCGCAAGCGGCAGAGATCAACAAAAGCTCCGCGCAACGCATGATCCACACCCTGGAGGAGCTCGGTTATGTGCGCAAACATCCGCAGACCAAACGCTTCCAGCTGACCCCGAAGGTCATGGAGATCGGCTACAACTACCTGGCCGCGGACACGCTGGTTGACGTGGCCAACCCGTTCCTTGCCGAGCTGGCGCAGGCCACCGGGGAAACGACCAACCTGACCGAGCCCGATGGGCTGGACATGGTTTATGTTGCACGGTTCGTAGCACCAAAATTCATCCCCATCCACATGCCCATCGGCAGCCGCATACCGATGTACTGCACCGGCTCCGGGCGGGCTTATCTCAGTGCTCTGCCAGACAACGAACCCCTCGCGGCACTGGAGGCCAGCGAGCGCAAACAGCACACCCAGTACACCCTGACCGCGATAGACGACATCCTCGAACAAATCGAGGCCACGCGGCGCAAGGGGTACGCCATCAATAAAGAGGAACTGTTTCTCGGCGATATGACGATCGCCTCCCCTATCATTGGCAGCCAAGGCCTGCCGGTCGCCGCGGTGCATGTAGTGGTGCCGACCAGTCGCTGGACCATGGAGGAAGCCGAGCGCAAACTGGCCCCCGCAGTGATCGAATGCGCACGCGCGATACGGACCTCGATAAGGACCCTCTAGCCGGCCCTCTCTTCGCGCGCAGCCCGGCAGAATCTCCTGTGCAATCAACGCCCTCCTGAGAACCTTATTCAGGACGGGGCACAGGAACGAAAAAAGAGGCAAAAGCCTCTTTTTTCAATGCAGACAACAAAATAACGCGCAAATCATGGAGAGTTTCTCATCATGGACGAAGCCATTACTTACCGAACCGCAACGGTAGAAGACGCATTGAGCATGTGTGAGTTGGGACAACTGCTTAACACGGTGCACCACGCTGCCCGTCCCGATATCTACGCAGCTGCCACCCAAGACTTTTCGCGCGACCTTCCTCATTGGTCAGGTCTTTTCGAGAAACCGGGTCATGTTGTATTTATCGCAAATGTCGGTCACCAGGCTGCGGCGTTCATTACCGCCAGCCTGTCGGCAAGCTCCGGGCCGCTGATGCAACCGCTGAATGTTGTTCGTATCGGATCGGTATGTGTAGCCGAGCAATTTTGGGGAAAAGGTATTGGACGCAGGCTTATTCAACTTGTTAAAAACTGGGCAATCGAAAATGACGCCCAGGACTTGAGGTTGTCTGTCTGGCCGTTCAATGCGCGTGCCGCGCGCATGTACACAGAGTTCGGGTTTGAAACTCGTGCCTTCGAGATGGGAATGCGTTTGTAAAGGTGAAAAGAGGTTCGAACCATTCCTGCACGATAAATCGTGACAGACAACTATCGGCCATCAAGCGCCTTTTGAACTTCCCCACCTGAGGAGTGCATCAACGTAACGCGAGCCCCCCAAGCGCTAAGCGCTGAGCTGCTTGAGCCAGTCCAGGCTCGCAACGGTAGTGTCGCAAGGACGGTATTCACACCCGATCCATCCCGGGTAACCATACTGTTCCAGCGCCGCGAACAAGGCAGCAAAGTTGATGCTGCCCGTTCCCGGTTCGTGACGGCCCGGGCAGTCCGCAATTTGCACATGGACGGTTCGATTATAAAATCGAGCCAGAACACCTGCTGCGTCTCCGGTCAAAAGCTGGGCATGGTAAAGATCGAGAATCAGCCCAATACTCGGGAAGGTCTCCAGCACCTGTTGCGCCTTACTGAAGTCAGACATGTAGTAGCCCGGCATTTCCTTCGAACTGATCACTTCGATCAGGGGCCGCAACCCCTGATCTTCGAAGTATTTGACTGCATATTCCAGGTTGCTCCCGAAGCTGAGTGCAGCCTCACCCTGCGTCGTAATTCCAGACATGATGTGGACATCCGAACAAGCCAGCACCTTTGCATAACGGGCGGCCTGGACCAAACCAGCACGAAACTCTTCTTCCTTGCCTTGCAGGGCAGCAATGCCTTTGGTGACACCCGCCGGTGCGGCGAACTGAATCAGAGGAAGCGCGTATTGAGCCAAGTGGTCGGCCAGGAGACTGGCGTCGAACTCATAGGGCGACGGAAACTCCACCGCCCGAAATCCAGCGGCAGCGGCAGCTTCGATGCGTTGCAGAAAAGGCAATTCGTTGAATTGAAAACCGAGATGAGCATTGAACTTGAGCATTGGGCAAACATCCATCCTGGAAAGAAATGAAATCATCAGCCTGGAACATCCTTCGCCGAAAAGCGCCACCGCCAGCGTTAAAGCGATAGCCAGCGGGTTATGACGCTCTCAAGAAGGCGGCAGTGAAGTAATTGCGCGCATGCTAGCGAGCCATCACCATCACGAAAAATATTATGTTGTGATGATTCTCATCACAAATTGTTATTCTCTGGTTTTCGATCCGAGTATGTCCGGCATGAATCTCAAAGCCCTGAAGTGCTGCGTAGAAGTTGCGCGGCAAGGCAGCTTCACCAAAGCCGCTCAAAGCCTGCATATCGCCCAGCCAGCGTTGAGTATGGCCGTCACTCGCCTGGAGGAAGAACTGGGCGTTACGCTCTTCAACCGCGCGGCACGGCAAATCACCGTTACGGCTGAAGGACAAGTCTTTCTTGCGCGCGTGGAAGTCGCCTTGCTGGAACTGGACATGGCGCGTCAGGAACTACGGGATATGGCGCAGTTGCACAGCGGTGAAATTCGGCTGGGTGTGCCGCCGATGTTCGGGATCAATTACATTCCGCAGGTGCTCAACGCCTTTGGTAAGAAGTATCCCGGCATCGAGATGACGGTGATCGAAGGCAGCGCGGATGACATCAGCCAGCGCCTGGAAAACCGTGAAATCGACGTCGCGCTGCTGGAGTCCCGCCGAGTCGAAAGTGGATGGGGCTCAGTGCTGCTAGGGACGGACGAGATGGTGCTCTGCATGAACGAAAACCATCCACTTGCGGGCAAAGCCTTTATCGAAGCCCGACAATTGCAGGATGAGCATATGGTGCTGTTTGATCAAACATTCCTGCAACGCCATCTGTTCGACGCCTTCTGCGAGGCTTCCGGTACCCGCTACCGAATCGCGCTGCAAAGCAATTTCGTCTCCCTGGTCATCAAGGCAACGCTGGATGGCATGGGCATTTCGACACTGCTGCGTTCCGTTCAAGAGTGCGAGCCTGGTATTTTGGGTGTTCCGTTCAAACCGGCGCAGACCATGAGTTTCAGCTTGTGCTGGCGAGCGAACGAATACTTGTCGGTTGCCAACAAGCAGTTCGTTGAGTTTGCTCAAACGGCTGGTTTCTTCAGTCAAACACAGGGCTAAACCGAATCGGGTTTTCCGGGGAGACCCGCCACCGACTGCTGCCCCTGCTTCCCCCCGACTCCAGCTAACTCCCAAGAATTGCGTTATCAAGCGGGGCTTTTCGACCGTCCGAATTAGCGCTATTGTTATATTTACTACAAAATAAATAGCGAACTCTACATGGAAAATTGGCTCGCATTGATTCTTGGCTTACCCACAGCGAATGCCACCGAGCGCATGCGCGCCTGGCGTGCCCTAAAAGCTTCCGGGGCTGCGGTTTTGCGTGATGGTGCCTACCTGCTGCCGGATACCAGTGCCTGTCGTGAGGCGCTAGCCTCAGTTGAGCGGGACATTCTGGCCATCAATGGAACCGCCTATGTCTTGCCTGTGGTAGATCCAAACGGTGAACGGTTTATAGGGTTGTTCGACCGCAGCGAGGACTACAACAAGCTTCGCGCTGACATCGAAGAGTGCCGGGGACAACTCACGACCGAAAATGCGCTGTCCACCACCAAGCAGATTCGCAAGCTGCGCAAAGGCTACGAGCAACTGAGCAGCATCGATTACTTTCCAGGCAAGCCGAAGCAGCAGATTGACGCAGCATTGCAGGAGCTTGAGACCGCAGTCAGCCGAGCGCTGTCTGCGGATGAGCCACACAGCTGCAACCAACCAATAACGGCACTCAATCGTGCTGACTATCAGGGTCGTGTTTGGGCAACTCGCAAACGCCCTTGGGTTGATCGCTTGGCTTGTGCCTGGTTGATCCGCCGTTTCATTGCCCCCAACGCTCAGATCCTCTGGCTGGACACTCCGCAGGAATGTCCCGCTGATGCGCTGGGCTTCGATTTCGACGAGGCGACTTTCAGTCACGTGGGCAACCGGGTGACTTTCGAAACTTTGCAAGCCAGCTTTGAACTTCAAGAGCCCGGCCTAAACCGTATCGCGGCGTTGGTGCATTACCTCGATGTTGGAGGTATTCAGCCGGTTGAGGCTGCCGGTGTTGAGCGTGTGCTGGCAGGACTGCGCGAAACCATTACCCACGACGACCATTTGCTGGCTGCTGCGAGCGCTATTTTCGACGGCCTGCTCGCCGGGTTTGTGAAAGAGGAACACCCCAATGAGTAAGGTTTTGCCACCAATGGTTGAAAAAGAGCTGTCGAGGCCGGAGGCGATCAGTCTTCGTGAGGCGTTCTGGTTCTGGTTGAAACTCGGCTTCATCAGTTTCGGCGGGCCTGCGGGACAGATCTCGATCATGCACCAGGAATTGGTAGAGCGGCGGCGCTGGATATCCGAGCGCAGATTCCTGCATGCCCTCAACTACTGCATGTTGCTGCCTGGGCCAGAGGCTCAGCAGCTGGCGACCTACATCGGTTGGCTGATGCATCGAACCTGGGGAGGAGTGATTGCCGGGGGGCTGTTTGTACTCCCCTCACTGTTCATCCTGATCGTACTGTCCTGGCTTTACATCGCGTTCGGTGAAGTCCCCGTGGTGGCGGGTCTCTTCTATGGCATCAAGCCCGCCGTGACGGCCATTGTGGTGCAGGCGGCCCACCGGATCGGCTCACGTGCATTGAAGAACAATTGGCTGTGGGCGATAGCGGCGGCGTCATTTACCGCCATCTTCGCGTTCAACGTGCCGTTCCCGTTGATCGTTCTGGGTGCCGCCTTGATCGGTTATGTCGGTGGACGCCTGGCTCCGGAGAAGTTCAGAGCCGGGGGCCATAGCGCCGCCAAAAAGTCCTTCGGCCCGGCTTTGATCGATGATGACACCCCGTCCCCCGAGCATGCCCGGTTCAGCTGGTCGAAACTGACGCTGCTGGCACTCATCGGCGCCGCGCTATGGGCAATGCCGATGGGGATCCTGACCACCCTCTTTGGCTGGCACGGCACCCTGACCCAGATGGCCTGGTTCTTCACCAAGGCGGCGTTGTTGACCTTTGGTGGGGCCTACGCGGTACTCCCCTATGTCTACCAGGGCGCGGTCGGTCACTATGGCTGGCTGACCCCGACACAGATGATCGACGGGCTGGCTCTGGGGGAAACCACCCCGGGACCGCTGATCATGGTGGTAGCCTTCGTCGGTTTTGTCGGCGCCTACGTCTCGCAAGTGTTCGGGGCCGATCAGGTATTTCTGGCTGGGGCCGTCGCCGCCTCTCTGGTGACCTGGTTCACCTTCCTGCCTTCGTTCCTGTTCATCCTCGCGGGTGGCCCGCTGGTGGAGTCGACCCACAACGAACTCAAGTTCACGGCACCACTGACCGCGATTACAGCGGCGGTGGTTGGAGTGATCCTCAATCTGGCGTGTTTCTTTGGCTACCACGTGCTGTGGCCAAAGGGCTTCAGCGGTAACCTCGACTGGCCCTCTGCACTCATCGCCATTGCAGCGGCGATTGCCTTGTTCCGCTTCAAACGGGGCGTCATTCAGGTGCTGATGGCCTGCGCCCTCGTCGGCTTGGCCGTGCATCTGTTGCGGTAAAAGCACGAGTCAGTCAGGTAACAGTCTTTGGCGGGCACCGGGCCCGCCACATCACCCAGCCTACAGAGCTAGGCAGGAGGTGTTCCATGAGGTGGATTACCCGTGAACGACCCAAGATTGACCGCATTGCCTGTCCCTGGCTGATCACTCGTTTTATCGATCCCCAGCCCGAGTTTTTATACGTGCCCAGCGGAGATGTACTGCGGATTGCAGCCGAGACAGACGCAGCGCCCTACGATATTCCCGGCGTCGAGCTGACGCATGAGGGCGAGCTGTGCAGCTTCGACGCGTTTCTGAAGAAGTACCAGCTCAGTGAGCCCGCCTTGCAGCAGCTGGCCAAGATCGTACGCGGCGCAGATACCTCGCGCCTGGACCTGACGCCGCAATCAGCGGGGTTGTACGCAATCTCGTTGGGACTGTCGCAGCGTTTTACCGATGACCATGAAATGCTCGCGCACGGTCTGATTATGTATGACGCACTCTATGCCTGGTGCAAGGAATGCCAAGGTGAATCGCATAACTGGCCTCCGCAGATGTGAAGAGGTCCGTTTGCGCAGAAGCCCAGACCAGAGCTGGGCTTTTTTACATTAGTGGCAGTGGTAGTCATTCATTTTGTGGAAGAATTGCGATAGCAGGCTGACTGTTTGTTGATAAGAAAGGCTTGCCTCTTTGAGTCTACAGACGAGTTTTTTCAATCAAATCAAGACCATATCCACACGAGCAAATCGGATCCAAAATAGTTTATAAACTTCAATGCAACTCATTGTTATAAAAGACTTTTTTAGAAAAATTCGCTAATTTTTTTCAAGTACTAGCCGATGGACTCTTAAAGGAACCAAGGAGCAATCGGAATGAGAAATAATCAGCCTGTTACGCAGCGTGAGATTTCACTCGCACCTCAGCAGAAACTCATCTCGACGACAAATGATCGAGGAGTTATTACGTACTGCAATGACGCCTTCGTAGAGATCAGTGGTTTTGATAGAGCCGATCTGATTGGCGCCCCCCAAAATATCGTCCGCCATCCTGACGTCCCATCTGCCGTATTTGCCCATATGTGGGGTGCTCTCAAGCAAGGCCGCCCGTGGATGGGTATCGTCAAGAACCGCTCTAGAAATGGCGATCACTACTGGGTCAACGCGTACGTCACACCGATATTTGAAGGCAGCCAGGTGGTTGGCTTTGAATCGGTCAGAGTCAAACCGACGACTGATCAGATTCGCCGTGCTGAATCCCTGTATAAGCGCATCAGCCAGGGACAACCGGCCATCCCCCGCCAAGACGCTTGGCAACCTGCCCTGCTAGATTGCGTGCCGTACATTGCCATGGGACTGGCGGGTACTATGGGCGGCTTGTTCTTCACCGCGCCCGTGGCGATTGCCGTGGCCGCAGGCATAGCCGTACCGATCGGCTTGCTCTCTTCACGCTGGCAGATGCGAGGAATTTTGCGCCTGCTGCAGATGGCTGAGCCCTCTACCTCCGACTCACTAATCGCTCAGATGTACAGCGATGCGCGCGGACCACAAGCCCGCCTGGAAACCGCCTTCGTCAGCCAGACTTCGCGCCTTAAGACTTGCCTGACGCGCCTGCAAGACACCGCCGAGCAACTCAACGAGCTGGCGGGACAATCCGACGTACTTGCCACTGATAGCTCAAAAGGCCTTGATCGCCAGCGCGTCGAAACCGAACAGGTATCTGCCGCGGTCAACCAGATGGCCGCGACCACCCAGGAAGTCGCCAGCCACGTCCAGCGTGCGGCTGATGCCACCCAACAAGCTAACCTGCTGACCAGTCGCGGCCGCGATGTGGCCCGAGACACCCGAGAGGCTATCGAGCGCCTCTCCGCCGTTGTCGGCGAGACAAGTCTGACAGTTGCACAACTGGCCAGGGACAGCAACGAAATAGGGACAGTCGTTGACGTGATCAAAGGAATCGCTGATCAGACCAATCTGCTGGCACTGAATGCCGCCATCGAAGCAGCGCGCGCCGGCGACATGGGCAGGGGTTTCGCTGTCGTGGCCGACGAGGTTCGCCAACTGGCCCAACGCACCTCGCAATCCACCACCCAGATCCATGACCTGATCACTAAGCTCCAGACGTCGTCCAACAATGCCGTGCAGACCATGGAGAGCGGTCATCGTCAGGCCCAAGAAGGTGTGACCTGGGTGCTTGAGGCAGACAAGGCATTGGTGGGCATCAGCGAAGCGGTCTCCCACATCACCGACATGACCACCCAAATTGCCGCGGCCACTGAAGAGCAAACTGCCGTCGCCGAGGAAATCAGCCGAAACATCACCACGATCGCCCACTTGGCCGATCAAACCTCGGAACAGGCGCACCAATCGGCAGACCTGAATAAGGAACTGACCAAGACCGCGTCCACGCAGTATTCATTGGTTGAGCGGTTTAACCGATAACCAATCAATCCTCATGGAGAGGCCCGCCTTACGCGGGCTTTTGCCCGCGCTTTCGTATCCGCCCTGTCATGCCTTGGTCACACCCACCAAGCACAATGCGGTCAGCCAAAAGGATTTGGCCCTATCGACACCTCTGGAGCTTCGAACTCACGACGATAAAAAAGCAAGATGGATTCACTGCCCGCTTACTGACAGCTAGCGGAGATTGCTCTCCAAACGCGGCGTCCCCCCATAATTCACCGCCCCACATCCAATGCAATAAACCCGAAACTTATTTCGCCGTAATCACCGACAATTTGCTGATCCCCGCTCGCTCGATAGACGCCATGGCCCGGGCGACCTCGCCATAATTCACCCCGTTGTCCGCCTGCAGTTGCACGCGCACGTCGGGATTTTTCGCTTTAGCCGCTTGTAGGTTGAACTCGAGCAGATCCGCCTGGATCTCGTCCTTGTTGATGAACACCTTGCCCTTGTCGTCGATGCTCACCACCAGCGGATCTTTCTGTTCCACCGGCGCCACCGCTTCGGTCTTCGGCAGGTTGATCGGGATCGCGTTGGTCAGCAGTGGCGCGGTGACGATAAACACCACCAGCAGCACCAGCATCACGTCCACCAGTGGCGTAACGTTGATCTCGCTGAGCACTTCATCGCTGTCTTGTGTGGAGAAGGCCATCTCAGGACGCCTCCTTGACTTGCTGTCCGGCGACGGTCGCGCCGGACTTGCTCAGCACCGGGTGCAGCAGCACGCGGAACGCGTTTTTCTGCGCCAGGCTGTAGAAGTCGTGGGCGAAGTCGTCGAGATCGGCGGCGGTCAGTTTCAGGCGACGCAGGTAGTAGTTGTAGACCAGCACCGCCGGCACCGCGACAGCGATGCCGACGCCGGTGGCAACCAAGGCGGCACCGATCGGCCCGGCCACGGTTTCCAGGCTCGCCGAGCCCGCCGCACTGATGCCTTTCAAGGCCGACATGATGCCCCATACCGTGCCGAACAGGCCGATGAAGGGCGAGGTGCTGCCGATACTGGCGAGGATCGCCAGGCCGCTTTCAAGCGAACGCCGTTCCCGCACGATCTGCTGGCGCAAAGCACGTTCGAGACGGTCCTGATGGTTGATCGCCTGGCTCAAGTCGGCGGCTTGTGCGCCCTCTGGCACCTGGATCGCGGCGTAACCGGCCAGTGCCACGCGAGCCGCAGCGCCCGGTTGACCATGGGCTAATTCAGCGGCGGAATCGAGACTGGAAGCGGCCCAGAAGTGTTTATGGAATTTGCGATCCTGGGTCTTGAGACGGGTGAACTGCACGCCCTTGAGCAAGGCCAGGCCCCAGGTGGCGACGGAAAATAGGATCAACAACCAGATGACGGCGTGTTCGATGGATTCGAAAGGGGATGCGATCAGGTTCATGGTCAGGCTCTCCAACAAGGCATTAAATCGGTTGTAGCGATGCGCCTTTTGTCAGGTGGCCCGCGTTGTCTTTCGATAGGTGTGCTTTTAATAGGTATGGCTACTTGATTTTGAAGTCGATGGGCACGCTGACCCAACCGTCCTGGGCGACGTCGCCCTGCTTGGCCGGGACGAAACTCCAGCGCTTGACCGCGGCCAGTGCCGCGTCGTCGAGTTGATCGCGGCCACTGCTTTTCTGGATCTGGATTTCGCCGGGTTTGCCGCTGGCCAAAACATGCACCCGCAACAACACCGTGCCTTCCCAGCCGCGACGCATCGCCAGCGACGGGTATTCCGGTGCCGGGTTCTTCAAGTAACCGGCGCTGGCCGACGCCGGGGTCACCGGTTTCGGTGCCGGCGGTGCCGCAGGGGCTGGCGAGGCGACCGGTTGTGGCGGCGCGGGTGGCGCAGGCGGCTGCTCCACCGGTTTGGCCACGGGTTTGGGCACCGGTTTAACCACAGGTTTGGGCTTGGGAATCGGTTTGGGAGGCGGTGGCTTGATCGCCAGTTCATCCTCCACAGGAGGCGGCGGCTCGGCCACTGGCTGTGGAATCGGCTCGGGCGGTGGAGGCACCACCACCGGTGGCGCCGGCTGCGAGAACTCGATGGTCATCGGCGGGATCTGCGGCGGCACCACTGGCAGTGCCGGCGGCGGTGTCTGGTTGACCCAGACAATCACCGCGCCATGCAGCACCAGCGCGAACACCCCCAGCAAGACCGCTTCGCGACGACTCAAGACACGTTTGGGCGTGCTGAGCTGCCGCGACAGCGCCAGGGGTTCCCGGAAAACCCGGCCAAGATCGAGCAGTTCACCGCCGGGCAGTGGGTGCCGGAACACCTCTAGGGCACTGGCGGCGTTCTGGACATTGCCCATTCATTGACTCCTGTAAACATTCAAATTAAACACGCGCCTGGACCCGTACTAACGTGCCGGTTCCGATTGCGTCAATGTCAAAGGCACCCGGAAAAACACTTGAGCATCAGTCAGCTTTTGCACATCAACGCGATGGGGAAAGATCTTCTTTTCCACGAACAAGTCATCGACTTGCTGCAAGGCCTGCACATCCCGCGGTTCAACCGGCAACAGCGACTCATCACCCCAGCTGCGCAGCGTCTGCGAGACTTCAAGGGGAATGTCGTTGACCTTGGCGAACACCCGAGCGTACTCGTCGGGATTGCGCTGCGCCCATTCGAACGCCTTGGCGAAGCGCTGCAATACATCGCTCAGCGCTTTGCGCTTGAGCGGGTCGGTCAGCACTTCATCGGAGGCGGTGATAAACGTCAGCCCGGTGTTGATGCCCTCGCCACTGATCAGCACCCGAGCGCCCTTCTGCTCGGCGAATGCCTGGTACACACCGAACGTAGCCCAGGCTTCGATTTTCCCGGCGTTGAACGCCGGCAAGGCGTCGGTCGGCAAGACGAAGCCGACGTTGACGTCTTTCTCATCGACCCCGGCATTGGCCAGTGCGCGAATCAGCAAGTACTG
The DNA here is from genome assembly GCF_000282195.1 of Pseudomonas sp. GM18. GTDB lineage: Bacteria > Pseudomonadota > Gammaproteobacteria > Pseudomonadales > Pseudomonadaceae > Aquipseudomonas. The sequence goes on from NZ_AKJT01000007.1 coordinate 47,091, forward strand.
GGAAATGCTGCCTCGGGCCGACGACACCACCACGTTGCGACCTTTCAAATCCGCGACGCTGCGAATCGTTGAATCCGGCGGAACCAGAATCGCGATCCCCCTCGACTGACTGCGCCGTACCGCGACAATCCGCAACGGCGTGCCGCCAGTCGCCGCCGCGAGTACCGGCGTATCACCGGCCGGCCCCAGATCGACAGCACCGGCGCGCAGCGCTTCGAACAACGGCGCGGCACCCTGGAAGTTCGCCCATTGCACCTTGTAGTCGATACCTTCCAGCGCATTCGCCGCCTCGACCACCGTGCGCAAGCCCTTGGCTTGATCGCCCAGCACCAGCGTCACGCCGGACAAATCTGACTGGGCCGCCGATGGGGACTTTGTCTCGACGGTCTCACCGCAACCGCCGAGCAACAGCGCGGCGCCAGACAACAGCACGGCCGTGGATTTCCAGATGCGTCCTGGCATGGCAAAAAATTCCCTTATCAAAAAATCAGCCATGAGCAAAACGCCGGACGTTGCCAGTCGACACTGCTGGTACAGCGCCGGCCGCTTGAACCGCTGGCTCGTTCGCTTCAACCCCCAACAGGCTGAGCAGACGCGCGCGGATTTGCTGAAAGCCTTCCTGACCGGTGTCCCGGGCTCGTGGCAAGTCGATCGTCAATTGCTCGGCGATCTTGCCGTTGGCCAGCACGATGACCCGATCGGCCAGCAGGATCGCTTCATCCACGTCGTGGGTCACCAGCAGCACCGCCGGCGTGTGTTTGCGCCATAACTCGATGATCAGCCGATGCATGCGAATCCGGGTCAGGGCATCGAGCGCGGCGAACGGTTCATCGAGCAGCAACAGCTTGGGCTCGCGCACCAGGCCACGAGCCAGCGCCACCCGCTGCGCTTCGCCACCGGAGAGCGTCGCCGGGTAGGCTTCCAGACGATGGGCCAGGCCCACTTCGGTCAGCGCCTGCACCGCACGCGCCTTGGCATTGGGGGTGTGCAGGCCGAGAATCACGTTCTTCCAGGCGCGCTTCCAGGGCATCAGCCGGGGCTCCTGAAACACCGCCGCCCGCGCTTTGGGCACCCGCAGCTGGCCGCTGTCGATGCTGTCGAGTCCGGCCAGGCTGCGCAACAAAGTGGTCTTGCCCGAACCGCTGGCCCCCAGCAGCGCGACGAATTCGCCGGGTGCGATGTCCAGGTCCAGGCCGTCGATGACCCGCTGTTGACCAAACTGGCGCACCACATTGCGCAGTTGTACGGGCGCGGCTGAATGTACGGTTTTAGACGCGTCCAAAAGATCGATGCTCGACATATCAGTTCCTCACAAATGATGGGCGCCAGGCCAGGGCAAAACGCTCCAGCGTGCGAATAAGTCCGTCGATCAACAGGCCGAGAACGCTGTAAATCAGCAGGCAGATGACGATCACATCGGTGCGCATGAAGTCCCGCGCATCACTGGCCAGATAGCCGATGCCGGCGGTGGTGTTGATTTGCTCGACAAACACCAGGGCCAGCCAGGAAATCCCCAGGGAGTAACGCAGGCCGACGAAGAATGAGGGCAAGGAGCCCGGCAGGATCACATGCCAGATCAACTCGCGACGATTGAGACCCAGGGTGTTGGCGGCCTCGATCAGTTTGGGATCGATGTTGCGAATCCCGGCGAACAGGTTCAGGTATACCGGAAAGGTGGTGCCGGTCACGATCAGGGCGATTTTGGTGAACTCGCCGATGCCGAACCAGAGAATGAACAGCGGCACCAGGGCCAGCGAAGGAATGGTGCGCAGCATCTGCATCGGCGAATCGAGGATCACCTCGCCGCGTTTCGACAGGCCGGTAATCAGCGCCGCAACGACACCGACGCTCACGCCGATGCTCAACCCCACGAGCGCCCGTTGCAGGGATACCAACAGATGCTTGCCCAGCTCCCCGGAAGTGATCATGGCCCAGAGCGTGCCGCCAATCTGCGACGGCGCAGCGATCACCCGTTGCGGAATCAGCCCCCACTGCGACGCCAGTTCCCACAACAGCAACAGCGCAATCGGACTGATCAATCGCAGCAACGCCTCAGGTGTACGCCAGTGACGCAGCCAGTCGGGGAGCAACCTTGCCGCGCCCTGGCTATCGCCGGTGAGGCGAACGGCCTTATCGACGGAAAACGAGCTACTGGCGCTCGGCGTATCGAAAGTCTTTTCGGTCATCAGGCTTCCTTCCTCATAAAGAACATGGCCGGAGGCGCCATGCGTCAGCTTCGGATTCATGCTATTCGCATAAAAAACCGCAGTGAAATTCTTTTTGGGAATAACCTAATATGATTAAAAATCAGATATACGATCAGTCAGATAAATTATTTGCATAGTAGATCGGCTCAGCCCGGGTCTTTTGCAGGGTGTGCTCCTGCCTCGGGATAAAATGCGCATTTCTGATAAATGAAATTACACATGATTAATTAATTTAATAATTAACTTAGAACAAAACGGCATTTCACAGCCCTGTCCCGCTGCGCCTACTTTCGACACCACAGACCGACCCCGATACCAGGTGGAGGCTTGAATCACGCCTATCCATTGCCTGAAACGAGAGTCGTATCCATGTCCGCAACACTGCCTGTCCTGTCTGGCTCTGCCAAATCCGCCCGTCACCGCTCGCCCTTCATCGTCAGCCTGGCCGCCTGCGGCATGGTCTTCGGCAGTTCGGCCTTGAAGGCCGAAGAAGTCGAGCGCAGCGAAGACAAGGATACCCGCCTGGAAAAGGTCACGGTCATCTCCACCGGGGTACGCGGCACGCAACGAACAGTGGCCGAGAGCCCGGCGCCTATCGACATTGTCACCGGCGAACAACTGCTGAAAACCGGTCGCGCCGACCTGACCGAAGCCATCTCCAAGCTGCTGCCCTCGTTCAATTACGGCACCAACATCGCCGGCTACAACTCGACCATTCGCCCCCTGTCCAATCGCAGCCTGGCGCCGGCCTATACGCTGGTGCTGGTCAACGGCAAGCGCCGGCATAACAGCGCCCTGCCCGCCAACGGCTCGACCGACAGCAGCGGTGCCAACTCGGTCGATATCGACATGATCCCGATCAGCGCCGTGGAGCGCATCGAGGTGCTCAAGGACAGCGCCGCCGCGCAATATGGTTCGGATGCGATAGCCGGGGTGATCAATGTGATCCTCAAGTCCAGTGCCCGAGGCGGCCATCTGGGCCTGACCCACGGCAAGCTTTACAGCGGCGAAGGCGAGGTCACCAAGTTCGAGGGCGATACCGGGTTTGCCCTGGGCGACGGCGGCTTCTTGCACCTGTCTGGTGATGCACGCAAGCGCGGCGACGCCAGCTGGAACGAACGAGCCACCAACACTGCCTATTTTCCCGGCGACCCTCGGGAAGCGACCTGGAACAAGGTCGGGGTGAAAAATGGCGACCCGCAGATCAAGGCGTTCAACCTCGGCTATAACGCCGAACTGCCACTGAATGAACAAACCAGACTCTACTCCTATGCCACCTACGGCGAGCGCAAGGCGATCATCAACAACTACTTCCGCTACCCCAATGGCAACGCCAACATCCCGGAACTGTTTCCCGACGGCTACTACCCGCTGAACAACCTGGACGACAAGGACTACCAGTTCCTGTTCGGTGGCAAGGGGCTCGCAGCGGGCTGGGATTGGGACCTGAGCACTACTTACGGGCGCAACACTAACCATCAATACAGCGACCTGACTATCAACCCGTCGTTGGGACCGGTCTCGCCGACCTCCTTCGACGACCTCGCCACCTACCGCTTCGATCAGTGGGTCAACAACCTGGACATCACCCGCGCCTTTGACGGGGTTTTCGGTTTTCCCCTGCAAGTGTCGGCCGGTCTGGAACATCGCTGGGAACGTTTCAGTACCTTTGCCGGTGATGCCCTGGCCTACACCGTCGGCGGCTATCGCTTCCCGGCGACACTGCCCAACGGCCAGCGCAATCCACTGGCCGGGCAATTGGCAGCAATTGCCGCACAGGCTGCCGCCACCATCGCGCCGCAGGATGAAACCAGCATCAAGCGCAACAACTATGCCGCCTACATCGATTTGGGCATCACCCCGATCGAGCGCTTGTTCATTGACGTGGCCGCTCGGGCCGAACACTTCGACGACGACTCGGGTAATACCGTCAGCGCCAAGGTCAATTCACGCTTTGAACTCACCGAAACCGTGGCCGTGCGCGGCACCGTCGGCAGCGGGTTCCGAGCGCCGTCCCTGACGCAGATTGGCTACAGCATCACTGACAACCGCGTAGGCGCCGCCCCCGATGGCACCATTGTTCCGGCCGTGACGCGCATCGCCCCGGTCGACTCGGCGCTGGCAAAGGCCTTGGGGGCGAGCAGCCTGGACCCGGAAAAATCACGCAACTTCGGTCTCGGCGTGACCTGGCAACCGGCCCCTCGCACCAGCCTGACCGTCGACGCTTACTGGATCGAAATCTCCGACCGCATCGCCCGCACCGAAAGCCTCTATGGCCCGGCACTCGCGCCGACGCTGACCTCCCTCGGCATCGACACCTCGACCTGGACTTCCTATTACGCCAATGCCTTCGACACCCGTACCCGCGGCGTCGATGTGGTGGCCGACCACTTCACGGATATCGGAGCCTGGGGCGAAGTTCGCTGGAACGCCGCCTTTAACTACAACGACACAGTGATCACCGACCTCAAGGACGCACCCGCCGCGCTGCAAGGACTGGGCAGTAACCCTGGCGGCAGCCTGACGTGGATCGGCCGTGCCCGTCAGGGCGACCTCACCGATGCGCAGCCGAAAACCAAATGGATACTGGGTGCCAACTGGAGGCTCGCTGACCTGGCGATCAACCTGCAAACCACCCGCTACGGCAAGGTCAAGACCCTGCAACAACTGGAGAGCGGTGACCGCAGCTTCGGTGCGAAGTGGATCACCGACCTGGATATCTCTTACACCCTGCTCGACAACATCACCCTGAGCGTGGGTGGCACCAATATTTTCGACGTGCGCCCGGACAAAAACGCCGTGCCCTCGGCCGTGGGCCTGAACCTCTACGGCAACCCGCCGTTCTATCCCGGCGGTGGCTTCTGGTACAGCAAACTGGCGTATGACTTCTGATCAACCCACCCCAACGACAAGGAACTCACCATGAGTATTGAATTCATCGGTTACATAGGCGGTCACCATGCTTCGGAGATCCATCCCCGCAGCGGCCCCACCCTGCAACCCGAGTACGTGGAGAAAGTCGCCCGCGCCCATGACGAGGCCGGTTTCGACCGCGCCCTCGTGGCTTTCCACTCCAACAGCCCGGACAGCACGCTGATTGCCTCGCATGCCGCCAGCGTGACCAGGAACCTGAAATTCCTGATCGCCCATCGACCGGGTTTCGCCGCACCGACCCTGGCCGCGCGGCAGTTCAACACCCTCGACGTGCTCAATGGCGGACGCACCGCGGTGCACATCATCACCGGCGGCGACGACCGCGAACTGCGGGCCGACGGCAGTTACATCGGCAAGGACGAACGTTACGCACGCACCGATGAATACCTCGATGTGTTGCGCCAGGAGTGGACCAGCGAAAAGCCTTTCGATTATCAGGGCTCGTACTACCAGGTCGAGGGCGCGCATTCGGCGGTGAAGTCGCCGCAGCAACCGCACATTCCGCTGTACTTCGGCGGCTCATCGGCGGCGGCCATCGCGGTGGCGGGCAAGCATGCGGATGTTTATGCGCTGTGGGGTGAAACCTACGAACAGGTGCGCGAAGTGGTGAACCAGGTGCGTGCCGAAGCCGCCAAACACGGACGCAGCATTCGCTTCAGCCTGTCGCTGCGACCGATCCTGGCGGACACCGAAGCGCAAGCCTGGGAGCGTGCCGAACGCATCCTGCAACAGGCGACTGCCCTCGCCGAGCAGAACGGTTTTGTACGCCGCGAACCACCGAACGAAGGCTCCCGGCGCCTGCTGGCGGCAGCGGCCCAGGGCTCGCGACTGGACAAGCGCTTGTGGACTGGCATCGCCGGCCTGCTCGGCGCGCAAGGTAACTCGACGTCGCTGGTCGGCACTGCGGAACAGGTCGCCGAAGCCCTGCTCGACTATTACGACCTGGGCATCACCACCTTCCTGATTCGCGGCTTCGACCCGCTCGACGATGCCATCGACTACGGCAAGCGACTGATCCCGCTGACCCGCCAATTGGTGGCCGAGCGTGAACGGCAAGCGGCGGAAAAAGTGGCGTGACCACCCGCGATTCTGCGAATCAAAAAAAGGGGCTTACCTTGCGGTAGGCCCCTCTCTTTTGAATCGGATTCGTATCACTCTTTATAAGCCGTATCGCTACGCTCCAACTGCCGAATCAGCGCATTCCAGTGGCGGGCAACACCCGGCCCGTCACCACTCTTGAACACCTCGGCCTGCTTCTCGACCTTGGCCACCACTTCGGCTGGCGGGAAGATCAGTTCGGCATTGCTACCCGCCTGTGCCGCGATCTGAATAGTGCAGGCGCGCTCCAGTACGTGCAGTTGCTGGAACGCATGCTCGACGCTGATGCCCGCCGTCAACAACCCATGATTGCGCAGGATCAACACGCTCTTGTCGCCCAAATCTGCCACCAGCCGCTCGCGCTCGTCCAGGTCCAGCGCAATGCCTTCGTAACCGTGATAAGCCACCCGCCCGGAAAAACCAATGGAATGCTGAGAGATCGGCAGCAGGCCGTCGCGCTGGGCGGACACGGCGATGCCGTCGCGGGTGTGGGTGTGCAGGACGGCTTGCAGATCGGGGCGGGCGCCGTGAATGGCACTGTGGATCACATAACCGGCGTAGTTGATACCGAGCCCGGTCGGGTCGTCGACGATAGTGCCGTCGATGTCGACCTTGACCAGATTAGAGGCGGTGATTTCATCGAACAACAAGCCGAAGGCGTTGATCAGGAAATGCTCGTCGGGGCCCGGCACCCGCGCGGAAAAGTGCGTGTAGATGTGATCGGTCCACTTGAACAAAGCCGCCAGCCGATAGGCCGCGGCCAGCTTCACACGCACTTCCCATTCTTCGGGGCTGACGCGCTGGCGAACATTTTTCGAGACGCTGGATAGCGGGCTGACGCTGCTCATGGCAAAACTTCCTGGATGGCCTTAAGGATCTCCAGCAAGCCTAGGGGAAGGCAAAAAATAATAAAAAGCACATTTTAATCTAAGCTAATTATTATTTTTTTTTATTATAAATACCCCCTCTCACGCCGCGCTCTTGATCTTCTGCAGCGATCCGGCGACCAGTTTTCCAAAGGCGTCGACCGGCCCTTGCAGGTTGCCGAGAAAATGTGGGTAGATCAGCCACAGGTCCATCACCGGTTTGAAATCCTTGAGCGGCATCACCGCCAACTGATCGCGGTGGGTGCTGCGCTCCAGCAACGGACGCGGCACCAGCCCTAGGCCCAGGCCATCGGCGACCAGGCCCAACTGCAACTCGGTACCGAAGGTTTCCAGGTTCACCCGCAGGGCCAGGCCCTGGTCCGACAGGGTTCGTTGCAGCCCGGCGCGGAAGCCGCAACCATCGGGGTTGAGAATCCAGCCGCTCTGGTAAACGTCGGCGAGTTTGCACGGACGCTTGGGCAACTGCGCCTGGGCGCACACCACCACCAGTTCCATCTTGCCGATCGACTCGCCGACAATGTTATCGGGGAAAATCTTCCCGGCCGGGAACAGCGCGGCCGCCGCGTCGAGTTCACCGCGTTCGATTTTGCCGACCAATTGACTGCCCCACCCCGTGGCCACCTGGGCGCGCAATTCGGGGTATTCGATTCGCAAGTGCTTGAGTGCATCGAGCAGCACCACATCGCCGATGGTTTGCGGAACGCCCAGGCGCAACAGCCCGGTGGGCGGCGCGTCGGTGGCGACCAGTTCGCGCAAGGCGTCCATTTCCCGCAGGATCAACCGGCACTGCTCGTACACCCGCGTGCCAATCAGCGTGGGCTTGAGCGGCTTGGTGTTGCGGTCGAACAACTCCACGCCCAACGCCTGCTCGAAGTTCTGCACACGCCGCGTGATGGCGGGTTGAGTCAGCTGCAGCGACTCGGCGGCATGGCTGATGGACTGGCAACGAATCACTTCGACAAAGGCGTCGATATCATCAATTTTCATTTGGCCCGCACATAGAGAACAGTCAATAAGATGTCTGAAAAGCATAGTTCCATTAGTGATATCTGGATAGCCCGGCACGCCTATCGATAACGTCTAACGCTATGCACAAGGGTTCTAAATTCCTTTCAGCTATAACCTAATCATTAAAAAATAGCATATTAAGCAAAATCATTATGCTTAAATCATGGCATCACTTTTCAACACGGACGATGGAATCGCCATGACCCAGACCCGACATCCGGAAAGACTCAGAGCATTCATAGGTGCCTTGGCGGAACTGATCGACAGCAACCCCCGCGAAGGCGATTTACTGCACCGTGGCGGCAAGCTGCTCGCCCAACTGGTCAGCCATGACGACTGGTTGCCCGAAGACTTTGCCCGGCCAGACCCGGAGCGCTATCAGCAATACCTGCTGCATGCCGACTCACGACAGCGTTTCAGTGTCGTCAGTTTTGTCTGGGGGCCGGGGCAAAGCACGCCGATCCATGACCATCGGGTGTGGGGGCTGATCGGCATGTTGCGCGGCGCCGAGTATTCGCAAGGGTTCGAACGTCGCGCCGACGGCACATTGGTGGCCGAGGGCAACCGGGTTCAACTGTTACCCGGTCAGGTCGAAGCCGTATCGCCCCGGGTCGGCGACATTCATCAAGTCAGCAACGCCTACAACGATCAGGTTTCCATCAGCATCCATGTCTATGGCGCCAACATCGGCGCCGTGCGCCGCGCGGTGTACCAGCCAGATGGCAGCGAGAAACTGTTCATCTCCGGTTATTCCAACACCGTCCTCCCCAATATCTGGGATGTGTCCAAAGAGAGCCAAGCCCTATGAGCACTGCACTCACCCGTTCCTACTCCGAGATCCGCCAGGCACTGCTGAACCGTGAAGAACTGGCGTTAGTGGATGTGCGCGAAGAAGCCCCCTTCGCCGAAGCGCACCCACTGTTTGCGGCCAACATTCCGCTGTCCAGGCTCGAGCTTGAGGTGTACTCGCGGATTCCCCGGCGAAATACGCCGGTGACGGTCTACGACAACGGCGAAGGCCTGGCGAGCATCGCCGTGCAGCGCTTGCAGGATCTGGGCTATATCAATGTCAGCCTGCTCAAAGGGGGCCTGGAAGGTTGGCGCATCAATGGCGGCGAGTTGTTCATCGACGTCAATGTGCCGAGCAAAGCCTTTGGCGAGCTGGTGGAAAGCCAGCGTCATACACCGTCTTTGGCGGCGGAAGAAGTTCAAGCGTTGCTCGACAGCGAGGCCGACGTGGTGGTGCTCGACGCCCGGCGTTTTGATGAATACCAGACCATGAGCATTCCCACCGGCATCAGCGTACCGGGAGCGGAGTTGGTGCTGCGTGCCCGGGAGCTGGCGCCGGATCCGGCGACCCGCATTATCGTCAACTGCGCCGGGCGCACCCGCAGCATTATCGGCACGCAGTCGTTGATCAACGCCGGCATCGCCAACCCGGTTTCAGCCTTGCGCAACGGCACCATCGGTTGGACCCTCGCCGGTCAAACCCTGGAACACGGCCAGTCACGCCGATTTGCGCCGACCAGCGAAGAGCATCGGCACATCGCCGCCCGCGATGCCCGTCGCGTCGCCGACAAAGCACTGGTGGGCCGTGCCACCCTGGCCGACCTGCAACGCTGGCAACAGGAATCGAGCCGCAGCACTTACCTGTTCGACGTGCGCACCCCGGAAGAATTCGAGACCAGTCACCTGCCCGCTTCCCGCTCCACGCCCGGCGGCCAACTGGTGCAGGAAACCGATCACTTCGCCAGTGTGCGCGGCGCGCGCCTGGTGCTGGTCGACGACGATGGCGTGCGCGCCAACATGTCAGCCTCCTGGCTCGCGCAACTGGGCTGGGAGGTGCATGTGCTGGATGACTTGCAGGCTGCGCATTTCAGTGAAAAAGGTGCGTGGAAGGCGCCGGTTCCCACGCCGCCGCAGGCCGAAGAAATCAGCACTGAAACCCTGTCTCAATGGCTGACCGAGGGTGACAGCGTGGTGCTGGATTTCACCAGCAGCGCCAACTACGTGAAGCGCCATATCCCCGGCGCGTGGTGGGCATTGCGCGGGCAACTGCGTGAAGCCCTGGCCAAGGTGCCGCCGGCGCAGCGGTATGTGCTGACCTGCGGCAGCAGCCAATTGGCGCGGTTGGCGGTCGCCGAGGTCGAGGCCTTGACCGGCAAAACGGTGTTTCTGCTGCGCGACGGCACCGCCAGCTGGATCGCCGCGCAACTGCCGCTGGAGCACGGCGAAACTCATCTGGCTTCGCCGCGCATCGACCGCTATCGCCGCCCTTACGAGGGCACCGACAACCCGCGTGAAGCGATGCAGGCTTATCTGGATTGGGAATTCGGCCTGGTAGAGCAGTTGGCCCGCGACGGCACCCATGGCTTTTTTGTGATCTGATTTTTTCAACCGCGACGCATTTTTTGTAGAAGCTGCCGAAGACTGCGTTCGGCCGTAGCAGCTGTCGAGCTTGCGAGGCTGCGTTCGGCTGCGAAGCAGTCGTGAATCCGGCTAGTGCGGTCTGTCTGTCACACCGCAATCACTGGTTTGACGACTGCTGCGCAGCCGAACGCAGCCTCGCAAGCTCGACAGCTGCTACGGCCGAACGCAGCCTCGCAAGCTCGACAGCTGCTACAGATCGAGTTACGGCTTAAGTGAAGAGCCACCTGACATTAAATTCGGACCGACCCCTTTCTCCAGGCGGAGGTGCCCTGAAACAGCAAGACCCGCCTGGAGCATGCCGTTATGCGCATCACCCTGCCTTTCAAATCGCTACTGCTGGCCGTCGCCCTCAGCCTCGGCACCACGGCGCAAGCCGCCGACCTGCAACCGCTGCGGGTGGCCAATCAGAAGTCCACGCTCAAGGTGCTGCTGGAGGTGTCCGGCGAGCTGAAGAATGTGCCCTACGAAATCCAGTTCTCCGAGTTCCCCGCCGCCGCGCCGTTGGGCGAGGCGCTGAATGCCGGCGCGGTGGACATCGGCGGCCTGGGCGATGCGCCCTACGTGTTTGCCCTCGGGGCCGGTGCGCCGCTCAAAGTCGTCAGCATCGTGCATTTCGAGGGTCGCTATACCACGGCGATTCTCGCGCCCAAGGACTCACCGCTGAACGACGCCCGCGACCTCAAGGGCAAGCGGATTGTCACCACCCGCGGCTCCATCGGTCACTTCCTGGCGATCAAGGCCTTGCGCAATGTCGGCCTGAGCACCCAGGACGTGCAGTTCATTTACCTGCTGCCGAGCGAGTCGCGCATTTTGCTGGACAACGGCAGCGCCGACGCCTGGTCGACCTGGGACCCTTACACCACCATTGCCACCACGCAGAGCCAGGCCAAGGTGCTGGTCAGCGGCGACACCCTGCTGACCAATCACTTGTACCTGGCCGCCACCCGCCAGGCCATCACCGACAAACGCCAGCAACTCGACGACTTCGTTGCCCGCATCGATCGCGCCTACCGCTGGACCAACGCCCATCCCGAGGAGTTTGCCGCCGCCCAGGCGCAAGTCACCGGCTTGCCGCTGGCGGTGCACCTGGCGGTGGCCAAAGCCACACACATAGCGCCGGTAGCGATTGACGATCAGGTCATCAGCGGCCTGCAAACCACCGCGGACATCTATCAGCAGGAAGGCATTCTCAGCAAACACATCGATGTCTCCCAAGGCTTCGACAAAAGCTTCAACGCCCCGCGGGCGCAACTTAACCAGGCATCGCGCTAACGATGCGACGGATTCAGGAGTAGAAACCATGAGCAAACAACGTCAACTGAAACTCGGTGCGATGGTCCATGGCGTCGGTCATGGCTGGGGCGAATGGCGCCACCCGCAGGCCCTGGCCAACGCCAGCGTGAATTTCGGCTTCTATAAACAACAAACGCAATTGGCTGAAGCGGCGAAGTTCGACTTCGTGTTCATCGCCGACAGCCTGCACATCCACGAGAAGTCCAGCCCGCACTACCTCAACCGCTTCGAACCATTGACCATCCTCTCGGCCCTGGCCGCGACCACTCAGCACATTGGCTTGGTGGCGACCGTCACCGTCAGTTACACCGAACCGTTCCAGGTCGCCCGCCAGTTTGCCTCGCTGGACCATATCAGTGGCGGTCGCGCCGGATGGAACGTGGTCACGTCGTGGCTCAGCGGCACCGCCGACAACTTCGGTAAGGCCGAGCACCCGCCCCACGCCGTGCGCTACCGCATCGCCAAGGAGCACGTGGCGGTGGTCAAGGGTTTGTGGGATTCCTGGGAGGACGACGCCTTCGCCTACAACAAACAAAGCGGCGAGTTTTTCACCCCCGGCAAGTTGCATGCCCTGGAGCACAAGGGTGAATTCTTCTCGGTGAAAGGCCCGCTCAACATCGCCCGCTCGCAACAAGGTCAGCCGGTGATTTTCCAGGCCGGCACCTCTGAGGACGGCCGTAACTTCGCCGCCGAAAATTCCGATGCGATTTTCGTCAGCGCCGAGGGCTTCGACGAAGCGCGCGCCTACTATCAAGACTTGAAAAAACGCGCCAACGGCTTTGGCCGCGACGCACAAAAGCTGTCGATCCTGCCCGGCATCCGTCCGATCGTTGGCCGCGATGAAGTGGAAGTTGAAAGCCGCTATCAGCAGGCGGTGGAGCTGGTGAGCATCGAAGATGCCATCGTCGCGCTCGGCCGGCCGTTCAATGACCATGACTTCAGCCAATACCCGTTGGACGCACCGTTCCCCGAACTGGGCGACCTGGGCTCCAACAGCCAGAGAGGCGGCTCGGACCGGATCAAGCAACTGGCCAAAGACGAAGGCCTGACCTTGCGCGAAGTGGCCCTGCGCTTCTCCCGGCCACGGCGCGATTTTGTCGGCACCCCCGAACAGGTCGCCGATGCCATTCAGCAGTGGTTCGAGGAAGACGCCGCCGACGGTTTCATCATCAATTCGGTGCTGCCGGACGGTCTGCAGTATTTCACCGAACTCGTGGTGCCGGTCCTGCAGCAGCGCGGGCTGTTTCGCAGTGAGTACAGTGGCAATACCCTGCGCGACAACCTTGACCTGCAAGTGCCCGCCAACCGTTACGCGCACGCACCGCTCGAGACTGAAGAAAAAAGCGCGGCCGTGAGCGGATCCTTCGACCCGCTGCTGGCGGCCATCTGACGAGAGCCTGACCATGACGAAACCGATCACACACGGACACTTCAATCGGCGCGGCTTCCTGGTGGCCAGCTCCATCGCCGTCGGCGCGTTGGGGTTGTCGTCGCTCGGACTCGCCTCGCGCGCGTTCGCCCAAAGCGCCAACCTTTCAGACCTGACCCTGGGGGTCGCCACCTACCGGGGCCAAGACTCGTACTTCGTCGAAGACGCCGGCACCGCCACGACGCCTTATAAAGTCGAATATTCGGAGTTCGCGGGTGGCAACCTGATCGTCGAAGCCTTGGCCTCGGGCAGCCTGGACCTCGGCAATATGAGTGAGATCCCGCCGATCTTCTCGATCCAGAGCCATCGCCAACCGCGATTGATCGCAGTGCTGCAAGGCGACGTGAACAATCAGGTGTTCCTGATTCCCAAGGACTCGACAGTCGAGTCGGTCGGGCAGTTGCGCGGCAAACGGGTCGGCTATGTGCGCTCCACCACCTCGCACTATTTTCTGATCAAGGCGCTGAAGGAACAGGGCCTGACCCTGAACGACATCACGGCGGTGGCGCTCACGCCGCAGGACGGTTTCACCGCGTTCCAGAGTGGCCAGCTCGATGCCTGGGTGATCTACGGCGTGTTCATTCAGTTGGCGAAATTCCGCAGTGGCGCCCGGGTGCTGAAAACCGCCCTGGGTTACTTGTCCGGCAACTACCTGATAGCCGCCCGGCCCGCCGCACTGGAAGACCCGCTGCGCAAGCAGGCGATCCAGGATTACCTGCAACGACAGGCGCGCACGCTGGAATGGATCAACAACAACCCCGAACCCTGGGCGACCAAATCGGCGCAACTGCTGGGCGTCGACAAAGCGGTGTTTCTCGACATGTACAACAGCCGCAGCCAACCCTACAAAATCATCGAAGTGAACGACCAGGCCATCGCCTCGCAACAGGAAGTCGCCGACCTGTTTTTTGATTCCGGCGTGCTGAGCGAGCGACTCGATGTGAGTCCGTTGTGGGACAGAAACTTTCGGTTGCTGCCGTTATGAACCCTGTGGTGTGGAGGCTTGCCCTGATGCCGGCAAGTCAAGCCACGACGCACTGCTTGTAGCAGCTGTCGAGCTTGCGAGGCTGCGTTCGGTGTGGGCCGCATTCGGACGAAGCCGTCGTGAATCCGGCTGACGCGGTCTGCCTGACACGCCGCGAGTTCTGGTTTGACGACTGCTTCGCAGCCGAACGCAGCCTCGCAAGCTCGACAGCTGCTACAAGCTGAACGCTGCATTCGGCAGCTGCTACGGATCGCATTGCAGCTCTCTCACCTACTTTGATCGAGTGAATTCACCATGAGTCTTTCTTCTCAACACGCTCCGCCACTGCGATCGGTCGAAGCGGCCAATTTCGAAGCATTGCTGGAAAGCATCGGCCAACAACTCGGCGCCACTGCCCACGTTTATGACGAGAGCGGCGCCTTCCCCCATGACAATTTCAAGCTGCTGCATGAGCACGGCCTGGTCGCCCTGACCGTACCCAAAGCCCTCGGCGGTGGCGGCGCGAATCTGGCCCAGGCACGCAACACAATCAGCGCAATTGCCAAAGGTGAGCCGTCGACGGCGTTGATTCTGGTGATGCAGTACATCCAGCATGCGCGCTTGCAGGACAGTAAAAACTGGCCTGAGGCGCTGCGCCTGCAAGTGGCGCAAGACGCAGTCCAACAGGGCGCATTGATCAACGCCCTGCGGGTCGAACCCGATCTCGGCACCCCGGCGCGCGGAGGCCTGCCGGCGACCATCGCCCGGCGCACCGCCGCCGGTTGGCGGATCAGCGGGCGGAAAATCTATTCCACCGGCAGCCATGGCCTGACCTGGTTCAATGTCTGGGCGCGCAGCAACGATGAGGACCCGCTGGTCGGCGCCTGGTTGGTGCACAAGGACACCCCCGGCATCAGCATCATCGAGGACTGGGATCACTTGGGCATGCGCGCCACCTGCAGTCACGAAGTCGTTTTCGACAATGTGCTGGTGCCGCTGGACCACGCGGTTAGCGTCAGCCCCTGGAGCGCCCCGCAACCCGAGCTCGATGCTGATGGCTTCCTGTGGATGTCGGTGTTGCTGGCCTCGGTGTATGACGGGGTCGCCCAAGCGGCTCGCGACTGGCTGGTGGGCTGGCTGGAAACACGCAAGCCGTCCAACCTCGGCGCGGCGCTCTCGACCCTGCCGCGCTTTCAGGAAACCGTCGGGCACATAGACACCCTGCTGTTCGCCAACCGCAGCCTGCTCGACGCCGCCGCAAACGGTCACACACCGGCCAGCAATGCGGCGCAGCTCAAATACCTGGTGACCGGCAACGCCATCCGCGCCGTCGAGCTGGCCATCGAGGCATCCGGCAATCCCGGCCTGTCGCGCCACAATCCGTTGCAACGGCATTACCGCGATGTGCTGTGCAGCCGTGTTCACACCCCTCAAAACGATGCCGTTCTACAAGGCGTCGGTAAAGCGGTCTTCGCCCAGCGCCAAGCAAAGGAGCGCCCATGAGCCAACTCGTTATCGCCAGCCAACTGGATGAAGACTTCAACGAAGTGATCCGCCAGCGCCTTGAGCAAACACACCCGGGGGCCAAGGTCCTCAGCGTACCGGCCGGAGTGCCCAGCGACCTGCCGGCGGAGGTCAGCATCTTGCTGGCGCGGCCGATCAATGTGCGCGGCTATCTGGCGCCGGACACGCCGCCACCGGGTTGGCCGTACGGTTTGCGGTGGGTTCAGGTGGTGTCTTCAGGCATCGACTTCTACCCGCAGTGGCTGTTCAACGGCCCGCCGGTGAGCACGTCGCGGGGCAGTGCCGCCGAGAACATCGCCGAATTCGCCTTGGCCGCGATCTTCGCCGCCGCCAAGCGTCTGCCGCAGATTTGGGTGCACGATTCGCAGTGGAACTTCAGCGCGCTGACCCCGCTCAAGGGCAGCACGCTGGGAATTCTCGGCTTCGGCGCCATCGGCCGCAGCCTGGCGAGCAAGGCCCATGCCTTGGGTATCCAGGTGTTGGCATTGCGGCAGAGTCAGACGCCGTTCGAGATCAAAGGCGTGCAGGCGGTACGCGACATCCACGAACTGTTCGCCCGCTCCGATCATCTGGTGCTGGCTGCGCCTTTGACCGAGGCAACCCGGCATATCGTCAACCGCGCCGTGCTCGCCAGCGCCAAACCCGGCCTGCACCTGATCAACATCGCCCGTGGTGGCCTGCTTGACCACGAAGCCTTGCTAGAAGCGCTGGAAACCAGGCAGATCGGCCTGGCCTCGCTGGACGTCACCGAACCCGAACCGCTGCCGGAGGGGCATCCGTTCTACTCCCATCCACGGGTTCGCCTGTCGCCCCATACCTCGGCGATTTCCACCAACAGTCGCCATGAGATCGCCGACAACTTCCTGGCCAACCTCGAACGCCACCTCAATGGTCTGGCGCTGGAGAATCAGGCGAACGTACAGCGCGGGTATTGAGTCCAGCCGATCTACCGTCATCGCGGGCAAGCCACGCTCCCACAGGTTACGCATTACCTGTGGGAGCGAGGCTTGCCCGCGATGGCGCTTTAACTGCCAATCAACAACATCAGTTTTACGCATTTTATAATTTTACTTAATTCCTGTTTTTTATAATTAACTTATAACCAATCGGACTTTTACAGCGCCTATTTATACAAATATTGTTACAACCATCACCGACCCCTGACCAGGTGGAGGCCCACGGAACTGTACGTTTTTCCGGCCGACACCACCCCACGGTCAATCGCCACACCCAAACCTGAAACCGGCTCAAGCCGCCCCCCTGCCAAGGTCTTCGGACCCTGGCCTCGGCAACGCTTTGCCCAAAAAAACAGAACGACGCCAACGCAGCACTTACGCACCCGGGGCTCACCATGCACAACATTATCAATACAAACCGTTTGCCGCTGGCCGTGTCGCTGGCGATTTTCGGGCTATCGGCCCAGGCCGAAGAAGCCGCCAGGGAGGGAGCCCTGCCCGTGGTCACCGTGACCGCCGAACACCATGCCGAGGACTTGCAAAAGACCCCGCTGGCGATTTCCGCGTTCGACGAAAAAGCCCTTGAAGACAAGCAGATCAAAAGCATTCGCGACCTCTCCGGGCAAGTGCCGAACCTGACCCTCAGCCGCCAGTCGATCTCCTACAGCGCCCAGACCTACGGGATTCGCGGCATCGGCGAAACCGACCCGATCCAGGAGGCAGCCGTCGCGGTGTACGCCGATGACCTGTACATCCCGCGGGCCATTTCCTCGATGCTCGACTTCAACGACGTCGAGCGCGTCGAAGTCCTGCGCGGCCCGCAAGGCACGCTGTACGGACGCAATAGCAGCGCCGGCGCGATCCGCGTGATCACCCGCGATCCGACCCAGGAAACCCGCGGTTTCTTCGAACTCGGCGCCGGCAACTACAAAGCGCAAAACGGGCGCCTGTTGATCAGCGGCCCGCTGGTGGACAACGCATTGTTCGGCAGTTTTTCGGCGATTCGTCTGACCCGTGACGGCACCGTCTCCAACCCGACTCGCGGCGAGGATGTGAACAACGTCGACATCCAGTCGTACCGTGGCAAGCTGCGCTACAACCCGGATGACTCGCCCTGGGATGTGCAACTGACCCTGGCCGGCACCTTCGACCGTGGCGATACCACCAGCTACACGCCGTTTGATGCCGACGGCCATTTCGACAAATTCAAGAGTTACAGCAGCCTCGACCCGAAGAATCATCTCGACCAGGGCAGCTCGGTGCTGCGCGCGATCTACACGATTGATGACCATCTGAATTTCAAGTCGGTGAGCGCCTATTCGGCGTTCCATCAACCCGTGGACTATGACAACTCGGGTCAGGCGGCGCTGATCCAGCAAAACCTGATTCTCTACAAACAGAACTACGCCACCCAGGAGTTCCAGCTCAACGGCGACTACGACGATTTCAGTTTCAGCACCGGCCTGTACCTGTACCGCGAAACCTTCGATGCCGATCGCGACAACCTCACCTTTTCGATCGCGCGCAACCGGGTGATTGGCCAGGGCCAGTACAGCACAACCAATACCGAGAGCTACGCCCTCTATGGTCAGGGCAGTTACAAAATCACGCCGCAGCTGTCGCTGATCGCCGGGCTGCGTTTTACCCGCGAGCATAAGAACTTCGATTACACCAACTACGCGATCAACACCAACCGGCAGATCACCGGCATCAATTTCACTGCGGATTCGAGCAAGTCCTGGCAGTCCACCAGCCCCAAACTCGGTTTCGAATACGCTTGGACCCCGCACCTGAACCAGTACGCCTACGTGGCCAAGGGGTTCAAGGCCGGTGGCTTCGATAACCGCGCGCCGACCAAGAGCGCCGCCGAACAGGCGTTCTCGCCAGAGGACGTGACCACTTGGGAAACCGGCTTCAAGGGTGACTTCTTCGACCGTCGCCTGCGCGCCAACCTCGCGCTGTTCTATAACGACTACAAAGACCTGCAGACCAACGCCTATGACCCGGCACTGGGCGTCAGCCTGCGGACCAACGTCGGCAAGGCACACACCTACGGCGTCGAGCTGGAAACCCTCACGGCCCTGACCAACGACCTGCAACTGACCGCCAACGTCGGTTATCTGGAAAGCCAGTACGACGACTTCCAAAACGCCGGTGGCGCGGGTGTCGACGCCAATGGCAAGCAGCTGGTGTTTTCACCGCGCTGGAACGCCAGCGTCGGCTTCAACTACACGATCCCGGCCGGATTACCCGGCACCTGGCTGGCGGGCACCGATGCCCAGTTCCAGACCAAGTCCTATGCCAACGCGCTGAACGACGACATTCAGGAAATTCCCCAGCAGACCTTCTGGAACGCCAACACCCGCTACATCTCCAGCGACGGCCACTGGACCACCACCCTCGCGGTGAAAAACCTGCTCGATCGCGCCTACCCGCAATCAGTCGGCTACGTGCCCTCCAGTGGCGCCCGCTTCTACTCCATCAACGACCCGCGAACCCTCTTGTTGTCCGTGCGCTACGACCTTTAACCCCTCACAGACAAGCACTCCAAGGAGCAACACCATGGCTTTCACCCGTAGGGAACTGATTTCCCGCATTGCCGCCGTCGGAGGCTATTCCGCCGCCGTCAGCGCCCTCGGCGCGCTGGGGCTCACGCCTCAGGCCGTAGCCGCGAGCTTCACCCCGTTGCAACTGGGCAGCAGTGGCAAAGGCAAGCATGTGGTGGTGGTCGGCGCCGGTATTTCCGGGTTGGTCAGTGCCTATGAACTGCGCAAGGCTGGCTTTACCGTGACCCTACTCGAAGCCCGCGAACGAGTCGGCGGACGCAACTGGACCCTGCGGCGCGGCACCCAGGTCGATTTCGATGACGGCGTCAGCCAGACCGTCGACTTCGATGACGGGCACTTTTTCAACGCCGGTCCTGCGCGCATTCCCAGCCATCACCAAACGATCCTCGGCTACTGCCGCGAGTTGGGCGTGGAGCTGCAAGTGCTGGTCAACAGCAGCCGCAACGCCTTGGCCTTGCCGGATCCGAAACGACCGGCATTCCAGTTGCGCCAGGCGGTCAACGACACTCGCGGACAGCTGTCCGAATTGCTGGCGCGAACCATCAGCCGCAAAGCCCTGGACCAGGACTTGAGCACGGACGACCGTAAAGCGCTGTTGAGTTTCCTCAAGGTCTATGGCGACCTCAATGCCGACTTGCAGTACAAGGGCTCGGTGCGTTCGGGGTACACCAGGGTGCCTGGCGCCGGCGATCAAACCGGCATCACCCGCGCCCCGCTGGAACTGCAAACCCTGCTCAATCCCAAGCTCTGGGGCGCGTTGGTGTTCGATGAAATCCCGGAGTTTTCCTCGACCATGTTCCAGCCGGTCGGCGGCATGGACCGGATTCCTTATGCGTTCTACGAGAAGCTCAAGGACGCAGTGCGCTTCAATGCCGAAGTCAGCGACATCCAGACCGCAGAGCTTGGTAGCCGCATCACCTACCGCGACCGCAAGACCGGCACCACCCAGACCCTGAACGCCGACTACGCCATCGTCACGGTGCCCCTGCCGCTGCTGGCGAAGTTGCCGAGCAATTTCAGCCAACCGTTCAAACAAGCGATTCAGAGCGCGCAAAGCGATCAGGCGAACAAGGTTGCCTGGCAGTCGCCACGGTTCTGGGAAACCGACTTCAACATCTACGGCGGGCTGTCTTACCTGGACCATGAAGTCAAAGGCCTGTGGTATCCCAGCGATCGGCTGAACAGCGCCCAGGGCATTCTGGTCGCGGCCTACAACACCAGCGAATCGGCCCAGGCCTTCAGCAAGAAATCCCTCGCCGAACAGTTCGCCTCCTCCCGGCAAGCCGTCGAACTGCTGCACCCCGGCCACAGCGCCAAGTTGCAAAAACCGGTGGCCATCAACTGGGCCAAGGTGCCCTTCAGCAAGGGCCCATGGATCGTCAATGACGAGGTCGGCGAGAGCGCCTACCAAATCCTCAACCAGCCCCAGGGCCGCACCTACCTGGCCAGCGATGCCCTGGCCCACGGCGGTGTCGGCATCTGGCAGAACAGCGCCGCCGATTCGGCGCGACGCATCGTTTCGCTGATCGGCCGGCACGCCGAACGCCAGCAACCAGGCGTCGCCGCCTGACTTTTTCTCAATAAAGGACTGACCGATGAAAACCATGACTTTGCTCACAGGACTCCTCATGACCGCCACCGCCCTCAGCAGCCACGCCGATGAAATCAAACGCATCGCCCTGCCCAACTCCAATTTCCCGATTTCGCTGGCGGTGTCGGTGCCGGCGCAGACCGACCTGTTGTTCGTCAGTGGCCTGCTCGCCGACCTGCACGACCCGCAAGCGCCGAAGGATTCCTTTGCCGCTTACGGCGACACCGCCACCCAAACCACCTCGATCCTCAACAAGCTCAAAGGCGTACTGCAAAGCCAGGGCCTGGACCTGGGGGATGTGGTGCAGCTGCGGGTGTTCCTGGTGGGCGATCCGGCCAAGGGCGGCAAGCTTGATTTCGCCGGGTTGCAACAAGGCTATACGCCGTTCTTTGGCAGCGCCGCGCAACCGAACAAACCGGCGCGCACCGCCGTGCAAGTAGTCGCCCTGCCGCTGCCGGGCGGTCTGGTCGAAATCGAAGCCGTCGCCGCTCGCCAGAAGTGACACGGCTATCACTCGACATTCAAGGAGTTCACATTGATGCTCAACTGCCCAGCGCGCCGTACGGCGCCGACCTACCGTCCGTTATTACTGCCGCTGTCGATTGCCTGCGGCCTGGCTTCGTTCAACATCGAGGCCGCCGAAAGCGGCTCACCGACCCTCGATACGGTGGTGGTCACGGGTAACCGTGGCACCGTCGAACGCACCGTGACCACCAGCCCGACACCGATCGACGTGGTGACCGGCGAACAATTACGCGCGGTGGGCAAACCGAGCCTGCTGGAGGCGCTGAGTAAATTCATTCCCTCCTTCAACCTTCCCGACCGCGCAGGCTGGGATGCCAGCGGCGTGGTGCGCTCGGCCACCCTGCGGGGGCTGACCGCGTCCCATGTGTTGGTGCTGGTCAACGGCAAACGCCGGCATACCAGCGCCACGTTGAACATCAACGGCATCAACAGCGGCGCGGCGCCCAGCGACCTCGACCTGATCCCGGTGGCGGCCATCGATCACATCGAGGTGCTGCGCGACGGCGCAGCGGCGCAATATGGCTCGGATGCTATTTCCGGGGTGATCAACATCATCCTCAAGCAGACCACCGGCGGAAGCTCCGACACGATCCTCGGCCAGAACTACGACGGCAAGCGCGGCACCGGGCAGGAGGCGCTCAACTATGGTTTCGACGTGGGCGAAGCCGGCGTGCTCAACCTTTCGCTCGACACCCGCTACCAGGAACGCGACAACAAGGCCGGCAGCAATGGCTACAGTGCGCATTACTATCCGCAGGCCGACGGCTCGCCTGACCCGCGCGAGGCCGGTGCCAGCCACCACACCTACAAAGGCTACGGCTTGCCCCGCAGCCAACTGGCTGATGTCGCCTACAACCTCGACCTGCCGCTGAACGATGCCGTCACGCTCTACTCGTTCTCGACCCTGGCCACCCGGGAGAACAACGACGGCCAGAACTTCCGCCTGCCCAGCGGCCGCAATACCATCACCACCGGCCCCAACGGTTACCCCGACGGTTACAGCCCTTACTGGCTGATCAATGAAACCGACTTCCAGTCCGCGTTCGGCGCCAAGGGCGAGGATTTCGGCGGCTGGGCCTGGGACTTGAGCAGCACCTACGGACGCAACTACGCCAAGCAACGCACCTACAACAACCAGAACCCGTCGCTGGGTGAAAACACGCCGAACAAATTCACTTCCGGCATCTACATCGCCGACCAGTTGACCAGCAACCTGGACCTGAAAAACAGCTACGAAATCGGCCTGGCCAAACCGCTGGATGTGGCCTTCGGGTTCGAGCATCGACGGGAAAGCTACGAGACCCGCGCTGGCTCCGAAGCCTCGTACATCGATGGCGGCTACGTGTTCCCCGCCGGTCATCCACGCGCCGGGCAACGGCCCGATCCCGGTGCTCAGGTCACCAACGGCATCAGCCCTGAAGACGCACAAAAAGTCAGCCGCAACAGCGTCGCCAGTTACGTCGACCTGGGTTTCTACCCCGTCGAGCAGTGGTACCTGGGCGTCGCCGCGCGCTACGAGCATTACAACGAAGGCGTCGGCGGCACCCGCAGCGGCAAACTCAGTACCCGCTACGAATTCAACCCGGTGTTTTCGGTGCGCGGCACCATCAGCAACGGCTTTCGCGCACCGTCGCTGGCCAACCAGATTTTCACCGCGCGCTCGACCGGGTTCGACACCATCAATGGCGTCTACCAGTCGTACAACTACGTGATCCTGCCGGTGGATTCGGCCGGTGCCCAGGCACTCGGGGCCGAGGCCTTGAAACCGGAGCGCTCGACCAACTTCAGCCTCGGTTTTGCGTTAACTCCCAGCAAAGACCTGAGCCTGACCGTGGACGGTTACTTGATCAACCTGCGTGATCGCCTGGTGCTCAGCGAACGCTTCCAGGGGCCGGGCGTCGCGGCACTGCTCGACAGCATCGGCGTACCCGCCACCGCTGGCGCGCAGTACTTCACCAACGGCGCCAACACCCGCACCTCCGGGGTCGACGTGGTCGGTAACTTCCGGCAGAACCTCAACCAATACGGCTCGGTGCGATGGACCGCGGCACTGAACTACAACCACACGCAAATCCTCAGCGTCAACGACACGCCTTCGCAACTCACCGCTCTGGGCAGCAACTTTCAATTGCTCGGGCGCCAGTCGCGAGCGCTGATCACCAAAACCTCACCCAGCAGCAAAATGATCTTCTCCGCCGACTGGGCGATCCACGACTTCGACGTCAACCTGCGACTGACCCGCTACGGCAAATACACCGAGGTCAACAGCTCAAGCGACCCGAGCCTGGATCGCGAGTATTCCGCCAAATGGATTACCGACCTCGACGTGGCATATGCGATCGACAAGCAACTGACGGTCGCCGTCGGCGCGCAGAACCTGTTCAACAAATACCCTGACCATATCGGCGTCAGCAACTCATCGTTCGGCGACAACTGGGGCAGCTTTTCACCCTTCGGCTTCACTGGCGGGTACTACTACACCCGTTTGCAGTATGCGTTCTGATGGAGGAAGGCCTCGCGGACCGAGGCCATAAACTCACTAAGCTAATGCTTAAACATTATTTATAAAATATTTTTTATAACCATATTCTCATAGCAGATCACCCTTCTCCCTCACCCTCTCCGTTGCCCAAAAGCGAGCGTGCCATGTCGAAGCCCACCCGAAATACTCCAGCGAAACTCCGTCGTCCACTGCTGACCGGCCTGGTTGTTGCCTTGGCTACCCTGTCCTTTGCCCTGCCATCCCAGGCCCGGGAAACGCTGCGGATCGGCTACCAGAAATCATCGACCCTGATCACCCTGTTGAAGGCTCAAGGCACTCTGGATAAAACCCTCGCGCAACAGAACATTGATGTCAGCTGGCATGAGTTTCCCAGTGGCCTGCCACTGCTGGAAGCACTGAACGTCGGCAACGTCGACATCAGTGCCGACGTTGCGGACACCGTGCCGATTTTCGCCCAGGCCGCGCAGGCTAAATTGACCTACTTCGCCCAGGAAGCGCCTTCACCTTCAGCCCAGGCGATCGTCGTGCACAAGGACTCGTCTCTGCAGCAATTGTCGGATCTGAAAGGCAAGAAAGTAGCGGTGACCAAAGCGGCCGGCTCCCACTATTTGTTGATCGCAGCCCTGAACAAGGCTGGCCTGCAGTTCTCTGACATACAACCGGCCTACCTGTCGCCTGCCGACGGTCGCGCCGCCTTCGAGAACAACAAAGTCGACGCCTGGGTCACCTGGGAACCCTTCCTCACCAGCGCGCAACGGCAATTGCCGACCCGCACCCTTGCGGACGGAGATGGATTGGCCAGTTACAAACGCTACTACCTGACCAGCACCAGCTACGCCAAAACGCACCCGCAAGTACTCAAGGTGGTTTACGACCAACTGTACAAAACCGGTAGCTGGATCAAAACCAACCCCCGTGACGCTGCTCAAGTACTCAGCCCATTGTGGGGCAACCTCGGAGTGGAAACCGTCGAGAGCGCCAATACCCATCGCAGCTATCAGGTGCAACCGGTAAAAATCGATCAGTTGGGTGAACAGCAGAAAATCGCCGATGCGTTCTTTGCCGCCGGCCTGTTGCCCAAAACGGTGGATGCGAAGGATGTCGGGATTTGGCGACCGTGAGGCGTGGATGATATCGATGCTTCGCATTCAATGAGAGTGCGGCCCAATGCCGGGCTTTTTCAAAAATGCCGCTTGCCTGCTACTGGGCATCTTCACCTGCGCCAGTCATGGATAAGGGCGTAGAGAACCCTACAAAAGCTCAGCGGCTGATAGGTCGAAGAACTGCAAGCGAAGGCCGTCAGATTTTACTGACGGCCAACTCTGCGGATCGCTCAGTGCAAAGCCTTGAAACCTCAACGCCACAAGACTCAAAATTCACTGTCGGTTCACGTTGAATCGTTGTCGATATTCACCAGGCGTCAGCCCCGTAATCCTGATAAAGATCTTTCGGAACGCACCGGTGTCGCTGTAACCGACATCCCACGCAATAGACTCCACATTCAAATTGCTGAATTGCAGCATTTCACGTGCCCGCCCAACGCGCAGTCTCTGACAATAATCGATAGCCGTAAAACCCGTTGCCTTTCGAAAGCGCCGAAGGAAGGTTCTTTCTTCCAGCCCTGAACGCGCTACGAGCGAAGCAAGCGCTGCATCCTTCGCTCCACTTGCTTGCAGCCAGTGTTGAGTTTTGAGCACAGCGGCATCGCCATGGGTCAGGTTCGGGGAAAACGCGCTGTAGTAGCGTTGTTCTCGCCCAGGAGGATCCACCAATAAATAGCGCGCGGTTTGCGCCATGATCACAGGCCCGAGAAAACGGTCGACCAACTTCAAGCCAAGATCAATCCACGCCATCAACCCACCCGCGCTGATGATATCGCCGTCGTCGATGACCAATCTGTCTGTATCGAGATGCACATCGGGAAACCGTTGCCGAAACAGATCGGCATGATCCCAATGCGTAGTGACCGACCGTCCGGATAAAAGACCCGTTTCAGCCAACAGGAATGCGCCTCCACAGACGGAACACAACGTTGTCCCTGCACGATGATGGCTGAGTAGCCACTCAACGAAGGGCGCGGCCTCCTGTGTCGATATCTGCTCACCAAGTCGAGGTGGCATCAGCAGCACGGTAGGCGTTCCACCCCCCTCCTCGCTTTCCTCATCGACACTGACAGGCGTCCCGTTCGCTTCTTCAATTTGCCACTGGCTCACCCGCAGGAACGCTGAGGATTTGTTGTGATGCTTCACGGCAAAGCGATCGGCAACCTTGAAGAGATCGATCAAACCGTAGATGGCGGCGAGCTGTACGCCGGGAAATCGGACGATGCCGATCTCAATGCTGGAAGGTAATGTCATTTGTCGATATTAACCCTATCTATGTCGAAATCGCCACGGGACACCTTCAGCTCTCCAGCCCATGATCCTCAAAAGATTTACCGACCAATAAAAGGGCTGGCAGATGGCAAATCAAGTAGCTGCAATTGAAACTCCGCAGTGGCGAATCTCAGGTGAGTGGCTAGATGTCTGTTCGTGCAATTCGCCGTGCCCCTGCACATTCGCTCAGCCTCCTACAGGCAATCACTGCGAGGTGCTTTGGGCGTACCGAATCAATGAAGGTCACTATGGCCCGACTCCCATGGCAGGTCTGAAGGTTGTCCTGCTTGCCAACTTCACCGGCAATCTCTGGGATGGCGCCTGGCTGGATGCAGGGGTTTTCCTCGACGCAGACGCCGATGACGCACAAAGAGCGGCTTTGGCAGCGATTTTCACCGGGGCGGCCGGAGGCTGGATGACGCAGTTTGTGCCCACACATGTACGTGAACTCAGAGGCGTCGAGTTTGCGAAAATCTCCGTCGATATCGAGAGCACACTTGAGCGCTGGCGGGTGACGGTCGATGACAAGGTCGAAGCGAGCGGCCAGGCCTTGAAGGGGCCGACCTCTGACCCGACGAAGCTGCTGCAGAGCTTCAACCCTCCCGGCAGCGAAGTCGGCCCGACCGACGCACCTGTTACCTGGGGCAAGAGCGTTGCCGGACGCTGGAAAGCATTCGGGTTTGATCAAAACATTCCGGCCGGCCAAGCGAGCAAGCACATTCCTTTCGACTGGCATGGGCCGGACGCACCATGATGAAAACCGTCATATCCACTTCGCGAGCGGCGGCTTCAGCCCTCGGGCGAGGTCAACAAGGGCTGGGATGGACGATAGTTGTCGTTGCGCTCAGCCTGGCAACCTGGTTCGAGATGCTGGTGGTCATGGGCGACATGGACGAGGGGCCAGGAACGCCACTGCACGACTTGCCAACTTACCTTACTGGCTGGATTGTCATGCTGACAGCAATGATGCTGCCGTCAGAACTCAACTACATTACGGCCTTCGCGGGCATGCTGAAGTCCCGGGGAAGCAAACCCATCACACAAGCGCAGCGCATGACCTGCTTCATCGCTGGCTATGGTGTCGCTTGGGTGGGCTACGGCCTGGCCGCCTATCTCCTGGACTCCGCCATCCGGTCATTCGGCCTGGAATTCCTTGCGTGGAACCGTATGGGCCCCTACTGGGCAGGGGCTGTACTTATCGTTGCCGGCGCCTTCCAGGTCTCATCCCTGAAAAATGTGTGTCTGACGGGATGCCGATCGCCGTTCTCGTTTTTCGCTCGCTATTGGCGAGGCGGCAATGTCGGCGCCGTTCTGATGGGCGCGCGGCACGGCATGGTTTGCGTCGGCTGCTGCTGGGCGCTGATGGCGGTCATGTTCGCCGTCGGCGTCATGAGCCCCGCCTGGATGGCGCTGCTGACGCTGTTGATGTTCGCTGAGAAGGTACTGCCCAATGGCCAGAAGCTGGCGACTCCGATCGCAGTGTTCCTGGTGGTGACAGGAATGTGGATCGCGATATCACCGGACACACTGCCGCTTCTTAAAAATCCTTTGCTTCCCTCCATGAGCGTGTCCCATGTGCATTGACTTGTCAGCAATGACGCCGGCAAGTCACTGGCCACTGCAAGCAAAACGTCGCCTCAACTATCGAATGGAGCGTTATCGATCAGGTCGCACACGTTCGGGCAATCGAAACCATGGATGTGGCGACGCCCGACATCCCCCAGGCCGGTGCCAATCGCCGTGTGAGGCTTCTTGCGAGCGACTTCGGCGACTGCAGCAGTGAATGCCGCTTTCATCCCGACACGGGGGTACAGCGCAAGAGTGTCGTCAATCAGTGATGGTGTGATCTCTTCAATGAAGAGGCCCATCACATCGACATGCGCGCCCATGTAAACAAGTGCAATTTCCGACTGCTTGCGATCAGCAATACCTGCACTGGAATGAAGGGCAATGGCGTCCCAGACGAGCTCGGCTTTCGACTCCGAATAGCCGTTCGCCAGCAGAAAGCGGCTGGCAGCATCGGCCCCGTCGACTTCAAAGCGCTGGTCGGCAGCAAACTCATTCGTCAGTCCCAAATCATGCAATAGCGCAGCGAGGTAAACCGCCTCGCGGTCATATTTCAGGCCGCGCTTCTGTCCGAGGAACTCGGCAAACCACCATGTCCGGTGTACATGGTGCAACAGCGCCGGTGGGTGGACGCGCTCGACGAGAGTGGAGGCCTTGCGGGCAAGTTCAGAGTCGGGGGCACTGAAGCCGCCAATGATGATAGGAGTGTTCATGGTTGTTTTCCTGTGAATGACGTTGGTTCGAAATTCAGTTTAAACATCGCCATCCGGCACAATTGACTATTTGCGGATGATTTGTGCCAACCTGTGCATCACATTCCAGTGAGAAATAGCTTTGAGCAGAACAACGAGAGCAAAACCTCCGCTTTCAGGCCGGGGGCCGAAGCGCGTGGTGATTTTGGGACTGCCCCCCGTGGATTCTCTCGACGTCACCGGGCCGGCAGAAGTATTCGCCTTTGCGAATAAGTTGCACCGCAGTGACGACAAGCCCTACATCCTCGAATTGGTGGGGATAAGCGCCGACTTACGCGTGGAAAGCTGCACCGGCATTGCGCTTATGGCGCACAAGACACTCCAGCAAGAGCGTGATGAAAGTACAGCGATCGATACCTTGATCGTCGTTTCAGGCTGGGAAGCGCAGGATCGGCTGGACGAAGCCGCCATCGACTGGATCAGGACAAGATCCGAAAATATCCGGCGAGTGTGTTCCATCTGCGTTGGGGCATTTGCCCTGGCCAAGGCGGGGCTTTTGAATGGTCGACGGGCAACGACTCATTGGCGTATGACACGCAGCCTGGCCGAGCGCTATCCCCTTGTGCAGGTCGATCCGAATCCAATCTGGGTCAAAGACGGCAATGTGTACACCTCAGCCGGTGTCTCGGCCGGGATTGATCTGGCGCTTGCGTTGGTCAGTGAAGACTTGGGCGATTGCTTTGCCATGGAAGTGGCAAAAAACCTCGTTTTGTTTCTACGGCGCCCTGGAGGGCAGGCACAATTCAGTGTCGCCCTTCAATCGCAGCATGTGTCTGGCTCGACTCTGGATGAGTTATGTGTCTGGATCAATGAGCATCTGACTTCGGAACTCACCGTTGAGATCCTGGCAGACCGGCTGTCCACAAGTGTCAGAACGTTGATACGTCTGTTCCAGCGAGAACTGCAGACCACACCTGCAAAATACGTCGAAAATGTCCGGCTGGAGGCCGCCTGTCGATCGATAGAGCTAGGGGTTCGATCGATGGAAGAAGTCGCACGTCGCAGTGGATACCAAAGTGTGGACGTATTGAGGAAAGCATTCATACGACGTCTTGGTGTGAGTCCGAAAGAGTATGTACACCGCTTTTCTCCAATCAGCGATTAATAAGAGATGCCGTGGCACTAATCACCGGTAAATTGTCAATTATTTCAGATAACAGCATTTAAACTGTGTGACAACTGACACATCGCAACCGTAGACGGACATACAACAGGTCAGGCGACAGTGCAGTGTGACGCGCAACGGGCGCGCCATCACTACGGAGTTTTCATCATGCAAGGACGCAAGTATCTCGTCACAGGTGCCACGGGCAAAACAGGAACCTGTGCCATTCGCCATCTTCTGAATAAGGGGCACGCAGTGCGTGCTTTCATCCAACAGCAAGATGAGCGCAGTGAAATACTGGAGGACGATGGCGCTGAGATCTTTGTGGGCGACCTTCTGGACAAGGACGACGTCAGTCGTGCGATGAAAGGCATTTCGGGCGCCTACCTGTATTACCCGGTACGTCCGGACTACGTCCAGGTAGCGGCGTATTTTGCAGATGCTGCTAAAAGAGCAAGCCTCGAAGTTGTCGTCGAGATGTCGCAGATTTCAGTTCGCGAAAACTCGTTGAGCCATGCTGCGCGCAACCACTGGGTCGCAGAGCGTTTATTTGACTGGTCGAATGTCCCGACTGTCCACTTACGCCCGACGTTCTTTTCTGAATCGCTGACGTTCCCATGGGTGTTGGATCAGATCGTCAAAGAGAACAAAATCACCCTGCCCTATGGATCGGGAAGACATGCGCCAATCGCTGCAGAAGATCAGGCGCGTCTGATTGCGACGCTTCTCACGCAACCTTCTGATCATATCGGGAAAACCTACTCACTCCACGGCCCTGAAGAACTCGGCCACGCGCAAATTGCTGAAGAAATCAGCAGCGTTGTAGGTCGCACCATCACCTATTCACCCTCGACCATGATGGAGTATCGCAAACACTTGCAGACCTACAATCTGCCGGCATTTTTGATCCAGCACTTCATGGCAGTGGCGATTGACTACCAAAACGGCATTTTCGAAGGCAAGGACGAGATTATCCGCGAGGTAACCGGAACGCCGCCTCAAACAGTCAGCGAATTCGTTCGAATGAATAAGCAGGCATTCATGGCTTGATAGTGCTGATGTTTGCCGATGCCAGCTATGAGCAGCTTCGGGATCTGGCAAAAATCACCCAGAAACAGTCAATTTTTTCCGTTGAGGATTACTTAGGCTTACCTGCCCAGGGCTGCCGGTTTTTCCGCCATCCCCTTCCCCCAAGAAGAAACCATATGATTTCCGGATGGCTCTCAACTGCTCTCGCTCGCCGTAATATTCACTATGGCTGGGCCATGATCGCGGTCACCTTTTTTACCGCCCTGATCAGCGCCGCGTCGGTCGGCGCACCTGGTGTCTTCATCGTTCCGATGCAAATGGAGTTTGGCTGGAACACCGTAGAAATCTCATCAGCGCTGTCGATCCGTTTCGTGCTCTTCGGTCTGATGGCTCCTTTCTCCGCCGCGCTGATGAACAGATACGGCCTGCGCAATGTCACCCTCACGGCTCTGCTGGTCATCGTGGTCAGCCTCTTGCTGTCACTGGGCATGACTGAGATCTGGCAGCTTTTCATCCTGTGGGGCATAGCGGTCGGCATAGGTGCAGGTATGACTGCGCTGACCCTCAGTGCCACCATCGCATCGCGATGGTTCAGTGCTCGTCGAGGGCTTGTCGTCGGTGTTCTCACCGCCAGTACGGCAACAGGCCAGCTCATCTTCTTGCCAATCCTCGCGAACATCACCGATCACTCCGGATGGCGCTGGGCACTCGGTTTGATGTGCGTCATGCTGGTGATCGCTGCACTGGCGGTGCTGCTGGTGATGAGGGATCGTCCGAGTGATATGGGCTTGCGACCTTACGGCGACGCTGGCACTGTCCCGATCCCTGCCGTTACTTCGAGTGGCGCATCGATCATCGCGGCCTCTCTGGATGCCCTCCGTGACGCGGCGAAAACCAGGATTTTCTGGATTCTGTTCGGAACATTCTTTATCTGCGGCGCAACGACCAATGGCCTGGTTCAGGTTCATTTGATCCCGATGTGCGGCGATTTCGGTATTTCGCAAGTCAAAGCAGCGGGGCTGTTGGCGGCGATGGGTGTTTTTGACCTTATGGGAACAGTCGCGTCCGGCTGGCTCTCCGACCGCTTCGACAACCGTCGGCTGCTGTTCTGGTATTACGCCCTTCGTGGCCTGTCATTGATCGCACTCCCTTTTACTGACTTCTCGATCTACGGCCTTTCGTTATTCGCCGTGTTCTACGGACTCGACTGGATCGCAACCGTTCCTCCAACGGTGAGGCTTGCCGCTTCCCGCTTCGGTGCAGAGCGCGTGGGGCTGGTGTTCGGCTGGATCTTTGCCGGTCATCAAATTGGGGCCGCTGTCGCAGCCTTCGGGGCAGGATTGTCAAGGGTGGCACTGCTTAGCTATTTACCGGCGTTCTTTACCGGCGGCGTACTCTGCTTGATCGCGGCCTTGACCCTGTTGACGATCAGACAGCGGGATAAGAAACCAGTCGCCCAACACGCGTGATGGATGTCGTCTGCAGCTACAAAGAGAAAGTGGCAGAAATCGTCTGGGTTATGTCACTTGCCCCCTCTTCAGGCGGCATAGACTGATGTTCGCTGACACCTTGCATGACTCGCAACGTCCAGCGTTTGTGAGTTCGTCGTTGAGCGCGGAGAAGCAAAATGCATGTGAAGACCCGAGGTGCTCGGATTTATGTGAACGAGAGCGGAAGCGGCGAGCCTGCGCTCCTGTTTCTCCATTACTACGGCGGTTCGAGTCGGACGTGGGACGGAGTGATCCGTGACCTTGATAGCCAGTATCGGTCGATTGCCATGGATCACCGAGGCTGGGGCGAGTCGGATGCACCCGAGCAGGGTTACACCCTGGGTGATCTTGCAAACGACGTGCAGGACGTCATTGAAACCCTCAACCTCGATCGCTACGTGATTGTCGGCCACTCAATGAGCGGAAAGGTCGCGCAGCTATTTGCGTCCGGTCAGCCGTCAGGACTTCAGGGCCTGATCCTCGTATCACCGTCGCCTCCGTCACCAATGAACTTTTCACCGGAACAACGGGCTGAAATGGCCAGGATCTACGACACCCGGGAATCGATCAGTTGGGCACTCGATAACGTACTCACCGCAAAAAGCCTGACTCCGGAGCTTTACGAGCAGGTCATCGTCGACAGCCTTCGGGGCGCTCCGCAGGCCAAAGCTGCATGGCCACTGGGCGGTATGGTTGAGGACATTACCGCTGACGTCTTGTCCATCAACGTACCCGTTCTGGTGATCGCAGGCGAGCTCGATCAGGTCGATCCACCCGCTACGCTTCAAAGTGAATTATTGCCACGAATAGCCGGCGCACGAATGCAGGTGCTGCCCGGTACCGGACACTTGTCCCCCCTGGAAAATCCCAATGAGGTTGCGGCAGCTACTCATGAATTCATGCAGGAACTGCGGACATAGCGCCAGGCACGATAAAGAGCGTTTACCTCATTGGGAGAAAGACGGAATGGGCGAATCGAGCATTCGCTTTGTGCGATGTCAGTGCTGGTTGTTCTGTTTAGGAGGTAATGATGCGCTTCTTTCCGAAAGTGGTTGCTGCACGCAAGATTGATCCTGATAAGCGAGCAAGTGCCGTCGATTTCGTCAACCGTGTGAACTGGCTGTTCGAGACATGGGATCTCGAAGAAATGATCAACTCGTTTACGGCCGACGCCAAGGTCTTCCATTTCAAGGGTGAAGTCAGCGGTGAAGCCAACATCCGCCATTTCCTCACCGAGATCTATCCCTATCTGGTTCCTGGAGTCAGTCGTTGCGGCTCGGGCCATATCGTGGATGAAGAAGAAAACGGGCTCGTTGCAGTCCGATACCACAACCTGCTCGTACGCTATGCGGTGCCTGAAGACGCTCCGAAAATGAGCGACGGCGAGCTGACCGAGAGTGATTACCTGCCGATGATCTGGATGTACTCGCCGATGCTTGACCGACTGCGCGAGACCGATAACGGCTGGATGATCGCCGAGCGCTACATCGGCGGCTCAACGACGAATCGGCGACTGACGCCGCCAGATATCTCCGCTGCCGCGATACGACCTTTCCTTCCTGGTTCCTGATGAGTATTTAAAAAATGAAGATCAAGGATTCAGTCGTGTTCGTGACGGGAGCCAGTCGCGGACTCGGCCTGGCATTTGCCCGTGAAGCGCTGGCTCGCGATGCTGCAAAAGTCGATGCAGGCGCTGTATCTCTGCTCGCCCAAGAGCATTTCACTCATCAGATATCCCACTCACATCACCGACTTTCACTTGGGCCAGATCCTGTCGGAGCGAAGCTACGTTTTCAGCGCCATTCAATTGCTCAAACTGACGCTGGGCTTCTTGCCAGAGTGGAGCGGTTCTTTTGAACAAGTTCCTGCCCTCCTCGGTTAGCGCTGCGAGGCGACTTCTACCGTCAGAGGGTGAGGGACTGATCGAGATCAATCCCCCCTTCTCAAGGAAACCCGCCATTTTCCCCATCGCCGTGCGCTCGATGTCGAGACGCTCAGCAAGCGTATTGATCGCGGCAGTCTCCATTTCATAGAGCGCCGCCAATGTGAGGTATTGGGTGATTCGCAGACCCGATGGCTCAAGCTGCGCATCGTAAAAGCGAGTGATCTGCCGGCTCGCCTTCCTGATTGCGGAACAATTGCACTGGTCGATCCCTAACGGTTGGCTAACCGGCAACATCTTCATATTTCCTCGTTACGGCTGATGATTATTTCAAGTACCCGGCGGACCGGTTATGCATAGACATCCCGGTACTTTTCGATGAACGCCTGCACGGTCAACGCAGCCGTACCGGTGATTTTTTCCACGATGTCATTCACACCTGCAAAGACTCCCTGTTGGTAATCCTGCGCGACTTCAACCAAATGTTGTGTCAAGGCGGCCGGGAACTTGTACTCCTGCGTCATCTTACGCTCGAACTCTTCGATCGATGTCGGGGCGTACTCGATTTTCGCACCCAGCACCTCGCTCATGGCCGCCGCGATTTCGGTGTGATTCATCTCGACAGGGCCGTGAAGGCTGTAAATTTTACCTTCGTGCCCCGCCGGGTTGGCCAGGATGTGGGCGATCACGCGTCCTTGGTCATCGGAAGCAATGGGAGCGTGACGACCATTCGCAAAGGGGAATTCGATTTTTTTGCTGGCCCAGATCTCCTTGGCGAAGTGAGGGTAAGCGAGCCAGTCCGCAAAGAACGTGGGACGCAGGTGCGTTGTCGGTACGCCCGACCAGTCGAAGACGCGCTCAGAGATCCAGTGATCCTGCGCCAGATGACTCTTGGACTCACGCCGCGCGGAAATCTGCGACATGTTCACGATGGCCTCTACCCCGGCCTCTTTTGCGGCCTGGGCAAAATACGCTGCACCTTCGATGATTCCCGATGCCAGCGGATAAAGGAAATAGGCCGAACGGATGCCTTCCATCGCCGCACGAATGTCATCGATATTGGTGAAATCACCGATGGCAATTTCAACGCCACGCGCCCTTAGGGCTGCGGCTCGCTCATCGTCCGTGCGCACATAAGCGCGGACACGTTTTCCCAACTTGAGCAGCTCATCGATGGTAGCCCCACCGGTACGCCCCGTTGCACCACTTACAAGAATTTCAGCTGCGCTCATGATCTTGGCTCTCTCGATTAGCTGGAGCAAATGCCCCTGGAAAATTCACATAAGAGCATATGCCCCTATGTGAATTAATTTACGAGCACATGCTCCTACTGTCAACGTGTGTGGATGACCGTTCAGCGGATGGAGGCAAGTTCATTTGCCAAGCAAGGGTGACTTCTGCCGATATAATTTTCCTGTCTCCGGATACGCGGACGCACTTCCAATGGCAAAGCTCACGAAACCAGTCGTCCTGCCTGCAGATGCCAGGCAGAAGCGGGTTGTCATATTGGGCCTGCCACCGGTGGACGCGCTCGACGTGATCGGGCCAGCAGAAGTATTCGCGTGGGCGAATCAAATGGCTGACGGAGGAATGGCCCCTTACGTACTTGAACTGGTCTGCTCATCTCCTGACGTGCACCTGGAGAGCGAAACAGGCATTGGACTCAAAGGGCACAGTACCCTTGAGCAGGAGTGTCGTTCGAACAAACCCATCGACACCCTGCTGGTGACCGCGGGCGCCATGACATTCGAACAAATCGATCGGGTAGCCATAGACTGGCTTCGAATGCGCTCGCCGACAGTGCGTCGCGTCTGCTCTATCTGTGTTGGAGCATTTGCCCTGGCGGCAGCGGGCCTGCTGGACGGGCGCAGCGCGACGACACATTGGGGAGTCGCTCGACGCCTGGCTGAGCGTTATCCCAAAGTGAAGGTTGACCCAACCCCCATCTGGATAAAAGACGGCAACGTCTATACGTCCGCCGGTATCTCCTCTGGAATTGACCTGGCGCTTTCGCTTGTGGCCGAGGATCTGGGAAATGACCTTGCACTGGAAATAGCGAAGAACCTGGTTCTGTTTTTACGTCGTCCAGGCGGACAGGCGCAATTCAGTTTCGCATTGCAGTCACAACGCGCACACGATTCAAGCCTGAACGAGCTATGCCTCTGGATCAGCGAGCATCTGCATATGGAGCTCACCGTCGAGATAATGGCAGCCAGAACTTCAACCAGCGTCAGGACATTGATTCGGATGTTTCAACGGGAGTTGCAGACCACGCCCGCGAAATACGTCGAAAACGTTCGGCTGGAGGCGGTCTGCCGTTCACTTGCGTTTGGCGAGAAATCGATGCACGACATCTGTCGTCGCAACGGGTATCACAGCGCCGAGGTACTAAGAAAGGCATTTACACGCCACTTCGGTATAACCCCTTTGGAATACGCCCACCGCTTTGACAAGAGCCCCGAGCCGACTCAACCCTGAGAACTCAACAAGAACTCGGCAACTCGCTTGTTGAGTTGCGCGATCCTGGTATCACCAGAGGCGTGCGCAACAACGGTCGTGCCCGTGATAAGGCTTAAAAATTGCGGAAGAATGACCTCTGCCCTGCCCGGCTCCATGATCCGGGACAAGCGAGTGCCAATGAAGCTTGCCCACTCGTCAAAATGCGAGCTGACCTTTACACGCAAGTTACTTGAAGCTTCGTCGCTGAAGTCATTCAGGCCACGAGCAAAGGTACACCCTCGAAAATCCTCTTCGGAAAACCAGTATTCGAGGAAGTCAAAAACCGCCAGAAGTTCAGCTCTCGCATCCCCACCAGCCCGCGCGGTGTACTTGTTTAGACTCGTAAACCGAAGCCAGTGAGAAAAATCCAGATAAGCAGCAACAAGATCGGACTTTGAGGGGAAGTAGTTATAGAAAGTCCTCTTGGAAACACCGCTTTCGGCAATGATCCGATCAATCCCGATCGTGTGTACGCCCCCCTCGTTAAAGAGGGTAATCGCCGTTTTCAAAATACGATCGCGGGGCTTGAGAGAGGCCATTTCCTCAAGGCGCAGGTCTTTGAAACCCGAAGCATCAATAGTCATAAGAATTCTCCAGCGTGCAGCCTATTGCAAGTACACAGATCTGTCTACTTTTCTCTTGAGCAGGTAGACAGATCTGTGTACTTTTGACGTGCGGGCTCAGCCCAGCCACAAGAACCGTCCAGGATACCGGAGACAAAAAATGCCCAACCTCAATGATTTCTCGTTCAGAGCACAGCCACGGTTTAACGAATCGGAGTTCCGCCCCCTGTTCGCCAAGGCAGTCAATCTGCGAACCGTGCTGATTCACTGTTTCGATCCACGTGCGTCGGAGGTTCCGGCCGTTGTCGCCCAGCATTTTGGCGAGGTCTACCCAGGCGAAAACGTGCTTGACGAGGCCGGGAATCGGGTGGGCCATACGACTACCTTGTTTCCGGTATCCGTTGCCGGGGGGCGTGCCGTCGCGGGGGTACAGTCAATCGCGACCATGGTGCATTTGTTCGGCATAGAGAGAGTCGTCGTGGTGCATCACTCTTTCTGCGGCGCTACATCTTTCACCACCGATGGCATCATCGATGCGTTCAAGCATGAGCACGGCAGCGATATTTCGTCCGCGTTCGACCACGACAGCATCTGTATTTCGGACTTCGAGAGTTCACTTAAATATGACGCTGGAGTCGTCCGTGCCCATCCGGGAGTGCCACGACACGTGGAAATCTACGGATTCTTCTACAACATTGATACCGGCGAACTCACTGAGGTCGTGAGCGATATTCCTGACACAGTGAACGCTTGATATGAGTGCGGCAGCCAGATGCTGATCTGGTTGCCGCCGGGGGTCAGAGACCTTCGAAGTAAATCCGAACACTGACAACCTTCGAGTTGAGCGCCGCGTTGCTGGGCGTGGCGGCTGCTCTTGCCCTCCTGGCTGTACGCGTAGCCTCGCGGGAGCCTGTTGCATCGGTGAACATCGCTTGAAAAAACCACAAGACGCGCCAAGGCGTTTCTTGTGGTTTCGGTGGAGCAAACGTTCGGAGCCGGACGGTAAAATCAGCGTGCGCTGTCGATGATTTGGCCGCCGTCCGGCGTCAAGCTGTATCCCGTCATAAATTGCCCATCCTTGCTGGCGAGGAATAGCACAACCGGCGCAATGTCCTCTTCAGGCGATCCATAACGGCCAAGTACGTTAGTGGGAGCAGGCACATCCGCCGCAGTACCCCAAGTGTCTGCGACCGGCATGACATTATTTACAGTGATCTTGTCAGCGCCCCACTCCCTTGCCGCCGAGCGAGTCAAGGCACGCACCGCCTCCTTCGCCATGTTGTAAGGGGCGTAACCCGGCAAGCCAATGACACCGGCCAGCGAGGCGAAGTTGATGACCCTGCCCTCCCCGCTGGCTTTGAGGTGGGGATAGCAGGCTTGCATCGTGCGCAGATAGGCAATCGGTCCCATTTCGAAATTGCGTTGCAATTGCTCGGCCGTCAGATCCATCACCGATGAAAGGACAACCGAGGGATCGAAGGCATTGTTCACAAGGATATCGATACGGCCATACGCAGCCACCACCTTGTCTACGGCAGCTTTGATCTGATCGGGATCGGCGATATCGCAGACTGCTCCTAGCGCGACACCGCCCACCGCCTGAATATCGGCGACGACGTGATCGACATTTTCAGCCGTGCGCGAAAGAACCGCCACCTTCGCACCTTGCGCCGCGAATAGCTTCGCTGTGGCACGGCCGATGCCGCGACCGGCTCCAGTGACGATGGCTACTTTTCCATTGAGTCGGGACATGTTGCTCTCCAGTCAGTCAGGAGTTACTGAATATGCTGTTGTTATTTGGCCGTAGGGTGACGGCACTTCACGTGCGGTGTTTTGGGTGAGGAAAGAAGCGACGAGCAACACCAGGCAAATAGCTGCCGGCAACGCACCGCCAGGTTTGCGGACACTGATGTGGGCTGAAGCGGAGAGCAGAAGGTGATAAAGCATGCCGGCGTATGCGAGGTCACTAAGCGGCACGTTGATGCGCAGCAAGATGGTGGCCACCGCCAGGATCTTCACTGCGATGAGAAACGCCACGAGATAGGCTGGGTAGCCGAGGTCAGCGAGTGCTTGGCGAACCCAGTCCCTTTTAACCAGGTACATAGTCGCCGAGGCCAGATACAGCAACGACAGCAGTGTCGTACTGATCCAATAAATATAGTTTTCGATCATAGGGGGGGGTCCTAAGCAAGCGTTAATGCGTCGACTTAGATCAAAGATGTCGCCTAATATGAAAAGCTACAAGTAGGATGAAAAAGTGGTGCTTAGTATGGAAAACCAGACTAATGGTGACGATCAGATCAATATGCACGAGGAAATGCGCCGTGCATTTGCGCTGCTCTCAGGCAAGTGGAAGCTGGAAATCATGTGGTTGCTGAACCAGCGGATCTATCGCTTCGGAGAACTGCGCAAGGCGATTAGCGGCATCACCCAGC
The DNA here is from genome assembly GCF_000282195.1 of Pseudomonas sp. GM18. GTDB lineage: Bacteria > Pseudomonadota > Gammaproteobacteria > Pseudomonadales > Pseudomonadaceae > Aquipseudomonas. The sequence continues at coordinate 86,703 of NZ_AKJT01000007.1, forward strand.
ACATGCTGACGGCACAACTCCGTGAGCTCGAAAATGATGGCCTTGTGTCGCGAACAGTCTTCGCGCAAGTGCCCCCTCGCGTCGAATATGAAATGACAGCAAAGGCCCGTGCGCTCGGGCCGACGATGGAGGCACTCGCGTTATGGTGGAGCGAGTATGGGAAAAGCGTGCCAGTGAAGCCAGACTCGCGCGGTCGTAAACCCAAAAGCACCGCTCCAGCTGCCGATGGACACGCGGATCGATGCCCCTAGCGACCAGTGCCCTCACAACATCACAAAGAGCACGAGCATCTCGTAAGCTAATTTCAGGATAGGTACCGAGAGAAATACGGGGTTGCTTATCCGCCCAGGAAAAGCGGAAGTGCCAGCACTTAGCGCCTTTCGTATTCACGACAAGGGTGAGGCCGTTGTAGTCAAGGAGGGTGTAGTCCTTGGCACGGGGTTTGGCGTGCCGGACTGCCGTGTTGGTGAGAGCCATCGTACAATCTCCATCTTGTTTGAATAGAGGAGATTTGTACGGTTTCCAGAGAGGCGAGTCCCACGAAAAAGTGATCTACCAAGCGCCGGATTAATGTACTAAAAAATGTACTAAGAAAACGTGGATGGTCGTGTTTTCGAGTGGAGTTTACTGGAACTAAAAAAGGGGTAATTCCAAGCGAGGCTATTGGATTCTGCTCATATCCAATTGGAGACCATCATCAACCTGACGGAATCAATTACGCAGATTCAGCTCGAGAAGCGTCCCCACTGACAAGTCGCCCCCCCGCTCACCGGTTAATTCACAACCGACTGTTGGCGACCCAATGCTGCCTATGATAACGGGCAGCAATCGGCCCAGATTGTCAAAAACTCGAAACCTGGTAGCACTCTGTGGTTACGAATCACTTATTACTCGCTGGCTGCGCAGCTATCAAGGAGTCAGTAATGTCCTCTTGTGCTCTCCCTCGGCCAATCAGCCAGCGTTGAAATGCCCGACATTGTGTTTTCTGCAAAGTGTTAGGGTGCCAACTCAGGTAATACGGCGAGGGAAGAGGCATGGCTCGCTGCCAAGGAATGATCAAGCGCCCTTCATCGATGTCACGGGCAATCATCGAAAACTGCGCCAGTACTATGCCTTGGTGATCGATGGCTGCTTGAATAGCCATGCTGGATGAAGAAAAACTTCGACGTATGGCAATCGTCTGCTCGACGGCAGCGCCTTCCAGCTCAAACCATTCGGCCCATGAGGGGGGTGAGTCAAATTTCGGCCGCGAATCGATTCGGATAAGTGGGTATTGAAGCAGATCACCAGCATGCTCCACATGGGCTGGATGGCCTAAAAGCGTCGGTGAACATGCCGGCACCACACAATCGCGGAACAGTACAACGCTATGCCCGCCATATTGGCCTGGTTCGCCATAGCCTATACGAAAATCTGCGTTTTCCTCCTCCGAAGTATCCGCCAGAGTGCCATCTAGATAGATGTCGAGATCACCATTCTCACGCTGCCATTCGTAGGTAAGGGGCGCCAGCCACTTGGTCATGAGAGAAGGCAGGCCACTGACATACAAATTGTTGGGGTTTTTCGACCGCTCTACTTCGGAAACGGCGGCTCTCAACTCTTCAAATGCTATAGAACACCGCGCATGAAAACGCTGGCCAATGGCGTTCAGCCGCAAGCGCTGTCCCTCCTTGACCGTCAAGCTCATGCCCAGCGCCTCATCAAGCAACTTCATCTGCTGACTCACGGCGCCCACAGAAATGTTCAATCGTTTTGCAGCTTGGGATATACCGCCGCAGTGACCAACGGTTTCGAATATTTGGAGGGCTCGTAAGGGCGGTAAACGACTCATGACGATGCGAAGGTCTCGAAAGCATTTTAAGTTTAGAAATTCTAATAAAACTGACAGAAATTGCCATATTTTCTTCATATAAAAATCGCTTTAGCCTTCTCCCACGCTCAATCGAGCGAAGGCCTGGCCGGTCCAGCCCCCCCTTCAACCATTTCGTTTCTCGGGAGTTCGCAATGAAAGCTCATCCTCAACAGATCACTCAGGTAGTCCTCGGCGATAGAGAGCCCTCCATCGAAGAGTTTGTCGCGGTAGCCCGTTATTCGGCCAAGGTGTCGTTTTCCGAGACCTACAAGAACCGCGTGAAAAAGTCCCGTGGCCTGGTGGAGCGTTTCCTCGATGAGAATCGGCTGGTCTATGGGGTGACCACCGGGTTCGGCGATAACGTTCGGCATGTGATTTCGCCGCAGAATGCCAAGGAGCTCCAGGTCAATATCGTGCGCTCCCACGCCGTCGCCGTGGGCGAGCCGCTCAAGCGTGAGCAGGTTCGTGCGATCCAGTTGATGGTTCTGATCAGCCTTGGCAAAGGTTTTTCGGGGGTGCGCCTGGAGTTGCTGGAGCTGATTGCCGCTCTGCTCAACAACGAAGTCGTGCCGTTTGCGCCTGGCGAGGGTTCGGTGGGCTATCTGGCCGTCGAGGGGCACCTGGCCTTGGTCCTGCTGGGCGAAGGCAAAGCCAGGGTCAATGGCGGCGAATGGGTGGATGGCGCCACCGCACTGGAACAGGTCGGCCTGCAACCGACGGACCTGCAGTGCAAAGAAGGCCTGGCCATGCTCAATGGCACCATGTCGGTAACCGCCATCGCCATTCTGGCCCTCTACAACGCCATGCAAACCGCCTCGCTGGCTGACGTCACCGCGGCCCTCTCCCTTGAAGCGCTGAAAGGCACGATTCGGGCCTTCGACCCGCGTTATCACTCGATCAAGGCACACAAGGAGCAGGCGCAAACCGCCAGGGATATAAAGGCGATGCTGCATGACAGCCAACTGATCGCCGAAAACATCGACTACCGGCTTCAGGACGCCTACAGCCTGCGCGCCATTCCCCAGGTGCATGGTGCTTCGAAAAGATTCATCGATCACGCTCGGGAAAATATCGAGAACGAAATTCACTCCTCGGGCGATAACCCTATCATCTACCCGCTTGAGGACGGCGACGGCATTGCCATCTCAGGCGCCAACTTCGACGGCAGCTACATCGGCATGTCAGCGGATTCGTTGTGCGTGGCGCTGGCCAATCTGGCGAAGATTTCCGAGCGCCGTATCGACCGCATGGTCAACTCGCACTTCAGTGAAATGCCGGCCTTTCTGGTGCGCAACCCGGGCCTGAACAGCGGGTACATGATCCTTCAATACACCGCGGCTGGCCTGTATGCGGAAATGAAGGCGCTGTCATTCCCTTCCTCTGTCGACAGTTTCTCGACCTGCGCCAACCAGGAGGATCTGGTCAGCCTCGCTTATAACGCCGTCATCAAGGCTTACAAGGTTTCCGAAAAACTGGAGTCAGTGCTGGCCATTGAACTGCTGGTGGGTTGCCAGGCCCTGGACTTCCATGACGTGCGCAAGGCTTCCAGCGTCACCAAGGCGGTTTATGACCTGGTGCGTAGCCGCGTGCCAGTCGCCGACCATGATCGTGCCTTTTATTCTGACATGGTGAGTGTCACCGAACAGGTCCGTAGTGGTGAAATACTGGCAACAGTACAGAAAAACCTGGAGTAAACAGGATGTACTCCAAGGCCCTCCTTCGACCGTGTCGTTGCATCTCGACGACGAAGGATAGCCTTGGAGCCGAGCCTGGATCTGCATTGGTGCTGTCCAGTGCCCGTCCCTCCCCCTCGCCACAAATGCATTCGTTCCAGTTGTTTCCCATCGCGCACCGCTATCTCCCAAACTGTCACCGAGCGCCCCAGCGTGGCGCAATTTCATGTTCAAGTAACGGTCGTGACACTGCCGCAAAAATCCTCCGGAAGAAACGCCTCCCGCTAAACCTTTGTTTCAAACGCGTTTCAACCAAATCCCAAGCTTTATTGAACGATGAGCCATCAAGTTGGCCGCTTGATTGCATATGCTTGTATGTACAAGTAAGCGCGTGTGCGCATGAGCAGCCAGAAAGATCGGCACACAGAACCTGTTTCCGCTTGTGACGGGCCTTCCCGCACACGCTCCCTCGCCCACTGCCCGGGCTGGTTTGGATTGATCGCAGAGGAGTCTTTTTCGTGACTGACAATATCCGGAAACCTACAAAGTACCGTGACGTAGAAATCCGCGCCGCCCGCGGCAATAAGCTGACCGCCAAGAGCTGGC
>NZ_AKJT01000008.1 GCF_000282195.1 Pseudomonas sp. GM18
GCCAGCTCTTGGCGGTCAGCTTGTTACCACGCGATGCGCGGATTTCAACGTCACGAAACTTAGTAGGTTTATTCTCAGTCACGAAAAGAACTCCTCAGCAATCAATCCAAACCAACCCAGGCAGTGGGCGAGCAAGCCGATGGGCATCAGTGCACATCAGCGAATCAGTGGACGATGGTTGAGTCTTCGTGACTCATACACATACGTCTTTACTTGTACATACAAGCATATGCAATCAAGCGGCCAACTTGTTGGATGAGCATCCAAGAAAATTTCTGGAAGGGCTGTAAAGCGCCTGGATCAAGGGTTCTGGCGTAGATGAAATTTCTCGAGGGGATTTTTTCGGCGACGCGCTGGTTGTTACTTGAGCGTGGTTTTGCGCCACGCTGGGGCGTTCGGTAACAAATTGGTGCGCGATGGGGAACGCTTGAAAGCAAAAGATCGTCCGAAGGCTCGGGCCGCGTTCGGACGATCTTTTGGGGATTTTGAATCAGCGTGCGATCAGCTCGATCACACAGCACGAGCCATTGATGGCGACGTCCAGCAGACCGACGTTACCGTCCAGTTGCAGGCAATCATGGCGACCGAGTTGCGATGCGCTGTTACCGACCATCACTTCAAGCGCTTCACTGACACTGAACACCAGCAGAGTCCCGGCCTCACTAAAAAACCGCTGCTTACCTTCCAGCCACTGCAACCGCGCACTGTAACGATCCGGCGCATAAATCAGGTTGAAGTCGCGAATCGGCCCGCCGAGCAATGCGCAGGACACATGACTCTCGCCACTGAAGGCAAACGGGTCCAGCGGTAACAACGCCCGCGTGTCCCGGCCATCGACGCGCAAGGTCATGCCCTCGCCTTGCAGTACGGTGATCACCCGCTCATAACCGGCAAAGGTGGAAAACCCACCCGACTCGCCAATGTCGGCAATCGACAGGCGCCAGCCAAAGCCATCAAGGCCTACACCGGTATCACGGGTGATTTCTTCAGTGCTGCCGCCGCCGTTCTTCCACGGCATGCGGGGATAATCTTCGGCGCGTAAAACCTTCAATTGACTCATTTATGGCTCTTTTTATTTATGGAACCGTCCTTCCAGACGATGACGGGAACCAGGGTGGATCAAACGGGCGGCGGTCACTGGCTGACGGCCGGACCAGGTGCGACGACGAATCAGCAGGCACGGCTCGCCCTTTTCAATCTGCAGCAACTTGCATTCGGACGGCTCGGCGAGAATCGCTTCGACCACATGCTCGCCTTCGGTCAACGGCGCGACCTGATTCAGATAGGCGTAAGGCGTTTGCAGGGTGAAGTCTTGCTTGAGGTAGTCCGGCGCCACCAGCGCGTTGACGAAACGGTCTTCGATTTGCACCGGGATATCGTTTTCGAAATGCACGATCAGCGAGTGGAACACCTTCTGGCCTTCGCGCATGTCCAGGGCCAGGGCCCGCTCGGAACCGGCGGCCTCTTCTTCGAGGGTGATCACCTTGCACGTGTGACGATGGCCACGGGAGGCGATCTCGTCGGCGATGTTGTGCACTTCAAACAGCGCAGACTGACTTTTCGGCTCGGCGACGAACGTTCCGACGCCTTGCATACGCACCAACAGGCCGTCTGCTGTCATCTCGCGCAGGGCGCGATTGATGGTCATGCGGCTGAAACCCAGCTGGTTGACCAGCTCGCTTTCCGACGGAACGCGGTAGTGCGGCGGCCAGTTTCCACTGTCGATTTGCTGGGTAATCATCTGTTTCACGCGGGCGTACAAGGGCGCCGGACTGTCGCCCATGTTCGCGGCCAACGGGGAGACTGCAGGCGGAGTCGGCACGGTTAATCCTTGTTCATCAGTTAGAAGTTGCTAGCTTGCCGGAGTTTACCGAGCAGGCAAACGTCTGTATATGTATATACAAATAACACACGATGGGGTGCTGAACCATGTCCGCCTTCTTTGCCGAACGCGCGCTGCTGCCTAGTGGATGGGCCAACAATGTACGTCTTGAAGTCAACGCCGATGGCGTGCTGACCCATATCCAGGCCGATTCCCACGCAGATGGCGCCGAACGGTTGAGCGGTCCGCTGCTGCCGGGAATGCCGAATTTACACTCCCACGCCTTCCAGCGGGCCATGGCCGGCCTGGCGGAAGTGGCGGGTAATCCGAATGACAGTTTCTGGACCTGGCGCGATCTTATGTATCGGCTCGTCGGAAAAATCAGCCCGGACCAACTCGGCGTCATCGCCCGTCAGCTGTACATCGAAATGCTCAAGGCCGGTTACACATCGGTCGCTGAATTTCATTACGTACATCACGACAATAATGGCCAGCCGTATGCGGACCCGGCCGAACTGGCGCTGCGCATCAGCCAGGCGGCCAGCTCCGCCGGTATCGGTTTGACCTTGCTGCCGGTGCTCTACAGCCACGCAGGTTTCGGCGGCCAGGCCCCAAACGAAGGCCAGCGCCGTTTCATCAACAGCACCGAAAACTACCTGAAGCTTCAGTCGCGTTTGCAGCCGATTCTGGCGCAGCAACCGGCGCAGTCGCTCGGCCTGTGTTTCCACTCGCTGCGCGCGGTCACACCGCAGCAGATCAGCGAAGTGCTGGCGGCCAGCGACAAGCAGTGCCCGGTGCACATTCACATCGCCGAACAGCAGAAGGAAGTCGATGACTGCCTGAGCTGGAGCGGTCGCCGTCCGCTGCAATGGCTGTACGAAAACACCGAAGTCGATCAGCGCTGGTGCCTGGTCCACGCTACCCACGCCAACCCGGAAGAAGTCACGCTCATGGCCAAGAGCCGCGCCATCGCCGGCCTGTGCCTGACCACTGAAGCCAACCTCGGCGACGGGATTTTCCCGGCGGTGGACTTCCTGGCGCAGGGCGGGCGCATGGGTATCGGTTCCGACAGCCATGTGTCGTTGAGCGTGGTGGAAGAATTGCGCTGGCTGGAATACGGCCAGCGTCTGCGCGATCAACGGCGTAATCGGTTGTATGGCGCGAATCAGCCGATGGTCGGCCGCACGCTGTACGACGCGGCACTGGATGGCGGAGCCCAGGCCTTGGGCCAGGCGATTGGTGCCCTGGAAGTCGGCAAGCGCGCGGATTGGTTGGTGCTCGATGGCAACGATCCGTACCTGGCGACGGCCAGTGGCGACGGGATTCTCAATCGCTGGTTATTTGCCGGCGGCGATCGCCAGGTGCGGGATGTGCTGGTCAATGGCCAGTGGGTCGTGCGCGATGGGCGGCATGCCGGCGAAGAAGAGAGCAACCGGGCATTCACCCAAGTCCTGCGCGACCTTCTGGGCTAAACGGCAAAAAAAAGATCGCAGCCTTCGGCAGCTCCTACAGGGGCCGTGTTGGTCCGTATTATCACGGTCAACCGGATCAATGTAGGAGCTGCCGCAGGCTGCGATCTTTTTTCAACCGCGCGGTTAATTCGAGGTCTTGGCCATCTTGCTATCCGACGTGCGCCAGATCAGGCGTGTCGTGTCATACCCCTGCTGACGCGCCCTGCTCAGCAGTTCTTCACGCACCACGCCATTGACCGTTGGGGTCCGTGACAGCAGCCAGAGATGATGGCGGCTCGGGTCGCCGACAATCGCGGTCTTGTAATCATCGCTGACGTACAACACCCAGTATTCTCCCTTCGACACACCGGGTATCAATCGCGAGAACCAGGTATCGAATTCGACCCACAGTTTGTCGGCCTTGCCGGGTACCTGTGGATAAGCCGTGCCCTTGGCCTCTTCCCATTGCCACTCCGAGGTCAGGCAGCGGTTCAGCACCGCCATCTCACCGTCAGGCTTGAGGCTGTAATGGGCTTCGGATTGCGCACAGTTGCGCTGGAAATACACCGGCAGACGCGCCAATTCGTACCAGGTTCCCTGGTAGCGCTTGAGGTTGACGCTGTTGACGGTCTTTGGCGCCAACGGATCTACGCCCGAAGAGGCGCAGCCGGCCAATACCAGGCCGGCCAAAAGAACGATCAGGAACCGCTTCATTATTTTTTTCTCCCGTGGGCGCATAAGCCCCGGTTTACTTCAGGCCTTGGCCCGAAAACATCAGCACTTTGTCACCGGCATACTGCACGCTGATAAAGCTGTTTTTGTCGCCCCAGGTGCAGCTGGACATGCCGAGCGCGCCCGAGCAATCGGCTGGTTTGCCCAGCAAGGTTTCAACCTCGGCCTTGGGCATGCCAGTCGACAGCTTTGAGTAATTTTCCTGATTGATCTTGCTGCACGCGGCCAACAGCACGCAGAACGAGAGCAAGGCGATAGAACGCAGCGACATGGTGTAACTCCTGGAGCGGAAGGGGGGTGGCATGTTGCCAACCAGAAGCTTAGAAGAGAAAACCCCTGCCTGGTTCCCTGAGTGTCCGGCTATTTATCAGGCCGCTCGTCAGCCTTTTGCCGATAAATCAGCCACTTTCTCGCGTCGTTGAGTATTTCGTCGGTTTTCGTCAAAACCCGCCTAATCTTTGGCGCTGGCCAGTCGACATAAAAGCAGCGCCAAGCCCTCGACTGTGGCAAATTGACGCCCCTTTGCTGACCAGCCACTGCGCGGTAGATCATTTAATGACCAGAAACATGAAGTTTAGCCACAAGATCTTACTGGCAGCCGCTCTCGTGGTGGCCGTTGCATTCGCCTGTTTCATCCTGTTCAACGACTACCGCCAGCGGCAAACCCTGCGCAGCAGTACCGAGTCCTCGATGCAGGAACTCGGCAGCCTGACCACGAGCAACATCCAGACCTGGCTGGAAAGCCGCATCCAGTTGCTGCAATCGCTGTCCCAGCAGATCGCCGTGGATGGCAGCGCCCAAGCCAACCTCAAGCGCGCTATCGATCTGCCGGCCTACACCAGCAACTTCCAGCTGAGCTACTTCGGCGGTACCGATGGCGTGATGTTCTCTGTGCCGGCCGGTAACCGCGCCGCGGACTACGACCCCCGCGCCCGTGGCTGGTACAAGGCGGCCAACAACGCACAACAGACCATCGTCACCGAACCCTACATTGCGGCGTCGTCGGGCAAACTGGTGATCACCGTGGCCACGCCGGTGAAGCACCAGAACCAGATGATTGGCGTCGCCGGTGCAGATATCGACCTGTCCAGCGTCAGCGCGATCATCAACTCACTGAACTTCGGCGGTCACGGCCATGCGTTCATTGTCAGCGCCGACGGCAAGATCCTGATCCACCCGGACAGTAAACTGGTGCTCAAGAACCTGGCCGACGCCTACCCCAACGGCGCGCCGAAAGTCAGCCCGGGCCTGAAGGAAGTCGAACTGGACGGTAAAACCCGGTTCATCTCCTTCACCCACGTTAACGGTGTGCCGTCGGCGGACTGGTACGTGGCGCTGGTACTGGATCAGGAAACTGCATTCTCGATGCTCAGCGAGTTCCGCACCTCAGCGATCATCGCCATGGTTATCGCTGTGGTCATCATCATCGCCCTGCTGAGTATGCTGATCCGCGTGCTGATGCAGCCGCTGCTGATCATGGGCCGGGCCATGCATGACATCGCCGAGGGCGAAGGCGACCTGACCAAACGCCTGACCATTCATGGCCAGGACGAATTCGGTGCCCTGGGCACCTCGTTCAACCGTTTCGTCGAGCGTATCCACACCTCGATCCGCGAAGTATCTTCGGCCACCGGCCAGGTCAACGAAGTCGCCCTACGCGTAGTGGCGGCCTCGAACTCGTCGATGTTCAACTCCGATCAACAGGCTTCGCGCACCAGCAGCGTCGCGGCAGCGATCAACCAGCTCGGTGCCGCTGCCCAGGAAATTGCCCAGAACGCCGCCCTCGCCTCGCAACATTCGAGCGACGCGCGCAGCCTGGCCGAAGACGGTCAGCAGGTAGTGGATAAAACCATCGCCGCGATGCACCAGCTGTCGGCAAAAATCAGCGATTCGTGCGGCAACATCGAAACCCTGAACAGCAACACGGTGAACATCGGCCAGATTCTGGAAGTGATCACCAGCATCTCGCAACAGACCAACCTGCTGGCCCTCAACGCGGCTATCGAAGCGGCCCGTGCCGGTGAAGCCGGCCGTGGTTTTGCCGTGGTGGCCGACGAAGTACGCAACCTCGCCCACCGCACTCAGGATTCAGCGCAGCAAGTGCAGAAGATGATCGAAGAGTTGCAAATCGGCGCCCGGGAAGCGGTCAGCACCATGACCGACAGCCAGCGCCAAAGCGAAAGCAGCGTCGGCATCGCCAACCAGGCCGGCGAACGCCTGGGCAGCGTGACGCAGCGTATCGGTGAAATCGACGGGATGAACCAGTCGGTGGCCACCGCGACTGAAGAGCAGACCGCTGTGGTGGAGTCGATCAACGTCGACATCACCGAGATCAACACGCTGAACCAGGAAGGTGTGGAAAACCTGCAATCGACTTTGCGTGCGTGTGCCGATCTTGAACAGCAGGCGGCGCGGTTGAAGCAGCTGGTGGGCAGTTTCAGGATCTAACTACCGAGCGCTGATCGTTCCCACGCTCTGCGTGGGAATGCCTCAACGGACGCTCCGCGTTCGACTCTGGAAGGGACGCGGAGCGTCCCGGACTGCATTCCCACGCGGAGCGTGGGAACGATCAGTTAGAAGCGGGATCCAGGCCCTGAAAGAAACTCAATTTCCTCAGCCGTAGATTCACGCCCCAACACCGCATTGCGATGGGGAAACCGTCCAAATCGCGCAATGATCTTCTGATGCCGTTCGGCGTAATCCAGGTTGTTGGCAAACACCGCCCGGTCCGCCTCCGGTTGCTGTTCCACCAGATCGAGAAACCGCGAAACCGCTTCGTTCTGCACCGCCAGATTTTCGCAGTGTTCGAACACCAAGTAGATGAACAGCCGCTGGATCGGGCGCAGTTGCCGATCGAAATCCGCGGCAATGCCTTGCGCTACCAGTGCCTGGGCCCTGAGATCGCCTGAAAAGGATTTGGGGGTGTCGCGAAAGATCATTCGCGGCAGTTGATCGAGCAACAGCACCAGGGCCAGCCAACCTTCGGGGCGTTGCGCCCATTCGGTCAATCCGCCGGTCAGTGCCTGCTCGACCAGGTCCCCGAAACGCATCCGCGCTTCGAGGTCCTGACTGTCGCGTTTACCGAACCATAACCTGCCCTTGTCAGCCGCTATTTCGTTGGGGAATTCGAGAGAACCGAACCACCATTCGAGCAACGGCTGCCAGGGCGCAGTCATGGTTTATTCCTTGTGGTAAGCCGTGACGCGTGCGACTTCTTCTTTCGAACCGAGGAACACCGCAACACGCTGGTGCAGGCCTTCCGGCTGGATGTCGAGGATGCGCTGGTGGCCGTCAGTGGATGCGCCACCCGCTTGTTCCACCAGGAACGACATCGGGTTGGCTTCGTACATCAGGCGCAGTTTGCCCGGCTTCGACGGCTCGCGGCTGTCGCGTGGGTACATGAACAGACCGCCGCGGGTCAGGATGCGGTGCACGTCGGCCACCATCGCGGCGACCCAACGCATGTTGTAGTTCTTCTTCAGCGGGCCTTCATCGCCAGCCAGCAATTCGTCGACGTAACGTTGTACCGGCGCTTCCCAGTGACGCTTGTTGGACGCGTTGATCGCGAATTCCTGCGTGGACTCCGGGATCGTGATGTCTTCATGGGTCAGTACGAAGCTGCCCATTTCACGATCCAGGGTGAAGCCTTTGACGCCATTGCCCAGGGTCAGCACCAGCATGGTCTGTGGACCGTAAATCGCGTAACCGGCGGCAACCTGCTGAGTGCCTGGCTGCAGGAAGGCCTTTTCGTTCAAAGGCTCGTTCTGGGTCAGGTATTCGTTCGGGCAACGCAGCACCGAGAAGATCGTACCGACCGGCGCGTTGATGTCGATGTTCGACGAACCGTCCAGCGGGTCGAACACCAGCAGGTACGCGCCTTTCGGGTATTTGCCCGGGATCTGGTAGGCATTGTCCATTTCTTCGGATGCCATGCCGGCCAGGTGACCGCCCCATTCGTTGGCTTCGAGCAGGATGTCGTTGGACATCACATCAAGCTTCTTCTGCACTTCACCTTGGACGTTTTCAGTGCCCATGCTGCCCAGGACACCACCCAGGGCGCCTTTGGAGACGGCGTGGCTGATTTCCTTACAGGCACGCGCCACCACTTCGATCAGGAAACGCAGATCGGCAGGAGTGTTGTTGCTGCGGGTCTGCTCAATCAAATAGCGACTCAGGGTAACGCGGGACATGGACGGCTCCGGAGGAATGGGGGGCTAAAAACCCGCGCAGTTTAACGCGAGTCGGGGCGCATTTCCTCCTATCAGACGTGATACGTCCAATAGAGTTCATGCGCGGGGTTGAGCGTAGTTGGAAATGGGGCCGCGATTGGCGGCAGTTTCAATATTTTTGGTGGCAGGAAGGACGCCTTCGCGGGCAGCGCCAGCCAGCCTCAGGATTTAGCAGCAGACTTGCGCAGCAAACTGAACGCCATGCCCCCCAGAAACAACACACTGAGCAGCAACACCGCCCACAGCCCGATCTTTTTCCAGTTTGTACCCAACACCGTTGGCGCTGTCGCCACCGGGGTCACCACTGCCCCGCCGTCCACCGTCGCCTTGCCCAACGTCGCCAGCTTCGCCGCGCTGTAATCGGGAATCAGCGTCGACAACGGCAAGCTTGCAGCCTTCACCGTCGCACTTCCCAGCGCCAGCGTATAAGGCCCGGCCCCACGTGCCAGGAACACCAATTGCGTAGAGCGCACGGCATACCGCACAGTGGGTGCTTCGGCGCCCAGGCCGCCGCCGCGTTCATCCACCGTCAGTTTCAATTGCTGTACGGTCTGGCCCGACAACTGCAGTTCGTTCTGCACCACGTCCTGGCCATTCTGGGTCAGGCGATAGAGCAAACCGTTGGTCAGCGGTTGCCACGGCAGGCTGGTCTCCCGGCGCCCTGACAACGTCACCGGTGCCAGGCTGTTGGGCTGATTCAGCTCGATCTGCAAACGCTGGACGTTCAACCCCATCGGCAATTGCCAGATGTACTCACCGGCCTTCACGCTGCTGCCGGCCAGGGGTTGCGACCAGACCAACGGCAGCGGCAAGGTGCGAGGATTGGTGCTTTCCAGTTGCGCCGAGGTCAGCACTGGCGCCGACTGAGGTGAACTCCACAGCAAGCGCAAATAGCGCGCCGATTGCCCCGGCAGGCCGACTTCATGTTGCTCGACCCGTTCGTCGGCAAACGTCAGACGCGCCACCTGCCCTTCACCCCACGACTGCCAATGCTGCAGATCGTTGCTGGCTTCGATGCTGAAACGCTGGAAACCGTCGCGTTCGCTGGTCCAGTCGAGGATCAATTGCTGCAACGGCGCCTTGATGCCGCTGGCATCGAGTAACCAGCCGCGCAGTTCTTCTTCGCCCGCCTCCAGCTGGCTGGACGGCTGCACTTCGATCAACGTGCCGTTGGTGTTCGATTGCACCCGTACGCTCGGCGTGCGTTCAGTGTCGTCCGCCGAGTTGTACAAGGGGAACCACTTTACGTCGGTCAGCATACGGTTTTCGCGGGTCTGCGCGGGCTCTCGGGCCAAGGCGTACGCCTGAGGCTCACCGGCGGCGTTGAACACGCGCACATCGCTGAGATCGGTTTGCCGTGCGTTCAGTTGCACGCCCAAGGGCAATTCCAGGCGATACCACGGGCCCTCGCCGCTCACGGACAACGGCACCTGCGTAGCGAAGTCCGCAGGTTTTTCCTGCGCGCCGACCGACAGCGTCACACCCAGCACAACAGCACCGCACCAGCCCAGGTTCAGCTTCTGACTCAAGACGACACTCCTTCGGTTTCAGGGGCCGGTTTTTCAGCACCCGGCGCGGCTTCGGCACGCTTGGGTGGCAACGGGGCGAAGTAGCCCACCACCAACAGCAACACGCCAACGCCGATAAACGACACGATCCGCGCCAGCCCGCCGCGGTTACTCAATTCAACGAAGAACAATTTGGCGACCACCAGCGCGATCAGCGCCGCGCCGATCAGCCAGACTTCACGGCGGTGACGCAGATGCCCACCGATCATCAGGCTCAGGGCCATCAAGGTCCAGACGATGGACAGGCCGGCCTGCACCAGCATCGATTCAAGCAGCAGATCCAGCGCAAACGGCACGCCACCCCAGTGATGGGCCGCACGCATCACCAGCGCGGTGAAGAAGGCAAACAGCGAAACACCGGCAATCACCTGCGTGGCGTTATCGGCGTAATCCTTGCGGATCGCCAGTTGTGTGACTGCGTTGCGGGACCAGACATAAACGCCGAACAGGGCGAACAACAGGCCCAGCTCCAGCGGGTTGATCAGCGGCACATACGGCAACGGCTCGGCGGTGCCGTCGCTGGCGATGTTCGCCAGCCAGAACCAGCCGAGCATCAACAACGCCAACGGCGCAGCGGCATAGACCCGGTACTCGCGGGAATAAGCCGACACTGGCCATGGCCACGCGCGCGGTGCGGCCATCAGCACCAGATACAGGCTCGGCAGAATCGCCCAGCCCAACCAGCGCCAGGCGTTGTACTGCTCCGACAGCAGCAGCAAGCCAAAACGCAGCTCCAGGGCCAGCACGCCGATCAATAGCCAGCAACCGAGCACATGGGCGGTGCTCAGGGCTTTTTCGATCAGCATCGGCGCCAGGCGCCGCAGGGATAAGAAATGCACAACGAACACCGCGGCCCAAACCAGCCAGCCGAAGTTGGCGGCCGGGTGATAACGCGAATGCCAGGCCGCGAGCAACACCAGACCGGCGGCGGGAATCAGCAAGGTGCAGAGCAAGCCCAGCGACGACCACTTCAGGCGCAGCGCCAGCACCGCCCACAGCGCCACACTCACCGCCGCGACCGCCAGCAACAACGTCGCTTGCAGGTTCACAGGCGCAAAACGCAGCACTTCGCTGATCCACGCCAGTGCCCACCAACCCGCGCCCCACACCAGCAACACTTCGGACAAGCGCTGCAAGCTCAACACATCGAAAGCCGAAGCATGGTTGCCGAGCTGCAAACGCCAGGCCCCGACAAACGCCGCCAGCCCCAGCACCAACGGTGTCCAGAACCCGCTATGCGCCAACGGTCGCAAGCCTTCGCTGAGCAGCGGCCCGAGCAGGTCCGGCCCGGCGAACAGGAACGCAACGCCGCCGATCACCTGCAACAGCAGACCAAAGACAAAACTCACCCGCTGCTTCAGGTACAGGCTCAACCAGATGATGAATAAACCACTGGCCGCCCAGACCGCACTCGCGGTTTGCCACGGCAACACGAACAGCACCGCGAGGTTGATCAGCACCAGGCCGGCCAACAACACCACCGACAAGCCGCGCAGCAAACGCACGTCGCTGCGCACCATTTCGTCCCGGGCCGCCAACAACATGCCCGCGATCAGTGCCAGCCCGATCAGAGATGCGCTGAGCAAACCACTCCAGCCGGCGCTGAACACCGCAGCCGACTCACCGCTCGCCCCTTGCAACCGCACCAGGAACAACGCACCGCCGAGCAGTTGCACAGCGAACGCGCTGAACAGGAACGCCCGCGATTGCAGGCGCAGGCCGACGAACAGCGTCGCCAACCCGGCCAGTGCCCAACTGATCGCTGTGCCATGAGTGAAGAAAAACAGCGGCGCCAACAGATAGAGGAACGTCAGGCCCAGGCAGGCCAGCACCGGCAAGCCTTGGCGTTCCCACTTTGATACCTGTTCGGGTGACGCTTTGCGCAATTGGTAGAAGCTGAACAGCAGCGCCACGCCGAGCATCAACGCCCCCAGCGGCGCGCCATCGAGCAGGCTGGTCTCGCCGCTGCGCAATTCGCTGAGAAAGGCCAGCGCCGAGCCCAGCTGCAGCAGCAAGGCAAAGGCGCGGGCCAATGGTCGTTGTTGACGCAGGCCGAGCCAGAAAATCCCCGCGCCTTCCACCGCCCAGGCTGCGGCGGTCCAACGCGCGTCGAGCCCCAGAGGGATCGCCAGGCTGGCGAAGATCACCCCCAGCGCCAGGCAGGTTTCGGCCAACAACAGTGCTCGACCGCCCATCAGCAACCGGGCCAGGCCCATGTAAATCATGCCCAGCGCCAAGGCGCTGAAGGCCGCGGCAAATTCCAGATGTTCCACCAGCGCGAACTGCAAACCGAAGCCCACCAGCGGTGGCGCAAACAGCATCGTGCCGTCGACGTAATCACCCTTGCGCGCCGACCAGTGCAACAGTGCATCGCGGCTGTCGTCCTCGGGCGCATCGCTCATTTCCAGCAATTTGCGCCGGGCGAACAACAGGCCGATGGCCAGGTACATCAGGAAAAACAGAATCAGGAACGGCTCGGTGCTCCACAGCAGTTCCGGTTTATAGGAACGCAGGCCCCAGGCAAACCCGATACCGAAGGTGCCGACAAAACCGATCAGGTTGAGCAGTCGCCAGGCCTTGAACCATGCAATGGCGAGGATGCCGGCGTTGAGCAGGGCAAAATAGCTGAACAGCGCGACATGGTTGCCGGCACCGGTGGAGGTCAGGATCGGCGCGGCGAAACCGCCCAGTGCGGCTGCGGCGGCCAGGCCCAACGCGTTTTGGGTAATGGCCAGAATCGCCGAGAACACCGTCACCACCACCAGCAACCCCAGTGCCGCCGTGGGGTCGAGCAGCGGATGCAAACGCATCGCGGCAAATACTGTGAGGTACAACACCGCAATCCCTGTGCCTTGCAGCATCAGCGCGTAATTGCTGTTGCGCAGTCTCAGCCACCAGCCCAGAGCGAGCAGGCCCAACGCCGCCGCCGCGACACCGGCGTAACGCAACTCGATCGGCACCACCATGCCTTCGGTGGCATAGCGCAACAGGAAGGCCAGGCCGAGGAACAACAGCACCACGCCAACCCGCAGCACGGTATTGCCGCCGAACAGCCAGTTGCGTGCGCCACTGATGGCGCGTTCGATGAAGTTCGGGCCACGCGGCTCGGCCGGTTGCTGTGGTTCGCGGGCGGTCGGCTCGGGTTGCCAGACATCATCGGGCAGCGGACGACTGGCTTCGGCGGCGGCCGCCG
>NZ_AKJT01000009.1 GCF_000282195.1 Pseudomonas sp. GM18
TGTTTTGCCCGAAGGAAAGTTCCTACAGCCTGGATCATGGCTATATCTTTTTTATCGAATATCGCAATATATAAAAATATACAGCGAGAATTCGTACAAAAGGAATGATCGATGACAACAGCCCTGAGCGGTAAAGAAGCGGTAGGCGAGCATTACACGCTGGAAACGATGCGCCATGCGCAGCAGATGACCTGGAAAGCCATCGAAGAGATTGCCCGGGTTATTTCTCCCGGTATGCGCGAGTCCGAAGCCCAGTCACTGGGCAAACAGATTCTGTCGGAACTCGGCATGGATCGTATCTGGCACCCACTGTTGATCCGCTTTGGAGCCAATACACTCAAGACGTTCAAACAGCGCTCCGATGGCGATCCTGTGCTGGGGGACGAAGACATTTTCTTCGTTGACATGGGCGCGGTCTGGCAAGGGCATGAAGGTGATGCGGGGGCGACTTTCATCACCGGTTCCGACCCGGAAATGATCGCCTGTGCCGCGGCCTCCCGAGAGCTTTTCAATCGGGTCGAAGGCTTTTGGCGCAGCGAGCGGGTTTCCGGCATGGAGCTTTACCGCTATGCGGCTGACCAGGCGCAAGCCATGGGATGGAAGCTCAACCTGGACATCAAAGGCCACAGAGTCAGCGATTTCCCTCATGCCATTCACCGTGGTGGCGACCTCGGGGATCTAGACCAATGCCCGACGACCGGCCTGTGGATTCTGGAAATCCAGATCGCCCACCCTGAGCGCCCTTTCGGAGCGTTCTACGAAGACTTGCTTATCTGATCGAGGAAGCATCATGCCAAACCAAACAGAGCAACCGGTTCTGCTGTTCTCCTACGGTACCTTGCAGGATCAGGCGGTTCAGTTGTCTACCTTCGGGCGCACGTTGAAAGGTCGCCCCGACAACCTGCCGGGCTACAAGCAGAATCTGGTCGAGATAACCGATCCGGCCGTGCTGGCGGCGAGTGGGAAAACCCATCATCCGATCGTGCAGGAGAGTGGCGACGTGTCGGACGAAATCGCCGGCACTGTTTTCGAGATCACGGCCCAAGAGCTGGTTGCGGCCGACGAATACGAAGTGGCGGACTACAAACGCGTCAGGGTGACCCTAAAATCCGGCACCAGTGCCTGGGTTTACGTGCGAGCCTGACTACTGGAAGTTTCACGCCGACGGGCAAGGACTCTCGCCGGTGATGATCATGCAGGCCCAGGCTGAAGCTCATCAATTACCGAGGGGCACTCACTGAATATCCGGTCGACGTTAAAAACGCTGGAACGCCCCATGGCCCGTCTCAACAGGCCAAGGGGAATTCCAGGGGATCGTGTGAACCTAAGCCTCCCAGCCCGCCCCACTGACCGCCGCCTGCGCCAGCGGGTGCAAGTCTGCCCCCTGGTGCGCAGTCTGCCAGGTCAGCAACTCCTTGCGCATGCCGGGCGTCCAGTACATCTGCAGGTGATTGCGCACGCCGAGCACGGCCTGTTGCTGATCCGGTTCGCTGGCAAAGTATTGGGCGATCTGGTTGGCCATCTTGATCAGGTTGTCCGTACTCATCGGCGTACCTCGGCTTTTGTCCCGGTGCTACGTTCATGGCGACGTTCGTCAAGCAGGCGTTGTTGTTCGTCGCTGAATGCCTGATAGCGTTTTTGCCACTCGGAAGGGTGATAGACGCGGCTGACCTCCACGGCAGTGACCTTGTACTCCGGACAGTTGGTGGCCCAATCGGAGTTGTCGGTGGTGATGACGTTGGCTCCCGATTCAGGGAAGTGGAAGGTGGTGTACACCACGCCTGGGGCAACCCGTTCGGTGACTTTCGCCCGTAGCACGGTCTGGCCGGCGCGGCTGCCGATGCCGACCCAATCGCCTTCGTTGATCCCACGGCTCTCGGCGTCGGTCGGGTGGATTTCCAGTCGGTCCTCATCGTGCCAAGCGACGTTTTCAGTACGCCGGGTCTGGGCGCCGACGTTGTACTGGCTAAGGATGCGCCCGGTGGTCAGCAGCAGCGGATAGCGACTGTTGACCTTCTCTTCGGTGGGCACGTATCCGGTGAGCATGAAGCGCCCCTTGCCGCGTACGAATTCCTCGATGTGCATGGTCGGCGTGCCGTCCGGTGCCGCAGCGTTGCACGGCCATTGCAGGCTGCCGTGGCGCTCCAGTGAGGCGTAGCTGACGTTGGTGAACGTCGGCGTCAGGCTGGCGATTTCATCCATGATTTCCGACGGATGCTGGTAGTTCATCGGGTAACCCAGAGCGTTGGCCAGGGCCACCGTACCTTCCCAGTCGGCCTTGCCGCCCAGAGGCTCCATGACCTTGCGTACCCGGGAGATGCGCCGCTCGGCATTGGTGAAGGTGCCGTCTTTTTCCAGGAACGAGGCGCCCGGCAGGAACACGTGGGCGAACTTGGCGGTTTCGTTGAGGAAAATGTCCTGAACCACCACGCATTCCATGGCTGACAGCGCCGCAGTGACGTGTTGGGTATTGGGGTCGCTCTGGGCGATGTCTTCGCCTTGGCAGTACAGGCCCTTGAAGCTACCGGCCAGTGCAGACTCGAACATGTTGGGGATGCGCAGGCCTGGGTCGGGTTGCAGGGTGACATTCCAGGCCTGTTCGAACTGCGTCCGTACCACCTCGTTGGAGACGTGTCGGTAACCGGGCAGTTCGTGGGGGAAGGAGCCCATGTCGCAGGAGCCCTGAACGTTGTTCTGTCCACGCAACGGGTTCACGCCCACGCCTTCGCGACCGATGTTGCCGGTGGCCATGGCCAGGTTGGCGATGCCCATGACCGAAGTGCTGCCCTGGCTGTGTTCGGTGACGCCCAGGCCGTAGTAGATCGCCGCATTGCCACCGGTGGCGTACAGACGAGCGGCGGCACGGATGTCGGCAGCTGCTACACCGCAGATCGGGCCAATCGCTTCCGGCGAGTTTTCCGCACGGCTGACGAACTCGCTCCAGCGGGCGAAATCACTGCCTTCGCAACGGGCATCGATAAAGGCCTGGTTTTGCAGGCCTTCAGTGATGATCACGTGGGCCAAGGCATTGAGCATGGCGACGTTGGTGCCCGGGCGCAGGGCCAGGTGCAGTTCGGCGCGGGCATGCACCGTGTCCACCAGATCAATGCGACGTGGGTCGATGACGATCAGCCGCGCGCCTTCACGCAGACGGCGCTTGAGCTGAGAGGCGAACACCGGGTGAGCGTCGCTGGGGTTGGCGCCCATCACCAGGATCACGTCAGCCTGCATCACCGAGTCGAAACTCTGTGTGCCGGCGGACTCGCCCAGGGTTTGTTTCAGGCCATAGCCGGTCGGCGAGTGGCAGACCCGCGCACAGGTGTCGACGTTGTTGTTGCCGAACGCGGCGCGCACCAGTTTTTGCACCAGGTAGGTTTCTTCGTTGGTGCAGCGGCTGGAGGTAATGCCACCAATAGAGTCGCGACCGTATTTTTGCTGCAGCCGACGGAATTCGCTGGCGGCGTAGGTTACCGCTTCATCCCAGCTGACTTCCTGCCAAGGGTCGTTAATGGACTTGCGGATCATCGGCTTGGTGATGCGATCCGGGTGGGTCGCGTAGCCCCAGGCAAAGCGCCCCTTGACGCAGGAGTGGCCGTGGTTGGCCTGGCCGTTCTTGTCCGGAACCATGCGCACCAGCTGGTCGCCTTTCATCTCGGCGCGGAACGAACAGCCCACGCCGCAATAGGCGCAGGTGGTGATCACACTGTGTTCGGGCTGACCCAGTTCGACCACACTTTTTTCCATCAGCGTCGCGGTCGGGCAGGCTTGCACACAGGCACCGCAGGACACGCATTCCGAGTCGAGGAAGTCCTCGCCACCGGCGGCCGCTACCCGGGATTCGAAACCGCGCCCGGTAATGGTCAGGGCAAAGGTGCCCTGGGTTTCTTCGCAGGCGCGCACGCAGCGGTTGCAGACGATGCACTTGCTCGGGTCGTAGTCGAAGTACGGGTTGGAGGTGTCCTTCACGTCGGCCAGATGGTTCTCGCCTTCATAGCCGTAACGCACTTCCCGCAGGCCAACCTGGCCGGCGACGGTTTGCAGCTCGCAGTTGCCGTTGGCCGAGCAGGTCAGGCAATCCAGCGGGTGATCGGAGATGTACAGCTCCATGACGTTGCGGCGCAAGGTCGCGAGCTTCGGCGTCTGGGTATGCACGGTCATGCCTTCGCTGACCGGCGTGGTGCAGGACGCGGGGTAGCCGCGCATGCCGTCGATCTCCACCAGGCACATGCGGCAGGAGCCGAAGGCTTCCAGGCTGTCGGTGGCGCACAATTTGGGAATGGTGGTGCCCAGCAGCGCGGCAGCGCGCATCACCGAGGTGCCTTCGGGCACGCTGATGCTTTGGCCGTCGATGTTCAGGGTGACCTGCACTTGGCTTTCGCGGGCCGGGGTACCCAGATCCATATCGGTTTTCGGGTCGAATACAGTGATCATTGGTCGGCCTCCGAGGCTTGCAGACCGAAGTCGGCGGGGAAGTGCTTGAGGGCGCTGACGACCGGATAGGAGGTCATGCCGCCCAACGCGCACAGCGAACCGTATTGCATTGTGTCGCACAGGTCCTTGAGGATGATGGCCTGCTCATCGCGACCGCTCTGGTCAGGCGCGGCCAGCAGGCGATCGATCACCTCAACGCCCCGGGTCGAACCGATGCGGCATGGGGTGCATTTGCCGCAGGATTCCTCGGCGCAGAACTGCATGGCGAAGCGCGCCATGTGGGCCATGTCCAGGCTGTCGTCAGCCACTACCACGCCACCGTGACCGAGCATCGCGCCCATGGCGGCGAATGCCTCGTAATCTAGCGGCGTATCGAATTGCGAGGGCGGCACCCAGGCGCCGAGAGGGCCGCCAACCTGCGCGGCCTTCAGCGGCCGGCCACTGGCGGTCCCGCCGCCGTAGTCTTCCACCAGTTCGCGCAGGGTCAGGCCAAAGGCCCGTTCCACCAAACCGCCGTGACGAATATTGCCCGCCAGCTGGAAGGGCATGGTGCCCAGGGAACGGCCCATGCCGTAATCGCGATAGAACTGCGCGCCCTTGGCCATAATCATCGGCACCGAGGCCAGCGTCAGCACGTTGTGCACCAGGGTCGGCAGGCCGAACAGGCCCTGCAGCGCAGGAATCGGCGGCTTGGCGCGGACGATCCCGCGCTTGCCCTCAAGGGAGTCCAGCAGCGCGGTTTCCTCACCGCAGATGTACGCGCCGGCGCCGACCCGCACTTCCATGTCGAAGGCCAGTCCGCTGCCACCGACATTGGCGCCGAGGTAACCGGCGGCCCGGGCGATGTCCAGCGCCTCGCGCAGGGTGGCCACGGCCTGTGGATATTCCGAGCGCACATAAATGTAGCCGTAGCTGGCGCCGACGGTGATGCCGGCAATGGCCATGCCTTCGATCAGCAGGAAGGGGTCGCCTTCCATCAACATGCGATCGGCGAAGGTGCCGGAGTCGCCTTCGTCGGCGTTGCACACGATGTATTTCTGCGCAGCCTGAGTGCCGCGCACCGTGCGCCATTTGATCCCGGCCGGGAAAGCCGCGCCGCCACGGCCACGCAGGCCCGAATCGAACACCGCTGTCGCGGTCTGCTCGCCGCCCAGAGCGATGGCCTGGGTCAAGCCCTCGAAACCGCCATGAGCCCGGTAATCCTCCAGGGACAGCGGCCGGGTAATGCCGGCGCGGGCGAACAACAGGCGTTGTTGGGTCTTCAGATAAGGCAACTCTTCCACCAGCCCCAAGGCCAACGGATGGGTGGACGGCTCACCTTGCAGCGCATCGAGCACGGACGGCACATCGGCAGCGGTCAGTGGGCCGAAGCCGATACGACCTAGCGGGCTGTCCACTTCCAGCAGCGGCTCCAGCCAGTACAGGCCGCGAGAACTGGTGCGTTGCAAGTCCAACGGCAGATTGCGCTCCTGGGCCTGAGTGGCCAGGGTCACGGCCACCTCATCGGCGCCTACGGCACGGGCAAGAGAATCACAGGGCAGATAAAGCGTCGGCATCATGCGTCCTCCTGGCAAGCATCGAGCAGGGCATCCAGGCGCTCGGCAGTGAGCCGCGCATGCACCTGACCATCCAGCTCCAGAGCGGGCGAACAGGCGCAGGCGCCGAGGCAATACACCGGGCGCAAACTGATGTTGCCGTCGGCACTGCTGCCGTGGTCGTCCAGTTGCAGGCGTTCGCGCAATTGCGCCGCAAGCTGCTCGGCGCCGCGGCTCTGGCAGGACTCGGCCCGGCACAGACGCAGGATATGCCGGGCTGGAGGCGCGGTACGGAAGTCATGGTAGAAACTGATCACCCCGCGAACCTCGGCCTGACTCAGGTTGAGGGCGTGAGCAATCTCGGGAACGGCGGCATCGGGGATGTAACCGATGCCTTCCTGAATATCATGAAGGATCGGCAACAATGCGCCGGGCAAACCCTTGTGGCGCTCCAGCAGGCTGTTGACCATAGGCAGGTGCAACATCTCATCAGGCATACAGCATTCCTCACGGTCACGGACAAACCAGGCGGTTGTCGGTCGTCCGAAAGTGTCGGCTGCGGCGTTCACACCACGTCACGGTATCGTGGCATTTTCAGGCCGTTGGCCAGGGCACCCTGAGTGGGCATCTTGTTGTGCCCGGCGCGGTCTTTGCCGCACCTCTTCAGGCATATAACGCAGCTTGCCACGCCGCCTTTGAATCATCCGCACCAAAGCGACGTGTTCGGTTCTGCCTACGACTATCCATTAAGTCTAGATGAGCGGGGCGTGGGGCGTTCACGCACTGGCTTAATGCTTTGAGGGCTTGTCGGTGGGGGATGTATAGCAAGCATTACGGGTGAGAAACAGCATCAGATGTGTGGGGGATTTCAGGGAGCAGATGCGTCTAATTGATCGGTCATTGGCCACCTCCGATGACGGAGAGAATATCCCTACCGCTATTTCGGAATGGCCTGACAACAATTCGCAGCGCTCTGTTTTAGGCTGCTCACAAGCGCGCGCCATCGTCTGCAACAGATCGTCGCAAACCCGCATAAACCCTAGTGTTTACCGCGTTTTCTGTGACGTACACATTGACAGGGTCATCAGGCTACGGCAGCATTAATTCCAATCGCGCCCGATCCTCTGGTGCTGGCTTAGTCCGGCATTACGTTCGGGCCTTCTTGTTTCTGGAACATGGAAGTTGTCTAGCCTAGCCCCTCCGAAGCCGTTCCGTACACACCCTGATTTGGTTGCGTTGCTGGCCAACAGGGGTATGCAAATCCATGACCCGTCTCGTGCAGAACGCAAGCTCGCACAGCTAGGGTATTACCGTCTCAGCGGTTACTGGTACCCGGCGCGAGAGTTCAAGATGAACGGCCTGCAGCAAGACGTCTGCTCGGTCACGGGTAAGCCTCTTCGTCTCGACACTTTCCAGGTCGCGACCTCTTTCGACACGATCGTAGACCTTTACAAGTTCGATAAACGACTGCGAATGCTGATGCTGGATGCAGTCGAGCGCCTGGAGGTTAACCTCAAGACCGTAATGGCTCATGAGGTTGGGTATCACGACCCGATGGCCTACGCCAATGTGAAATTCATTCTGCACAAATGGACTCAGCCGTACACGGACCACCGTGGTAACACTCGAAACAAGTGGACAGAGTGGAGTGTGAAGCAACAGTCGCACATTGCGCGGAGCAAAGAGGACTGCATTCAATGGCACTTGCGAGCCGGTAAGTCCATCCCCGTATGGGTCGCGGTGGAGGCATGGGATTTCGGGGATCTCTCGGAGTTTTTCGAGCTGCTCAATAGCAAGTATCAGAATCTCATACTCACGCGCCTCGGCTTGAACAACGCAAAGATGCTCAGTCGATGGATGCAGCAAACCAGCCATTTGCGCAACCGCTGTGCGCACCATACGCGTATCTGGAATCAGGCTTCGCCCAACCCGTTAGCGGTCCCCTCCGCCCCGTATTTTCAGACGTTGGGGCTGGATCAGCATGCGCTCAAGCGGCTGTACGGATTAGTCGCGGTCATATGGTTTTTGCTGCAGAGAATTGCACCAGCTTCGACCTGGATCCGCGAAGTTGCGGATCTGATCGATGCCAAGCCTTCTATCCCGGGCTGCACTTTCAAAGCGATGGGGTTCCCGGATGAAACGGGGTTCCCTCGGAAACTGTTCGGTATTTAGCTGGCCTCTGGGGAAAAGGGGGCAGATTTAATATTGGATACGACGTGGCGACCAACACGGTCCGGCTATCGGGCGCCCCCGCTTCTTAGGCCGCCCACCTTCATTCATTGAATGTCTTTCAAATAATCCTTGAGCGCAACGAGCGGGGCATCAAGCTTCTCTAATGTCTGAATACCAGTAAATTCAGCTGCCAATCTCCGCAACTCCCGCCCCAACGGCTTATCCACACCACCGATGGCTTCCAGCGCCAACCCCACACACTCATCCACCTTCAACTGAATCGCCCCAACATTCCCCCGACGCACCAGCAACTCAAACACATCCCGCTGGTAGTCACCCATGACCAGATCATCACGCAAAATCGGACTTGAATCTTCCGTCTCATACGCCAGTTTCAGGGAGAAGAGGGCGACAGTTTCCAGCTGCAATTCCATGGGGGAATCCTTGTGAAATGTTCCGCCGGTTTGGCTGCATAGAAGAGCAAGATCAAAAGATCGCAGCCTTCGCAGCTCCTACGGGGGCGGGGTGGCTTTTCTACAGGCGAAAAAAAAGGCCTTGCAAAGCAAGACCTTTCTTAATTTTGGTGCCCCGAGGGAGACTCGAACTCCCACTCCTTTCGAAAACGGATTTTGAATCCGCCGCGTCTACCAATTCCGCCATCAGGGCTCAATGGCGGCGAAGTATAGAGAGGTGAATACCGCTGGTCAATCAGGTACATGGAGAATTTTTGATATTTCCGCTAGACTTCCCGGCCCTGCTAGACGAACCCCATCATGCGCGTTGCTGACTTTACCTTCGAGCTCCCTGATTCGCTGATTGCTCGCCATCCTTTGGCCGAGCGTCGCGGTAGTCGCCTGTTGACCCTGGATGGGGTCAGCGGCGCCCTGGCACACCGTCAATTCACTGATTTGCTTGAGCATTTGCGCCCAGGCGATTTGATGGTGTTCAACAATACCCGGGTGATTCCGGCGCGGCTGTTTGGCCAGAAAGCTTCCGGCGGCAAGCTGGAAATTCTGGTGGAGCGGGTGCTCGACAGTCATCGCGTGCTGGCGCATGTGCGCTCCAGCAAGTCGCCCAAGCCTGGGTCGAAGATCCTTATCGACGGCGGTGGCGAGGCCGAGATGCTGGCGCGTCACGATGCGTTGTTCGAGCTTAAGTTTGCCGAAGAGGTGTTGCCGCTGCTCGACCGCGTCGGGCACATGCCGTTGCCTCCCTATATAGACCGCCCGGATGAAGGCTCGGACCGCGAGCGTTATCAGACGGTGTACGCCGAGCGCTTGGGCGCGGTGGCGGCGCCGACGGCGGGGCTGCATTTCGATCAGTCTCTGATGGAGGCGATTGCCGCCAAGGGCGTCGAGACCGCGTTCGTGACCTTGCACGTTGGCGCCGGCACTTTCCAGCCGGTGCGTGTCGAGAAGATCGAAGATCACCACATGCACAGCGAATGGCTGGAAGTCGGCCAGGACGTGGTCGATGCCGTTGCGGCCTGCCGCGCTCGCGGCGGTCGTGTGGTGGCCGTGGGGACCACCAGCGTGCGTTCCCTGGAAAGCGCCGCGCGCGATGGCGTGCTCAAGCCGTTCAGTGGCGATACCGACATCTTTATCTACCCGGGCCGGCCGTTTCATGTGGTCGATGCCCTGGTCACCAATTTCCATTTGCCCGAATCCACGCTGTTGATGCTGGTTTCGGCGTTCGCCGGTTATCCCGAGACCATGGCCGCCTATAAGGCTGCGGTTGATAACGGATACCGCTTTTTCAGCTACGGTGATGCGATGTTCATCACCCGTAATCCCGCACCTACTGCCCCTAAACAAACAGGCCCAGAGGAAACAGAATGAGTCGCGAATGTCGCATGTCCTTTGAGCTCCTAGCCACCGATGGCAAGGCTCGTCGTGGTCGCCTGACCTTCCCGCGCGGTACCGTCGAGACCCCGGCCTTCATGCCGGTGGGCACGTACGGCACGGTCAAAGGCATGCTGCCGCGGGATATCGTCGCCACCGGCGCGGAAATCATTCTGGGCAACACCTTCCACTTGTGGCTGCGTCCCGGCACCCAGGTGATCAAGGAACACGGCGACCTGCACGATTTCATGCAGTGGAAAGGCCCGATTCTGACCGACTCCGGCGGTTTCCAGGTGTTCAGCCTGGGCGCCATGCGCAAGATCAAGGAGGAGGGCGTGACCTTCGCCTCTCCGGTCGACGGCGCCAAAGTGTTCATGGGTCCGGAAGAGTCGATGCAGGTCCAGCGTGACCTGGGCTCGGACATCGTGATGATCTTCGACGAATGCACCCCGTACCCGGCCGACGAAGACGTCGCTCGCGTATCGATGGAGTTGTCGTTGCGCTGGGCTCAGCGTTCGAAAAACGCCCATGGCGACAATACCGCGGCGTTGTTCGGCATCGTGCAGGGCGGCATGCACCAGGATTTGCGCATGCGCTCCCTGGAAGGCCTCGACAAGATCGGCTTCGACGGCCTGGCCATCGGCGGTCTGTCGGTGGGCGAGCCCAAGCACGAGATGATCAAGGTGCTCGATTACCTGCCGGGCCAGATGCCGGCTGACAAACCTCGTTACCTTATGGGCGTTGGCAAACCGGAAGATCTGGTTGAGGGTGTGCGCCGCGGTGTGGACATGTTCGATTGCGTGATGCCAACCCGTAATGCCCGCAACGGGCATCTGTTCATTGATACAGGCGTGCTGAAGATCCGTAACGCGTTCCATCGCCATGATGATTCGCCGCTGGATCCGACCTGCGATTGCTACACCTGCCAGAACTTCTCCCGTGCTTATCTGCACCATCTGGACAAGTGCGGCGAAATGCTGGGTAGCATGTTGAATACCATCCACAATTTGCGCCATTACCAGGTGCTTATGGCTGGTTTGCGCGAGGCTATTCAACAGGGTACATTGGCCGCCTTTGTCGATGCCTTCTACGCCAAACGCGGGTTACCCGTTCCGCCTTTGGACTGAGTTTTCTGACCCCAAGATTCAACATTTGCAACTGGAGTGCTAAATGAGCTTTTTTATCTCTAATGCCATGGCTGACGCTGCTGCACCTGCGGCAGGCCCGATGGGCGGCGGCTTTGAGTGGATTTTCCTGGTCGGTTTCCTGGTCATCTTCTACCTGATGATCTGGCGTCCACAGGCCAAGCGCGCCAAAGAGCAGAAGAACCTGCTGAGCAGCCTGCAAAAAGGTGACGAAGTTGTGACCACCGGTGGTATCGCCGGCAAAATCACCAAAGTGTCCGATGACTTCGTGGTTCTGGAAGTTTCCGACACCGTTGAAATGAAGTTCCAGAAAGGCGCCATCGCCGCCACGCTGCCAAAAGGCACGCTCAAAGCGATCTAAGTTTCAACTTCTACTCAATCGACGGGGCGCGCAAGGCGCCCCGCGTCATAAGCGGGCGGCGTGATGCTGAACAAATACCCTCTGTGGAAATACATTCTGATCCTGGCGGTGCTGGCGATCGGTCTGATTTATTCCGCTCCCAATCTATATCCTGATGACCCGGCCATTCAGGTCAGCGGTGCAAGCACTGCGCTGCAAGTCAATCAGGCTGATCTGGACCGTGTGAGCACCGCGCTCAAGGAATCCGGGATCAACGTCAAGGCGGCCACGCTGGCGGCAAACGGCAAGGGCGGTCTGATTCGACTGGCCAAGGCTGAAGACCAGCTGCCAGCCAAAGACGTCGTGCGCAAGGCATTGGGTGATGACTACGTCGTTGCACTGAACCTGGCGCAAACCACCCCGCAATGGCTGCGCAGCCTGGGCGCGCATCCGATGAAGCTGGGCCTGGACTTGTCCGGTGGTGTGCACTTCCTGCTGGAAGTGGACATGGACAAAGCCCTCGACGCACGCCTGAAAGTCTACGAAGGCGACGTCAAGAGCCTGTTGCGTAAAGAGAAACTGCGCTATCGCAGCCTGCCGCAACTGGGCGGTGCCATTCAGCTGGGCTTCACTGATGAAGACTCCCGCGAACAGGCCCGTGCGCTGATCCGCAAGAACTTCAACGATTTCGACATTGTTCCGGCCGACCTCAATGGCCAACCGGTACTGCGTCTGGCGATGACCCCGGCCAAGCTGGCGGAAATCCGTGAATACTCCATCAAGCAGAACTTGACCACGGTACGTAACCGCGTCAACGAGCTGGGTGTTGCCGAACCTATCGTTCAGCGCCAGGGCGCCAACCGCATCGTGGTTGAGCTGCCGGGCGTGCAAGACACCGCAGAAGCCAAGCGTATCCTCGGCAAGACGGCCAACCTGGAGTTCCGTCTGGCGGCTGAGCCTGGCGCTTCGAAAGCCACTTCCGAGGAGTTCGAGTTCCGTGAAGGCAAGCGTCCTCCAGCGCTCATCGAGCGTGGCCTGATCATTACCGGTGACCAGGTGACTGACGCCAAGGCGGGCTTCGGCGAGCACGGTACGCCAGAAGTGAACATCCGTCTGGATGGCCACGGTGGCGAGCTGATGAGTCGTGCGACTCGCAGCAACGTCGGCCGCAGCATGGCAGTGATCTTCATCGAACAGCGTCCGGTCACCACTTACGTCAAGCAAGTGGTCAACGGCGTCGAGAAAGACGTGCCGGTTCAGACGTTCAAGGAAGAGAAGAAGATCATCAGCCTGGCGACCATCCAGTCGCCGCTGGGTGCCCAGTTCCGCATCACTGGCCTGAACGGCCAGGGCGAATCGTCCGAGCTGGCGCTGTTGCTGCGTGCCGGTGGTCTGGCGGCTCCGATGTACTTCGCTGAAGAGCGCACCATTGGCCCAAGCCTGGGTGCCGACAACATCACCAAAGGTATCGATGCATCGTTGTGGGGCATGCTGTTTGTCTCGCTGTTCATCATGGCCATCTACCGCTTCTTCGGCTTCATCGCCACCGTTGCGCTGGCGGTGAACATGGTGATGCTGCTGGCCTTGATGTCGCTGCTGGGTGCAACGCTGACCCTGCCGGGCATCGCCGGTATCGTATTGACCATGGGTATGGCGGTCGACGCCAACGTCCTGATCTTCTCGCGGATACGTGAAGAGATCGCGGCCGGCATGACCGTGCAACGGGCAATCAACGAAGGCTTCGGCCGGGCATTCACCGCGATTCTCGACGCCAACCTGACAACCTTGTTGGTGGGCGGGATTCTCTTTGCCATGGGCACCGGCCCGGTCAAGGGTTTCGCCGTGACCATGTCCCTCGGGATCTTTACCTCGATGTTCACGGCCATCATGGTGACCCGCGCGATGGTCAACCTGATCTTCGGCGGTCGTGACTTCAAGAAGTTGTGGATTTAAGGGGCTGCCATGTTACGTACAATCAACTTCATGGGCGTTCGCAACTTTGCGTTCGGCGTCACATTGTTCCTTACCGCACTGGCACTGTTCAGCTGCTTCCACAAGGGCATGAACTGGGGCCTGGACTTCACCGGCGGTACGCTCATCGAGCTGACCTACGAGCGTCCGGCCGATGTCACCAAGGTGCGTGAGCAACTGGTTACAGCCGGTTATCACGAAGCCATCGTGCAGAACTTCGGTGCGACTACCGATCTTCTGGTGCGTATGCCTGGCGAAGACCCGCAACTGGGTCACCAGGTGGCTGACGCGCTGCAGAAAGTCGGCGGCGACAACCCGGCTCAGGTCAAGCGTGTCGAGTTCGTCGGCCCGCAGGTCGGTGAAGAGCTGCGCGACCAGGGCGGCCTCGGCATGCTGATGGCGCTGGGCGGCATTCTGATCTACCTGGCTTTCCGCTTTCAGTGGAAGTTTGCGGTCGGTGCGATCGTGTCCTTGATTCACGACGTGATCGTGACCGTCGGTATCCTGTCGTTCTTCCAGATCACCTTCGACCTGACGGTGCTGGCGGCGGTGCTGGCGATCATCGGTTACTCGCTCAACGACACCATCGTGGTATTCGACCGGGTTCGTGAGAACTTCCGCGTCCTGCGCAAGGCCAGCCTGATCGAGAACATCAACATCTCGACCACGCAAACCCTGCTGCGGACCATGGCGACGTCGATCTCCACCTTGCTGGCGATCGCGGCCCTGTTGTTCTTCGGTGGCGACAACCTGTTCGGCTTCTCCATTGCCCTGTTCATCGGTGTTCTGGCGGGTACTTACTCCTCGATCTACATCGCGAACGTGGTGCTGATCTGGCTGAACCTGAACAGCGAAGACCTGATTCCTGTGGCAACGAGCGAGAAGGAAGTCGACGACCGTCCATAACGGTTATCGTTTTCCTGCTGAAAGCCGAGAAGGCGCGAGTGTTGAACTCGCGCCTTTTTTTATGCTCCAAGGCTGGGAGAAGCGCGGGTTTGTCCCGCCTGTAATAGCCAGGAGGTTCATGTGAACAAGTCGTTGCTGGTTGGTGCGGTATTGGGTGCTGTCGGTGTGACTGCCGGTGGTGCTGTTGCCACCTACAAACTGGTTAAAAGCGGCCCTGAGTATGCGCAAGTGCTGGCCGTTGAGCCGGTCAAGACACAAATCAAAACTCCACGTGAAGTGTGCAAGGACGTTACGGTGACCCGGCAAGCGCCGGTGAAAGACCAACACCAGATCGCCGGTACGGTGGTCGGCGCGCTGGCTGGCGGCCTGTTGGGCAACCAGATCGGCGGCGGTACAGGCAAGAAAATCGCCACAGTGGCCGGTGCGGTCGGCGGCGGTTATGCGGGTAACAAGGTGCAGGAAGGCATGCAGGAGCGTGACACCTACACCACGACTCAGACTCGCTGTAACACGGTCAATGACATCAGCGACAAGGTCGTAGGCTACGACGTTCGTTATTCGCTGGACGGCAAGGAAGGCAAAGTGCGGATGGATCGCGATCCGGGCAACCAGATTCCGGTCGACAAGGAAGGCAGGCTGATCCTGGGGCAGAACGAACCGGCCCGGTGATGAGCTGAGCGTCTTACTCAAAAAGAAGCATCCCGTAAGGGATGCTTTTTTTGTGCCTGAATTTTATGTTCACCATCAACGAGCTATGAAAGACTCTTCATTTTTGCGGCCTTTTGCCCGCCAGTCCTGAGCCCCCATGCCTGCCATCGATCATCCCTTGATAGACCAGTTCCTCGACGCCCTGTGGCTGGAGAAAGGCCTTTCCGATAACACCCGCGATGCCTATCGCAGCGACCTGGCCTTGTTCAACGGCTGGTTGCAGGAGAAGGGCCTGGAGCTGATCAACGCCGGGCGCGAGTTGATCCTCGATCACTTGGCCTGGCGCCTGGAGCAAAACTACAAACCCCGTTCTACCGCAAGATTTCTCTCCGGTGTGCGTGGTTTCTATCGCTATTTGCTGCGGGAAAAGCTGATCGCCGTCGATCCGACCTTGCGCGTCGATATGCCACAACTGGGCAGGCCGTTGCCTAAATCCTTGTCGGAAGCCGATGTGGAGGCATTGCTGGCCGCGCCGGACCTGAGCGAGGCCATCGGTCAGCGTGATCGCGCCATGCTTGAGGTGCTTTACGCGTGTGGCTTGCGGGTGACGGAGCTGATCAGCCTGACGCTGGAGCAGGTCAACCTGCGCCAGGGCGTGCTGCGGGTGATGGGCAAGGGCAGCAAGGAGCGCTTGGTGCCGATGGGCGAGGAGGCGATTGTCTGGGTCGAGCGCTACATGCGCGATGCCCGTGGCGAGTTGCTGGGCGGGCGTCCCAGCGATGTGCTGTTCCCCAGCCAGCGCGGCGAGCAGATGACCCGCCAGACCTTCTGGCATCGCATCAAGCACCAGGCCAAGGTCGCCGGGATCGGCAAGTCGCTGTCGCCGCATACCTTGCGTCATGCCTTCGCCACGCACCTGCTCAACCACGGCGCCGACCTGCGGGTGGTGCAAATGTTGCTCGGCCACAGCGATCTCTCCACCACCCAGATCTATACTCACGTCGCCCGGGCTCGCTTGCAGGACCTGCATGCCAAGCATCACCCTCGGGGTTGACCGTTCCCACAAAAGCTTTGTGACGCTTGCGTCGGGCGCATTCGGCCACACGGGCCTTATGTGGTAGGCTTTGCCGGTTTGCACGATGGGCGGTTATGACCCGGTGTTTCGGCACGGGCGTTCTGATCGTCCCATTTGTCCGCCTTCAGGAGTTCTCATGCGTCTGACCCAGATTTTCGCCGCCGCAGCCATTGCGTTGGTCAGCACCTTTGCCGTCGCCGATGACGCGGCCGACAAAGCCATTCGTAAAAGCCTGGAAAACCTCCAGCTCGACGTGCCGGTCGAAACCATCACTGCCAGCCCGCTGCCAGGTCTGTACGAAGTCAAGCTCAAGGGCAGCCGCGTGCTTTACGCCAGCGCCGACGGCCAATACGTCGTTCAGGGCTACCTGTTCCAGCTCAAGGACGGCAAACCGGTCAACCTGACCGAAAAGACCGAACGCCTGGGCATTGCCAAGCTGATCAACGACATTCCAGTGGCTGAAACCGTGGTCTACCCGGCCATCGGCGAAACCAAGTCGCACATCACCGTGTTCACCGACACCACTTGCCCGTATTGCCACAAGCTGCACGCCGAAGTGCCTGAGCTGAACAAGCGCGGCATCGAAGTGCGTTATGTTGCGTTCCCGCGCCAGGGCCTGGGCTCGCCGGGTGACGAGCAACTGCAAGCCGTGTGGTGCTCGAAAGACAAGAAAGCCGCCATGGACAAAATGGTCGATGGCAAGGAAATCAAGGCCGCCAAGTGCGATAACCCGGTGTCCAAGCAGTTTGCCCTCGGTCAGTCGATTGGCGTGAACGGTACACCGGCCATCGTTTTGGCTGACGGTCAGGTCATTCCGGGCTACCAGCCTGCGCCACAAGTCGCCAAACTGGCACTGGGCGCGAAGTAAATTCGCATCGTCACGGCCAGCCTTTGACGAGCGTGGTCCGGCGGCAGCATTTGCCGGGCCATCAATAGAGAGCCGCGAACCTGCGGCTGTTTTCACGGCCGGCCTTGAGTCGGCCGTTTTATGGGGAGTTCACAGTGAAACCGGTCAAAGTAGGCATCTGTGGGTTAGGGACCGTCGGTGGCGGTACCTTCAACGTACTTCAGCGCAACGCCGAGGAAATTGCTCGTCGTGCCGGGCGTGGAATCGAAGTGGCTCAAATCGCCATTCGCACGCCAAAGCCTCAGTTCCAGACGACCGGTATTGCGATTACCAACGATGTCTTCGAAGTGGCCACGAACCCTGAGATCGACATCGTCATAGAGCTGATGGGCGGCTATACCGTTGCCCGCGAGCTGGTACTCAAGGCCATCGAGAATGGCAAGCATGTGGTCACCGCGAACAAGGCTCTGATTGCCGTTCACGGTAATGAAATTTTCGCCAAGGCTCGCGAGAAGGGCGTGATCGTTGCGTTCGAAGCGGCCGTGGCCGGCGGCATTCCGGTGATCAAGGCGATCCGCGAAGGCCTGTCCGCCAACCGTATCAACTGGGTGGCCGGCATCATCAACGGCACCGGTAACTTCATCCTTACCGAAATGCGTGAAAAAGGCCGGACCTTCGAAGACGTCCTCGCCGAAGCGCAAGCCCTGGGCTACGCCGAAGCCGACCCGACGTTCGACGTCGAAGGCATCGACGCAGCCCACAAGCTGACGATCCTGGCGTCCATCGCGTTCGGCATCCCGCTGCAATTCGACAAGGCCTACACCGAAGGCATCACCAAGCTGACCACCGCTGACGTGAACTACGCCGAAGCGCTGGGCTATCGCATCAAGCACCTGGGCGTGGCGCGCAGCACCGCGGCCGGTATCGAGTTGCGCGTGCACCCGACGCTGATCCCGGCCGATCGCCTGATCGCCAACGTCAATGGCGTGATGAACGCGGTGATGGTCAACGGTGACGCTGCCGGTTCGACCCTGTTCTACGGCGCTGGCGCCGGCATGGAGCCGACCGCTTCGTCGGTGATCGCCGACCTGGTGGACGTGGTGCGTGCCATGACCTCCGACCCGGAAAACCGCGTACCGCATCTGGCCTTCCAGCCGGATTCGCTGTCGGCCCACCCGATCCTGCCGATCGAAGCCTGCGAAAGCGCTTACTACCTGCGCATTCAGGCCAAGGACCATCCAGGCGTGTTGGCTCAGGTGGCGAGCATCCTGTCGGAGCGCGGCATCAACATCGAATCGATCATGCAGAAGGAAGTCGAGGAACACGACGGCCTGGTGCCAATGATCCTGCTGACCCACCGCGTGCTGGAACAGCACATCAACGATGCGATCGCTGCCCTGGAAGCGCTTGCGGGCGTGGTCGGTCCGGTTGTGCGGATCCGCGTCGAGCACCTGAACTAAGCCGTTATCGTTCACCGGGCCCGCGTGCGGGCCCGGGTTTGCGAACACTGTCTATTGGAGCCAGTCATGCGTTATATCAGTACCCGCGGCCAGGCACCGGCCCTGAATTTCGAAGACGTCCTGCTGGCCGGTCTAGCCACCGACGGCGGTCTGTACGTCCCGGAAAACCTGCCACGTTTCACTCAGGAAGAAATCGCTTCCTGGGCCGGCCTGCCGTATCACGAACTGGCCTTCCGGGTGATGCGCCCGTTCGTCACCGGCAGCATCCCCGATGCCGATTTCAAAAAGATTCTTGAAGAAACATACGGCGTGTTTTCCCACAACGCCGTGGCACCGTTGCGTCAGCTGAACGGTAACGAATGGGTGCTGGAGCTGTTCCACGGCCCGACCCTGGCGTTCAAGGACTTTGCTCTGCAACTGCTCGGTCGTCTGCTCGACTACGTGCTGGAAAAGCGCGGCGAGCGCGTGGTGATCGTTGGCGCCACGTCCGGCGACACCGGTTCGGCGGCCATCGAAGGCTGCAAGCATTGCGAAAACGTCGACATCTTCATCCTGCACCCGCACAACCGCGTGTCCGAAGTGCAGCGTCGCCAGATGACCACCATCTTCGGCGAGAACATCCATAACATCGCCATCGAAGGCAACTTCGATGACTGCCAGGAAATGGTCAAGGCCAGCTTCGCCGACCAGAGCTTCCTCAAGGGCACACGCCTGGTAGCGGTGAACTCGATCAACTGGGCGCGGATCATGGCCCAGATCGTTTACTACTTCCACGCAGCCCTGCAACTGGGCGGCCCGGCGCGTTCGGTGTCGTTCTCGGTGCCGACCGGCAACTTCGGCGATATCTTCGCCGGTTACCTGGCGCGCAACATGGGGCTGCCGATCAACCAGTTGATCGTCGCCACCAACCGCAACGACATCCTGCACCGCTTCATGAGCGGCAATCAGTACGTCAAGGAAACCCTGCACGCCACGCTGTCGCCGTCGATGGACATCATGGTTTCGTCGAACTTCGAACGACTGCTGTTCGACCTGCACGGTCGCAACGGCGCAGCGATTGCCGGTTTGATGGATACCTTCAAGCAGGGTGGCGGTTTCAGCGTCGAACAGGAACGCTGGACCGAGGCGCGCAAGCTGTTCGATTCGCTGGCTGTGGATGACGCTCAAACCTGCGAAACCATTGCCGAAGTCTTCGAGCAAACCGGTGAGCTGCTGGATCCGCACACCGCCATCGGCGTGAAGGCCGCGCGCGAATGCCGTCGCAGCCTGGATATCCCGATGGTGATCCTGGGCACGGCTCATCCGGTCAAATTCCCGGACGCGGTGGAAAAAGCTGGTGTAGGAAAAGCGCTCGAACTACCTGCACATCTTTCTGATTTGTTTGAGCGAGATGAGCGTTGCACCGTGTTGCCGAATGATCTGAAAGCCGTGCAGGCCTTTGTCAGTCAGCATGGCAACCGCGGCAAGCCACTGTAACCGGTAAAAGCTGTCACATTTTGAAGCCCGTCTCCTGACGGGCTTTCTCATTTCTGCATGCCACACTTGTCGGGTTTCGTAAATGAAGAGCCGCCCATGAAGGGCGGGCGAGACGATCACCAAGGAAGTGGCAATGCTGTTTTTTAGAGGGTTTAAACCAGCTGCGTGCTGGATATTGTTGGTCGGCGCCATGAGCGTTGCTCAATGGGGGCTGGCGGCGCAATTGGCGGCTTATGAACCCCGGGAGTCGCTCGCCGGGGCCGCGATCGGGCTAGACGCTCAGGAGCTGCAATGGATTGCGGAGCATCCGACGGTCATCGTCGCGTCGGCGCAGTACCCGTTGTACCTGTTCAAGGATGAGCATGGACACTGGAGCGGTTTGAACAACGATGTGCTCAACCGCATCAGCGCCATGACAGGGCTGAAGTTCCTCCATAAAGAGACGTTTTCCACCGACCAATTGCTGGAGCGCCTGGAAAACGGCGCGGCAGACATGAGCACCACATTGGCAATGAGTGAGGAGCGCAAGGAATTTCTGGATTTCAGTCATGCGTTCGGTGGTGCGGGCTGGGTGTTCGTCGGGCGAGTGGGGGCGCCAGCGGTGCAATCCATGCAGCAGCTGTCGAAAAGAGTATTGGTGCTGCCAGCCCGGCATGCGCTGGAGGCCACCATTCGTCGCGACTACCCGGCCATCGAGTTGCGTTCGGTCAAAACCTACGCCGAGGCCAGGGCGCTGGTTGAAAGCGGCGAAGCCTACGCCACCATCGAAAACGAAACCGGGGCGCAGCTCTATCCGTCCGGGCAGCTCAAAGTGGGCGATACGGTGGAGGGTAAATGGGAGGCCGATCATCTGGCGGTACGCAAAGGACAGCCGCAATTGTTGAGCATCCTCAACAAGGCGCTCGAAGCGTTTCCGCCTGCCGAGTTACGCGCGATTCGCTTGAAGTGGCTCGATGGCATTGTTCCTGTACAGACGCCTTCGACCTGGCAGCGAGTAACCGAATGGGGCTGCTGGAGTGTGTTTGCCGTCAGTGTTTTCGCGCTGTTGTCCCTGCTGTGGAGCCGACGACTCGCGATGTTGATCCAGCAACGTCGGGACGCGGAAAAAGACCTCAATGACCAGCTCGCCTTCCAGCACGCCTTGATAGACGCCATGCCCGATCCCATGTTCGTGCGTGATCTGGAAGGGCGCTTGATCATGTGCAACAAGAGTTATGAAGAGGGGTTGTCGACCCGTTTCGACCAGATTCAGGGGCGCCGCCTGGTCGAACTCGATGTCTTGCCCAAAGAAACCGCCGAGCAACTGCACGCCGAGTTCATGGCCCAGCTCGGTACGCGCAAGACCCGCTTCAGCGAACGTCAGTTGATGTTCAAGGACGGCGTCAGGGACATCTACCAGTGGACGGTGCCGTTTTACAGTGCGGACGGTCAATTGCGAGGACTGCTGGGCGGATGGACCGATCTGGCCAAGCGGACAAGGCAGGCATGAAGCGGCAATGCCTGTAGCAGCTGC